>NZ_JAFIBW010000001.1:5270000-5870000 GCF_017833295.1 Methylobacterium sp. PvR107
AACGATCCGTTCGCAACCCAGCGCAAGATCGCCGGGATCGGCACCAACGGGCTCGGCGGGCGCCTGTCGGCGACCTACGTCCAGCCGGCGCTCTGGGGCAGCCGGAACGACCTCCTCGCCAACGCCTTCGTCACCCGCGAGGTGCAGCAGAGCTATCTGGTGGATGGCGGCGGCGCGTCGGCGGCGATCCGGCACCGCTTCTCCGACACGTTCTCGGCGCAGGTCGGGCTCGACGCCCAGGCCGGCCGCTCGAAGGACGCCCTCGGCACGGTCCATTACCGGTTGATCGGCGTGCCGGCCTCAGTGACCTACGATTCCACCGACAACCTCCTCGATCCGACCCGCGGGGTCCGGGCGATCGCGTCGCTCGCCGTCTATCCCGGCGCGGTCTCGTCGCCGGGCATTGTGGTCGCGAAAGCGCAGGGCTCGACCTACTATGCCCTCGACGAGGAAGCCCGGTACATCCTGGCGGGCCGAATCGGGTTCGGCTCGGTCTCTGGCGCACCACTGGCCGACATCCCGGACAATTTCCGCTTCTTCGCGGGTGGCGGCGGCTCGGTACGCGGCTACCCCTACCGGACCCTCGGTCCCATCGGGCCCTACAACCTGCCGATCGGCGGCCGCAGCGTGCTGGACGCCTCGCTGGAAGCCCGCATCAAGGTCACCGACACGATCGGAGTGGTGCCGTTCTTCGACGCAGGCACGGCCTTCGCCTCCGCGGTGCCGGATTTCGACGAGAAGATCCGGAAATCGGTCGGAATCGGCCTCCGCTACTACACCGGGATCGGCCCGATCCGCGCGGATCTCGCCTTTCCGCTCGACCCCTACAAGGGCGGCCACGTGCGACCGGCGGTCCTGTATCTCAGCCTGGGGCAGGCGTTCTGAATGGCTGTTGTTCATGGGCTGACGGACGCGCGGCGGGCCTTCGGCAGGGCAAGGCAGGGTCTGGCCTGCATCCTGATCGGCCTGGCCCTCCTTCTGGCGCCGGCCGTCACGCCGACGCGTGCCGACGAGGGCGACAAGTCCGTGCTCGGCGGGCTGCTCTCCCGGGCGCTCTCGACACCGTCGTCGCGGGTGGCGATCGGCGCCGTGGATGGCGCTCTGTCGTCCGACGCCACGATCCGCGACGTCGCGGTGAGCGACCGCGACGGGGTCTGGCTGCGGCTCGACAAGGCGCGGATCATCTGGCGCCGGCTCGCTCTGCTGTCGGGGCGGCTGGAGGTGGACAGCCTCGAGGTCGGGCGTCTCGAAATACTGCGCCGCCCGGTTCCCGGTCCGACCCCACCCGAGGCCAAGCCCGACGGCAAGCTGCTGCCGGACTTGCCCGTGAAGGTCGAGATCAAGGGGTTCAAGCTGGCCGAGCTGGTGCTCGGCGAGGCAGTCGCCGGGCAGCCGGCCCGACTCTCGGCCGAGGGGCGCGCACGTCTCGGCGCAGCGAGCGAAGGACTCGACCTGCAGGCCCGGGCGCAGCGCCTCGATGCGGCCGGGCGGTTCCTGCTCAGCTTGGTCTACGTGCCGACAGGCGATCGTCTTGATGTGAAGGCGAACCTCATCGAGCCGTCGGGAGGCCTGCTCTCGCGGGCGGCCAATATTCCGGGGGCGCCGCCCATCGACTTCGATCTCGACGGGACGGGAACGCTGGACGCGTGGTCCGCCAAGCTCGACTTCGCCGCCGGGCCGGAGATCGGCGCCAAGGGCGGCGCGAAAATCTCCCGGATCGGTGCCGAGCGCCGGCTCGCCCTCGATCTCGCGGCGCAGATCGAGGGCCTCGTGCCGGGGCCGGCCGCCTCGGTTTTCGCGGGCACGACCAAGCTCGAAGGTGGGCTGGCCTTCGCCGACAGCGGCGCCTTCCGGATCGACCGGCTTGAATTGACCTCGCGCACCGCCCGTCTCGCGGCAGGTGGCAGCCTGTCCAAGGACCGGATCGCCGACCTGACGCTCCAGGCCCGTGCCTTGCCGACCGAGGGGGCGGTCACCCGGGCCGGGGATGCTGAGATCGGCAAGCTCGTGTTCGACGGCAGCCTGAAAGGGTCGATCACGGCGCCGACGATCCACGGCAGCCTCGATGCAGCGGGGCTGCGAAGCCGAGACTCGGCCCTGGAGCACATCGCGGCGCGCCTTGGCGTCGAGCCGCAGGGCGAGCCCGCGGCGCAGCGTTTCGCGATCAGCGCGGACGGCACCGTCGACGGTCTGCGGCTCGCCGATCCGGCCCTGCGCCGTGCCCTCGGAAGCCGCGCGCAGCTCACGCTTCGGGCGACCTCCGGGCCGGACGGGGTGGTGGAGGTCGCCGCGCTTCGGCTCGACACCGACACGGCGCGGGCCGCCTATGCCGGGCGCATCGGCCAGAACACGCTGACCGGAACCGTCACCGCCGCCCTGCCGGATCTCGCAGTCTTCTCCGGCGTCGTCGGACGCGGCCTTGCGGGCAGCCTGGACGCCAAGGCGCGGCTCAGCGGCGATCCGGCCCGAAAGGCCCTGGCGGCCGATCTCGACATGACCACGGCGAACCTCGCCACCGGCCTCGCGGCCGCGGACCGCGCCCTGGGACGTGCGCCGAGCCTCCAGGGACGGATCGCGCAATCCTATGACGGCTACGGATTCGAGCACCTGCGCCTGGAAGGCACCGGCCTGACCGCGACTCTCCAGGGTGAGGCGACTTCGGCCAAGGCCGATGTGGCCGGCCGGCTCGATCTGAAGAGCCTCGCCGATCTCGACGGACGCCTGACGGGGCGCGCCGGCATCGATGCACGACTTACCGGCTCCCTCGAGCACCCGGACCTCGCGGCGATCCTGACGGCGCCCGCGGCCACGGCCGACGGCAAGCCGATCCGGAACCTGCGGGTCGAGGCGATCCTGAGGGACGCGCTCCTGGCGCCGGACGGTAGCCTGCGCCTCGGCGGCGACGTCGCCGGCAAGCCGCTCACCGGGGAGGCCCATGTCGCCCGCGCCGGGGCCGACTGGGTTCTCGACCGGCTCGCGCTGAATCTCGGCTCCGTCACAGTGGACGGGAACGCCAGGGTCGCGGCCGAGTCCTGGCTGTCGGCCGGTTCGCTGGCGGTGCGGGCCGGCAATCTGGAGGATCTCTCACCGCTGGCGCCGGAGCCGATGGCGGGACGGCTCGATGTCAGCGTGGCCCTAACCCGGGACGACGGACGCCAGGATGCGGTCATCCGGGCAACCGGAAATGCCCTGCGCTACGGGACCTACGGCCTGACCCGGCTGGAGGCCGACCTGAAAGGCCGCGACCTCCGGGCCCATCCGGTCCTGGACGGGCGTCTGGACGCCGACCGTCTGCTTGCAGCCGGACAGCAGATCGATGCGGTCCGGTTCGCCGCCGTCGCCAACCCGAACGGCAGCGACGTGACGCTGACCGCCAAGGCCCGCGGCTTCGGCCTCGACGCCGCCGCCCGGCTCGTTCCGGCCGAGGAGACGCGCATCGAGGTCCAGCGGTTCGCGGCTGCCCGCGGCGGCGATCACTTTGCCCTGAGCGGACCTGCCACGATCACCCTGCGCGACGGAGGCGCGGTGATCGACGGCGTCTCGATCGCGGCGGGCTCCGGGCGGGTCACGGTCACGGGCAGGGCCGGGCGCGACCTCGACCTGCGGGTGGCGCTCCGCGCGCTGCCGCTGTCGCTCGCCCGGATCGCCGCCCCCGATCTCGCGCTGTCGGGGACGCTGGACGGCGAGGCGGAGCTGAGCGGGCCGGCCGACCGGCCCGAGGGGCGCTACGCGTTCACGATTGCCAAACTGGTGGCTCCCCAGACCCGGCAGGCCGGTCTGCCGCCCATCGATGCCAGTGCCAAGGGGTCCCTGTCGGACGGGAAGGCCAGCCTCGACGGGCGCGTGACGGCCGGGCGCGGTGTCGCCCTGACGGTGGCCGGGACGCTGCCGGTCGAGCCCGGCGGCCCCCTCGACCTGCGCGCCCGCGGGACGCTTGAGGCGGCGCTGGCCAATTCCCTGCTGAGCGTCGGCGGCCAGAGCGTCACCGGCCGGGTCGCCATCGACGGCGGCGTCACAGGCACACTGGCGGCGCCTCGGGCGCAGGGCGCTGCGGTGCTGACCGGCGGCAGCTTCACCGACCCGCTCAACGGCATCCGGCTCACCGGAATCGAGGGGCGGGTCACCGGCAAGGGCGACAGCCTCGTGGTCGAGCAGCTCAACGCCATGACTCGCAACGGCGGCCGGGTCTCGGTCACCGGGCGTGTTGCCCTGCAGCCGGACTTTCCCGGCAGCTTCCATGTCGTGGCCGACAGGGCTGAGCTGGTCTCGAGTCCGCTGATGACGGCCGTCTCGAGCGCCGATCTCATGCTAGCCGGCCCGCTGGTGCGGACGCCGCGCATTGCTGGCCGGGTGAACGTCGTATCGATTGACGTCGCCGTGCCGGACCGACTCCCCGCGACCGTTCGGCCCCTGCCGGGCGTGCGCCACGTCAACACCCCGCCGGAGGTTCGGGCGCGCCTGGCGCAGCGGGCGGACCGGAAGGCCTCGGTCAGCCCGGGGCGCCGTCCGAAGAAGCCCGCCGTACCGTTCGACGCCACCCTCGACGTGACGGTGGATGCGCCGAGCCGCATCTTCGTGCGCGGCCGCGGGATCGACGCGGAGCTCGGAGGCTCGCTCCGGGTCACCGGAACCTCCGCGGCGCCCAACGCCGTCGGCGCCTTCGCGATGCGCCGCGGCCGCCTCGAACTGGTCGGACAGCGCCTCGATTTCAGCCGCGGCAAGCTGACCTTCGCGGGCAGCCTGACCACGCCCGAACTTGATTTCGCCGCCGAGACCAAGGCCGGCGATGTGACCGCGCGCGTTGCAGTCTCGGGGCCGGCGGACGCGCCGCAATTTGCCCTGACCTCGGATCCGATCCTGCCGCAGGACGAGATCCTATCTCGCCTGCTGTTCAAGAAGGCGGCCGGCGGCCTGTCGCCGTTCCAGGCCCTGCAGCTCGCGCAAGCGGTCGCGCAGCTCTCGGGCGGCGCCGCCGGACCCGACCTGTTCGAGCAGGCTCGCAAGGGCCTCGGGCTCGACAGCCTCGACGTCTCGACCGGAGCCAGCGGCGGGCCGGCGCTGGGTGCCTCGCGCTACATTTCGGACCGGGTGAGCGTCGGCGTGAAGGCCGGTGCCAAGCCCGCCGACACGGCCGTCGGCGTCGATTTCGACGTGACCCGGCGGATCAAACTGAAGGGCGAGGCGGGCAGCGACGGCCGCACCAGCCTCGGGGTCGGCGCCGAATACGAGTGGTAGCCGGTAACGGGCGCACCGCTTCGGGATCGACACGCCCGGTCAATGGTTTAGGTTCGGCGCAAGCGGCGCTGGCAGCTGCGGATCGGGCGGGACACATCCAGGGCGATGGACGAGCTTTTCGAGACGGACGACGATGTCCCGGTGCCGGCGGGCGGGCTTCTACGGATGCTGCCGATCATCAACCGCCGCGGCCTGCATGCCCGCGCCTCCGCCAAGTTCGTGCAGACCGTCGAGCGCTACCATGCCGCGGTCACGGTGACACGGGCCGGCGAGACGGTCGGCGGCCGGTCGATCATGGGCCTGCTCACCCTGGGCGCCGCCATGGGCACCCGCATCGCCGTGACGGCCGTCGGTCAGGATGCCGAGCAATGCCTCGACGCCATCGAGGCATTGCTCGCCAACCGCTTCGGCGAGGACGAGTAGCGGCTCTCAGGTCGCCTTCCCCGGCCAGGTGCACAGATCCGCGACGGGGCAGCGCGGGCAGGCCGGCTTGCGGGCCGTGCAGGTGTCCCGTCCGTGGCGGAACAGCCAGACATGCGCGCCGTCCTTGAACCGCTCCGGCGTGATCCGGGCGAGCCCGTCGGCGACGGCGTCGACGTCGACTCCCGGCGCGAGCGGGATCCTGTTCGATACCCGGAAGACGTGCGTGTCGACCGCGATCACTGGCTCATGGAATGCGAAGTTCGCCGTGAATTCCGCGCTCTTGCGGCCGATGCCCGGCAGGCGGCGCATCTCCGCGGCGCTGCGCGGAACGGTGCCGCCGAATTCCGTCATCAGGGCTGCTGAGAGTTTGACGATATTGCGCGCCTTGGACGGCCCGAGCCCGACCGGCCGGATGATCTCGGTGATGCGCGCCTCGCCCAGATCCAGCATGCCGGCCGGATCCTGAACTTCTGAGAACAGCTTCTCGGCGATGCGGGAGACGGTCGGTCCGGTGGATTGGGCCGAGAGCAGCACTGTCACAAGGAGGCGAAACGGATCGGTCCGGTCGAACCCCGCCTTCGGATTCGGGTCGGCTTCGGCCAGACGTGCGAGCACGGCCGCGACACGATCCGCGTCTCCGGTCTCACGGGGCGGGTTCGCCCGGCCGGAGGACGCCCGGCGTGGGGCGGTCGGGAGACCGCGGGTTGGGTCGCGCGTCATCGAGGCGAGCTAGTGCCCCGGCGAGCGCTCCGACAGCCGCAACGCGCGCGGCGGATTGACCGGTCAGGCCTTCGCGCGGCGCCAAGGCACCGCGTCTGACCCGGCACCGAGATGAAGGGTTCCGGCCACGACCTCCCCGGCCCGGCGCAGGAACTCGACCCGCAGCGCGTCGCGGCGGGCGAACAGGCGGGTCACTACCCGCACGAACGAGGCCTCGGCCGGATCGGCGATGATCGGACGTTTGGCGGTCCGGGCGTCGAGGGTGAGAAAGGTCTCGACCGCGTCGCGCACGGCGTCCGGCCCGGCCAGCGCGAGGGTCTCGGATCCGGGCAGCTCCCAGCCCTCAGGCCGGACGCCGACGAGGCTGGCGGCCGGGATCCGCCTCGGCTGCGCTGAACGGCGCGCCGTGAAGACGGGGCGGACCGGTACCGGATTGCGCGCGGGCTCGACCGCTCCCGCGAGGCGTATCGGACGGCGCAGCGCACCGAGCCGCGCCCGCAGGGCGCGATCCACCGCCTCGGCGGCCGCCGTCTCGATCAGGCCGGTGATCTCGGCTTCGGCCGGCTGCCAGGGCTTGGCCCGGCCACCGAGGACAGGGTGCGGCATCGCCAGCGGCACCACGCCGCGCAGCGCCTCGCGACCAGTCTCGGCATCTCGATCCCAGACGAGGGCAAGCGCAATCCGACGCCCGGCCGGACGGTGATGGGCGAGCGGCAGCAGATGATCGGGGTCGCGCAGCGGATCGGTCACGGCGTTCCGGACCAGGAGGGCCCGCCACGCGGAGACGGACGCCGCATCCACGGCGCCGGGCCTGCGAAGATCGACGCGCCAAGCTGCGTGGCTCTCCCCGAATCCGGAAACCGTCTGCGTTACGGGTGCCGGCCTCTCGAGCAAGCCGCCCTGTATCACGGTGAAGCGTGGCGCCATCGCCTGTCCTGCCTGTCGACGCGTCGTCCCATTTCGGGACGATCCGGCGCTGCCGAAGCGCCATTCGGGTCGGAGGTTTCAAGGACGATGCCGCACGCCGGCTCTCAGAAACCCGACAGCGCGAGCGGATTGTCGGTAAGGGCGGCGGCATCCGGGGCGTCCACGCGCGGGCGGCCCAGGAACGCGTCCCACAGTTGATGCACGAAGGCCGGATCCAGGTCGCGCAGGATCAGCACGAGCCGGGACGTGTGGTCGGGATCCGGCCAGGCCGGCAAAGTCAGAGGCGCGTGGAACACGTGCTGCACCCCATGCACCACGATGGGGTGGTCGGGATCGTCGGCGAGCGCGACGATGCCCTTGAGCCGCAGAAGCTTCGGCCCATGGCCCGACCGCAGCAGGTCCATGAACATCTCGAAGGCGGGGCGGGGCACAGGGGCAACGCTGGTCAGGCAGAGGGCCCGGATCGATGCGTCGTGCCGGTTGACGTCGTGATGGTGGTGATCCGCCTGCGCCAGCGTCGCGTCGCCGAGCCAGGTCCGGACGTCGGCCGCCTTGCCGTCGAGGCCGAACAACCCGCCGAGCAGCGTGTCCGCGGGTTCCTCCGGCAGGACGATCGGGGCCGCCGGATTGAGCGCGGCAAGCCGCGCGCGGATCCCGGACGTATTGCCCGCCAGATCCGTCTTCGTGAGGACAATGCGGTCGGCGATCGCGGCCTGCCGCACGGCCTCCGGATGGGCATCGAGCGTCGCCGCCCCCGTGACGGCATCCACCACGGTCACGACGGCCTGGAGGCGATACCGGAGCACGAGATACGGGTGGTAGATCAGCGCGTGGAGGATCGGCGCCGGGTCGGCGAGGCCGGTGGTCTCGATCACCACACGGCGGAACGGGCGGATCCGGCCGTTGTCGCGCTTGCGCAGCAGATCCTCCAGCGTCGCGATCAGGTCGCCCCGCACCGTGCAGCACAGGCAGCCGGCGCCCAGAAGGATCATGTCCTCGTCGACCGTCTCGATCAGGAGGTGGTCGAGACCGATCTCGCCGAACTCGTTGACGATCACCACCGTGTCGGCGAGCGCGGGATCACGCAGGAGCCGGTTCAGCAGCGTGGTCTTGCCGGCGCCCAGGAAACCGGTGAGCACGGTGAGCGGGATCGGCTCCGGGCGTCGCGGATCCGGGGCAGGCGCGGGACTGAGTGACATGAGCGTCGAAGTGGGGTCTGCCGGCGCCCGCGGCAACGCGCCGGCGCCGCGCGGCCAATCCTATTCGTCGGCCGCGGCCTTCTTGGCAGCCGGCTTTTTGGCAGCCGACTTCGCGGGTGCCGCCTTGGCGGGCGCGGGCTTGTGCACGGCGGCCTTCGCGGCCGGCTTCGACAGGCCCTTGCCGGGCTTGGCCTCCGGCATCGTCGGCGTCTCAGCAGACGTGTAGGCGCTCGCCGCCCGGGGCAGCGGGTGGCCGGCCTTCGCGGCCACCTTCGAAGCCGGCTTGGGCGTCGTCTTGGCAGCCTCCTTGGCAGCCTCCTTGGCAGCCTGGGCCCGTTCCGCACGCGCCTCCCGGGCCTGCTTGGCCGCCTCAAGGACGGCGAGACGCTTGGCCTTGGCGGCTTCGAGCTTCGCCGCGCGGGTGCTGGCGGCTGCGGCTTTCTGCTCGGCCTCCTGGCTGTCGAGGATCTGCTGACCCTCAGCCGGATTGCGGCCGATCCAGACGGCGATCGGCTGGAGGGGCGCCCGGGGCGGCAGGCTCCGGGCGCGCAGCGCCGGGTTCGAGAAGGCGGCGAGCGCGAGAGCCGGCGAGTTGGCCGCCGAGCCGCCAATGAGCTGCGCCGCCGAGCCGGGGGCGCTCAGCGCGCCGGGCCCGTCCTCTATGGGCGGGGGCTTCTTGCCGCCACACACGAAGGGCCGCATGTCCGGCGGTGCGGGCAGCGCGGAGGCCGGCAGCGCCTCGAGGGTGGGGCTGGTCCAGCCGGCGCTCTGGGCGAAGGCGTAGTCGAACAGGTCGGCGGTCTTTACGTCGCGCTCGCGCGGGGTTGGCTGGCCCATCACGATGGTGACGATCCGGCGGCCGTTGCGGGTCGCGGTCGCGACCACGTTGAAGCCGCCCGAGCAGATGAAGCCGGTCTTCATCCCGTCCGTGCCGGGATAGCGGCCGAGCAGGCCGTTGTGGTTCGGCATGACGGCGCGACCGAATTGGATCGCCGAGATCGAGAACAGGTCGTGGGAATCCGGGAAGTCGCGGATCAGCGCCCGGGCGAGTACCGCCATGTCGCGGGCCGAGGTCCACTGGCGCGGGTCCGGCAGGCCATTGGGATTGTACCAGTGGCTGTCGCGCATGCCGATCCGCACCGCGGTCTCGTTCATCATGGCGGCGAAGGTGTCGACCGAGCCGCCGAGATTCTCCCCGATCGCGTAGGCGATGTCGTTGGCCGACTTCACCATGATGATCTTGAGGGCGTTGTCGAGCGTGAGCTGTGTCCCCGGCTTGAAGCCCATCTTCGAGGGCGGCTCCGCAGCGGCGGCCGCCGAGATGGTGATCAGCGAATCGAGCGAGACCTTCCCCTGCCGCACAAGGTCGAGGGCGACGTAGGTCGTCATCAGCTTGGTGATGGAGGCCGGGTACCAGGGATCGGTCGGCGCCTGCGCGTAGATCACCTTGCCGGAATCCACGTCGGCCACGAGGATCGGTACCGTGACGGCGTCCGCGGCGCGGATCCCGATCAGGCTGGTGCCGAGGAGACCCGTCAGCGCCGCAAAACCGACGGACATTCGCCGGAGGAGAGAAGAGGACATTCGAGCCCGACTCGTCAGAGAATCGCCAGGGTCGACGCCGAGGCGTCGGTCTTCCGGCCCCCGGCCGGATACAGGCACAACCCGGACGGCCGCGTTCGGTCGCCGCGCTGCATCACGGCATGAACGGGTCTACCGTGGCAAGAGCAAGGCGAGACCGTACGGCGGGTCTGCGCGGCGTGGTTGTCGGTGGTCCACAAGCCGCCCACCGCCTATGTGCAGGCAGCGCGTCGCGCGAGACGATGGCTGGGACGACAGTGGCTTACGCGGTCAAGGAGATTTTCCACACCCTTCAGGGCGAGGGCGCCCAGGCGGGGCGCGCGGCGGTGTTCTGCCGGTTCGCCGGCTGCAATCTCTGGTCTGGTCGCGAGGCCGACCGCGCGGCGGCGGCGTGCCGCTTCTGCGACACCGATTTCATCGGCCTGGACGGGGAGGGCGGCGGGCGCTTCGCCGACGCGGGCGCGCTGGCCGACGCGATCGCCCAGACCTGGGCCGGCGGGTCGGAGAACCACTACGTGGTGTTCACGGGCGGCGAACCGCTGCTGCAGCTCGACGACGCTCTGATCGCGGCGGTCCATGCCCGCGGGTTCGAGATCGCGATCGAAACCAACGGCACGATACCGGCGCCGCCCGGCATCGACTGGATCTGCGTCAGTCCCAAGGGCGGCAACGCCCTCGCGCAGACCACGGGCCACGAGTTGAAGCTGGTCTACCCGCAGACGGATGCCGACCCTGCCGATTTCGTCGGCCTCGGCTTCCGCCACCGCTTCCTTCAGCCGATGGACGGGCCGGACCGGGTCGCCAGCACGGAGGCCGCGATCGCCTATTGCCGCCGGGACGCCCGCTGGCGCCTGTCGCTGCAAACCCACAAACTTATCGGCATCCCCTAGAGCCGCGCTCACCCGGGCATGACCCGGCGCTGCGCCTGTGCGGCTCGGATCGCGGAGCGCGCCGCCCGTGTGGTGACCGATCGCGGATCGGGCTCGTGGCCAGCCAGCACCGCCCGGCGCAGAGCGGCGAGCCCGGGATCGCCCCAAGCCTCGAGCAGGTAGCCGAACGCGACGTGACGCGCGGCGTCGAAGGCGACGGGCCGGCCCGTTTCGTCCCGGCAGGGATGGCGCGGATGGAGGCTGCCGCACGGCACCCAGCCGAGTGGGATCGGCGCGGTCGCCGCGTGCGTCCGCCGGAGCCGTAGGAGCTGAGGCAGGACATGGCTGTGCGGCCCCGGGGGCGTCGTCCCGCCGGCCGGCGGGATCGGCGTGTAGACCTCGATCCGTCCGAACCGGGCGACGAACACCCGATGCGGGCTCAGGGCCGCCAGGGCAGGGCCGAGCGTGTTTCCCGCCGCGAGGATCGGGCGGCCGATCCTGGCCCGGAGGCCCGCGACGGCCGCCGGTTCGGCCACGCGCACGCAGGCATCCACGGCCTCGAGGCCCAGCCCGAGATCGAACAGGATGGCCGCGCGGTCCTGCGGCCGCGCGGCCGCCCTGTCGGGTCCGAGTTCGGTCAGCACGGTGCGCCGGCCCATCGCACAGGCGTTCTGCGGCAGGCACAGCGCGACCGCGTGGCTCCAGCCGTCCGAGAAGCCGGTCTCGTAGGCGAATGGCCTGAGATCGGGAGAGGCGGTCAGTGCGACGGCTCCGCGGCCGGTGATGAGGCCGAGCCGGCCATCCGCGAGAGTCTGAACCGCTTCTCCGAGATTCCGGCAGAAGGTCGCGACGGCTCCGTAGCTGCCCAAGCTCCAGGCGCAGGCCGGATCGGCGAGTTGCTCGAGCAGCAGAGCGGACACGGAATGTCCCGATCCGCCCATCATCGGTTCTCCTCGCGAACGGCACCGCATGACCACGCCTTGACACGGCCGGCGAATGACCGGAAGTCGCGGGCCGATCATCGCGGTTGCGTTCGGCGAGGCGGCTGCATGGCTCGGAGCCGCCGAGGCTGCGGCGTCCGCCGAGCCTCGCGACAGGATCCGCGGGAAGGGCGCTGGCATGGACGTCATCGAGACCGAGATTCCGGACGTGAAGCGCATCGTGCTCAAGCGCTTCGGCGACGCACGCGGCTGGTTCTCCGAGACGTTCCGGGCCGACGCCCTGGCACGGGCCGGCATCACCACCGCCTTCGTCCAGGACAATCAGTCCTTCTCGGCGCCGCAGGGGACGATCCGCGGCCTGCACTTCCAGATCGGCCCCCGCGCCCAGGCCAAGCTGATCCGCGTCCTGCAGGGCGCGATCCTCGACGTGGCGGTGGACATCCGCAGCGACTCGCCGACCTTCGGCAAGTTCGTGGCCGTGACGCTGGATGCCTACACGGGCGAGCAGCTCTTCATCCCGCACGGCTTCGCGCACGGGTTCTGCACCCTGACCCCCGACGTCATGGTCGCCTACAAGGTCGACGATTACTACAGCCCCGAGCACGACCGGGCCCTCGCCTGGAACGATCCGGAGGTCGGGATCCCGTGGCCGGTCTCGGCCGAGGCGGCGATCCTCTCCGACAAGGACCGCCGCGCCCCGAAGCTCGCCGATCTCGGGCGCGTGTTCTGATCTTCACGGGACGCGGCCGTAATTTGGTCACGCCGGCCGGTCTTCTGCCCCGTCATTCCGTTCAAGACGATTCTTAAGAGGGTTTTTCGCCATGCGCATCCTGGTGACCGGAGGCTGCGGCTTCATCGGCTCGGCGCTGGTGCTGTACCTCGTCAACGACCTCGGCCACGAGGTCTGCACCCTCGACGCGATGACCTACGCGGCCAATCCGGTCTCCCTGGCCACGCTCGCCGACAACCCCCGTCACCGCCTGGTCGAGGCCGACATCTGCGACCGCGACGCCGTGCAGAAGGCCTATGCCGACTTCAAGCCGCAGGCGGTGATGCACCTGGCCGCCGAGAGCCACGTCGACCGCTCGATCACCGATCCGGGTGCCTTCGTGCGCACCAACGTCATCGGCACCCAGACGATGCTCGACGGCGCCCGCGGCCATTACGAGGCCCTGCCGGAGGCCGAGAAGAAGACCTTCCGGTTCCTCCACGTCTCGACCGACGAGGTCTACGGCTCGCTGCCGCCGGGCGCGTTCTTCACGGAGGAGAGCCGCTACGATCCGCGCTCGCCCTACTCGGCCTCGAAGGCGGCCTCCGACCACCTCGCCCGCGCCTGGCACGAGACCTACGGCCTGCCGGTGCTGGTGACCAACTGCTCGAACAATTACGGGCCGCGGCACTTCCCCGAGAAGCTGATCCCGCTGATGATCCTCAATGCCCTCGAGGGGAAGAAGCTGCCGGTCTACGGCGACGGCCTGAACGAGCGCGACTGGATCCACGTGGAGGACCACGCCAAGGGCCTCGTGGCCGTGCTGGAGCGCGGCCGGATCGGCGAGACCTACCTGCTCGGCGGCCGTGCGGTGCGCAACAACCTCGCGGTGGTGAAAGCGCTGTGCGCGGCCTTCGACCGGCTGCGCCCCGAGAGCGCTCCGCACGAGCAGCTGATCAGCTTCGTGGCCGATCGTCCGGGCCACGACCGGCGCTACGCCATCGACTGCACCAAGGCCGAGACCGAGATCGGCTGGCAACCGCAGAAGACCTTCGAGCAGGCGCTGGAGGCGACCGTCGCCTGGTATCTCGACAACGAGAGCTGGTGGCGCCCGATCCGTGAGGGCCGGTACAAGGGCGAGCGCCTGGGGCTCAACGGCTGATGGACATCCTCGTCCTCGGCGGCGCCGGCCAAGTCGGCACCGAGTTGCAGGCGCTGTCCTGGCCCGGCGACGTGGCCGTGCACGCGCCCGGCCGCGCGGATCTCGACATCACCGATCCGGACGCCGTCGCGGCGGCGCTGGCGGCCCGGGACTATCGGGTCGTGATCAACACCGCCGCCTATACGGCCGTCGACAAGGCCGAATCCGACGTGGTCGCGGCGTGGCGCCTCAATGCGCTCGCGCCGGCGATCCTGTCGGCCGCCACGGCGGCGCGGCAGATCCCGCTGGTCCACGTCTCGACCGATTACGTCTTCGCCGGCACCAAGACCGATGGGGCCTACGCCCCGGACGAGCCCATCGACCCGCAGAGCGTCTACGGGGCCAGCAAGGCCGCCGGCGAGCTGGCCGTGCGGACCGGCAACGCGCGCCACGCGATCGTCCGGACCGCCTGGGTGGTCAGCCCGCACCGGGGCAACTTCGTCAAGACGATGCTGCGGCTCGCGGCCGAGCGTGACGCCCTGACCGTGGTCGACGACCAGCACGGCTGCCCGACCTCGGCCGCCGACCTCGCGTCCGCCCTCGCGGTGATCGCGCGGCGCCTGGCCACCGACGCGGCGGCGCCCACCGGCACGTTCCACTGCGTGAACGCGGGCGACACCACGTGGCGCGGCTTCGCCGAGGCGATCGTGGCGGGCTCCGCCCGCCGCGGCGGCCGCTCGGTGCCGGTTCGGGGCATCCCGACCTCCGCCTATCCGACGCCGGCCCGACGGCCGGCCAATTCGCGCCTGTCCACCCACAGCCTCACGGACGCCTACGGCGTCGCGCCGCGGCCCTGGCAGGCGGCGCTCGACGGCATCCTGGACCGGCTCGTCGGGCCGGTCTCAGAGGGAGTTTCCAAGCCATGAAGGGCATCGTTCTGGCCGGCGGATCCGGCACGCGGCTCCATCCGGCCACGCTGTCGATCAACAAGCAGCTGCTGCCGGTCTACGACAAGCCGATGATCTACTATCCAATCTCGGTGCTGATGCTCGCCGGCATCCGCGAGATCCTGATCATCTCGTCGCCCGAGCATCTCGACAATTACAAGCGGCTGTTCGGCACCGGCGAGCAGTTCGGCCTCCGGTTCTCCTACGCGCTGCAGCCGCGTCCGGAGGGCCTGGCGCAGGCCTTCGTGATCGGGCGCGACTTCGTCGGCGACGACGACGTGGCGCTGATCCTGGGCGACAACCTGTTCTTCGGCGCCGGGATGGGCGAGCTGCTGGAGCGCGCCGCAGGCCGCCGGCAGGGCGCGACGGTGTTCGCCTACCACGTCGACAACCCACAGGCCTACGGCGTGGTCAACCTCGACAAGTCCGGCCGCCCGACCAAGATCGTCGAGAAGCCGCAGAACCCGGAATCGACCTGGGCGGTCACGGGCCTGTACTTCTACGACAACCAAGTGCTCGACATCGCCGCCGACGTGAAGCCCTCGGCCCGCGGCGAGCTGGAGATCACCAGCGTCAACGAGGCCTATCTCCAGCGCGGCCAGCTGCATGTGGAGCGGATGTCGCGCGGCTACGCGTGGCTCGATACCGGGACCCACGACAGCCTGCTGGAGGCGAGCGAGTTCGTCCGCACCCTGCAGCACCGCCAGGGCCTTCAGGTGGCCTGCCTGGAAGAGATCGCCTACCTGCAGAAGTTCATCACGCGCGACCAGCTCGTGGCCCGCGGCGAGATGTTCGCCAAGACCGCCTACGGCCAGAACCTGCTGCGCCTCGCCCGCGAGAGCGAGGACGACCTGCGCCTGCGCCGGGGCAAGTAGCGGTCCGACCGGCGATCGATCCGCCGGGTTATCGGGCGCTGCAGCCGATGCAGATCCCGCGCATGAGCCGGTCGTTCTGCACCGCCCGGTTCGTCCGGTTGCGCCTGTCGTTCGGCGTGGCCGTACCCGCGCCGTGGCGCAGCGGCATCGCGCGTCCGACCCAAGACGTGTTCAACGCCGTCGCGGTCGAGGCGGGATCGTCGCCCATGCCGGTCTGAGACTCGGCCGCGACCGACGCCGACATCAGCATCAGAGCGAGGATCGTGATCGGGCGGGTCATCGTGCGAAGGGCTCCGTGCGCCGGAGCGTAACGCGACCGTGACCTCCGGGTTCGACGCAGCGCGCGTCCTCAACCTTCGTCCGGCTTTGCAGACCCCGCCCGGCCCCTTATCAGGGGCCGACAGCCGCCCGTCGACGCTCTGAAGAGCCGGAACCTCGGAGCCGCCGCAACGATGCGGGACCCCAACGCGATCGATTTCTGGCGCGGCTTCGCTCTGGTCACGATCTTCATCAATCACATCCCGGGCAACACCTTCGAGCGGTACACCTTCTCGCAGTATGGGATCTCGGACGCGGCCGAGCTCTTTGTGTTCCTGGCCGGCTGGTCGATCGGCATCGCCACACGGGGGCGGGACGGCGTGCCCGAGCCGCCGGGACGCAGCGTGGTGCGGCTCCTGGCGCGCACTGTCGAGGTCTACCGCGCCCAGCTCACCGTGATGCTGCTGGCGCTCGCGATCATCGCCGGCGCGGCCCTGCTGCTCGACAACCCGCTGATCCTCGAATGGCACAATGCGGGCGGGTTCTTCGCGGACCCGATCCAGTCCGTCTGCGGCATGGCCCTGCTGACCTATCAGCTCGGCTATTTCAACATCCTGCCGCTCTACGTTCTGCTCATCGGCATCGCACCGGTCTTCGTGCTGGTGGGCCGCTTCAGCCTGATCGCGGCCCTGGCGCTGTCCGGGAGCATCTACCTCGCGAGCCTCGTGTTCGAGTGGAACGTGCCGTCCTGGCCCGGCGAGGGAGACTGGTTCTTCGACCCGCTCTGCTGGCAGCTGCTGCTGGTGCTGGGCTTCGTGCTCCAGGGCTGGAACCTGCGCTCCGACACGCTGCGCCGCTGGTCCCGCCGGCTCTTTCCCGCCGGCATCGTCGTCGTGCTCCTCGGAATCGTGCTCGCCGTGACCGAGATCCGTCCGGACCCGATGGTGGTGCCGGAGCCGCGCCTGCTGTTCACCTTCGAGAAAACCTATCTGACACCGGCCCGACTGGTTCATTTTTTGGGGGTATTGTTAGCGTTTGCACCGCTTTACGCAGTACTGGCCCCGCGAATCGGCCGCGCCGCCGGTTATCTCTCACAGATGGGCCGGAACTCCCTGGCTGTGTTCTCGATGGGCTCGATCCTGAGCCTGGTCGGGCAGCTCGTGCGTTTCCAGACCGGCGGCGGCGTTCTGATCGATATGCTGGTCGCCGGCTCGGGCCTCGTGGGGCTGGGGTTTACGGCATGGTTCGTCGAATGGCGCAGCCGCAGCAAGTCTTCAAGACCGCGCCTGTGATTCAGGCGCGTCGTCCCATGTTGCCGCCCCGCACCGGCCTTTTCGGCGCCGCAGCCATCCTGCTGGCGACCCTGGGCGCACCGGCTTATGCCCAGCAGCCGGCCGACGCCGGGTCCGGCGAGCCGGGCCTGTCCCTGGAATGCCGCGTCCCGGGCGCGCAGCTCTACACGGCGGCCAAGCTCGGGAGCGTCAAGGCGGCCCTGACGGAGAACCGTCCGATCAAGATCCTGGCGATCGGCGGCAGCGCGGCGCCGGGCGCGTCGGCCTCCTACCCGGCAAAGCTGGAAGCGGCGCTGGAACTGGCGCTTCCGAAGGTCGACATCGTGATCGATCACCGCGGCCTTCCGGGCGAGATCGCCTCCGGCGCCGCCGAGCGGGTCCGCACCATGGTGGCCGAGGCCGAGCCCGATCTGGTCGTCTGGCAGGTCGGAACGCACGACGCCATCGCCCGCGTCGATGCGGATGCCTTCGCGGGCGCGCTCGGCGAGGCCGTCGCCTGGATCCGGTCGCACGGGATCGACGTGGTGCTGGTCGATCCGCTCTACACCGCCAGCATGGCGGCCGACGCGGATTACAACCGGATCGTCGAGGCGGTGCGCACCGTCGCGACACAGCAGCAGGTGCCGCTGGTGCGGCGCTACGAGGCCCTCCGATACCTGTCGCGGCGCACCGACAAGGGCGAAGGCCATATGCTCGGGCGCCAGTTCCGGCTCAACGATCTCGGCCTCCGCTGCATGGCCGAGCACGTAGCCCTGACGATCGCCACCTCGCTGATGCGAACGGACGTGCCGACGGAGCCGAAGGCCAATCCGTCGACGCCGCCCTTAACCGAGCTGCAACGCGCCCCGGGCTAGACCGGACAACCAGAGGTCGGCGTCCCGCCGGACCAAGGTCCGGCGCGGAGCGCGTAGTGTCAGCCACTGCTCTCCCCGCCCGCGCGATGAGACGCCTCCGCGCATTGCGCAGCGGCCCGCAGCGGGCAGCCCTCACGGTGTTCGCGATCCGGGTCGGCTCGGCCGGCTTCGCGTATGGCTCCCAGGTCCTGGCGGCGCGGCTGATGGGCTGGGAAGCCTACGGCATCTTCGCGTCCGTTTGGGTCTGGACCGCGATGCTCGGCCATACCCTGACACTCGGCCTGTCCCAGGGCGCCTGCCGGTTCGTGCCGGGTCATCAGGCGCAGGACGATCTCGACTTGGCGCGCGGCTACCTCCGAGCCGGCGCGCTGATGACCGGCGGTGCGGCCCTCGCCGTCGCGGGCCTCGGCGCGGCGCTGCTCGTCCTGGAGCCGAACCTGTTCGCCCCGGCCTACCGGGCACCAGTCGCGGTCGCCCTTTGCGTGATGCCGCTCTTCGCCCTTCAGGATTATCTGGAGGGTGTGGCACGCAGTCAGAACTGGGTCGGTCTCGCCATCGCGCCGCCCTACCTCCTTCGGCAGACCCTGATGATGGCCTGCATGGTGGGCGCCGTCCTCGTCGGTGCGCCGCCGCGTGCGGAAGTCGCGATGGCCTGCATGCTGGCCGCCGCTGCCGCCGCGACGGCGCTGCAGGCCGGCCTCCTCACCGCGCGCCTCCGGAAGGCCCTCCCATCCGGGCCGCGCCGCTACCGGTGGCGGAACTGGCTTGGCGTCAGCCTGCCGATTGCCGCGATCGACCTCGCCAATGCGGGCTTCACCTTTGTCGATGTGATCGTGCTGGGAGCTTTGGTCAGCCCGGCCGAGGTCGGCCTCTATTTCGCGGCGACGCGCATCCAGCAATTCGTTGTGTTCGTGCATTTCGCGATCAGCGCCGCGACGCTGCAGCGCTACAGCGCCGCCCAGGCACAGGCCAACCGCTTCCTTCTCGCCGAACTGGTCCGGCGCCAGGGACGAACCACGGCGGCCGCAACCTTTGTCGTCGGGGGCGCGATCCTGGCCGCGAGTCCGCTGCTCCTGGCGATGTTCGGCGCGGACCTTGGCGCGAGCGTGCCGATCCTGTGCGTTCTCCTGGCTGGGAGCGTCGCGGCGAGCCTGTTTGGGCCAGGCGAGGACCTTCTGACCATGCTGGGCGGCGAACGCCTCTGCGCCGGCCTTACCGCGGGGTCGCTCATTGCGGCCGCGGGCCTGTGCCTCGCGCTCGTTCCGCCCTTCGGACCGCTCGGGGCCGCCCTGGCGGTCGCCCTGGCCACCGTCGCGCGGGCCTCGCTTCTCGCCCGCGCCGCCGGGCGGCTTCACGGGCTCCCGACGCCCGTCTGGTCGGCGGGAGCAGTCGGATGAGCCCGGTCACGGCCGCCACCCAGGGCACCTTCGGTCTGTCGTTCACGTGTGACGGACCTCCGGAGGCGGCCGACTGGGACACCCTGTTTGCCTCCGGAATAGCGCCGCACCCGCACGTCTCGCGGCACGTGATCGAGGCGCACAAGAGCGCCGGCCTTCTGCCGAACGGCCTGAAATTCGTCACCGTTCGAGACGGGGCGCGGCTCGTCGCGCTCCTGCCCTACAGGTTGTCCCGCGACATCACCGGGCTCGGCGGCCGCGTCGCACGGCCGTTCCTGTCCCCCTTCATGACGGCCTCAGCGCCGCTGATCGCCGACGGGCCGAACCGAGACGCGCACACGCGGGCCCTGGTCGACGGTCTCGCGGCGGCGTCCGGCGGGCGGGCCTGGCGGTGGCCTTTGCTGCCGACTGAGGACGGGGCCGGATCGGACATGCTGGCGGCCATGCGCGCCTGCGGCTGGGCGATCGGTACGGTGTCGGCCTTCGATCGCCCCATCGTGAATCGGCGGGCCGATCACGACGCGTTCCTGGCGGGCCATCCGAACCGGGCGCGATTCAAAGACCTGCGCCGCCGCGCCCGCCGGCTCGCGGAGGTGGGCATCGTCGCGTACGAGAGCGCCGCCTGCGGCGTGGATCTCGACCGTCTGGTCGGGGCGTTTCTCGACCTGGAGCGCGCGGGCTGGAAAGGACAGGCCGGCACCGCCATGGCGTGCCGGCCGGAGACCGCGGCGCTCGCCCATCATCTGTTCTCGGAAGGACCCGGCCCAGTCGGCATCCGTGCGGACGCGCTGACCATCGACGGACGACCCATTGCGATCAGCCTCGCCCTGGTCGGTGCCGGCACCGCAACCCTGCTCAAGACGGCTTACGACGAGACCGCCCGCAGCCACGCACCGGGCCTCCTGCTCGAGGCCGAGATCGTGCGCGCCTGCCACGAGACCGGCTTCGCAGATCGGCTCGACTCGGCGACGCTCGAGGGATCGGCCCTGGAAAGCCTCTATCGCGACCGAACGCAGATCGCCGAGCTCATCGCCGTGCCACCGGGCACCCACGCCCTCTCCCTAGAGCGGCGTCTGCGGCTCGCCCGGTTCGAGACGCAGGCGCGCAGCACGGCCAAGCGCGCCCTCGGGCGGCGCTAGGCGGGTTTCATCGACGCGGCCGAGGGATCTGCGGGCGTCGCTCGGCCTTGCCCGGTGTTCACCGACAGCGATCGACCTTTGCGCATGGTGGTGATCCCCGCCGTCAGTCCGGGCTCCGCTGCGCGGCCCCGGAATGACGGGGCGGGATCGTCTTGGAATCCCTCCTCCCGATGCAAGGCTGAGACCTTCTCGTCAGGGAGAGCTGAACGTTCTGAGGCGGGGTTCCCGTAGACCTCTTCGGGAGGGGAAACACACCCGCTTCGCGGCCCCTTGGTTTCAGAATCAGACCTGCCAACGCAGATCGGCTTAGCCGCCGGCCTCACCGGCTCCGGTACGGGCCGTCGCCCTCGACCCGGTCATAGACGCCGCGCCCGGTGCGCGCCCGGTAGGCGCGACCGGCGATCTCACCGGGGGTCGGCGGCGTGCCGGGCTGAGCGAAGCTCGTCTCCGGACGATAGGCCGGACCCCAGCCGATCTCCTCGTCGCCCGCAGGATCCTTGCCCGGAAATCCGGTCACGTATCCGGTGCTCTGCGCGAGCGCCGGACCCGCGCTGAGACCGATCAGGGCCGCCAGGGTGAAGCGCAGGCTTGTTCGCGGTGACATCATCCGTATCCTCCATGTCCGATCCGCACGACGGATCCTCTGGAGAGTAAACGCCGTTCGTGCTCCGGGTTTGCGCGGCGTGCCGCCACGCCGCGGACGTGGCTTCACGCGAGCGATCCCAAAGCCCGGACAGGCCGAGCGGCCTCGGCCGGGATACCAGTGCGGAGGCATACCCGTCATGGAAGATTGGAAGGCGGGGTTCCGCGCCGAACTGCGCGCCATCGAGATCGCCACCGGCGATGCGGCCGCAGCGCAATTGCCGGCCCTGCTCCGGCGTTTGCAACGGCATCAGGCGGGCCTCGGCGGCAATCCGATGCTTGCCATGTATCGGCGCTGGCGCATCCGCCGTCTTGCCCGGGCCGTCGCGGATGCGCGGTGGCACGCTGAGCAAGGCCGGGTCGCCCGCTTCGGCGGCCTGAATCCGCGCCCTTAGCGCACGTCAGGCGGCAACCGAGCGAGCGGCGCGCCGACCGGTCCGCGCTGCCGTGACCGGGCGAGCGGCCGGAAGGGTCTGGTCCGAACGGTCTGCGCTCGGGCCCGGAAGGCGCACAAGGACGATGGTGCCGACCGAGACCTCGGAGCGGATGCGCAGCGAGCCGCCATGCAGCTCGACCATCGACCGCGTGATGGCGAGACCGAGGCCCGAACCCTTGTGGCTGCGGGTCATCTGGGTCTCCACCTGCGTGAAGGGGCGGCCGAGGCGTGCAAGATCGGAGCGCGGAATTCCGATGCCGTTATCCTCGACGAACAGGTGGGTGCGTGTCCCGGCGCGCCGCGCGCGCACCACGACCTTGCCGCCCGCCGGCGTGAACTTCAGGGCGTTCTGAACGAGATTCGCCAGGATCTGCTGCATCGCGTTCGGGTCGGCCAGCAAGACGAGCCCCGGCGGGACGTCGACGCTGACGGTGATCGCCTTCTTGCGGGCCGCGGCCTCGACGGGAGCGAGCGCGGCCGCGATGGCCGTTTCGGCGGAGATCGCGCGGGGTTCCAGCCGCACCCGGCGAGCCTCGAGCCGCGCCATGTCGAGGATGTCATCGATCATGGAGAGCAGGTGCGAGCCGCTCTCACGGATGTCGCGGCAATATTCGGTGTAGCGCGGCGTCCCGAGCGGACCGAGCACCGCGTTCTCCATCACGTCGGCGAAGCCGATGATCGCGTTGAGCGGCGTGCGCAGCTCGTGGCTCATGTTGGCGAGGAACTCGGACTTGGCCTGGCTCGCGCCCTCGGCGGCGGCCTTCTGGTCGAGGTATCGCTCGGCAAGGTCGGCGAGCTGCTGCGTCTGAAGCTCCAGGGTCCGTCGGGAGCGCTTCAGGTCCTTGACCGTCTCGATCAGTTCCCGTTCCGACGCCAGGAGCTGTTCCTGATTGCGCTTCAGGCTCGTGATGTCGGTCCCGACCGAGACATAGCCGCCATCCTTGGTGCGCCGCTCGCTGATCTGGAGCCAGCGACCGTCCGCGAGTTCAGCCTCGAAGGTGCGCGCGGTCATCTCTTCCAGCGACCGCCCGGCATCGGGCGACTCGCGGCGAACCTGCGGCAGCACGCCCCGGCCCATCACGTCCATGTAGCTGCGGCCGGACTGGGCATCCTCCGGGCTGAGGGCGTGCAGATGCCGGAATTTCGAATTGCACAGGACCAGCCGGTTGCCGGTGTCCCAGAGGACGAAGGCCTCCGAGATCGCCTCGACGGCATCGCGCAGGCGCATGTCGGCCGCCGCGTTGGTCTCTTCGAGGGCCCGCTGCTCGCTGATGTCGGTGGCGATGCCGACGAGGTGGCGGCCGCCGTCGGCCGCGTCCGCGACGACCTCGGCCCGGGCGCGGAGCCAGACGTAGGCGCCGTCGGCGCCGCGCATGCGGAAGGCGTGGTCGATGAAGGTCTGGTTCGCGGCAAGCCCGCGGGCGAGGCTGTAGAGATCCCCGTCATCGGGGTGAACCAGGCCGTTGACGTCGCCGAAGGACAGATACTCGTGCTGCCGCCGGTAGCCGAGCAGGCTGTACATCGAGTCGGACCAGTAGATCCGCCCCCGGGCCACGTCCCAGTCCCAGAGGCCGCAGGCGCCGCGACGCAGGGCCGTCTCGAGGCGCCCGCGGATCTGCTCGCGGGCTCGGTCGGCCCGTGCCGCCTGCCGGGTCTGAAGGCCGTAAGCGAGGCCGACGCCGACGATGACCAGGGCTGCGGCCGCAATCAGGACGATCTGATCACGAGTCCGCGCGCTCCAACCGCGCAGCAGCGGCGCGACGGGCTGCAGCACCGCCACCTGTCCGGCGCCACCGGGCAGGCTGTGCACCGCGGCCAGCACGTGCTCGCCGCCCGGAAGCTCGAGAGCCATGGCGCCGGCGCGCTCGCCGAGTGCCGAGAGCGGCTCGCTGGCGCCGAGCACCTGCCCGAGCGTCGTCTGGCTGGCCGGAAGCGGCGGATGGGCGGCGGCGATGTGCGTGTCGGGCCGGACCAGCAGCAGGCGCCGGCCCGGGTGGCGGCCGCTTTCCGGCATGAGTGTCTGGAGGTCTGACGCGAGGGTCCCGGCGGGCGCGACCGCCCGCGCGGCGAGCCGCGCGAAGGCTTCGACCTCGGCGCGCGCGCCAGCCAGGATCTCGGCACGCTGCCCCTGGATGTGAAGCGCCGCCAGCCCGACAAGGCAGGTCAGAAACAGGGCGAGCGTGGCCGGCACGGCATAGCGCAACCAGCGCTCCGCTTGCCCGAGTCGTGGATCCCGCGCCCGCATCGGCCACGAGACGGTGAGACTCGAATCCGCACGCGCGGAGAAGGAAGCGGAACCCGCCTCCGGCATGGCCGAACCTCGCCCGTGGAAACTGCGAACCGGGCGAGGCGACCTGCCCCCCGAATCTGTGTGAATACAATCACCTCATGGGGCAGTTTGTCCACGGGTTTTTTGCCCTGAGGGATTGACTGTCACCGGGTGTTGCAGGGTCGCCCGAGAATCGTTTTCTACCGTAAGTTCAGCTACTTAGCCGTCTCCGAGAGTCCGCGCGAGAATGTCGGCGGTGTCCCGCGAAAGGCCCGGGATCGCCTTGATCCAATTCAGCATTTCGGCTGCCTTAGCGGCGCGTGATTTTTCCAGACGCCGCCATGATCCGAAGGCCGTCAACAGCCGGGCGGCAACCTGTGGGTTGGCCGAATCGAGCGCCGCAACCGTCTCGGCGACGCGTGAAAACCCACCCCCATCGGGCCGTGTGAACTGAGTCGGATTGCCGAACGCAAAGCTCCCGATCAGGGCGCGAACCCGATTCGGGTTGGACATGGTGAAAGCCGGGTGTCTCTGCAGCCGGGTGATCCGCTCCAGTGTCCCGGCCTCCGGGATCTGCGCCTGGATGGCGAACCATTTGTCGAGCACCAGGGGCTCGTCGGCATAGCGCTCGGCGAAGGCCGCCAGGGCCGTCTCCCGGGTCTCTCCGGGGATCAGCGCGAGGGTGCTGAGGGCGGCGAGCCGGTCCGTCATATTGGTGGCCTCGGCCAGGCGCTCGGCGGCCCGCGCCGCGCCGGCTTCCGGATCGCCCGCCGCGATGAGATCGAGGGCGGCGTTACGCAGCGACCGGCGGCCGGCGGATGCCGCATCCGGCCGGTAGGCATCAGCTGCGGCGGGGGCGAGGGCCTCGTCCAGGCGCTCGAGCCGTGAGCGCAGCGCCGTCCCGAGATGTGCCCGCAGGCCATGCCGCGCCCGGTGGATCGCGTCGGGATCGACGTCGGACGGCACGGCATCCGCCGCCTCGCCCTCGCTCGGCAATGCCAGGACAAGGGCGGCGAAGGCCGGATCGGACAGGGCCTCGCCATCGAGGAATCGTCCAAGCGCGGCCGCGAAAGCCTCGGCGCGCCCTGAATCGGGATCGAGGATCAGGCGGAGGCTCACGTCCTGCGCGGCCTGCCATCGGTTGAACGGGTCGCTGTCCTGCGCAAGCAGCCGCATGCGCTGCGTATCGGAGAGAGCGAGATCGAGCCGCACCGGCGCGGAGAAATCGCGCAGGATCGATGGGACCGGCTCTTCGGTGACGGCTTCGAACACGATCTCGGCTTCGGCACGATCCAGGACATAGACGCCGTCGCGCACGTCCGGACAGGTCGCGTCGATGAGCGGGCCGGACGCGCCGACGAGGCCGAGTGCGATCGGGATAACCAGCGGCGGTCCGTCCTGCCCCGCCTCTCCGGGCAGGCTCTGGGCGAACCGAAGCGTGTAGCTGGCAGCCGCCGGGTCGTAGACGGTCGTCACGGCAAGGCGGGGCGTGCCGGGGCGCTCGTACCAGCGAGCGAAGTCGGACAGGTCGCGCCCCGAGACGGCCGCAAACGCCGCCAGGAAATCCTCCACCGTCGCGGCGCGCCCGTCATTGTCGGCGAAGTAGCGGTCCATGCCGGCCCGGAAGGTCTCGGCACCCAGCAGCGTGCGCAGCATCCGGACGATTTCGGCGCCCTTGTCGTAGACTGTCGCGGTGTAGAAGTTGTTGATCTCCGCGTAGGCTCGGGGCCGCACCGGGTGACGCAGCGGCCCGGCATCCTCCGGGAATTGGCGCGCCCGGAGCGAACGCACCTCGCCGATCCGGTGCACCGGCCGCGAGCGCATGTCGGACGAGAATTCCTGGTCCCGGAAGACTGTCAGGCCCTCCTTCAGGCACAGCTGGAACCAGTCCCGGCAGGTGACGCGATTGCCTGACCAATTGTGGAAGTACTCGTGGGCGATGATCGCCTCGATCGCGGCGTAGTCCCCGTCGGTCGCCGTCTCGGGACTGGCCAGCACATACTTGTCGTTGAAGATATTGAGGCCCTTGTTCTCCATGGCGCCCATGTTGAAGTCGGACACGGCGACGACGTTGAACATGTCGAGGTCGTAGGCGCGGCCGAAGGCGGTCTCATCCCAGGCCATGGAGCGGATCACCGCGTCGAGGGCGTAATCCGCCCGCGGTTCCTTGCCCGGCTCGACATAGACCGCGCAGGTGACGGGACGCCCCTCCAGGGTGGTGAACCGCGTCTCGACCTTGCCGAGACGGCCGCCCACCAGGGCGAACAGGTAGGCCGGCTTCGGGTGCGGATCGTGCCAGACGGCGAAATGCCGATCCGCGCCGACGAGTCCTGTCTCGACGAGATTGCCGTTGCCGAGGAGAACCGGCGCCTCGGCTCGATCCGCCTCGATGCGCGTCGTGTAGATCGCCATCACGTCGGGCCGGTCGAGGAAATAGGTGATGCGCCGGAAGCCGTCGGCCTCGCACTGGGTGCAGTAGACCCCGCTCGAGCGATAGAGGCCCATCAGCTTGGTGTTGGCCGTCGGATCGACCTCGGTGACGAGCCGCAGGGTGAAGGGCTTTCGGGGCGGCGCGAGAAGGCTCAGGCCGGTTGGCGTCGCCGTGTAGGACCCAGCCGCGAGGGCCGTGCCGTCGAGGTCGACCGAGACCAGCCGCAGGTCATCGCCGTCGAGGTTGAGCGGTGCCCCAGCCTCACCCGCCGGGTTCGGGCGGAGCGCCAGGGTCGCGTCGATTCGGGTCGCGTGCGGGTCGAGGCGGATATCCAAGTCGACGCGGTCGATCAGGTAGTCACTCGGCCGATATTCCTCGAGGCGGATCAGCGGCGGCGTCTCGGTGCGCATGCGGCTCTCTTTCCGGGTGCGGTTCGGGCTCGTTCTGGTCCTTCGCGCCGCCGGGCGCAACGCGGTCGGCCCGCGTCGTCTGGTGCCAGAGGCCACCGATCAGGCCGCGATCGGCCCTCGCCAACAGGGCAAGCACGCCCCAGACGGCGTCGGGCCCGATGCGGGTCAGCAGGTAAGCCCCCAGCGGCGGGCTGAGCGCCTGCGCGACGAGCCCCGGCCGTGCCAGGCGGCCGATCAGGCCGGCGTAGTGCTCCGGGCCGAACAGCGCGAGGGGACCGGTGCCGCGGGCGATGGAGTAGAATCCGTTCCCGCCGCGATTGAGGACGAGCGTGGCGTAGGCGGGATCGTACAGGCCGCAGTCCATGCCGAACCCGATCACGAACCACCCGGTCAGGAAGACCGGCAGGGTAGGGGCAAGGCCGAGGATCGTCAGGCCGGAGGCCAGGAGCAGGGCCGCCAGTGCCAGCACCGGGCGGCCCCCGCGCCCCTGGATGGCCGTCCCGACCCGCGGCGAGACCGCGGCTGCGACCAGAAGGCCGACCGACAGACCGCCGACGATCCAGGCCAGTGGCCAGCCGGTCTCCCGGGCGATCGGCTCGGCCAGCACGGCGGACAGGTAGTAGGACGAGCCCCAGGCGAGGATCTGCACCACGCCGACGCGCGACGATCGACCGAGCGTCGTTATTCTTGCCGAGGAGGAGCGCCTCACGCGAGTCCGACGCGGCGGCCGTGCTCGTCCACCACCGGCTCTCCCTCTTCCTTGATGAACGCTCCCTGCTGCGCGGGAAGGAGGTCGAGTACGGCCTCGGACGGCCGGCACAGGCTTACGCCGAGGGGGCAGACCACCAGGGGCCGGTTCAGCAGAACCGGATGCGCCGCGATGGCATCCAGGAGCTGGTCGTCAGGGATGGCCGGATCGCCGAGCCCAGTTCCGCGAACGGCGTGCCCGTCTCGCGCAGGATATCGCGCACCGAGAGGCCAGCACGCGCCAACATCTGCACGCGCAGGGCCCGGCTCGGCGGCGTCTTCAGGTACTCGACGACGTGCGGCTCGATCCCGGCATAGTGGATCATCGCCAGCCCGTTCCGCGAGGTGCCGCAGGATGGGTTGTGATAGATCACGACGTCGAAGACACGGCCAGGCATGGCTCACCTCATGGGCCGCAGGGCCGGGATCAGAGAAGGCCGCCACAGCTGGAGCGCAGACCTCCGGATGGCCCTGGCAGCAATCGGTCATGAGCAATCCGATCAGCCCGGAAAGAGCCGGGCAGGCCGCGCTGTAGAGGAACGAGCGTCCTGCGCGTCGGGACCGGATCCGCCCGGCCTGCCGCAGCGCCTTCAGGTGGAAGGAGATCGTGGACGGCGACACGCCGATCGCACTGGCCAGAGACCCGGATGCCATGCCGTCCGGCCCGGCCGTGACCAGCGCGCGCAACACCCTTCGTCGATGCTCCTGACCCAGCGCCACGAAGGCCGCGACGGCTTGCCGTTCCTTCATTCTCGCTTCAACATTCAAACAATCGTTCGATGATGCGAGATCGCCTCACCGTGGACAAGCCCGAGACGACCGAGTGCGCGCTTCTTCTCACCGACGGAACGCCCCATCTCAGAAAGGCGAATTCCTCGCGCGGATCGCAGGGCTTCGAGGCGGTGAATTCTTTGCGCCTGCTCGGACGCTGGATGCGGATGATCACCATCCGCAACCAATCCTGCGTGCCGATGGCCTATCGCGAATTCGACGACGACGGACGGATGAAGGAACTGGCCGCCGATATCGGTCTTGCGAAGCCCTGACGGACGCCTCACGGATCCGGCTTTGCTTGAGCGGAGAGGCCGTTTGCAGCCGGCGCGGGCTACTCGACCGGCGGCGTGGCCCTAGCTAGCGCAGCGATCGGCCGGCCACGTTGGTCGCCTCCCGATGCCGTCCAGGGACGGCCGGTCATGTCCGTATCCGCTGAGGGCGCCGTGGAAGCCCTCACCGACAGAGGGATCGTCGCCCGATGGAATTTCTGCACACCATGGTCCGGGTCGCCGATCTCGACCGTGCGCTCGCCTTCTACGTCGACACGTTCGGCCTTCAGGAGGTGCGCCGCGTCGAGAACGAGAAGGGCCGCTTCACCCTCGTCTTCCTGGCCGCCCCCGGGGACGCCGAGCGGGCGAAGGAGACGAGGTCGCCCCTCGTCGAGCTGACCTACAACTGGGATTCGGAAACCTACACAGGCGGCCGCAACTTCGGTCATCTCGCCTATCAGGTCGACGACATCTACGCCTTCTGCAGCCGGTTGCAGGAGAAGGGCGTCACCATCAACCGCCCGCCACGCGACGGCTACATGGCCTTCGTGAAGTCACCCGACGGCATCTCGATTGAGATCCTCCAGAAGGGCGGCGCGAAGGCGCCGCAGGAGCCGTGGGTGTCGATGGAGAATACAGGGACCTGGTAACCGGCCTTGACCCGGACGGCAGCGCGGGCGCATCTGCCCGCGGATCAGCCGGCCGGGCAGCCGCTCCGGACGCGCAAGCGTCCGGGGAGGAAAGTCCGGGCTCCATGGAGAGACGGTGCCGGATAACGTCCGGCGGGGGCGACCCCAGGGACAGTGCCACAGAGAGCAGACCGCCCCGGATCCGTCCGGGGTCAGGGTGAAAGGGTGCGGTAAGAGCGCACCGCGGACGCGGCAACGCGGACGGCACGGCAAACCCCACCGGGAGCAAGACCGAATAGGGGCGGCGCGCCCTTCGCGAGAAGGGCAGGCCCGCTCTCCAGGCCAGTCGCCCGGGTTGGTTGCTCGAGGCGGTCGGCAACGGCCGTCCCAGAGGAATGGCTGCCACGTCGGGGTGCGCGAGCGCTCCGGCCCTACAGAACCCGGCTTACAGGCCGGCTGATCCACCAGCTCTTAAAACAAGTGTACCGCCAGTGTCTTACAGGCGGTGCGAGTGAAGTGTCCGGAGGTCGATTCAGGCCAAATTTCCGGCCCGGCGAAAACCTTCGGTTAACCTTGCCGGGTTCAGATCGGATCGCGCCGCAGCGCCAGGCTTGTGCGTTGACGATCCTCCGAGGCCCATGATACCCGGCATCCTCCCGTCATCGGCGTGTATCGGATCGCCGGGCGCACCCTGCCTCAGTGCAGGTCCCGTCCGTGGGCGGCGTCTTGCGCGCTCCGAAACCGATGCCGTTCCCGTCACGCGCGCCGCGTTCGCGCGGCCCGGCCCAGGGCATCATGAGACGCACGAGCCGCATCCGCGACCGGCACCCCGGTGCGCGTCGACATCCCGCCCCGGATTGTGGCCCACGGCGGAGGCGCCCATGATCCGCCGACGCCCTTCGGCCGAGCTTCCGGCATCCGCGCGGCGCGGTGGCACCGATCCCGAGGCAGCGCCCCCATCGGCTCAGCCGCACGTGCCGGTGCTGCTCGACGAGGTGGTCACGACGCTCAGCACCGACGGTGGACTGGCCGTCGACGGCACGTTCGGAGCGGGCGGTTACACGCGCGCCCTGCTGGATCGCGATCCGGCCCTGCAGGTCGTGGCGATCGACCGCGATCCCACGGCGATCTCCGCCGGTCAGAGCTTGGTCGCTGAGTCGCGAGGGCGCCTCCGCCTGCTCGCGGGCCGCTTCGGCAACCTCGACACGCTCCTCGCCGAGGCCGGCGCGACGCAGGCCGATCAGGTGGTGCTCGACATCGGCGTCTCGTCGATGCAGCTCGACGTGCCGGAGCGCGGGTTCTCGTTCCGCAACGACGGCCCCCTCGACATGCGCATGGGCGGCGACGGCCCGAGCGCGGCGGACCTCGTTAACGAATCTGACGAGACGGCGCTTGCCGACATCATCTACCATTACGGCGAGGAGCGGCGCTCGCGCGCCGTGGCGCGGGCGATCCATGAGGCGCGCCGCCGCAGCCGGATCGCGACCACCGCGCAGCTCGCCGAACTGGTGGCCGGCGTGGTCCGGGCTGAACCTGGCAGCCACATTCATCCGGCGACCCGGACCTTCCAGGGCCTGCGCATCGCGGTGAACGACGAGCTCGGCGAGCTGGTGCGCGCCCTGCACGCGGCCGAGCGGGTGCTCAGGCCCGGCGGCCGTCTCGCCGTCGTGACGTTCCACTCGCTCGAGGATCGGATCGTCAAGCAGTTCTTCGCGGCCCGCAGCGGCCGCTCCGCGCAGGGATCGCGTCACCTGCCAGGCGCTCCGGCCGAGGTGGTCCGCAGCTTCAACCTCGTGACCAAGGGTCCTCTGCTGCCGGGCGAGGCCGAGACCGCGCGCAACCCGCGCGCCCGCTCGGCCAAGCTGCGCGCGGCGGAGCGGACGGAGTCCGACGTGCCCGAGCCGTTGGCGGCGCTGACCGCCCTGGCGAGCCTTCCCGAAGCTGCCCGCGGGGGCCATCGCCGATGATCCGCCTCCTGAACCTTCTGGCCGTGGCCGGCCTCGTGGCCTCGGCGATCTACGCCTACTCGATCAAGTACGACACGCTCTACCAGGGCGGACAGGTGTCGAAGCTGCAGACCGCCCTGCACGCGGAGCGGCAGGCGATCGCGGTGCTCCGCGCCGAATGGCAGCTTCTGACCCGGCCCGATCGTCTGCAGGCGGCGGTCGACAAGCACCTGGCCCTGGAGCCGATCGGTACGAGCCACCTGGCGCGCCTCTCGGACCTGCCCGCCCGTCCGGAGCGCGGCGACGAGATCGGCCGGCTGCTCGCGGCGACCGCGACGCCCAAGGACAAGGGTGCGATCGAGCCGCGCACCACCGGCTCGATCACCCGCACCGTCACCACGACCCGCACCCCGACGACGGCTTCGAGGTAGTCTCCCGTGTCCGAAGACGCCGACCAGATCGCATACGCGGCAGCCGAGACGCAGGCGGCCGAAGCGCATGTTCCGGAACACGAAGCCGCCCTGCTGGAAGCGGCGGCGCTGGCGCATGCCGCGAACGCGCCGCGCCTCCTCGAAGAGGACGCGGTCGTCCCCGTGGATCGGGCCGAGCGGGCCAAGGCGTTCCTGCGCAGCATGTTCCGGCTGGCCATCGAGCGGTCGCACATGCGCGTCGCCCTGGTCGGCTTGGTCTTCGTCGGCGTCTTCGGGACGATCTCGGCCAAGCTCCTGATGATGGCGATCTTCGGTGAGCCGCCCAGCCAGGAGCACAGGGTCGCGGCCGCGTCCTCGACGGCGTTCCGGCCGGACATCGTCGACCGCAACGGCGAGATCCTGGCCACCGACATCCGCACGGTCTCGGTCTTCGCCGAGCCCGGGAACATCTACGACAAGGACGAGGCGGTGGAGTTGCTCACCGCGGTCCTGCCGGAACTCAACGCCACCGAGCTGCGGGCCAAGCTGGCGTCGCGCAAGGGCCGGAGCGGCGCCGGCTTCGTCTGGGTCAAGCGCGAGCTGACGCCGAAGCAGCAGGCCGAGGTCCACAGGCTCGGCATCCCCGGCATCGGCTTCCTGCCCGACCACAAGCGGGTCTATCCGAACGGCGTCGCCGCCGCCCACATCCTGGGAGCGACCAATCTCGACGGCATCGGCATCGCCGGGATGGAGAAATACATCGATTCCACCGGCCTCCAGGCGCTCAACAGCTTCGGGCTGGTCAGCAAGCAGGCCGACCTGAAGCCGGTGCAGCTCTCGCTCGACCTGCGCGCGCAGTTCGCCGTACGCGACGAGCTGGCCTGGGGCATCGACCACTTCAAGGCCAAGGCCGGCGCCTCGATGATCCTCGACGTCAAGACCGGCGAGGTCATCGCGCTCGTGTCCATGCCGGATTTCGACCCGAACGATCCGAAGGACGCGCTCTCGCCCGACCGGATCAACCGGATGAATGTCGGCGTCTACGAGATGGGTTCGACCTTCAAGGCGATGACGCTCGCCATGGCGCTCGATTCCGGCAAGTACAACGTCAACTCGACCTTCGACACACGCGGCGGCGTGCTGAACTGGGGCCGGCAGAAGATCCACGAGTACCACGGCACCAACCGCGTCATCACCATGCCGGAGGTGTTCACCCACTCGTCGAACATCGGCTCGGCCAAGATGGCGCTCGGCGTGGGCGTGCCCGGCCACAAGGCCTTCCTGAAGAAGATGGGCCTGCTCGACCGGCTGCGCACCGAGCTGCCGGAGAGCGCGGCGCCGATCGTCCCGTCGCGCTGGACCGAGATCAACACGATCACCATCGCGTTCGGTCACGGCATCGCGGTGGCGCCGATCCAGGCGGCGGCCGCGGTGGCGGCCATCGCCAACGGCGGCGACCTGATCACCCCGACCTTCCTGAAGGCGAACCCCGACGACAAGGCGCGCGCCACGCACGTGCTCTCGTCCCAGACCTCCGAGGCGATGCGCTACATCATGCGCCTTAACGCCGCCGAGGGCTCGGCCAAGAAGGCGGCAATCCCGTACTACTTCGTCGGCGGCAAGACCGGCACGGCCGAGAAGGTGATCGGCGGCCGCTACATCCACAACCGCCTGTTCACGACGTTCATGGCGGCGGCGCCGATGAACGACCCGAAGTACTTGTTCGTCACGATCATGGACGAGCCGCAGGGCCTGCCCGAATCTGGCGGCTACGCGACGGCGGCCTGGAACTCCGGCGTGGTCACCGGCAAGGTGATCGAGCGGGTGGCGCCGATCCTGGGCCTGCCGCCGCAATTCGAGCCGCCGGTGAGGCCGTTCCCGCAGATGGTCAAGCTCAACGCCTACCACATCAACCAGCTCGGCGGCCCGTGATGGTGGCATCATGAGCGCGCGGCTCGCCGATCTGTTCCCGGAGGCCGCCGGAACGGCCGCCGACCTGACGGTCTCGGACCTGACCGCCGACAGCCGGCAGGTCGCCACCGGCACGGTGTTCGTAGCCGTGCCGGGCACCAAGGCCGACGGTCGCCGCTTCGCCGCGCAGGCCGCCAACCGCGGCGCGGTGGCGGTGGCGGGGGAGGGGACGCGCCCCACCGATCTGCCCGGTGCAGTCGCCTGGATCGCGGTGGCGGACGCGCGCCGGTCCCTGGCCCTCGCGGCGGCGCGGCTTGCCGGCCGGCAGCCCGACACCGTGGTGGCCGTGACCGGCACTGCCGGCAAGAGTTCGGTGGCCGACTTCGTCCGCCAGATCCTGGCACGCCTCGGCCGCGAGGCCGCGAGCCTCGGCACTGTCGGGATCGTCACGAACCGCGGCGCGCAATATGGCTCGCTCACCACCCCGGATCCGGTGACGCTGCACCGGACGCTGGCGCAGCTCGCCGCGGACGGCATCACCGACCTCGCCATGGAAGCGTCGTCGCACGGGATCGAGCAGCGCCGTCTCGACGGCGTGCGGCTCGACGCCGCGGGCTTCACCAACCTCGGGCGGGACCACCTCGACTACCACCCCACCATCGAGGATTACCTCGCGGCCAAGCTGCGCCTGTTCACTGATTTGCTGCCGCCCGGCTGCCCGGCGATCGTGAATGCCGACGGCGCCTATGCTGACCGGGCGATCGCCGCGGCAGAGAACTCCGGGCGGCCGGTCCGGACCGTCGGTCGCGGCGGCCGGGATCTGCACGTCGAGTCGGTCCGGACGGAGGGATTCGCGCAGGCCGTACGCCTCGTCTTTCAGGGTCGGGCCCGGGAGCTCCGCCTGCCGCTCGTCGGGGAATTCCAGGTCGAGAACGCCCTGGTGGCGGCCGGCCTCGCCCTCGCGACCCCAGCGGGCGCCGCCGATCCCGACGGCGTCTTCGCGGCTCTCGACCATCTCACCGGCGTGCCCGGCCGCATGGAGCGGATCGGCGAGGCCCGTGGCGGGCTCTGCCTCGTCGACTACGCCCACAAACCCGAGGCGCTGGAGAGCGTGCTGACCGCGCTCCGCCCGTTCGCCTCCGGCCGCCTGATCGTGGTGTTCGGCTGCGGCGGCGACCGTGACCGGGGCAAGCGGCCGCTGATGGGCGCGATCGCGCAGCGCCTCGCCGACACCGTGATCGTGACGGACGACAATCCGCGCACCGAGGAGGCCGCCGCGATCCGCCGGGCGATCCTCGACGCCGCGCCGGGCGCGGAGGAGATCGGCGACCGCGCCGAGGCGATCCGCAGCGCCGTGCGGCGCCTCCAGTCCGGCGACGTGCTGGTCGTGGCCGGCAAGGGTCATGAAACCGGCCAGATCGTGGGGGATCGGACGCTGCCGTTCTCGGACCACGAGGTCCTGCGCGCGGCGATCACCGAGGCGACCTGAGGGTGACCGGGGGCTGACCATGACCGCACTCTGGACGCGGGAGGAACTCGAAGCCGCGACGGGCGGGCGCCTGATCGGCGCCGAGCGCCCGATCGGCGGCGCCTCGATCGACACCCGCACGCTTCAGCCCGGCGACCTGTTCTTCGCCATCCAAGGCGATGCCCGCGATGGCCACGACTTCGTCGCCGACGCCCTCGGCCGCGGCGCCGGCGCCGCAGTGGTGGCCGAGGCCCGCGCCGACGGCCTCGCGCCGCATGGCCCCGTTCTGGCGGTGCCGGAGATGGGTCCGGACCCGGTGCTGACGGCGATGACCCGGCTCGGGGCGGCGGCCCGCACCCGCACGGAGGCCCAGGTCGTGGCTGTGACCGGCTCGGTCGGCAAGACCGGGACCAAGGAGGCGCTCCGGCACGTGCTCTCCGGGCAGGGCGAGACCCACGCCTCGGCGGCCTCCTACAACAACCACTGGGGCGTGCCCCTGACGCTGGCGCGGATGCCGCGAGCCACGCGCTACGGCGTGTTCGAGATCGGCATGAATCACGCGGCCGAGATCGTGCCGCTCACCGCCCAGGTCCGGCCCGACATCGCGCTGATCACCAGGATCGCGCCCGCCCATATCGAGCATTTCGCCTCGCTCGCGGCGATCGCCGACGCCAAGGGCGAGATCTTCTCCGGGCTCCGGCCCGGCGGCGTGGCGATCATCAACCGCGACGTCCAGCATTTCGACCGGCTCGCCGCCCACGCGCAGGCCTCCCGGGCGGGACGGGTTGTCACCTTCGGCGAGCACCCGGAAGCCGACGTGCGCGCCCTGAAGATCGTGCTCCGCCCCGATCTGTCGGTCGTCGATGCGCTCGTGATGGGCCAGCCCGTCACCTACAAGCTCGGCACGGCCGGCCGGCACGCGGCGCTGAATTCGCTGGGCGTCATGGCGGTGGTCCACAGCCTCGGGGCCGACCTCGCCCGCGCCGCCCTGTCGATGGGCGGCCTGACGCCGCCGGCGGGGCGCGGCGAGCGCACCGCCCTCGAGATCGGCGGCGGCACCGCCTACTTGGTGGACGAGAGCTACAACGCCAATCCCGTGGCGGTCCGGGCGGCGCTCGCGACGCTCGCGGGGATCGAGACCGGGCCCCGCGGCCGCCGTATCGCGGTTCTGGGCGACATGCTGGAGCTGGGCGCCTCCGCCCCCGACCTGCATCGCAATCTCGCCGACGACATCGAGGCGGCCCGGATCGACCTCGTCTTCGCGGCCGGCCCGCTGATGCGCCACCTGTTCGAGGCCCTGCCGGTGAGCCGCCGCGGCGCCGTGGCGGATACGTCCGCGGACCTGCTGGAGCCGCTCGCCCGGTCGCTCCGGTCCGGCGATGCCGTGATGGTCAAAGGATCGAACGGCAGCCGCATGGGCCGGATTGTCGAGGCCCTGAAAGCCCGCTACGCCGTCGACGAGGCGCGGCGCGCCCTGGCGACGGCCCCCTGACTGGCAGGCCCGCGCGTTCGAAGCGCGCGGTGCAGCCCCCCGAAACCTGCGCCTGAATAAAGGGGCCGAGCGCCCGAATGCTGTACCTTCTCTCGGACCTGAGCAGCAGCTTCACGCCGCTCAACGTGTTCCGCTACATCACCTTCCGCACCGGCGGCGCGCTGTTTACGGCGGGCCTGTTCGTGTTCTGGTTCGGACCCTGGATCATCTCCCTGCTGCGCCTCCGCCAGGGCAAGGGCCAGCCGATCCGCGAGGACGGCCCCCAGACCCACCTGCTGACCAAGCGCGGCACGCCGACAATGGGCGGGCTGATGATCCTGGCGGGCGCCATCGTGGCGATCCTGCTCTGGGCCAACCCGCGCAACCACTATGTCTGGGTGACGCTGACGGTCACCCTCGGCTTCGGGGCGATCGGCTTCTACGACGATTACCTCAAGGTCACGAAGCAGTCGCACAAGGGGTTCTCGGGCAAGTTCCGGCTGTCGCTGGAGGCGATGATCGCCATCGCGGCCTGCACAATCATCTCGGTCTACTCGCCCGCCGCTTTGCAGAACCAGCTCGCCTTCCCGGTCTTCAAGGACGCGCTCCTCAATCTCGGCTGGTTCTACGCCCTGTTCGGTGCCTTCGTGATCGTCGGGGCGGGAAATGCCGTCAACATGACCGACGGGCTTGACGGGCTTGCCATCGTGCCGGTGATGATCGCCTGCGGCACCTTCGGGTTCATCGCCTACCTGGTCGGCAACTCGTTCACCGCAAGCTACCTGCAGGTGAATTACGTGCGCGATTCCGGCGAACTCGCGGTGGTCTGCGGCGCCGTGATCGGCGCCGGGCTCGGCTTCCTGTGGTTCAACGCACCGCCGGCCCAGATCTTCATGGGCGACACCGGCTCACTGGCGCTCGGCGGCCTGCTCGGCACGATCGCGGTCGCGACGAAGCACGAGATCGTCCTGGCGATCGTCGGCGGCCTGTTCGTACTGGAAATGATGTCGGTGATCATCCAGGTCGCCTCATTCAAGCTGACCGGCAAGCGGGTGTTCCGCATGGCGCCGATCCACCACCATTTCGAGCAGAAGGGCTGGAAGGAGCCACAGGTCGTCATCCGGTTCTGGATCATCGCGGTGATCCTGGCGATGGCCGGTCTGGCGACGCTGAAGCTGCGCTGAGAAAATGTGATAGAGGGCGATCCGAGAGGACGATCACACCCTCGCCCTCATCCTGAGGTGCACCCGTCGAGCAAGTGCCTCGAAGGCGGCTTCCAGCCGGCTCAGCGATCCCTGGAGGCTTCCTTCGAGGCCCGACGACGCGGGCAGCTCAGGATGAGGGTCCGGGTCGGATCGTCCCGGTCCGGCTGCCGCATCCAGAGTTCCGCATGACGCCCATCACCACCTTCGCCGACCGCACCGTCGCCCTGTTCGGGCTCGGCGGCTCAGGGCTCGCCACTGCGCTGGCGCTGAAGGCGGGCGGTGCGGGCGTGCGGGCCTGGGACGACAATGCCGACAGCCTCGCCCGAGCCCGGGAGGCCGGGATCGAGACGCAGGACCTGCGCGAGGCCGACTGGTCGGGCTTCGCCGCGCTCGTGCTCAGCCCCGGCGTGCCCCTGACCCATCCGGAGCCGCACTGGAGCGTCCGGCTCGCCCGCGACGCGGATGTTGAGATCATCGGCGATATCGAGCTGTTCTGCCGCGAGCGCCGGGCGCACGCCGCCGGGGCGCCGTTCGTGGCGATCACCGGTACCAACGGCAAGTCGACCACCACGGCGCTGATCGCCCACGTGCTCGCGCAAGGAGGCCGTGACGTACAGATGGGCGGCAATATCGGGACCGCCATCCTGTCGCTGGAGCCGCCCGCCGCCGGCCGCGTCCACGTGATCGAGCTGTCGTCCTTCCAGATCGACCTGACGCCGGGTCTCGATCCGAGCGTCGGCGTCCTGATGAACATCACCCCCGACCATCTCGACCGCCACGGCACGATGGAGCAGTACGCGGCCATCAAGGAGCGCCTGATCCGCGGTTCGAGCCTCGCGGTGGTCGGCGTCGACGATGCGCCCAGCCGAGCCATCGCCGACCGGCGCGGCGCCGACCTCGTGCGCGTGCACGTGCCCCATGGCGAGACGCTCTGCACCGACGCGCTGACCGTGCGCGACGGGATCGTCCGCGATCCGGACGGCACGGCGCTCGCCGACGTGAACGGGATCGGCTCGCTCCGAGGCGCTCATAACTGGCAGAACGCGGCGGTTGCCGTGGCGGTGGCCCGGGCGCTCGGCCTTTCACCCGCGGAGATCCAGGCCGGACTGACCTCGTTCCCCGGCCTGCCGCATCGGATGGAAGAGGTCGGACGGCGCGGGTCCGTGCTGTTCGTCAACGATTCGAAGGCGACGAACGCGGATTCGACCGAGAAGGCGCTCATGGCCTTCCGGGACATCCACTGGATCCTGGGTGGCAAGCCGAAGGACGGCGGGATCTTCCCGTTGGTGCCGTATTTCGAGCGGGTCGCCCACGCCTACCTGATCGGCGCCGCCTCCGACGCCTTCGCGGCGACGCTGGAGGGCGCCGTCCCCTACACCCGCTGCGAGACCCTGGAGGTGGCTGTTCCGAAGGCCGCCGCGAACGCCGCCGCCTCGGGCGCCCCGGAGCCCGTGGTGCTGCTCTCGCCGGCCTGCGCCTCCTACGATCAGTTCCGGAACTTCGAGATTCGCGGGAACCGCTTCCGGGAACTCGTTCAGGCGCTGTCCTAGAAGACGGGCCTGAAACGGCCTTTCACGGTGTGTCCGACTTGGGACGGGGTCTGGGCACTCCCGCGATGGCCAGCCCCGGCGCCGTCATCCCCCGGGCCGCGCAGCGGAACCCGGAATGACGGGACGACGTCCCGTTGCGGACGAACGAGGATCCCGGAGCGGCGCGTTGCGGTGTGCCTCTCCTTCAGGAGGAAGGGTGACAGCCGCTTCCGAAGCCGTCTGACCCGCATTTCGAGGAGGCACGGAGCCAAAGGCCGAGCTACTCAGACCGGGGCGGGCGAGAAGCCGTCCGGGCAGGCCGGCTCAGGGCGGCCGGACCGGCGGTCCGCCACGTAGTCGAGGGTGCTGGCTACGACGCGTTCGGAATAGGGTTTCGCGATCACGCCGATCGCCCCCGCGAAATCGGTCGGAATGCGCTTGGCGTTTGCGGTCATGAACACCACGGTGGTGCGCTGGTCGGCCGAGAGCGCCCGAGCGACCTCGATACCCGTCGGGCCGTCCACAAGATAAATATCCACCAGGGCGACATCGGGCGCCGTGGACCGGCCCATCGCGATCGCCTCGGCGGCATTCCCGGCGACGCCGACCGTCACGTGCCCGAGTTCATCCAGAAGGCTTTCGAGTTCCAGCGCGATCAGGGCCTCATCCTCGACCACGAGGACGCGGAGCGCGGTTTCCGCGGCGGCGTTCCCGGTCCCCATGCGCTCTCCGATTCCCGGCTTCGCAGCCGCTGAGCTTGAAGCGTCCGCGCAGATTTCTCAAGATACGGGCTGCAGCGGGATGTCGATCTCCACGGTGGTGCCCGGAGCGGCATCCGACCACGCGATGGTTCCGCGCATCTGCCGGACGACCATCTCGACCAGATTGCGGCCGAAGCCCGCCGGATTGGCAGGGGTCGCCGCGAGGCCGACCCCGTCGTCCCGGATAGTCAGGTGCATGCCGGCTTCGTTGCGACGGGCCACGATCGAGACGCGGCCCTCCCGCGCGTCCGGGAAGGCGTGGCGCAGGGCGTTCGCGGTCAGCTCGTGGATGAGCAGGGCGAGCGGCGCCGCCATCGCGGCCGCCACCGCGATCGGCTCGACATCGGCCTCGACCCGCCGCTGATCCGGGTCCAGCCCGGCATTCATGTCGGCCAGGAACTCGGCCGTGAAATCCCCGAGATTGAAATGCGTGATGTCGCCTTCGGAATAGAGCATCCGATGGGCTGTCGACAGCGCACCGATGCGTTCCGCCATGCTCTGGAGCGCGTCGCGCGCCTCGCCCTCCGGGGTCCGGCGCGCCTTCAGCAGCATCAGCGAGGAGATCACCTGAAGGTTGTTCTTCACCCGGTGATCGACCTCGTGGAGCAGGGCTGTCTTCTGCTCCAGCGCCGCGGTGAGGTCTTGGGTGCGCGCGTCGACGAGGCGCTCCAACTCGTCGTTGGTGCCGCGCATGGTGACTTCCATCTGGTGGACATGGGTCATGTCCGCCTGGGCGGCGTAGTAGAAGGCCACACCCTCCGCGTCGGAGACCGGGGTGATAGTCATCGCATTCCAGAACGCCGTGCCGTCCTTCCGATAGTTGAGCAGCTCCACCGAGATCGGCTCTGCGGCCCGAACGGCCTCGCGGATTCGATCGACTGTGGTCCGGTCCGTGGCCGGCCCCTGAAGCATGCGGCAGTTGCGTCCGACAATCTCGTCTGCGGCGTAGCCTGTCGCCTGGAGAAACGCGTCATTCGCCCAGGCGATCGGGTTGTCGGGCGCGCGGGCGTCGGTGATCACCATGGGTGATGGGCTGCGCGCGAACGCGTCGACCAAGGTCGCGGGCGGCGGACTGGGTTCGACTTGGGCACTCAACTCGGTATTCCACACTCAGGCGGTGTAACCCGTTCGTCCCACGGCACCCCGATCGCGCCGCGCTGCGCGGGACATGGGCACCGCGTTAGGCAAGCTTCGATCAAGATTGAGGCAAAAGACATCGGAATCCAGCGGAATTTCCTGCGGCGTAAGGCTGCCACGATTTCGCGGGATCAAGGCCACGCAGGCGCAGGAGTTCCATGCCATGGCCAACCAGCCACAGGCGATTCGTCGTTTCCGGTTCCGCGACATCGTCGAGGACCGGCGCATCGCACTGATGCTCGCGCTCGGGTTCTCCTCGGGCCTGCCGCTGCTGCTCGTCCTCGGGACGTTCACGCTCCGGCTCGCCTTCTCGGATATCGACGTGCGCGCCATCGGGTTGTTCAGCTACGTGGCGCTGCCGTACTCGCTGAAATTCCTCTGGGCGCCCGCGATCGACCGCCTCACCGTGCCAATCCTCGGCGCGCGTCTGGGTCGCCGCCGCGCCTGGATGGTGACGACGCAGGCGTCCGTCGCCCTGTGCCTCATCCTGATGGCGTTCTCCGACCCGAAGACCAGCCTCGCGCTCCTCGGCCTCGGGGCGTTCCTGGTGGCGTTCTGCGCCGCCAGCCAGGACGTGGTGATCGACGGCTGGCGCATCGACGCGGCCGGCAGCGATTTCCAGGGCATCCTGGCGGCGACATCGAACCTCGGCTACCGCCTGGGCCTCATCACCGCCGGAGCAGGGGCGCTGTTCATCGCCTCGGCCGGCGGCTGGACCCTGGCCTATCTGATCATGGCGGCGCTGATGCTGGTCGGGATGATTGCCGCCCTGCTGGCCCCGTCCTTCGACACCCGCCGCGCGCCCCTGACGGAGACACCCGGCCGTTCCCGGCTCTGGTCGATGCGCCGCGCCGTCCTGGAGCCGCTGACCGAGCTGCACGGGCGTTTCGGCGGCGCCCTCTGGGGTATCTTGCTGCTGGTGGCACTCTACCGCCTGCCGGACTTCCTGTCCGGCGTCATGGCGAGCCCGCTCTATCGGACCCTGGGCTTCGACCTGAAGGAGATCGCCACCGTCACCAAGCTCTACGGGATCTGGATCGGAATCGCGGGCGGCTTTGCCGGCGGCTGGGCGCTCGCCCGGCTCGGACTGTTCCCGACTTTGCTTCTGGGCGCCTTCCTGGCTGCATCCTCGCACCTCGCCTTCGCGTGGCTCTCGGCCGGACCGGCCGACCTGTGGCGGCTGACCGTGGCCATCTCCATCGAGAATTTCTGCGGCTCCTTCGCGGGGATCGTGCTGATCGCCTACATGTCGAGCCTGACCAGCGCAGCCTACGCGGCAACGCAGTATGCGCTGTTCTCCTCGCTCTACGCGCTGCCCGGCAAGCTCGTCGCGGGCTCATCGGGCTTCGTCGTGGCGGCGATCGGCTACCCGGCCTTCTTCGTGATGACCTCCCTGGTGGGGATCCCGGTGCTGGTCCTCTGTCTTGCGGTCGGGCGTCGCAGCGGCCGTCCGGCCGCCGAGCTGGCGTCGCGGGGGACCGAGGAGGCGGGGAACCGCATCCCGGGGCCCGAGCTTCCTTCCACGGCGCGCGCCCCGGGGGCAGCGTGAGCGGGACAGATCCAGGAATTTGCGGATGAGCACGAGCGACCTCACCCTCGCCGGCGAGACGCTGCCGGCAGCGACCCCAGAGACGGTCCTGAGCGACGCGGATCTGGCGGCCCTGCGCCGGGCCGTTCAGGTCTTGGAGCGCCCGAGCCTCGCGGCCCGCCTCTCCGCGGCGGCGGGCGCCCCGCTAGACATCATCGGCCGCTCGCTCCCCGCTCCGGTCACCGAGGCGGTCGGCCGCAGCACCGAGGCCGCCATGCGGGGCGCGATGCGCGTCGCCCTGGCCACCCTCCCGCGCAAGGAACTCGTTCCGTCCGAAGGCGAGATTCTCGGTTCGACCGCCGGGAAGATCGAGGGCCGGCTCGCGCGGCTGCTCGGTTCGAGCGAAACCCGGCACAAGGCGATGGCGGCTCTCTCGGGCGCGGTCGGCGGGGCCTTCGGGCTCACGACGCTGGCCGTCGAGCTACCGGTTTCCACCACCCTGATGCTCCGCTCCATCGCGGAGATCGCCCGCGAGGAGGGCGAGGATCTGGAGACGCCCGAAGGCGCGCTCGCCTGCGTTCAGGTCTTCGCGCTGGGCGGCCGCACCGCTGCCGATCCGGAGGCGGGCTCGGCGCTGACCGAGAGCGGCTACTTCGCGGTCCGGGCGGCTCTGGCCAAGACGCTGTCGGAAGCGGCCCGCTACGCCGGCAGCAAGACCCTGCTCGATCAGTCTGCGCCCGCGCTGATCCGCTTCACCGCGCAGATCGCGGCGCGGTTCGGCCTCGTGGTCTCACAGAAGGTCGCCGCGCAGGCTGTGCCGATCCTCGGCGCATTTGGCGGCGCGGCGGTCAACACCGCCTTCATGAACCACTTCCAGGGGACCGCGCGGGCGCATTTTACCGTCCGGCGCCTCGAGCGGACCTACGGGGCCGCCGCCGTCCGGGCTGCCTACGAGGTCGAGAAAGCCGCCCTCGGCATCGCTTGATAAGCCGGCTTAAAATCCGCAAGGATCGTCCGCTTCCGCACATGGCGGATGACGGGAGGCGATCCTGATCGGCAACGCGGAAATGGTGGCCCGGCTGGCGCTGGCGGCGCTGTTCGGCAGTGTGATCGGCCTGGAACGCGAGCGCCTGCTCTGGGCGGCGGGTCTTCGGACCCACATGCTGGTCTGCGTCGGCTCGTGCCTGATCATGCTGGTCTCGGCCTTCGGCTTCGCCGACGTGCTCGGGACCGACCACGTCGTGCTCGACCCGTCCCGCATCGCCGCGCAGGTGGTGTCCGGCATCGGCTTTCTCGGGGCCGGCACGATCCTGCTGCGCGGCGAGGTCGTGAAGGGCCTGACCACGGCCGCCAGCCTCTGGGGCGTGGCGGCGATCGGGCTCGCCATCGGCAGCGGGCTCTACGTTCCGGCGCTCGCCGCCACGGCGCTGATCGTCGGCATCCTGGCCGGCGTGAAGCCCTTCGAGGAGCGGTGGCGCGACCGGATGCGGGCCCAGACCCTGCGGCTCACCGCGCGCAAGGGGACGTTGTCGATCGACACCCTGCAGGCGGCGACCGGCGAGCGCGCCTCGCGGGTGCGGACCTTCACGGTCCGCCCGAGCGCCGACCCGGACTTCGACGAGGTCAGCGTGACCTTCGTCCGCCTGTCCCGCACGAGCTTCGAGGCGATCGCCGCGAAGCTGCGGGCCCTGCCTGACGTGACGGCGGCGGAGGAGGCGGACGAATGACCGGGGTGGCGGCTCACGCCACCCCGGCACCCTCGCCGTCGAGGAACAGACGGTAGGCCGGGTTCTCGGTCTCGTCCGTGGCCGGGTAGCCGAGCGCCTCGACGACCGCGTCGAATCGCGCCCGTTCGCCCGGCGGCACCGCGATGCCGGCGAGCACCCGGCCGTAATCCGCGCCGTGGTTGCGGTAGTGGAACAGCGTGATGTCGAAGTCCGGGCCCAGCGCCTCGAGGAACTTCATCAGCGCCCCCGGCCGCTCCGGGAACTGGAAGCGGAACAGGCGCTCGTGCGCCACCCCGACGGCCCGGCCGCCGACCATGTAGCGGACATGGACCTTGGCCATCTCGTTGTCGCTCATGTCGAGGACCCGGTAGCCGGCCTCGCGCAGCGAGCCGATCAGCGCCTGCTTCTCGCGCTTGCCCCCGCTGACGTTGATGCCCACGAAGATCTGCGCCTCGGCGCCGGGTGCGTGGCGGTAGTTGAACTCGGTGACGGCGCGCGGACCCAGCGCCTGGATGAAGGCCCGGTAGGCGCCGGGCCGTTCGGGGATCGTCACGCCGATCAGGACTTCCCGCTGCTCGCCGATCTCCGCCCGCTCGGCGATGTGGCGCAGGCGGTCGAAGTTGAGGTTGGCTCCCGACGAGATGGCGATCAGCGTGCCGTCGCCGCCCTCGCGCTCGGCATAGAGCTTGGCGCCGGCCAGACTGAGCGCGCCGGACGGCTCGGACACGGCGCGGGTATCGTCGAAGATGTCCTTGATGGCCGCGCACATGGCATCGGTGTCGACGGTGATGACCTCGTCGAGATGCTCGCGGCAGAGCCGGAAGGTCTCCTCGCCGGCCTGACGCACGGCGACGCCGTCGGCGAACAGGCCGACGGAGGGCAGGCTCACCCGCGTGCCGGCGGCGAGCGCCGCGGCCATGCAGGCGGCATCCTCGGGCTCGACGCCGATCACTTTCGTGCCGGGCCGCAGGTACTTCACGAAGGTCGCGATGCCCGCGGCGAGGCCGCCGCCGCCCACCGGCACGAAGATCGCCTCGATCGGCCCGGTATGCTGCTCCAGGATCTCCTTGCCGATCGTGCCCTGGCCGGCGATCACATCCGGATCGTCGAACGGGTGCAGGAAGGTCAGGCCCTGCTCGGCCTCGAGGATCTTGGCCTGGGCCAGCGCCTCGTCGAAGGCGTCGCCGTGCAGCACCACCTCGGCACCGCGAGCCCGGCAAGCATCGACCTTGATGGAGGGCGTGGTCCGCGGCATCACGATCACCGCCCGGGCGCCGAGCTTGGCGGCGGCCAGGGCCACGCCCTGCGCGTGGTTGCCCGCCGACGCGCAGACCACGCCGCGCGCGATCTGGTCCGCGCTCAGGCCCGACATCTTGTTATAGGCGCCCCGCAGCTTGAAGGAGAAGACCGGCTGCAGATCCTCGCGTTTAAGCAGCACCCGCCGGCCGAGCCGCTGCGTGAGGCGCGGCATCGGGTCGAGGGGGCTCTCGATCGCCACGTCGTAGACGCGGGCGGTGAGGATCTTGCGGATGTAGTCCGTCACGGTTTGGGGTCTCGGCCGATCTGCGGGGCTATGCCGGCCACATAGACCCTCCGGCCCGCAGATGCGAGCGCGCCCCCCTGGCGCAGATCAGCCCAGCCGCTCGACCAGCGCCGTCACCCAGACCAGCAGCGCCGCCATCTGCGCCATGAAGGTGCCGGCGGAGGCGAGGTCCTTCACGGTGCCGATCATCGGGTGGTGGCCCGGATGGACGTGGTCGCAGAGCTTCTCGACGGCGGTGTTGAGGAACTCGGCGGCCAGCATCAGCAGCAGGCTGACCATCAGGGCGACGCGCACCCAGAGCGTCGCGCCCAGGAACAGGGCGACCGGCACGCCGAGCGCCAGCAGGACCAGTTCCTGCCGCACGGCGCGTTCGGTGCGCGCCCCGTGGCGCAGGCCGCGCCAGGAATTGAGGAAGGCGAGGACCAGCGCGTTCATCGGGCCGCCTCCGGCACGGAGCGGCTGATCCACTTGGCGAGCAGCGGGCCGGTGAGCAGCACCACGAACAGGCGCAGCGTCTGCACCGCCAGCACGAAGGACACGTCGGCCTTCGAGCCGACCGCGATGATCGCCACCGAATCGAGGCCGCCGGGGCTCGTCGCCAGAACCGCGGTGAGCAGGTCGATCGGCAGCAGCAGGGTCAGCCCCCAGCCCCAGGCGGCGCACAGGGCGATCACCGAGAACGTCGCCGCCAGGATGCCCGGCAGGGCCGTGACGGTCAGCCGCAGGGTCTCGCGGGTGAAGCGCAGGCCCACATAGACGCCGATGCAGGCATAGGCGAGCTCAAGAAGCGGAACGGGCAGCGCCATGCGCACGAGCCCGGTGGCGTGGAGCAGGCTGCCGAGCACCATCGGGCCGACCTGCGCGCCGGCCGGGACCCGCAGGGCGAGCGCCGCCCCGGCGCCCACGACAGCGACGGCGAGCGTCGCCAGGAGGGAGAGCGGCCCGGTCACCTCGCCGGCCCCCGCGGCGGCGCCCGGAACCGGGGCCTCCATCAGGAAGCGCGCCGCCAGGGAGGCCGAGAACACCACGGCGGCCACGCGCACGTACTGCATGAACGCGACCAGACGCGGATCCGCACCGAAATCCTCGGCCATCGCCACCATCGCGGAGGCGCCGCCCGGTGAGGATCCCCAGGCGGCCGTGGTCCCGGGCAGGACCCGCAGCCGGGTGAGGATCCATCCGACGAGGCCGCTGACCGCGACAGTCACCAACACGACCGCGACGATGAGCGGTCCGTCCTCCAAGAGGGTCTGGGCGATCTGTCCCGTGACGGCGTGGGCGACGAGGCAGCCGATGGCCGCCTGCGAGGCCTGGAACGCGGCGCGCGGCACGCGCAGGCGTGAGCCGCCGACCCCGAACGCGATGGCGCCGATCATCGGCCCGAGCAGCAATGCGGCCGGAAACTGCGCGCGCACCAAGCCGTAGGAGATGAGCGCGGACGCAGCGATGAGGGCGGCCCAGAGGCCGAGTGTGCGGGGAGAGGGCAAGGCGACCGACAAGGAGGTGCCCGCAAGGACCGTCGGGCGTCTGGCGCGCTATAGCGCAATCTTGGCCCTGTCGCGGCAGAGTTTCGGCACGGCGGCCGTGCGCGACCGTCAGGGCTCCTGCGTCACGGCCGCGAAAGCCTGATCGAGGCGCGCCCTGGCATCGGTCAGGCTCTTGCGCCGGCTCTCAAGCCAGTTCCGATCCGCCTCCAGCCGCGCCTGGGCGACGCCGAGCATGCGCCGGATCTCGGTGGGCTGCGGTCCGCCGAGGCCCCTGGCGGCGTCGATCATGCCGCGCGCCGACAGCGCCGCCCGGAACCGGGCCTCGTCGAGGGGCAGATCCGGCTTCAGCCCGGATCCGGCGGCGGCCTCGGCGTAGATCCGCTGCACCTCGGGGAAGGGCAGGTCGGCCGGGCGCAGGTCGTGGCTGCGGCCGTAGCTCACCAGTTCGGACGCGAAATGGTGGCCGAGCCGGAACGGCACGTCGGCCTCGCGCTGGAGCGTGTCGGCGAGTTCGGTGGTCGTCGCGTAATCCGCCGCGACCTCGTCGGCGGCCCGCGCCCGGTCCACGACCAGCCCGTCGAGCACGCGGGTCCAGCGCCGGCACAGCTCGGCAGCCTCGGCAAGGGTCCGGCCCGGCGGCACGTCCTGATTGCGCTTGTAGTCCGGCATGCCCGAATCGACGTTGTGCGCCATGATCACGAAGGCCTGCAGGGCACCGACCACGTCGCTCGCCTTCATCCGCAGCCCGTAGAGCGCCACCGGATTGCGCTTCTGCGGCATGATGCTGCTCGGGCCCGTGAGTGCGCCCTCGCGCAACAGGATCCACGGTCGGGTCTGGTGATACTGGGCGTAGAGATCCTGCGCGAAGCTCCCGGCGGTGGTGGCGAGGTTCGCGGCGAGCCCGGTCAGCTCTAGGCCCAGATCCAGCGGCGCGAGCTGGCCCGCGTCGTAGCTGTTCTCCACGGGCGCGTCGAAGCCGAGTAGGTCGGCCAAGCGCTTCCGGTCCACCGGGAAGCTCGACGTACCGAGCGCCGCCGCGCCGAGGGGCGACAGGTTCAGGCGCGCCCAGGTCTCGCGCAGGCGGTCCGCGTCGCGCGTCAGAGCCGCCGCGTAGCCGAGGAGATAGTGGCCAAGGGTCGTCGGCTGGGCCTGCACGCCGTTGGTATAGGCCGGGATGATCGTGTCCGCCTCGCGCTCCGCCACCGCCAGAAGGGCCGCCCGGGTCGTATCCAGGGTCTCCGCCAGGGCGAGGAGGCGGTCGCGCTGATCCAGCTTCAGAACCGTCGGGATGATGTCCTGGCGGCTGCGGCCGGAATGCATCCGCGTGGCGTCCGGACCCGCGATGGCGGTGATCAGCGGCTCGATCCGGAGGTAGTCGTCCGGACGCTCCGCCCCCGGCTTGGCGGCATCGGCGGCGACCCGATCGAGCGCGCGGGCGATGGTCGCCCCGAGGCTGCGCGGGACGATTCCGGTCTCCACCGTCATCACCAGCGAGGCCCGGTCGATCGCGTCGATGCGGGCGAAAGTGTCCCGGGGCTCGGCGCGGGCACCGGGGGCGATCAGCGCCAGAACCGCCCAGATCATCGTGCGCCGCATCGGTCCGCTCCGCGTCTTCCGTGAGGCCCTGATAGCCCGTTCGATCAAATCTTTCCTATTCCCGACCTCCTCCTGCAGGGCCGGTGCCCCCGGGCCGGGACGCGACGGCTCACGCCCCCGCATTCCCGTCGCGGCAGGCCGCCGTGCCCGGCGGCGCATGCGCCCGGAAGAAGGCCGCGAGGTTCGCTAGCCCGGCGGCGCGCGGATCGCTCGCCCGCCAGACCAGCGCGATGGTCCGCCCCGGCCCGTCGACGTCGAAGGCCCGAGTCACCGTCAGGCCGGTCGGATCGGGGCTGGAGGGCACGGCCAGGGCCGGGAGCAGCGTGTAGCCGGCGCCCGCCGCCACCATCGAGCGCAGGGTCTCCAGGCTCGTGGCGTGCCGCCCGACCGATGAGCCGGCGCCGCAGGCCGCGATCGCCTGGTCGCGCAGGCAATTGCCCTCGTCGAGGAGCAGCAGGTCCGGCCCGGCGATCTCGCTCGCCGAGAGCGCACCGCCGCGCGCCAGGGCATGCTCGGCCGGGCAGGCGAGCCAGAACGGCTCGACGAAGAGCGGCGCGACGGCAAGCCCATGCAGCGGCAAGGGCAGCGAGATCAGCGCCGCATCGATTCGCCCGTCGCGCAGGCCTTCGACGATCTCGGCTGTGCGCGACTCCGACAGCGACAGCATCAGCAGCGGGTACTGTTCGCGCAGCGGACGCAGAACCAGCGGGAAGAAGTAGGGTCCCAGCGTCTGGATCGCCGCCAGAACCAGACGCCCCGTCAGCGGCGACCCGCGCCCCTCGCTGGCGAGCGCCAGCAGACGCTGCGCATCCGACAGGACCACCCGCGCCTGCCGGATGATCGCCTGCCCGGCCTCCGTCAGCAGCACCCGCCGATTGGAGCGCTCGAACAAAGTCAGGCCCAGCGCGGTTTCCAGTTTACGGACCTGCACGCTGAGCGTCGGCTGGCTCACGTTGCAGCGCTCGGCGGCCCGGCCGAAATGCCCCTCGTCCGCCACGGCGACGACGTATTCAAGGTCGCGGAGCGACAGGCCGGCGAGATTCATAGGCTGCGCCTATCATAACCTTTGCGACGATGCATTTGCCTCGGGGTCACGCCGGGGTCATAACCATTCAACAGAACGGTTCCAGGTTGGCCTCGGCGTCTGCCGAGCGCCTTCGAAATGGAGAGACGGTACGCATGAGCGATCAACGCCCGATCCTGACCACCCGCCAGGGCCATCCGGTCCGGGACAACCAGAGCACCCGCACGGTCGGCGAGCGCGGCCCCGCAACGCTCGAGAACTACCAGTTCATCGAGAAGATCACCCACTTCGATCGTGAGCGTATCCCGGAGCGCGTCGTCCACGCCCGCGGCGCCGGCGCCCACGGCTACTTCGAGGCCTACGGCAAGATCGGCAACGAGCCGGCCTCCAAGTACACCCGCGCCCGCGTGCTGAACGAGACGGGCGTCAAGACGCCGATGTTCGTGCGCTTCTCGACCGTGGCCGGCGCCAAGGAGAGCCCTGAGACCGAACGCGACCCGCGCGGTTTCGCGGTCAAGTTCAAGACCGTCGACGGCAACTGGGACCTCGTGGGCAACAACCTCAAGGTCTTCTTCATCCGCGACGCGATCAAGTTCCCCGACATGATCCACGCGTTCAAGCCGGATCCGGTGACGAACCGCCAGGAGGCGTGGCGCTTCTTCGACTTCGTGTCGCAGCACCCCGAGTCGATCCACATGGTGACGCACCTCAAGTCGCCCTGGGGCATCCCGGCCAATTACCGCGAGATGGAAGGCTCGGGCGTCAACACCTACAAGCTGGTCAACGACCAGGGCGAGGCGGTGCTGTGCAAGTTCCACTGGATCCCCAAGCAGGGCGTCCGGAACCTGACCTCGCAGCAAGCTTCCGAGATCCAGGCCAAGGATGTCGGTCACGCGACCCGCGACCTGTACGACAACATCAAGGCCGGCAATTTCCCCGAGTGGGAGTTCGCCGTGCAGATCATGCCGGACGGCCCGAACGACCACCTGTCCTTCGATCCGCTGGACGATACGAAGCTGTGGCCGGTGGACCAGTTCCCGCTTCTGCCCTGCGGCCGGATGGTGCTGGACCGCGTGCCCGACAACTTCTTTGCTGAGGTCGAGCAGTCGGCCTTCGGCACCGGCGTGCTGGTCGACGGCATCGATTTCTCGGACGACAAGATGCTGCAGGGCCGGACGCTGTCCTACTCGGACACACAGCGCTACCGCGTCGGCGCCAACTACCTGCAGCTGCCGATCAACGCGCCGCAGCCCGGCGTGAAGGTCTATTCCAACCAGCGGGACGGCCAGATGACCTACGGGGTCGACGGTACCGGCCCGAACAAGCACATCAACTACGAGCCGTCGACGCTCGCCGAGGGCCTGCGCGAGGCGCCCAAGCCCGCCAAGGATTACCACCAGCCGGTTCAGGGCAATCTCGGCCGCTACCAGACCTCGCGCACCGAGGACGATTACACCCAGGCGGGCGTGCGCTACCGCTCCTTCGCGGATTGGGAGCGTGACGACCTGATCGCCAACCTGGTCGGCGACATGAAGCAGTGCCCGGAAGCGATCCAGCTGCGAATGGTCTGGCACTTCTGGCACGCCGACGAGGATTACGGCCGCCGCGTTGCCGAGGGCGCCGGCATCGATCTGGAGAAGGCGAAGGCCCTGCCGCCGCTGCCGGGTCGCGCAGCCCCGGGCAAGCGTCTGGAATCCGAGACCTACACGGACGGATCGCAGGCTCATAAGGTCGCCGCGGAGTAAGCCTCGCGATCTCGACCGCGATTGAAGGAAGCCCCGCGCGGTCACCCGGCCGCGCGGGGTTCTTGTTTGGAGATCGGGCGAGGATGGCGATGGCGAGTCTCGTGCACCACGATCCGGGCCCGGACGCGATCATCGGCGGGATGCGGATCACCTATCTGGCGCGCAGCGACGAGACGACCGACGGCCTCGGCATCTATCGGGTCGACATGAATCCGCATGCGCCGGGCGCCGGGCTTCACCGCCACGCCCGGCTGACCGAGACCTTCTCGGTCGAGGCAGGCCGGCTCGCGCTCCGCGTCGACGATGCGGATCACGACCTCGGCCCCGGCGATTTCGCGCTGATCCCGCCCGGCGTCGCGCATGCCTTCGCCAATCGCGGCGACCGGCCGGTGCGCTTCACCCTGAGCTTCGCGCCGGCGCTGGGCTGTGAGGGCTTCTTCGCGGGCTTGGCGCGCTTGCCGCGGAAGGCCGCCGCGCCGATCAGGCGGCCATGACCGACCTGATGACGCGCTACGATCAGGAACCGCTGGCCGGGTTCGCCGGCTGGAGCGCGGTCAGCGGCTGAGCCGGCACGCCGTGCGGCGCCGGCTCGACCGCGTTGACCTTGCGGTCGCGTCCGGCGGCCTGCCCGATCAGGATCGCCGCGACGGCGATGCCGACGAACAAGGCCCCCGGCACAGCCCAACCGCCTGTGGCCTCATGGGCGAGGCCGAAGACCAGCGGACCCAGGCAGGCGCCGGTATAGCCGATGCCCTGCGCCATGGCCGAGAGGCCGGCGGCACTGGCCGCGTCCGCGGCGCGGAGCACGATCAGGGTCAACCCGAGACCGAAGCAGCCGCCGATCCCGAAGCCCAGCACGCCCGCGGCCGGGACGCGCAGCCAATCCGCCCCGAAGGCGAGCACCAGGAACGCGATCGCCGTCAGCCCCGGAACGGCGACGATCCAGGCCCGCTGATCCCGGGTCCGGGCAGCCAGCATGGCGGTCAGCAGCGCCCCGGGCGCCTGAACCAGGGTCGTGAGCGACGCGTAGAGCCCGGCATCCAGCGGAGTCAGGCCGCGACCCTGCAGAAGCAGCGGCAGCCAACCGAACAGGATGTAGGCGAGCGACGATTGCAGGCCCATGAAGCCCGTCACCCACCAGGCCAGCGGACTGCGCAGCAGCCGCCCGGTGGAGGGGGCCGCGGTCGACGTCGTCCGGCGGGCGAAGGGAATCCACAGGCAGGCGGCGGCGAGCGCCGGCAGCGACCAGATGGCGAGCGCCGAGGGCCAGCCGCCCGCGAGCGCGTGCTCCACCGGCACCGCCGCCCCGGCCCCGGCGGCCGCCCCGAGGCAGAGGGTCATGGTGTAGAGGCCGGTCATCAGGCCGCCGCTGGCGGCGAAGTCGCGCTTCACCAGCGCGGGCAGGAGAACGTTGTCGAGCCCGATGCCGATGGCGGCCAGGGCCGTTCCGGCGAAGAGCGGCACCAGCCCGCCTAGTCCGCGGAGCGTGAGCCCGGCCGCCAGGATCGTCGAGCCGGCGAGGACCGCGAGGTCGGGACCGATTCTCCGGATCAGCGGCGCCGCCAGCGCGCAGGCGATGCCCAGGCACAGGACCGGCAATGTGGTGAGAATCGCGGCCCCGCCCGCGCTCAGGCCGGTGCCGTCCCGGATGGTCGCCAGCAGGGGGCCGACCGTGCTGAGCGCCGGCCGCAGATTAAAGGCGACGAGCATCAGCGCGACGCCGAGCAGCAGCCGGCTCGGAGCGGCTCGATTCGGGGTCAAGGACGCCGCCGGGCGACGAGGGCGCCGCCGAGGCAGGCGGCGAGCATCAGCGTGAAGGCCGCGTCGCCGAACCGGCCGTACAGCGTATTGCCGGGGAGCCGGGCGGGCAGGTCCGCGTCGAGCCAGGTCTCCGTGTTGAGCGGCGTGCGGGCGAGAATGCGGCCGTGGGGGTCGATCACCGCGGAGATCCCGGTATTGGCGTCACGGACAAGCGGTAATCCCTCCTCGACCGCGCGCAGGCGGGCCTGGGCGAGGTGCTGGCGCGGGCCCGGCGTGTCGCCGAACCACGCGTCGTTGGTCACGTTGAGGATCAGTCCCGCCGGCTCCGGCGCCGGGGCCACGTGGCCGGCCGGCAGGATCGCGTGCGGGAAGATCGCCTCGTAGCAGATCGTCGCCGCCACCGGCGGCAGGCCGGGTACCGACAGGATCCGTTGCGCGGCGAGGGAGCCCGCGGAGAAGCCGCCCGGGATCGCCACGAACTGGCGCAGGCCGAGCGCCCGCAGGGCGGCGTCGAGGGGCGCCGGCAGGTACTCGCCGAACGGGACGAGGTGGACCTTGTCGTAGCTGTCCGAGATCCGGCCGTCCGGCCCGATCACCATTACGGCGTTGAAGTAGCGCAGGCGTTCGCCGGGCAGGGGCTCCTCGGCGCGGGCCGCGCCGGTGATCAGGTGCTGCCCGGGCTTCAACCCGGCCGCCACCTTGGCCAGGGCGTCGGGATCGCGCTGGATCAGGAACGGAAAGGCCGATTCGGGCCAGACGATGTGGGTCGGCTCGGGCGTGCCGGCCTCCACGGGCCGCTGACTCAGCTCGATGTAGCGGTCGACGATGTCGGCCCGGTTCTCGGGCCTGAACTTGGCGTCCTGCGGCAGGTTGGGCTGGACGAGGCGCAGCCGAACCCCGGCCACGACCGGATCGGGCGGCCCGAGGCGCTCGGCACCGTAGAAGGCTAGGCCGGCGAGGAGGGCGGCCGCGGCGGCAGGCGGACCGAACCGGCCGAGGGGACGCAAGCCGGTGGCGAGCGTCGCGGGCGCGGCGCAGACGAGCACCGCGAGAACGGTCAGGCCGTAGAGCCCGATCAACGCGGCCCCCTGCATCAGCCAGAGGTTCTGGGCCAGAGCCATCCCGAGGGTGTTCCAGGGGAAGCCCGTGAACAGGTGGCCGCGCAGCCACTCGGCGGCACCGATCCCGAAGGCGAGGGCGGCGATCCGCGCCGCCCGACGGCTCCACAGAAGGCCCGCAGCGCCGAAGCCCGCGCCGTAGAACAGGCCCAGGGCGAAGGGGAGGCCGATCACGCCCAGCGGCAGGGCCCAGAGGAACTCGTCGGCCTCAACCAGGAAAGCTTGACCCAGCCACCACAGGCCGGCGGTCAGATAGCCGAAGCCCCAGGCCCAGCCGATCAGGAAGCAGGGCCAGACCCGCCGCAGCGGGGTTCGGCCCGGCGCGGCGCCGTCCTGCAGCCAGACCGCGACCGTCAGCGACACGGCAAGGGCCGGCACGATGCCGTAGGGCGGCATCGCCAGCGCGCCGAGCGCGCCGGCGAGCCACGCGAGGCCGAGCCGGCGCCAGCCGGTCAGGCGCGCGATCGCCAGGACGGGGCCCGGCCCGGCCGCGCGGCCGGGCTCAGGGTCCCGCATCGGCGCGCCCGGAACCGCAACGGACCGTGCGTAGCCGTCCACCACCCGCGTCACGCCGGGACCGTCACGGATGCGGCGTCTCGGCGGCCGGCGGGTTCGAAGGCGGGGGGAGGGCGAGGGGCACCACGTTGCCGATCCGCGCCGCGCCCTTTTGGAAGCGCAGCCGCTTGAGGCGGCGGGGATCGGCGTCGAGCACCTCGAATTCCAGGTTCCCGGGGCCGGCGATCAGCTCGCCGCGGGACGGCACGCGGCCGACCAGGGTCACGATCATGCCGCCCAGCGTGTCGATCTCCTCGGCCATCTCGCCGACCGCGGCCGCGAGATCGACGCCGGTCGCCTCCGAGATTTCGGCCAGCGGCGTACGCGCGTCGGCCACGAAGACGTCGTCCTCGCCCTCGACGCGCTGGACCTGCTTGTCCTCGGCGACGTCGTGCTCGTCCTCGATGTCGCCGACCACCACCTCGATCAGATCCTCGATGGAGATCAGCCCGTCGGTGCCACCATACTCGTCGATGACCAGCGCCATGTGGGTGCGGGTCGCCTGCATCCGCACCAGCAGGTCGATCGCCGGCATGGAGGGCGGCACGAACAGCACCGGCCGCTGGATGCGCGCCGCCGCCAGGGTCGTGGTCAGGTCGACCTTGCCGAGATCCAGGCCGCGCGGCAGGCGCGCCGGCGGCCGGCGCACGCGCGCGGCGGATGCGTCCGCGGCGCCGTCCAGGACCGGCTCCGCGGGTTTCGCCGCGATTGGCGGGCTGCGCCGGGACGGTTCGGCTTTGGCGGCGATGTGGTCGACGAGATCGCGGATGTGGACCATGCCGCGCGGGTCGTCGAGGGTCTCGCCGTAGACCGGAAGCCGCGAATGGCCCGCGGTGCGGAACAGCTTGAGTAGATCACCGAGGCTGGTGTCGTTGGACACCGCGACGATGTCGGCCCGGGGGACCATCACGTCGTCGACGCGCACCTTGTGCAGGCCGAGGACGTTCTTGAGCATCACGCGCTCGAGCGGGGTCAGGCCGCTCTCGCCGGCATCCGGCTCCGCGAGCGCCTCCTCAAGTCCTTCGCGCAGGGAATCGCGCGGCTTGAGGTGCAGCGCCTGGAGCAGGCGATCGTACCAGGGCTCCCGGTTCTGGGATTCGCCCTCGGCGGAACTGGGCGCGGCCAGGGCCGCGCCGCGACTTCGATCGTTGGTCATGTCTCTCGGATCTGGGAGCGTTCGGGCGTCAAGCGCTCAGGCGTAAGGGTCCGGGATGCCGAGGGTCGCGAGCGCCGCGACCTCGAGGGCTTCCATGGCGTCGGCCTCGGCCTCGCCGTTCTCGTGGTCCTGACCGAGACAATGCAGGGTGCCATGGACGAGGAGGTGAGCGAGGTGATTCTGGAGCGGCTTCGACTGCGCCGCACTCTCGCGCACCAGGGTCTCGTACGCAAGGACCACGTCGCCCAGCGGCGTCGCGGCTTCGTCATGCCGGGGCTGCGGGGCCGCCGGGAAGGACAGGACATTGGTGGGCTTGTCCTTGCCGCGCCAGGTCCGGTTGAGCTCCTGGACGGCGGCGTCGTCGGTCAGCAGGACGCTGACCGCCACGGGGCCGTCCGGCTTCTCGGGGGCGATGGCGAGGCCGGCTTCCACGGCGCGCGCGACGAGGGCTTCGAGGCCGGGAATCGCGGTTTCCCACCGCGCGTCCTCGACGGCGAGATCGATCTCGTGCGGCATGGTCACGCCAGCGGCCGGCGCCGGGGATTCGGATTGCGGTCGGCCTCGTCCGCGCCGTGGGCGGAACGTTCGTAGGCGGTGACAATCCGGCGGACGAGGTCGTGGCGCACGACGTCGACATCCTTGAACCGTACGCGCCCGATGCCCTCGACACCGTCAAGCACGCTCACGGCCTCGACAAGGCCCGACTTCTGGCCCGGCGGCAGGTCGATCTGGCTGGGATCGCCCGTGATGATCATGCGGGATCCCTCGCCGAGGCGGGTGAGGAACATCTTCATCTGCATCGAGGTCGTGTTCTGCGCCTCGTCGAGGAGCACCACCGCATTGGTCAGCGTGCGCCCGCGCATGAAGGCCAGCGGCGCGATCTCGATCGTGCCGGTCTGCAGACCCCGGTCGACGTGGCGCGCCTCCATGAAGTCGTAGAGGGCGTCGTAGATCGGCCGCAGGTAGGGATCGACCTTCTCGCGCATGTCGCCCGGCAGGAAGCCCAGGCGCTCGCCGGCCTCGACCGCGGGACGCGACAGGATCAGCCGCTCGGCATGACCCTGCTCGAGCAGCGACACGGCATGGCCGACGGCGAGCCAGGTCTTGCCGGTCCCGGCCGGCCCCTCGGCGAAGACCAGCTCGTTGGTGCGCAGGAGCTTGATGTATTCGTCCTGCGCCGGGTTGCGCGCCCGCACGGCGCCGCGCTTGCGGGTGGCGATCTGATCGAAATGCGGCTTGTCCGCCTCGGCAGCGACCTCGGCGGCCGGGAACAGGGTCGCCTGGGCGGTGGCCTCGCGGATCGCGCCGTCCACGTCTCCGAGCGTCAGCGTGCTGCCGCCGGTCCGGACCCGGGCGTAAAGCTTCTGGAACACGCGCCGCGCGGTTTCGACGGCGTCGGCCGGCCCCTTGAGGACGAGGTGATTGCCGAGCGCCGTGGCGGTGACCTCCAGCCGGCGCTCGATATGGGCGACGTTCTGGTCGTACTGGCCGAAGACGAGGCTCGCGAGGCGGTTGTCGTCGAAGGTCAGCGGCACCTCGACCGCCTCGTCCGATCCGGGCGGCCGCGCCGCCGGGCCGCGACCCCGGAGCGCGCCGCGCACCCCTCCACCGTCCGATGCGCTCAAGCCCTCATCCTCGCCATCATCCGATCCGTCACGCGGCCGCAGCCTCTGGGACGAGCTGACCGAACAGGCTGTTGGAGCCCGCCTCGGTGATCCGCACCGGCACCACCTGTCCGATATGGTGAGGCGCGGCGTCGAACTGCACGGCCAGCAGGTGCGGCGTCTTGCCCGCAACCTGCCCCGGATGACGCCCCGGCTTCTCCACCAGCACGTCGAACACCCGGCCCTCGGCCGCGCGCTGGTAGGCGTGGCGCTGGCTGTCGAGGAGCGCCTGCAGCTCGGCGAGCCGCGCCGCCATGACCGCCTCAGGCACCTGATCGGTGCGGTCGGCGGCCGGCGTGCCGGGGCGGGGGCTGTACTTGAACGAGAACGCGCTCTCGAACCCGACATCGCGCACGAGCCGCAGGGTCGCGGCGAAATCGGCGGCGGTCTCGCCGGGGAAGCCGACGATGAAGTCTGAGGACAGGGCGATGTCCGGCCGGGCCGCGCGGATCCGGTCCATCAGGCGCCGGTACTGGTCGCCGGTGTGCTTCCGGTTCATGGCGGCGAGGATCCGGTCCGAACCCGACTGCACCGGCAGGTGCAGATAGGGCATCAGGGCGGGCACCTCGGCATGGGCCCGGATCAGCGCGTCGTCGAAGTCGTTCGGGTGGCTCGTCGTGTAGCGGATCCGCGCGATGCCGGGGATCCGAGCCACCGCGCGCACCAGCTCGGCGAGCCCGACGGATGCGCCGTCGGGGCCGTCCCCGTGGTAGGCGTTGACGTTCTGGCCGATCAGCGTGATCTCGCGAACGCCTTCGTCGGCGAGTTTCTCGGCCTCGGCCAGCACGGCCGATACGGGCCGCGAGACCTCGGCGCCGCGGGTGTAGGGGACGACGCAGAAGGCGCAGAACTTGTCGCAGCCCTCCTGCACGGTGAGGAAGGCCGACGTCCCGAGGGTCCGCCGCCGGGGCAGGTGGCTGAACTTGTCCTCGACCGGGAACTCGGTGTCGACGACGCGGCGTTCCCGGGACCGGGCCAGGAGGTCTGGAAGGCGGTGATAGCTCTGCGGACCGACCACGACGTCGACGGCGGGCTGGCGCGCCTGGATCTCGGCGCCCTCGGCCTGGGCGACGCAGCCGGCCACGACGATGCGCGTATCGAGTCCTCTCGCCGTCCGCTCGCCCTTCAGAACGCGCAGGCGGCCGAGCTCGGAATAGACCTTCTCGGCGGCCTTCTCGCGGATGTGGCAGGTGTTGAGGACCACGACATCCGCGTCCTCGACCGAGTCGGTCGCCGTGTAGCCCTCAGCGCCCAGGACGTCGGCCATGCGGGCCGCGTCGTAGGCGTTCATCTGGCAACCGTAGGATTTGACGAAAGCCTTCTTCAACGCGCGCCGTCCCGAACCAGTCCGCTTCGATCCTCATGGCCGCCCCACGAGCGCAGGCCGGCGCGTGGCCTGTAGCACGGATCATGCGGGCCGTCGCGGCGGATGGAAACTCGGGAGCTTCGAGTTTGGCCCTGCGCGGAACCGAGTCACCGCGTCATTCCGGGACTGTGAAGCAGGGCCCGGGATGACGCGGCAGCGCAGACAGGATTGAACCCCGTCGCGCGCTATTTCATGGTGCCGGGCCTCGACGCCGGCCGCCCGTGAGCGACCGGCGCAACCTGTCTTGCTTCAATGCGCGGCCGGCGCCGCAGCAGGCACGTCGATCACCATCTGCTGGAAGAACGGCACGTAGGCCTGCAGCATCACGAACAGGCCGACGAGGCAGGCCAGCGCGATCGAGTGCCAGAACACGAAGCGCAGGATCTTGCCCTCCTGGCCGAAATAGCCGGTGGCCGTGGAGGCGACGACGATCGACTGGGCGTCGACCATCTTGCCCATCACCCCGCCCGACGAGTTCGCCGCCGCCATCAGCACGCCGGGCAAGCCGAGCTGCTCGGAGGTGATCCGCTGCAGGCCGCCGAACAGCACGTTCGAAGCCGTATCCGACCCGGTGAGCGCCACGCCGAGCCAGCCGAGCAGCGTCCCGAAGAACGGGTACAGGATGCCGGTGCCGGCAAACGCGAGGCCGAGCGTGGCATCGACGCCCGCGTAGCGGGTGAGGACGCCGAGTGCGAGCATCGCCGCGATGGTGATCAGCGAGTAGCGCAGGGCCCAGATCGTCTCGACATAGGCCGTGACCAGGCGCAGCGGCGAGAAGCGCATGATCAGGCCGGAGATGATCGCGGCGATCAGCACGCCCGTGCCGGTATAGGACATGTAGGTGAACAGGAAGACGGCGCCCTCGGGGACCGGCTTGGCCACCACCGGCGGCACCTTCATGATCGCGTTGTGCAGGCCCGGCACCTCGTATTTCCAGGTGAAGAGCGGGTTGACGATGCCCTTGAACCAGCCGGTTCCCCAGATCGCCACGATGATCGAGAGGATGATCCACGGCACCCAGGCCAGCAGGATCTCGCCCTGCGACGCGGTGCGGGCACCGGTATGGACCGGGGGTGTGCCGGGCACGCCGGCGCCGAGGGCAACCGGCCGGGGTCCGGCCACGGCCAGCGACGGATCGTGGCCGCGCAGAGCCGGCGAGGTCCAGATCTCGCGGGGCTGCCAGACCTTCAGGAACAGGACCAGGGCCAGCATCGAGGCGAGCGAGGCGCCGATGTCGACGATCCACGGGTTCACGTAGTTCGAGATCAGGAACTGCGCGACCGCGAAGGTGGCGCCGCAGACCAGGATCGGCGGCCACACCCGGATCATGCCGCGGAAGCCCGCGAATACCCAGATCAGCCAGAACGGCACGATCAGCGAGAACAGCGGCAGCTGCCGCCCGATCATCGCGCCGAGGATCTCGGGCGGGTATCCGGTCACCGAGGCGAGGCCCTGGATCGGCGCGCCGAGCGCACCGAAGGCGACCGGCGCGGTGTTGGCGATCAGCGAAAGGCCCGAGGCGGCGAGCGGCGAGAAGCCCAGGCCGATCAGGATCGCACCGGTGACGGCCACCGGCGTGCCGAAGCCGCCCGCGCCCTCGAAGAAGGCGCCGAACGCGAAGGCGACCAGCAGCAGCTGCAGGCGCCGGTCAGCCGTGATGCCGGCGACCGATTGCTGCAGGATCGCGAACCAGCCCTTCTCCACCGTCAACCGGTAGAGGAAGATGACGTTGAGGATGATCCAGCCGATCGGGAAGAAGCCCGTGACCATCCCGAGGATGGCCGCCCGGGTGGCGAGTTCGGTCGGCATGCCGAAGCCGACGATGGCGACCAGCATGGCGAGGCCGAGGGCGATGACGGCCGCGATGTGGGCTTTCACGCGCCCGCTGGCGATCATGGCGAGCAGTGCGATGACCGGCACTGAGGCGGCGAGCGTCGAGAGCCAAGCGCTCCCGAACGGATCGTAAACCTGATTCCAGGTTTGCAACGGGCGTCCTCCAAAAAGTCCCGACTGTTCCGGGTTGCGGCCTAGCTAGCAGACGGATTCCGCCCGCTCAATGCGTTGCATCTTGTATTCCGAGGCCATTCCCGCGGCGCTTCGCAGGTCTAACCCGATCTAGACCTCGCATAGAGCAGGATCTCTGCCCCTGATCACCGCGAGCGCGGACCGGCTCGGGTACGCACGTATTGGCCGAACGAGAGCTGTCGGCATCGCTGTAACCTTGGATCGGAAGGTGTCGAAAGCCCGGGTGTGCTGCACGATCGGCACGACTTTTCGAGGGTTACGACATGCACAGCTGGATCCGTCTCTCCTCCGCCGCCCTTCTCGCAGCCGCGACAGCCGCCGCGCCGGCCATGGCCGCGGAAGGCTTGGGCAAAGACTCCATGAGCAGGGATACGCCGAGCAAGAACGCCATGGCCAAGGACAGCATGGCCAAGGACAGTATGTCCAAGGATTCGATGCATAAGGGCGGGATGGGGAAGCCGGACGCGATGGGGAAGACCGACGCCATGGACAAGAATGCCATGGGTCGGGGGTGACGCGTCGAAGAAGTAGGGCCGCGCAGGGGCGCGGCGGAAGCAGGCTGCTTTCGGCGGAGCCTGCGGCGCGTCTCGATCTGCAGCGTCGGGCGGGGACGCCCGCGCTCAGCCTCGGCGCGGGGCCGGCCCCGGTCAGACCGGCGCGACCTCAGCGCCGCGCAGGCCGAGGTCGGAGGGCGCCGGCCGGACGCCCGGCGCGGGCGCGGTGTCGTCGGCCGCCGCACCGACGCCCCGCAGGGCGGCCCGCACCTCGGCCTCGGCGGCGGCCGTGGCCGCCTTCCGGTCGGTCTTGGCTTCGAAGGCGATCGGCGCCCCCCACACCACATGCACGTCGATGGGGCCGCCCTGCACGAAGGCGGCGAGGTGCGGCGCCAGCTCCATGTCGCCGTACCAGGCGATCTCGGCGCGCTCGGCGCGCGTCACCGGAAGGCCGTTGCGCCGGGGATAGGTGATCGCCAGGGGCTGAAGGCGGACCCGACCGCACCCGGCCTCGGCCTGCAGGGCGGCCCGGGCGGCGCCGACCAGGGCGGAGCGGAACGGCAGGAGCCGGGTGCCGTCGCTGGTCGTGCCCTCGGCGAACAGCACCACCAGCTCGCCCTCGGCCAGGCGATGTCCCATCGCGGCACTGACCGCGGCCGTCGCCCCGCGGCGCTGCCGGTCGATGTAGATCGTGCGCTGCAGCGCCGCGAGCGCGCTGATCACCGGCCAGCCGGCGATCTCCGACTTCGCCACGAAGGAGAGGGGGCGCAGCGAGCCGATCGCGGCGATGTCGAGCCAGGACACGTGGTTGGCGAGCACCAGAGCCGCTTCGCCGGGGGCGGGCGGCGACCCGCTCTGCATCACCCGAACCGAGAACAGGCGCAGGAAAATCCGGTGGAACAGGATCGGCGCCAGGGTCGCGCGGCGGCCCAGGAGCCGCAGGGCCAGCCAGTGCGGCGGCCCCAATACCGCGAAGGCGAAGGCGAGGGCCGCAACGCGCCAGGCGATGCCGAAGCGGCTCACGGCGTCACAGATCGGCGCTCATCGTCAGCGCGGTCGCCCGGCTGCCGTCGGCCTTCAGATAATAGCCGGTGCGCGCGCCCACCTGCCGGAAGCCGTTGCGGGCGTAGAGCCGCAGCGCCGGGGCGTTGCCCTCGTCAACCTCCAGATGGACCCGCGCGACGCCGGCGAGCGCGAGGCTCGACAGGTGCTCGCGCAGGAGCTTGCGGCTGTGTCCGCCGCCGCGGAGCGCCGGGGACAGCACGACCGTCAGGATCTCCGCCTCGTCGGCGGCCCGACGCGAGAGCACGAAACCCTGGAGGGTGCCCGCCCGCCAGAGACCATGCGCCTGGGTCGAGCGCTCGCAGAGCATCCGCTCGAATTCGTGCGCATCCCAGGGGCGGGCGAAGGCGGTGGCGTGCAGGCGGGCGAGGGCAGGGGCCTGCGCGGCGTCCGTCAGCGGCGCCACGTAGGGCTCCGGCGTGAGCGCGTCCCACCACGCGAACCACCAATCGAAGGGCCAGAACGGGATCGGACGCGTCATCGCCGGGCAATCCGCGCGTGGTCCTGGGGCCGCGCATCCGGGCCGCGCAGGTAGAGGGGACGCGCCAGCGCCTGGGCCGGATCGGCCACGAGCCCGAGCGATGCCACCGAAGCGATATCCGGCCCGCCGACACCGGCGACGCGGGCGGTGACGCCGCGCTCGGCCAGCGCGGTTGCGAGGATCGGCGCTCCGGAGCCGGCCAGCACCACCGGTCCGCGTCCGAGACGCTCGGCGGCCTCTTCGACCGCCAGATGAGCCGGGGCCAAGCCCTCGCCGTGGCCCAGTGCCTGGACGTAGACGGCCCCGTGCCGGGCGTCGATCGCGGCCGCGATCGTCCCCTCGAAAGTCTCGGCCAGCAGCGGCGCGAGCAGCGCCGAGAGCGTGCCGACGCCCACCACGGGCTTGCCAGTCGCGAGGCCGATAGCCCGGGCAGCCGAGAGGCCGACACGGAGACCGGTGTAGCTACCCGGTCCGACCGTGACGGCGACACGGTCGATGGCCGCGAAACCACCTTCCACGCGGGCGATGACCCGCTCGATCAGCGGCAGCAGGGATTCGGCGTGGCCCCGCGCCATCGCGAGCGTCTCGGCCGAGAGCGGCGCCTCGGCATCGTCCGCCGCCACGCAGGCGGCGCAATGGTCCAGCGCCGTGTCGATGGCAAGAATACGCACGCTCACTCCCGCATGCCGGTCCGGACCGGCCGCCGCCTCCCTGCGGCCCCGAAGGGCGCGAAGAGTCTCCAGCGTTAGAGCAAAACGGCCGTCCCGTCAGCGTCGCGGGAGCGGAAGCACCCGCATCTGCGGTGGAGTGTTGCCGGCTTGCGCCGGTCGGCGCACCCCTGGACGGCGCGCCCTCAAGGGGGCCAACGATCGCGGCCCCCCGATGCCATGACGAGACCGGATCCGATGCCGAACCGCCGAGAAGCGTCCGCTCAGATAGCCTGGACCTCGCGGATTTCCGGCAGGAAGTGCCGGAACAGGTTCTGCACGCCGTGCCGCAGGGTCGCCGTCGAGGACGGACAGCCCGAGCATGCGCCCTTCATCTCGAGGTAGACCACACCCTCCTTGTAGCCGCGGAACGTGATGTCGCCGCCATCGCCCGCCACTGCCGGTCGCACGCGGGTCTCGAGCAGGTCCTTGATGGTGACGACCGTGTCGTGGTCGGCCTCGTCGTAGAATTCGTCGCTGGCCTCGATCTCGCCATGGCCGCCCTCAGCCATCACCGGTGCGCCGGACTGGAAATGCTCCATGATCGCGCCGAGCACGGCGGGTTTGACCTGGGCCCATTCGGAGCCGTCCTCCGCCTTGGTGACGGAGATGAAGTCGTGCCCGAAATAGACGCCGGACACGCCCGGCACGGCGAACAACGCCGCGGCGAGCGGCGAGCGGGCGGCAGCCTCGGCGTCGCGGGCCTCGAAGGTCGATTCAGCGAGAACCACGCGGCCGGGCAGGAATTTCAGGGTCGCCGGGTTCGGCGTGGCTTCGGTCTGGATAAACATGATGGGCTTCACTCCGCTGCGCCGGTTCAAGGCCGGCCGGGACAGGCGCCGCGAGGCACCGCCTCTCATGTGGGCCGGCAACCGGATTTTCTCAACCTGGGCTTGGGGTCGGGAGAGTGGACATTCCGCCCATCCCACGACAGGACGGGACCATTCGTGGTGCCAGAGGAGCCGGCATTGGACGTGACCGGGGACGAGAAGCGCGCCCAGGACCTGGCGACAGACCTGCGCGAGGTTGAGGCCAGGCTCGAGGCCGCGCGGGCGGAGGCGGCGTCCTTGAAGGTTCTGCTCGCCGTGCGCACGCATCAGCACGATCAGACGTGGCAGGCCAGGCAGCGCCTCGCGGCGGAACGCGATGGCGCCGGGGCCCGGATCGCCGCGCTGAGCGCGGAGCGCGATGCGGCCGCCGCGCGCGCCGCGGGGGCTGTGGCCGAAGCCGACGAGCGCGCCGAGGCGGTCCGCACCGTCCTGAGCGCCGTTCTCGCCAGCATCGGCGCGCGCGCCCTCGACCGCCGGCGGTTTCAGGATCTCATCGCCCGCGCCGGCCGCGAGGCGCCGGATCATGGCCCCGGTGCCGCACGTCACGCCGTGCTGCTGGCCGAGGCGCGCCGCGTCCTGGGGATTCCCAGCCCGGGATCCTGAGATCCGCACCGTGGCTTGCGCGGGACGGGCGAGTCCTTCGTCACCACCGGGGGATCGGAACCCGCATTGAGGCCGCGGGACGCTGGGGTGTTGCGGTACGCGGGCCCCGCAGCAATGTCCTTCGCCGGAAGCCGTCACGGTGCTGCTCACGTACCCGGCGCCGCGCGGCGGGTAGCAGGGTTAACCGACGCTTAACCCTCGCCTCCCATCGTTGCATGCGGGACGGAGAGGAGATCACCGCATGCAGATCAGCGAGCACCACGTGCGCGAATGCGCCTATTACATCTGGGAGAACGAGGGCCGGATTCACGGGCAGGCTGCCGCGCATTGGCTGCGCGCCGAAGCCGCGCTGCGCGCCAACGCCATGCTGGCGGCCGGCGCTGCCGACGAGGCGACCGTGAAGGCTGCGGCCCCGAAGGCCGCCAAGTCCGCGGCCAAGAGCGCCGTCAAGGCCCCTGCGAAGGCCGTCGCGTCCAAGGACGCCGCCGCGAAGGTCGCCGCGCCGAAGCCCGCCACCAAGGCAGCCGCCAAGCCGGCCGCGCCGAAGCCTGCCCGGGCCTCCAAGGTCGCCGTGACGGCGGGCCTGGCCGCCAAGGCGAAGCCGGCACGCGCTCCGGCCTCGATGCATTGAAGCGACGGCGCTCCGGCGCCACCGAGGATTCAACGGAAGCCCGCCCCGCAACAAGGGCGGGCTTCTGTCGTTCCGGCGGTCATCGCCGGAACAGGCCGGGTTCCGCCCGGTTGGTTGCGCTGATGCGGGCGCCGTGCACCGCGATGAGGCTGCGATGCGCGCGGTGATCTTCGACATTGACGGGACCTTGCTCGACAGCGTCGATCTGCACGCACGCGCCTGGGTGGACGCGTTCGCGCATTTCGGCGTGAAGACCGACGCGGCGAAGGTCCGCAGCCAGATCGGCAAGGGCGGCGACGAATTGATGCCCGTCTTCCTGCCGCAGGAGCGGATCGACCGTGAAGGGGACGTGATCGAAGCGTACCGCTCGGACCTGTTCAAGCAGAAGTACCTGCCCGAGGTTCGACCGTTCCCCGGGGTCCGCGCGCTGTTCGAGCGGATCCGCGGGGCCGGATCGAAGATCGCCTTGGCCTCCTCGGGCAAGCGCACCGAGGTCGAGCGGTACACGGATATTCTGAAGATCGGCGACCTCGTCGATGTCGCCACCAGCTCGGACGACGCGGAACGCTCGAAGCCGCATCCGGACATCTTCGAAGCGGCGCTGAAGAAACTCGCCTGTATTCCGCCCGACGCGATCATCGTCATCGGCGACACGCCCTACGATGCGGAGGCCGCTGCGAAAGCGGGCCTGCGCACGATCGGCGTCCTCTGCGGCGGTTTCCCGGAAGCCGACCTGTCCGCCGCGGGCTGCGTTGCGATCTATCGCGATCCGCAGGACCTGCTCGACGGGTTCGAGCATTCCGTGCTGACGACCGGCTGAACGGTCGCTCTGGCAAGCCGTCTTCCTGTCTTACGTAGCGTCATCCACAGTTTCCCGCCCTGCTGTTGCGCTGCGGTAACGGAGCACGATGCCGGCTACCTAATCCAACGAAAGGGGCTGGTGCAGCCCGACCGAAAGGCGTAGCGAGCCGCCCGCCAATCTGGATTCTTTCGAAGGACGAGCGCCTCGTATGCCCCAGACCCATCAGGCCAGCCCGGCCCGGCGCTTCGTGCCGTGCGCCAAGCCCCTGCCCGAGCAGATCGCGGAGGCGATCGACAGCCGGTCCACGCCCCTGAGCCAATTGCTCCGCCTGATGTCCGCGCTGGAGGCGGAGGGTGGCAACGAGGCCCTGCGCCTCCAGCTGCGCGCCCGGATCGGCGCGCCGCTCAACGCCTGAGCGCGTCAGTGGCGCCGATGCCGCTGACGATGCCGCCGGCCTGAGCGCCTCACGGGTTGGGCGGAGGCCGGGCTGATCCGCTTCATGCAGGCGAAGTAGATCTGCCGGCCGACGTCCTCGATCTGCAGGCCGCCCGGATTGGGCGCGGAGAAAACCTTGGCGCGCGCCTCCAACCGGCAGGCCGCGTCCTCCGGACTACGGATCGGCGGCTCGGCACGCGCCGATCCGCCCAACAGGATCGATCCCATGAGGATCCCGGACGCGATCGACGCGGGAAGCGCCCCTTTCCCCCAAATATTCGGCATACGGAATGCTGTCCTCACTCGGTCGAAAGGCAGAAATAGAGCATCTTCGCGACCCGTGAAGCTTCGTCAGACTGCTGGGTTCGATCGGCCCGTCCGCGGGAGCGGCGCTCATGGCACGATCCAGAGACATCGTCCCGCGCCGGCAATGGTGATGCACTCATAGGGGGCGCCCCCGATCATCGCCCGCTGCTCCACCGTCCCGATGTCGCGGCGCGCGATCCGGCGACACCCGGATTCCGGCAGGTTCTGATGGTCCGATCCCACTGCGGCGTCGATCCGGCGTGCCGCCAGCAGCGTGTCGCAGGCCGTCACGTCTGCAGTCTGAGCCTGCACGTTGCCCGACCAGAACAGGACGGGCGCAAGCACCAGAGCCAATCGGGAAGCCATGTTTTCCTCGCCCGCGCGCCGCACCGGCTGCGGCCAACCTCGCGGCGCCCCTCAACGCAGGGTCGGGCGCATTGGTTGCGGATTGCGCGGCCCTACAAACGCGACGACGCCCGCTTGGGCGGCGGGCGTCGTTTACTCAGGAAAGCTGGAATCGAGGTCGATCAGCGCTCAGTGCTTGATCTTGGCCTTCGCCTTCCGAGCTGCATAGCGGGCGTCGCGCTGCGCCTTCTTGGCGACGAGCTCGGCCGACTTGCGCTCCTGCGCCGCGGCGAGCTCGGCAGCCTCACGGGCCAGCTGGGCAGCGAGTTCCGCTTCCTCGCGCTGCTGCTTCTCTTCAGCGGCCTTCCGCTCGGCGGCGATCCGGGCCGCCTCGCGCTCGCGGGCGCGCTCCTCACGGGCCTGCGCGATTTCGGCCCGAGCCTTGGCTTTGGCAATCACCTCCGGATCATCGGCCGGCGGGCGAGCCTTGAATTTGGCCAACAGCGCCGCCTTGGCGCTCTGGGAGTGCTGGCGACGGTCGTCGAAGTTCCTGTAGTCGAATGCGCTCATCTGACCTTTCTCGGTTGGTACGCTTGTTGAGTCTCAGGGACTTCCGGCACAGCCGGGAACACCGTCTCTGCCAGTCCCAATGCCGTCCCCGGGCATTGGAACCGCACCGATCCATCGGATACACCGATGATCAGACCCGAGCGCTGGGCCACGCCGGAGCGCTCGGGTCTGATCATGTGCCGAAAACGGAAAGCCCTTAACCGGAGCGGCGTCCCGGATGCAATCGCGATGACCTCCGCCCGGCGCGGGCAACGCGACAATTCAGGCCCTCTCTATAAAAAATCCGTCGGGCGATGCCGAAACACCGCAACGTGCCATACGCGCCGCTGACGGGAACAGAGTACGCGATCATGCCACTCGCTCGCTGCCCGCGACAGATAAGTGGCTCAAGGAAGTCCGGCAAGGATAGGACGGGCTTTCCCGAACGCCGTCTGGTCCGCACAGCATTGATGCGCGCCTGCCAAGCATGTCGCGAGATCCGCTCAGAGGCGAGGCGCCCCTAAGTCACGGCGCATTCGTAAACAGCAATCCTCATATGCGATTTTTACATCGGATACTCAGATCCTCCTAAAATGGGGCGATCGGGGAGGGCTGCGCGCGTCACAACTTTGATCCGGGATCCGCTTCCCGGGCAACGCGCGGCTGAACCCCATCGGCGTCGCCCTTCAGAGCGATGCTCCAGCCGGTGTCGCTCGGACGTCAAAGCCAAGCCCGATCTGACGTTGAACGCAGGTTATTCGGCTGGCAAGAACAACAACAGCGGGCTCGGCAACATGGCGACACGTTGCATTGCGGGTGTCCTCTCACAAAATGGCTTCCGCACGCGCGGAAGCCGGGCCATCCGTGATCGCGCCACGCCGCCCACAAAATGGGCAACGCTGCCGCGTGCTCGAGGGTCATCGAGCCGGATTGCCGAAATGCACATAAATGAGGCAGCCCAGCGAATCTGCTCAGGATGCCCGCTGCGGCATGAGCCCTGCTAAGGTCGACCCCTGCAGCCAGACCAAGGACAGCGCGAGGACCTTGATGCTCGACCTATCCGCTTCCTTCGATCCCGAAGCGTATGCCGCGGCCGCGGCACCGCTGCTTGGGCTTTCCCTCGATCCCCGCTGGCTCGATTCCGTCACCGCCAATCTCCGCGTCCTGGCAAAGGCCGCCGAGTTGGTGAGCGGCTTCCCGCTTGCCGACGAGGTCGAAGCTGCGCCGAGCTTCGAGGCATGAGCGCTCGACAGCATCCGAGCGCCGGTTCGCTCGCCGACCTGGTCAATCGTCGGCAGCGGAGCGCGCGCGACGTCGTGACCGAGGCCCTGGATCGGATCGGGCGCCACGATCCGCGCGTCAACGCCTTCACCGACCTACTCACCGGGCGTGCGCTGGCGCGGGCGGACGCGCTCGATGACGAGCTGGATGGGGGCGGGCCGCCCAAACCGCTCGCGGGCGTACCCTTCGCGGTGAAGAACCTGATCGACATCGCGGGTCTGCCAACCCGTGCGGGCTCGAAGATCAACCGGGAGCGACCGCCGGCCAGCCGTGACGGCGCCCTGGTTCGGCGCCTGGAGGCTGCGGGGGCCATTCTGGTCGGCGCCCTCAACATGGGCGAATACGCCTACGACTTCACCGGCGAGAACGTCCACGACGGCGACGCGCACAACCCGCACGCCCTCGATCATATGACCGGCGGCTCGTCCGGAGGCTCCGGGGCGGCCCTCGCTGCCGGGATGGTGCCGCTGACGCTCGGCTCCGACACGAACGGCTCGATTCGCGTTCCCGCTGCCTTCTGCGGCTGCTTCGGGCTGAAGCCGACCTATGGACGGCTCAGCCGCGCGGGCAGCTTTCCCTTCGTCGGCAGCCTCGACCATCTCGGCCCCATGGCCCGGAGCGTGAGCGACCTCGCGCTCGCCTATGACGCCATGCAGGGTCCGGATCCGGACGACCCCGTCGCGACGACCCGACCGCCGGAGCCGGCCCTGCCTGCCCTCGATGCAGGAATCGACGGCCTGCGGATCGCGGTGGCGGGGGGCTACTTCGCGCGCGGCGGCGATCCGGAGGCCTTCGCCGCGGTGGCGCGCGTCGCTGAGGCCCTCGGCGCGCGCGGCACCGTCGAACTGCCCGAAGCGGCACGCGCCCGCGCTGCCGCCTACCTCATCACCGCCGCCGAGGGCGCCACCCTCCATCTCGACCGCCTGCGCACCCGGCCGCAGGATTTCGACCCGGCCGTGCGGGACCGGCTGATCGCCGGGGCGATGCTTCCCGCCGCCCATGTCGAGCGGGCGCAGCGGTTCCGCCGCTGGTACCGGACGCGCGTGCTGGACTTGTTCGACACCGTCGACGTGATCCTGGCCCCGACCACACCCTGCCGGGCACCGAGGGGCGGCCAGACCCATTTCGTCCTCGACGGCGTGACGCTGCCCGTGCGGGCCAATATCGGCGTGTTCACGCAGCCGATCTCGTTCATCGGCCTGCCCGTGGTGGCGGCACCGGTCTGGCTCGACGATGGCTTGCCGCTCGGCGTGCAGGTCATTGCCGCCCCCTGGCGCGAGGATCTCGCCCTGCGCGTCGCGCACCATCTCGAACGGACCGGAATCTGCGCGGCGCCGATCGCGGAGTTGGCCTGATGATCATCGACGATCCCGCCGTCAAAGCCGAAGTCGCGGCCGCGTTCCGGTCCTACGAGATCGCGCTCACCACCAACGATGTCCCGACTCTCGAGGCGCTGTTCCGGGACGATCCGCTGACCATCCGCTACGGGATCGGCGAGAACCTGTATGGCATGGACGCGATCCGCGCCTTCCGCCGCGCCCGCTCGCCGGTGGGCCTGGAGCGTGTTCTGGCGCAGACGCAGATCACCACCTACGGGTGCGACTTCGCCACCGCGATGACGTTGTTCACCCGCGCGGGCGTGCCCGGAAAGATCGGCCGGCAGAGTCAGACCTGGGTGCGCTTCCCAGAGGGCTGGCGGGTGGTCGCGGCCCATGTAAGCCTCATCGACGCGGGATAGGTCTGCGGACCGACTGGCCGCGGGCTTGCATATGGTCGAGCGTATCACGGGCCCGATAGGCCCGGACCAACGCGAGTACCCGACCCAAGATGCTGTCCCGCCTTAGAAAACTCGGTGCCCGTGCGGCGCTGGCCGGCGCCCTGGCGCTCTCCGCGAGCACCGCGACCCTCGCGCAGGGGACGCTGCGGATCGGCATGACCGCCTCCGACATCCCGCTGACCACCGGCCAGACCGACAATGGCGGCGAGGGCATGCGCTTCCTCGGCTATACGGTCTATGACGGGCTGATCAATTGGGACCTGTCGAGCGCGGAACTCGCCTCCGATCTCGTGCCCGGCCTCGCCACCAGCTGGGCCGTCGACCCGAACGACAAGACCAAGTGGACCTTCAAGCTCAGGCCCGGCGTGAAATTCCACGACGGCTCGGACTTCAGCGCCGACGCGGTGGTGTGGAACCTCGACAAGCTGCTGAAGGCCGACGCGCCGCAATACGACCCGCGCCAGTCGGCGCAGGGCAAGACCCGCATCCCGGCCGTGGCGAGCTACCGCGTGGTCGATCCGCTGACGGTGGAGATCACCACCAAGGCCCCCGACGCGACGCTGCCCTACCAGATCGCCTGGATCATGATGTCCTCGCCCGCCCAATGGGAGAAGCTTGGCAAGTCCTGGGACGCCTTTGCTAAGCAGCCCTCGGGCACCGGCCCGTGGAAGCTGACCCTGTTCGCTCCGCGCGAGCGCGCCGAGATGGTCCCCTTCAAGGAGTACTGGGACAAAGACCGGGTGCCGAAGCTCGACAAGCTGGTGCTGATCCCGCTGCCCGAGGCCAATGCCCGGACCGCGGCGCTCCGTTCCGGCCAGGTCGACTGGATCGAGGCGCCCGCGCCGGATTCCGTGGCCTCGCTCAAAGGCGCCGGCTTCACCATCGTCACCAACGCCTATCCGCATAACTGGACGTGGCACCTGTCGCGGGTCGAGGGGTCGCCCTGGAACGACGTCCGGGTGCGCAAGGCCGCAAACCTCGCCATCGACCGCGACGGGCTGAAGGAGCTGCTCGGCGGCCTCGCCATTCCCGCCAAGGGCTTCATGCCGCCCGGCCACCAATGGTTCGGCCACCCGACCTTCGACGTGAAATACGATCCCGAAGCCGCCAAGAAGCTGCTTGCCGAGGCCGGCTACAGCCCGGCCAAGCCGCTGAAGCTGAAGGTCGCGATCTCGGCGTCGGGCTCGGGCCAGATGCAGCCGCTGCCGATGAACGAGTTCGTCCAGCAGAACCTCGCCGACGTGGGCATCCAGGTCGATTACGAGGTGGTCGAGTGGAACACCCTGATCAACATCTGGCGGGCCGGCGCCAAGGCCGACATCTCCCGCGGCGTTTCGGCGATCAACTACTCGTACTTCATCCAGGACCCGTTCACCGGCTTCATCCGCCACCTGCAGTGTAACTTCGCCCCGCCGAACGGCACCAACTGGGGCTATTACTGCGATCCCGCGATGGACAAACTGTTCGAGCAGGTCCGCAACACCTTCGACAAGGCCGAGCAGACGAAGGTGCTTGAAAAGATCCACGAGAAGTACGTTGACGATGCGCTGTTCGTCATGATCACGCACGACGTCAATCCGCGCGCGATGAGCCCCAAGGTGAAGGGCTTCGTCCAGGCGCAGAACTGGTTCCAGGATTTCTCGAAGATTACGATGGCGACGGCGGGGCGGTAGCGCCGCCGGCGCCCTTGCAACCTATCAGACGCAGGGAGCAGGTTTCCTGAGAGGCGCCGGTCCTCTCTCCCATGCAGAAGAGGGGGATCGTTGCGCCTCGCAAGGTCGGAAGCGTGATCTTCGGAGCCTCTGCGCGTCGGGGGTGACCGGACGGCGACAAGATACCGATGGGCCAAAAGGCAAGTCATGCTGCTCTACATCCTCAAACGACTGGTCTACGTGACCCCTGTGGCGTTCGGGGTCAGTGTCGTCTGCTTTCTCCTCGTCCACCTCGCGCCGGGCGATCCCTTGAGCGCAGTGCTGCCGGCCGACGCCACCCAGGCGACCATCGACGAGATGCGGGCTGCCTACGGCTTCGACAAGCCGCTGCCGGTCCAGTACCTGATCTGGCTGTGGCACGTGCTGCATGGCGATCTCGGCGTCTCGATCGCCACCGGACGGCCGGTGCTGGGCGAGGTCAGCCGCGCCGTGGTGAACTCCCTGATCCTCGCCTCGGTGGCGACCGTGATCGGCTTCACCTTCGGCACGCTGTTCGGCTTTGTGGCGGGCTATCATCGGAACTCGCTGGCCGACCGGGCAGCCTCGGCGCTCTCGGTGTTCGGCGTGAGCGTGCCGCATTACTGGCTCGGCATGGTCCTGGTGATCGTGTTCTCGGCCACCCTCGGCTGGCTGCCCCCCACCGGCGCCGGGCCCGATGGGTCGGGCAACTGGCGGCCCGATTTCGACCATCTGCGCTACCTGATCCTGCCGGCCGTCACGATGTCGGTGATCCCGATGGGCATCATCGCCCGAACGGTTCGGGCCCTGGTCGCCGACATCCTGTCCCAGGATTTCGTCGAGGCGCTGCGCGCCAAGGGCATGGATGAGCGCGGCGTGTTCAAGCACGTCGTGCGCAACGCCGCCCCGACGGCACTCGCCATCATGGGCCTGCAGCTCGGCTACCTGCTGGGCGGCTCGATCCTGGTCGAGACCGTATTCGCATGGCCGGGCACCGGCTTCCTCCTCAACGCCGCGATCTTCCAGCGCGACTTGCCCCTGCTCCAGGGCTCGATCCTCGTGCTGGCGATGTTCTTCGTGGCCCTCAACCTCCTGGTGGACGTGATGCAGACCGCCCTCGACCCGCGCATCGAGCGCGCCTGAGCCGGAGCCTGATGATGACCGCTCCCATCACCGCGGCCTCCATCGCCCTCGACGGCGGCGTGCTCGCCGCCGAGGACGCGGCACCCGAGGCCGCCTTCATCCCGTCGCGCGGCTTCTGGGGCCATGTCGGCCACCGGCTGGTGCGCGACCCCGTCGCCGTGAGCGCCGGCGCCCTGATCCTGCTCGTCGTGATCGTCGCGATCCTGTCGCCCTGGATCACCCCTATGGATCCCTACAAGGGCTCCATGCTGCGCCGCCTCCGCCATGTCGGCGACGCCACCTACTGGCTCGGCTCCGACGAGCTCGGCCGCGACATGATCAGCCGGCTGATGCTCGGCGCCCGGCTCTCGCTGTTCATCGGCGTCACGCCGGTCCTGATCGCCTTCGTGATCGGCTCCGCCATCGGCATCCTGGCGGGCTATGTTGGCGGCTGGACCAACACGATCCTGATGCGCACCATCGACGTGTTCTTCGCCTTCCCGTCCGTGCTGCTGGCCATCGCCCTGTCGGGCGCGCTCGGCGCCGGCATCTTCAACTCGATCGTCTCGCTGACCTGCGTGTTCGTGCCCCAGATCGCCCGGGTGGCCGAGAGCGTCACCACCGGGATCCGCCGCCGCGACTACATCGACGCCGCCAAGCTTTCGGGGGCCTCGGCGCTGACGATCATGCGCGTGCAGGTGCTGGGCAATGTCGTCGGGCCGATCTTCGTCTACGCGACCAGCCTGATCTCGGTCTCGATGATCCTGGCCTCCGGCCTGTCGTTCCTCGGCCTCGGCGTGCGACCGCCGGAGCCCGAATGGGGCCTGATGCTCAACACCCTGCGCACCGCGATCTACGTCAATCCGGTCGTGGCCGCCCTTCCAGGGGTCTGCATCTTCATCGTTTCGATCGCCTTCAACCTGTTCTCGGACGGGCTCCGGTCCGCCATGGAGATTCGCCAGTGAGCGTCATCCCGGACGCCCCCGATCCGTTCGCCCACGACCGCGGCGGACCGGCCCAGCCGCTCCTGTCGGTCTCGGGGCTGATCAAGCACTTCCCGGTCCGCAAGACCGGAGGCAAAAAGCAGGTGGTCCGCGCCGTCGACGGCATCGACTTCGACGTCCTGAAGGGCGAGACGCTCGGCATCGTCGGCGAGTCCGGCTGCGGGAAATCGACAACCGCCAAGCTGCTGATGGGCCTGATCGCGCGCGATTCGGGCCACATGCTGTACGACGGCCAGGCGATCGGCGAGCGCGCCATGCCGTGGCGGTCCTACCGCCGCCAGGTCCAGATGGTGTTTCAGGACAGCTACGCGTCGCTCAACCCGCGCATGACCGTGGAGCAGTCGATCGCCTTCGGCCCGAAGGTCAACGGCGTGCCCGGCCGCGAGGCCGTGGAGCGCGCCCGCGCACTGCTCGCCCGGGTCGGCCTGGAGCCGAAGCGCTTCGCCGGCCGCTACCCGCACGAGATTTCCGGCGGCCAGCGCCAACGGGTCAACATCGCCCGCTCCCTCGCCCTGGAGCCGCGGCTGGTGCTCCTCGACGAGGCGGTCTCGGCGCTGGACAAGTCGGTGGAGGCGCAGGTGCTGAACCTGCTCCTCGACCTCAAAGCCGAGTTCGGCCTGACCTACATCTTCATCAGCCACGACCTGAACGTCGTGCGCTTCATCTCCGACCGGGTGATGGTGATGTATCTCGGTCGGGTCTCGGAGATCGGCCCGTCCGACACGGTGCTCGACGCGCCGGCCCATCCCTATACCGAGGCGCTGCTCGCCTCGATGCCGTCGCTCGATCCCGACAACCGCACCCAGGCCGCGCTGCTGCAGGGCGACCCACCCAACCCGATCGATCCGCCCACGGGGTGCCGCTTCCATCCGCGCTGCGCGCTTGCCGAGGGAGTCTGCGCCGAGAAGGAGCCGCCGCTCGACGCGATCCGGCCCCTGCACCGGGTCGCCTGCCTCGCCCGCCAGCCCGGCTCCGGCCATTCCGCGGCGCCCGGCGAGGCGCTCGCGGCATGAGCAATCCGATGCCTCCTTCAGAACCCGCCGTCGCACTCAAGGACCTCCGGGTCGCCTTCGGCAAGGTGCAGGTCGTCGACGGCGTCGATCTGACCGTCGAACGCGGGCAGGCGCTGGCGCTCATCGGCGAATCCGGCTCGGGCAAGAGCGTGACGCTCCGCGCGATCCTGCGCCTGTTCCCGGAAGGGCGCAGCCGGATCGAGGGGAAGATCCTGGCCGCCGGCAAGGACGTGCAGGCCCTCACCAAGCGCCAGCTCGCCGATTTCCGCGGCGGCGACGTCTCGATGATCTTCCAAGAGCCGCTGCTCGCCTTCGACCCGGTCTACACGGTCGGCCAGCAGATCACCGAGGCGATCCACCGCCACGAGAAGATTTCCAAGGGCGATGCCCGGAAGCGGGCGCTCGCCCTGTTCGAGCGGGTGCGGATCCCGAGCCCGGAGCGGCGCCTCGACAATTATCCGCACGAGATGTCGGGCGGCATGCGCCAGCGGGCCATGATCGCGCTGGCGCTGTCCTGCCACCCACAGGTCTTGCTCGCCGACGAGCCGACCACCGCGCTCGACGCGACCGTGCAGATCCAGGTTCTCCTGCTCCTGCGCGAGCTGCAGCGCGACCTCGGCCTGTCGATCGTGATCGTCACCCACGATCTCGGAGCGGCCGTCGAGGTCGCCGACCGGATCGCCGTGATGTACGCGGGCAAGATCGTCGAAACCGGCACCGCCCATCAGGTCGTGCTGAACCCGCACCATCCCTACACGATCGGCCTGCTGCGCAGCCGGGCCGAGGGGGCGCTGGCCAAAGGCTCCCGGCTCCAGACGATTCCCGGCAGCCCGCCGGACCTTGCCAACCGCCCGCCGGGCTGTCCCTTCGCGCCGCGCTGCTTCCTGGCCGAAGAGCGCTGCCGCCGGGAGATGCCGCCGGTCGGCGACATCGCCCCCGGCCATCAGGTCGCGTGCTGGCGGACAGAGGAGGCCGCGGCCGCCTACCGGGCCGGTCCGACCCCGGTCCGCGCCGCGGAGCTGGTTCCGGCCTGACCCGCTCCGGCTCCGTGCGGCGACACCATCGCCGGCGTCATTCCGGGGCGCCGCAGGCGAGCCCGGACCCGGAGGCGCACGCCCGGTGGTGGGCAATCCAGAACCGCTGGTGATCCCAGAGGTCGCGGAACGGCGAGAATGGACCCGGACTCGCCCCGCCGTGACGGCGGCTGATCCGGCGATTCCGCGTGGTCACGCCTTCAGCACGGGTTCGGCGATGTCGCCGCCGCCGCCGCGGGCCTTCAGGTAATCCGGCTGGAACAGGCACATCCGCACGGCGTCGCGATAGCGCCCGTTGACGAAGAATTCGTCCTTCAGCACACCTTCGGGCCGGAAGCCGCAACGCTCGTAGATCCGCACCGCCCGGGCATTGTCCCGGTCGACGTGCAGGTAGAGCTTGTGGATGTTGAGCACGCTGAACGCGTAATCCATGGCGATCCGCGTCGCCTGCCAGGCGTAGCCCCGTCCCTGGAAGCTCGGGTGGATCGCGATCTGGAACTCGCAGCGCCGGTGCAGGTGGTTGATCTCGACGAGCTCGATCAGCCCGGCCGGCTCGCCGCCGGGATCAGCCACGATGAAGCGGCGCTCGGTCTGGTTGTGGATGTTGCGCTCGTAGAGCTGCTGCAGTTCGGCGAAGGACTCGTAGGCCTCCTCGAACCAGTAGCGCATGATGCTGTCGTTGTTGTTGAGCTGGTGGACGAAGCGGAGGTCCTCCCGTTCCAGCGGTCGCAGCTTGATGGTGATTCCGGTCATCGCGTTCATGACGCATACGCCTCGATCAGGTTGCGCAGGAACCGCTCGCCCTGGCCGAGGGCGTCGAGGGTGATGAACTCGTCGGGCTGGTGGGCCTGCGCGATGTCGCCCGGCCCGCAGACGACGGTCGGGATCCCTGCTGCCTGGAATTGCCCGGCCTCGGTCGCGTAGGGGACCGCGATGGTGCGGTTGTGTCCGGCGAGCCGCAGGCAGAGCCGCTCGGCCTCGGATCCGGGCTCCGGGGCGAGGCCGGGGATGTCGACCTCCTCCAGGGTCTCGATCCGCCCGAACGCGCCGTAGCGGTTGAGGCGCTCGCGCGTCACCCGTTCGACCTCTACCGCGAAGAGCCGCGGAATCTCGGCCGGGTCGAGGTCCGGCAGGCCGCGATACTCCCAATGGAAGCGGCATTCCTTGGCCAGGATGTTCCGGGCCGTGCCGCCGTGGATCGTCCCGACATGGACCGTGGTCGAGGCCGGGTCGAACCGCCCCGACGGGTCGCCGCGCTCGATCATCAGATCGGCGATCCGGTTCAGACCGGCCACGAGTTCGCAGGCCGCGGTAACGGCGTTGGCCCCGAGGGCGGGCCGCGCCGAATGGGCCTCATGCCCGTGCACGGTGGTGAGGCAGGTGACGATGCTCTTGTGCGCGTCCGCCACCTCCATGCCGGTGGGCTCGCCGACGATCACGGCGCCGGGCCGCGGCAGGTCGGCACCGAAGCGCCCGATCCCGTCCATGGAGCCCAGGCAGGTCGTCTCCTCGTCGTAGGAGAGCAGTATATGAATCGGCCGCTTCAGGTCGGCGGCCAGCATGTCGGGCACCAGCGCCAGCGCCAGGGCGTCGAAGCCCTTCATGTCGACGGCGCCCCGCCCATAGGCCCGGCCGTCGGCGACGCGCAGGATGAACGGGTCGGTGCTCCAGGCCTGCCCCGCCACCGGCACCACGTCGGTATGGCCGGAGAGGACGACACCGCCGTCGATCATCGGGCCGATCGTCGCGAGAACGGCCGCCTTGTCGCCTGCCGCGTTCGGCAGGCGCAGGTACGGCACGCCCCAGCCATCCAGGTAACCGCAGACAAACGCGATCAGCGCGAGATTGGATTTGTCGCTCTCCGTGTCGAAAGACACGAGGCGGGCCAGCATATCGAGCGTGCTCAGCCGCTCGCCGGTCGCAGGCATGGATTCCTCCGGAGCGGGGCCCCGGGCCGGGGCCTCAATGCAGGCTGCGGCGGACGTGCGGGCTGTCGAGGGAGAAGGCGGGAATCTCCGCCTCGAAGCTCTCACCGGCCACCGTCGCCATGGTGTAGCTGCCGGCCATCAACCCGTCGGGCGTGTTGAGCGGGCAGCCGCTCGTGTAGCAGAAGGTCTCGCCCGGCTCCAGCACCGGCTGCTTGCCGACGACGCCGGTGCCGCGGACCTCCTGGCAGGCTCCGTGCCCGTCGATGATGCGCCAGTGGCGGGAGCGCAGCTGCACCTGTTCGCTGCCGTTATTCACGATCTCGACCGTATAGGCGAAGAAATACCGGCTCTCGTTCGGCGAGGATTCTTCCTCGACGAAACGGGACTGAACCGTCACGCTAATTCCTCGCGTCTCGGCCTTGTACATCGCCCTGTCAGGCCCTTCTTCGAACGGTTCGACTCGCTGAAGCCGAACGAAACGCGCTTCACCGGGGGTGGTAGTAGGCGCTCTAATCCCCGTCAATCGCGGTGGACTACCTCGCGGGGCCCGGATCTGGCTAATTGGTGGTCGGGCGCGCAGAGGATGCAGCGTGCGGCGCGCCGGGGGGCCGCGCGGGTTAAGCCGGCATTAGCCAGTCGCGGCGGAAAACGGACGATGGACGCGGACCTGCCGGGGCGCGCGAAGGAGTCAGGCGCGATGAACGCGGGCGCACGCAGGGGAGCCGCCGATTCGGGCGTGAAAGGCCGCGCCGGGATCCTGCCGGCCCAGGCGATCGCCGAACTCGCTGCGGCAGGCGGCATCCGCACCGCGCGCGCCTTCGCGACCGACCAGATCCAGCCCGCCAGCCTCGACCTGCGCCTCGGCGATACGGCCTACCGCGTCCGCACGAGCTTCCTGCCCGGGACGAGTCGCACGGTCCAGGCCTGCGTCGAGCGGCTGTCGCTGCATGCGATCGACCTGCGCCCCGGCGCGGTCCTGGAGACGGGCTGCGTCTATATCGCCGAGTTGCAGGAGGGCCTCGCGCTCCCGGCCGACCTCGCGGCCGCGGCGAACCCGAAGAGCTCGACCGGGCGCATCGACGTGTTCACCCGGGTGATCACCGACCGGGGTGAGGCCTTCGACCAGGTCGAGCCCGGCTATACCGGCCCGCTCTACGCGGAGATCTCGCCGCGCACCTTCCCGGTCCTGGTCCGCACCGGCTCGCGCCTGTCGCAGATCCGCTTCCGCCGCGGCGCGCCGCGGCTGACGGAGGCCGAGCTCGGCCTGCTCCACGCCCGCTCGGCGCTGGTCGACGCGGGCAACCCGTCCTTCCAGGGCGGCGTCGCGGTCTCGGTGGACCTGTCCGGGTTCGACGGCCTCGTCGGGTATCGGGCCAAGCGCCATACCGGCCTCGTCGACGTGGACGCCCCCGGGCGTCACCGGGCTGCGGATTTCTGGGAGCCGCTCGCGGCCGACGGCTCCGGCAGCCTGATCCTCGATCCCGGCCAGTTCTACATCCTGGCCTCGAAGGAATCGGTGCAGGTCCCGCCGGACCACGCCGCCGAGATGGTGCCGTTCGATCCCCTGGTCGGCGAGTTCCGGGTTCACTACGCCGGCTTCTTCGATCCGGGCTTCGGCTATGCCGGGGCCGGCGGCGAGGGCGCCCGTGCCGTGCTGGAGGTCCGCTCGCGCGACGTGCCGTTCCTGCTGGAGGACGGCCAGATCGTCGGCCGTCTCGTCTACGAGCGCATGCTCGACCTGCCGGAAACGCTCTACGGGGCAGGGGCCGGCTCGAACTACCAGGCTCAGGGCCTCAAGCTCTCGAAGCATTTCGTCCTTTAGGCGGGGCGCGGATCCACGGACGGGAGCTTCGATCGCATGGATGCGGTGGACCGGAAGATCCTGGACATCCTCCAGCAGGACGCGACACTCCCGGTGGCGGAACTCGCCGAGCGGGTCGGCGTCAGCGCGGCGCCGTGCTGGCGCCGGGTGAAGAAGCTGGAAGCGTCCGGCGTCATCCGCCGCCGGGTGGCGCTGGTCGACCGCCGCAAGGTCAACGTGCCGACAACGGTGTTCGTGGCCGTGAAGGCGCCCCGCCACGCCGCCGACTGGTCCGATGCCTTCCGGCGGGTCGTCGCCGGCTTCCCCGAGATCGTCGAGGCGTGGCGCCTGACCGGCGAGATCGATTACCTGCTGCGCATCGTCGTGCCCGATATCGAGGCCTATGACGCGGTCTATCAGCGCCTGATCGCCAAGCTCGAATTCTCGAACCTGTCCTCCTCCATCGCCATGGAGGAGATGAAGTACACGACGGCCGTTCCGACGATCTACGTGGCGTAGGTCGAGACGGGCGCGCCCCTGCCTCGCGATCGCATGGTCCGACCCACGATCGTCACCCCGCCGCGACCGCGTAGGTGCGGTGGATCGAGGAGGCCTGCACCCGGTGGTCGTATCCGTAGACGTGGATCGACACGGCCGCGTCGGGCCCGTCATTGGCGATTCGATGCAGGTTCGGGCCGGACGGCATCATGCAGGCCACGAAGCCGGGCGCGCGGACCACGTCCTGAGTCGCCACCGCGTGCGTGTCGCTGATCGGGCGGTACCAGGTCTCGCGGAGCGTCCCGCGAAGCAGGCCGAAGCAGCACGAGCAATGGTGGTCGTGCACCGGCGTGACGGCGCCCGGCGGCCAGACCATGGCCCAGACGCTCACCGCCTCCGTGCCAAACAGCAGGTTGCGGGAGAGGCCTTCGCCGTGCGCCGTCAACCGCGACGGGTCGAGCAGCTCTGGGCGTGCCAGGATGCGCAGCAGCGTCGCGCGGGCGGAGGCGAGATAGGCGTCCGGTGCGCGGCGGGCCGACACGGCGAGATCGGCCAGCATCGCTTCCATTTCGGCCGGGACGGTTGGCTGCGGCATCGACAGGCTCCGGACGCGCTTTCAGGCTGCGCAGAGCGTAGCGCATCGACGCCGCCGTGCGTTTGCGAAAGCCGCCGCCAATCCAGCTTCTGGCGCAATCAGGTTGCTCCATAGCGGCAAAAGGCGAAATGCGGTGCCAATCGTCTGGCCGACGGAGACATGACAGTTTCGGCTGTCGGCCGCGGATGGAGCAGAGCTGCCGATTCCGTTCAGGAGCCGGCGACGGACCGCTCGAAGGCGCGCACCAGGGCGATGTCGAGCTTGCCGTCCATGCCGTAGAGGATCTCCATGGCCTGCGCGGCCGGCATGGGCGGCCGGTAGGGGCGGCTCTCCACCAGGGCGGCGTAGACGTCGCAGACGGTGATCAGGCGGACGATGTCGCGGATGGCCTCGCCCTTCAGCCCGTCCGGGTAGCCCGAGCCGTCCAGCATCTCGTGATGATGGCGCACCACCGTGAGGACGGTGTCGTCGAACCCGCCGGCCTTGACCAGGATCTCGTGGCCGAGGGCCGCGTGCTCGCGCATCACCGCCCGCTCCCCAGGATCGAGGGGCCCGGGCTTGTTCAGGATCGACAAGGGGATCTTGGCCTTACCGACGTCGTGGACCAGGGCAGCGCGGACGAGGTGCTCGCGATCCGCCGACGAGAATCCGAGGTCGATCGCGAACGTGGCGGCGAGGCCCGCAACCAGCAGGCAGTGCTGGTAGGTCGCGTCGTCGTAGGCGCGCACGGTCTCGAGCCAGGCTTTGAGGCCGCCGGTGCCGATCGCCCCGAGGATCGGCTCAAGGGTGGCGTCGATGACGGCCGCATCGACCGTGCCGTGATCCCGCGCCGAGTCGAGCAGGTTGGCGATGGCGGCGCTCGCGCGGCCGGCGGCCTGCACGACGACCGGGCTGCCCGTTACGGGCCGGCTCGGCGTCTGCGGCGACGCGGGCCGGAGCTGCGTCTGCAGCGCCTCGACCACCGTCGTGATCGGCGTATCCATCGGCAGGCACAGCCGCCCGCCGAGGTTGCGCGCCACGGATAGGCTGCGCTGGCCCATGCTGCGCATCAGGAAGACGCGGGGAAGCCCGGGATTTGCCGCGATGAGGCTGCGCAGACCGGTGAGCGGCGAGGGCAGCAGGTCGAAGTCGACGACCACGGCCACGCACGGGCCGGGTGGCGGCGCCTCGGAGGCGCCGAGCACCGCGCAGGGGGCGATCTGCTCGAGCGCGTGCCGCAGGTCGGCGCGGCTGTCCGGCTGGTCGGTGTAGAGGATGAGCGTGCCCGCGCGCATCTGGGCCTTGGCGAGGATGGACACCGCCAGGTTCGGCCGGGGGCGTCGGGTTCCGTGTGATAGCACACAGATCTTGCCAGAGCTTTACGGGCGCCCCGCGTCAGCCGGCAGCCGCCGCGTCGAGGAGCCACGCCACCTCGCCCGCGCTGATCACGCGGCCCGCAGGAAGCTCCGCGCCCGCGGCAAGGCGGGTCAGCGGCGCCCGCTTGCCCGCACCGGTCACGAGGAACAGCACGTGCCGGGACGAGGCGAGCGCCGGGACGGTGAGGGTGATCCGCGGCACGAACGGCGCCAGCCCGGCCTCCGGCACGGGCGCGACGAGCCGCGCAGTCTCGTCCACGGCCGGCTTACCGGGAAACAGAGAGGCGGTGTGGCCGTCCTCGCCGAGACCGAGGAGCACGAGGTCGAAGAGCGGCCGGGCGGGGTCGAGGCTGTCGGCCCCGTAGAAGTCCAGCAACGCGCGCTCGTAGGCGCGGGCGCCGGCCTCCGCACCTGAATCCGACGGGATGAAGTGCAGGTGGGTCGGCGGGATCGAAGCGCCGTGGCCGAACGCCTCGCGGACCATCCGGACGTTGCTGCGGGCGTCGTCCCACGGGACGACCCGGTCGTCGCCGAAGAACCAATGGACCCGCTCCCACGGCACCCGCGTCGCGTAGTCCGGGCCGGCGAGCAGCCCGTAGAGCACCTTGGGCGTCGAGCCGCCGGACAGGCAGATCGCAATCCGATCGGACCGGCTCTCGCCGCAGGCCGCGATCAGCCGCTCGGCCGCCTCGCGGGCGACGGCCTCGGGATCCTTCAGGATGTGGGTGCAAGCCGGAAGGCTCATGGAACGCCCCTACTTCTTCGGCTCCTGATGGCCGCCGAAGCCCTTGCGCATCGCCGACAGGAGCTTGTCGGCGTAGCTCTCGTGCTCGCGGGAGCGGAAACGGCGGTACAGGGCGGCTGACAGCACCGTGGCCGGCACGCTCTCCTCGATGGCGGCGTTGATGGTCCAGCGGCCTTCGCCGGAATCCTCGACGTAGCCGGAGAAATCCGTGAGCTGCTCATCGCCGGCCAGCGCCTGGGCGGTGAGGTCGAGGAGCCAGGAGGAGACGACGCTGCCGCGCCGCCAGACTTCGGCGATGTCGCCCATGTTGAGGTCAAAGCGGCGCTCGGCCGGCAGCGCCTCGGAATTGGCGTGGCGGAGGATGTCGAACCCCTCCGCGTAGGCCTGCATCAGGCCGTATTCGATGCCGTTATGGACCATCTTGACGAAATGGCCGGCGCCGGTCGGCCCGGCATGGATGTAGCCCTGCTCGGCGCGCGGGTCGCGGCCGTCGCGGTTCGGGGTCTTGGGGATGTCGCCGATGCCCGGCGCCAGGGTCTTGAAGATCGGGTCGAGGCGGTCGACCGTCTCGGTGTCGCCGCCGATCATCATGCAATAGCCGCGCTCCAGCCCCCAGACGCCGCCCGAGGTGCCGACATCGACATAGTGCAGGCCCTTCTCCTTCAGGGCGATGCCGCGGCGGACATCGTCGCCGTAGAACGAGTTGCCGCCGTCGATGATGCAGTCGCCGGTTTGCATCAGGCCCGAGAGGGTTTGGACGGCCTCCTCGGTGATCGCCCCTGCCGGCAGCATCACCCAGGCCGCGCGCGGCACCTCCAGCTTGGAGACCAGATCCTCCAGGCTCGACGCGCCGACCGCTCCGGCCTCCACCAGGGCCGCGACCGCGGCCGGGTTCTGATCGAACACGACGGCCGTGTGGCCGTCCCGCAGGAGCCGCCGGACGATGTTGCCGCCCATCCGGCCGAGGCCGATCATGCCGAGTTGCATCTTCGATCTCCTCAGATTTTCCTTCCCCCTGCGGGGAGGGATCAGGAACGGGGGTGTCCCAGGATCGCGAGGCGCGGGGCCTCCTGGGACACCCTCCGGGTCATCCCGGGGCCGCGCAGCGGAACCTGGGATCCAGAGCCGTCAAGGCGCTCCGACCTCGCGCCACCGGCGGTTCCGGATTCCGGGCCCGCCTCCGGTGCCCCGGAATGACAGCGCGGATCCAACACCAAGTCGGCCGGTAACGCGCGCCTAGGCAACCGCCGCCTTCAGCGCCGCCGCGACACGCTTCAGTCCGGTCTCGAGATCGCCCTTGATGTGCACCCGCAGCGCCCGGCGGCCGCGCTCGGCGAGCACCGCGAAATCGCCCCGCGCCTGCGCGGCCACCACAGTGGCGAACCCGAGCTTGCGGCCGGGAATCGGCAGGTCCTGCGTCGGGTCCGCGGTGATCTGGAGGAACACGCCGGTATCCGGGCCACCCTTGTAGGCCTGACCGGTGGAATGCAGGAACCGCGGCCCGAATTCCAGGCAGGTCGCGACCTTGCGGGCGTCCCGAATGGCGATCCGTGCCTCCTGCAGGATGCCGGCGGTCGTGGCATTGCGCGGCACGTAGGCAAGCAACCCGAGATAGTCGCCGTCCTTCAGCCGGGCGAGCTGCGCCTTCAGCGCCGCCTCGAGGCCATCCGAGGCCTGCTTCAGCCCGTCGGCGTTGCGCGGGTCGGCGTAGAGGGCGATCGCGTTGTCGGAGAAGAGTGGCGTCTCCGGGGGGAGGGCGCCGCTCGCCTCGGCTTCCGCGAACAGCTTCTTGGTCTCGACCTTGCTGGCCTCGACATCCGGCTGATCGAACGGGTTGATGCCGAGTACCGCGCCCGCCACCGCGGTGGCCATCTCCAGGCGGTAGAATTCCTGGGGCAGCTGCTCGACCCGGTCGAGGGTGATGCGGGCGATCGGGTGGCCGTCCCGCTCCAGGGCGCGCAGGGCCTCGTCCTGCGCCGCCTCGGCCTGGCCATCGAGGCGCAGGTAGATGAAGAACCGGTCGCGGCCGTAGACTGCCGGAACATCGACCGGCTCGCCGTCCACCGGCACCAGGCCCTTGCCCTGCTTGCCGGTCGATTCCGCGATGAGCTGCTCGGCCCAAGCGCCGAAGCTGTCGATCGCCGGGGAGGCGATGACCGTCACCTTGTCCCGCCCCGCGAGCGCCGCCGCGCCCATGGCGGTGCCGAGCAGGACGGCGGGGTTCACCGCCGGAGGGACCACCGGCCCGCAGGAGCGGACCATGATCCGTGCCGTCTCGAGGAGCGCCTTCACGTCGAGGCCCATGGCGGCCGCCGGCACGAGGCCGAAGGCCGAGAGCACCGAGTAGCGCCCGCCGATCTGCTTCACCCCATAGAAGATCTTCTTGAAGCCGTCCGTCTTGGCGGCGCGCTCCATGTCGGAGCCCGGATCCGTGACCGCGACGAAATGGTCGCCGGCCCGATCACCGAGCACCTCCTTGGCGCGGCCCAGGAAGTAGTCGCGAAACACGTTGGGCTCCAGCGTCGAGCCGGACTTCGACGCGACGATGAACAAGGTCTTGGCCAGATCGATGCTCGCTTCGAGGGCGCGCACCTGATCCGGATGCGTCGAGTCGAGGATCTGAAGCTTGGGAAAACCCTCGCGGGGACCGTAGGTCAGGGTCAGCACCTCCGGGCCGAGGCTCGACCCGCCCATGCCCAGTACCACCGCGTCGGTGAAGCCCTGGCCCTTCACCCATTCGGAGAAGGCGGCGTAATCGGCGGCCTTCTCAAGCTCCTCCTCGACGATGTGCAGCCAGCCGAGCCAGTTCGCCTCGTCGTGGCCCGACCACACGGTGGCATCACCCGCCCAGAGGCGGCGGATCGCGCCGCTCGCGCGCCAGGATTCGACGGACTTCTTCGCTTCGTTCGCCAGCGTCTCGTCGAGCGCCAGGCTCTGCCCGTCCAGCCGGTGGCCGAGCAGCGCCGCGCGCTTGCCCGCCACGGCGCCGAGCAGATTGTCGGCCGCGTCGATGAAGAGCTGAACGCCCTCCCGCACCAGCTGCTCGGCGATTGTCTCGATGTCGATGCCCGTCCGGGCCAAGCGCGCCATCACGGCCTCGGCGCCGGGCACGTCCTCCTCGATCGTCGCCCGCACCACGCCGTGGTCGCGGAACGCGTCCATGGTGGCGGGCGGCATGGTGTTGACGGTGTTCGGGCCGATCAGCTCCTCGACGTAGAGGACGTCGGAATAGGCCTTGTTCTTCACGCCCGTGGAGGCCCAGAGCAGCCTCTGTGCCTTGGCGCCCTTCTCGGCGAGCGCCGTCCACTTCGATTCCGCGAAGATCCTCTTGTAGCGCTGGTAGGCGAGCTTGGCGTTGGCGATCGCCACCTTCCCCTTGAGCTGCTCCAGGGCGATCTTCTCGTCCGGGTCGTTGGCCTGCGCGATCTTCTCGTCGAGGAGCTTGTCGACCAGCACGTCGATGCGGCTGATGAAGAAGCTCGCCACGCTGGCGATCCGCGAGACGTCGTGGCCGGCCTTCGCGCGTTCGTCGAGACCGTCAATGAAGGCGCGTGCCACCGCCTCGTAGGCCTCCTGCGAGAACAGCAGGGTGACGTTGATCGAGATGCCCTCGCTGGTCAGTTGCCGGATCGCCGGGATGCCCTGGGGCGTCGCCGGCACCTTGACCATCAGGTTGTCGCGGGAGACGGCCTTGTGCAGGCGCCGCGCCTCGTTCAGCGTCTCCTCGGTGTCGAGGGCGAGGTAGGGCGAGACCTCCAGGCTGACGTAGCCGTCGGCGCCGTCGCTGGCCTCGTAGACCGGGCGGAGCACGTCGGCGGCGGCCTGGATGTCGGCGATCGCCAAACCCTCGTAGAGGTCGATGACGCGGCTGTCGCCGGTCTCCTGGACGGCCTTGATGCTCGCATCGTACTCGTCCGAGTGGCCGATCGCCTTCTCGAAGATCGACGGGTTGGAGGTCACGCCCCGCAGGCCATCGCGTTCCACGAGTTGCTTGAGTTCACCTTTCTCGATGAAGCCCCGGGCCACGAAATCGAGCCAGACCGCTTGATCCTGTTCGTCGTGCAGGGCCTTGAGCGCGTTCATGTCGGTTCCTCGTCTCGCGTACCGCTACTTGCCGGGCGCTCTCACTCCCCCCTCTGCGGGGGAGGGTGGCCCTCGCGTCAGCGAGGGTCGGGAGAGGGGAACCCGGGGTCAGAAGAGGGCGGAGCAGATGTGAAGGCCGCAGCCTCGTTCTGCACCGTCGCTCCCCTCTCCCGCTCGCCTTCGGGGCCACCCTCTCCCGCAGAGGGGGGAGGGAGACCGTCGCGCCTGAGCCGCTACTTCCCGTGCTTGGCCACCTGTGCCTTGGCGGCCTCCAGAACCTTCTCGGGGGTAAAGCCGAACTTGCTCTGGAGATCCTTGATCGGCGCCGAGGCGCCGAACGTGTGCATGCCGATGATCGCGCCCTCGGTGCCGGCATAGCGATCCCAGCCGATCACGCTGCCCTGCTCGACCGCCACCCGCGCCTTCACGGCCGGCGGCAGCACCGAGTCGCGATAGGCCTGATCCTGCCGCTCGAACAGCTCCCAGGACGGCAGCGACACCACCCGGGCCTTCACGCCGTCGGCCTTCAGCGCCTCGTAGGCGCCGATGCAGAGCTGCACCTCGGATCCGGCGCCCAGCAGGATCACCTCCGGCGTGCCCTCGCAGTCGGCCAGCACGTAGCCCCCCTTGGCGGTTCCCGAAGCCGCGCCGAACTTCGTACGGTCGAGCGTCGGCAGCGGCTGGCGGGAGAGGGCGAGCACCACCGGCTGGTTCTTCGACGAGAAGATCACCCGGTAAGCCTCGGCCACTTCGTTGGCGTCGGCCGGGCGCAGGGTGATGAGCCCGGGGATGCAGCGCAGCGACAGAAGCTGTTCCACCGGCTGGTGAGTCGGCCCGTCCTCCCCCACGCCGATCGAATCGTGGGTGAAGATGTGGAAGACCGGCAGCTCCATCAGGGAGGCGAGCCGGATCGGCGGCCGCATGTAGTCGGCGAAGACCAGGAAGGTCGCGCCGTAGGCCCGCAAACCGGAGAGGCCTAAGCCGTTCACGATCGAGCCCATGGCGTGCTCGCGGACGCCGAAATGCAGGTTGCGGCCGCCCGGCGAGAACGGGCCGAACGAGCCCGCGCCCGCGAAGGTCAGGTTCGACTTGTTGGACGGCGCCAGATCGGCCGAGCCGCCGAGGAGGAACGGTACGTGCTCGGCGATGGCGTTGAGCACCTTGCCGGACGATTCGCGGGTGGCGAGACCCTTGGCGTCCGGCTCGAAGACCGGGATGTCCTTCTCCCAGCCATCCGGGAGGCGGCCCTCCAAGAAGGCGTTCAGATCCTCGGCGTGATCGGCATCGGCCTCCTTGGCCTTCGTCAGCAGGTCCTGCCACGAATCGTAGAGGCCGGCGCCGCGCTTGCCGATCCCGTCCCGGAAGTTCTCCTGAACGCCGTTCGGCACGAGAAACTGGGCGTCCTCCGGCCAGCCATAGGCGCGCTTGGCGCCCTTGACCTCGTCCTCGCCGAGCGCGTCCGAATGCGCCTTCGACGTACCCTGCTTCTTCGGCGCGCCGTAGCCGATCACCGACTTGACGATGATCAGGGTCGGCCGGTCGCTGGTTGCGAGGAACGTCTCGATCGAACCCGCGAGCGCATGCACGTCGTTGGCGTCGGCGACGCGCAGCACCTGCCAGCCATAGGCCAGGAACCGGGTCGCCACCTCCTCGCCGAAGGCCAGTTCGGTGTGGCCCTCGATGGTGACGGTGTTGTCGTCGTAGATCCAGCAGAGGTTGGCGAGCCGCAGGTGGCCGGCCAGCGATGCGGCCTCCGAGGCGACGCCCTCCATCAGGTCGCCGTCCGAGCAGATTGCGTAGACGTTGTAGTCGAACAGCGGCAGGTTCGGCCGGTTCAGGTGCTGGCCGAGGAAGCGGCTGCCCATCGCCATGCCGACCGAGTTGGCGACACCCTGGCCGAGCGGGCCGGTGGTGGTCTCGACGCCGGTGGTGAAGTGATATTCCGGGTGGCCGGGCGTGCGGCTGTCGAGCTGGCGGAACTTCCGGATGTCCTCCAGCGACACAGCCGGGGCGTTGCCGCCGTCGCTCTCGGCGACGCCCGCGAGGTGCAGAAGGGCGTAGAGCAGCATCGAGGCGTGGCCGCAGGACAGCACGAAGCGGTCGCGGTTCGGCCAGTGCGGATGCGCCGGGTCGTAGCGCAGGTAGCGGTTCCACAGGGTGTAGGCGACAGGCGCCAGCGCCATGGGCGCGCCCGCATGGCCGGAATTGGCCTTCTGCACCGCGTCGATCGCCAGCGTGCGGATCGTGTTGATGCTGAGCGTATCGATCTCAGCCAGGGCCGCCTTGGCGGGAGTGTCAGCACCGCTCATGATTTTGCGTCTTCCAGTTCGCCTCGCGCGGTCCGCTTCGCGGCTTCGCGCCGCCGCAGGACGGCGGGAGGAGCTCCGTTGGCCTTACCACCCTGCCGATCCGCCGGCCCTTCGCCGCGCGAATAGCTGAGGAGCGTGTTGACGAGCGCGACGTGGGTGAACGCCTGGGGGTAATTACCCACAAGGCGTTTGGCTTGCACGTCATATTCCTCGCTGACGAGACCCAGTTCGTTGCAGATGCCGATAAGGCGCTCGATGATCGTCCGCGCTTCGTCCCGACGGCCGAGACCGATCAGGTTGTCGGCGTACCAGAAGGTGCAGGGCAGGAAGGCCCCCTCGTTGCCCGACAGGCCGTCGGTGGTCTGTCCCTCGGTCTCGTAGCGGAGGATGAAGCCGTCCCGCATCAGGTCCCTGCCGATCGCCGCGACGGTGCCGATCACCCGCGGATCGTCCTGCGGCAGGAACCCGGTATGGGCGATCAGCAGCAGGCTCGCGTCGAGCGCCTTCGACCCGTAGGACTGGACGAAACTGTTGAGCTCGGGATCGAACCCCTTCGCGCAGACCTCGGCGTGGATCTCGTCACGGACAGCGCGCCAGCGCCGGGCATGTTCCTCGGTGGCACCGGACTCGTGCATCTCGTGCATGCGCAGGGCCCGGTCGAAGGCCACCCACGCCATCACCTTCGAGTGGGTGAAATGGCGCGGGCCACCGCGCACTTCCCAGATCCCCTCGTCGGGCCGGCGCCAAGCCTGCTCGAGATGGCCCAGGATCGCCAGCCCGACCCGCAGCCCGTCCTTGCTGACCGGCAGGCCGCGGGCATGGGCCTGATAGAGCGCGTCGAACAGCTCGCCGTAGACGTCGAGCTGAAACTGGCTGGCGGCCGCGTTTCCGATCCGCACCGGCTTCGAATTCTCGTAGCCGGGCAGCCAGTCGAGCTCGATCTCGGGCAGCAGGCGCTCGCCGCCGATGCCGTACAGGATATGCGCCTGCTCGGGGTTTCCGGCCACCGCCCGCTGCAGCCAGTCGAGCCAGTTGCGGGCCTCATCGATGTAGCCGCCGTCCATCAGGGCGATCAGCGTCAGCGTCGAGTCGCGCAGCCAGCAGAACCGGTAGTCCCAGTTGCGCTCGCCGCCGAGACCTTCGGGCAGGGAGGCGGTCGGCGCCGCCACGATGCCGCCGGTGGGCTCGTAGATCAGTGCCTTCAGAGTCAGCAGGGAGCGCTGGAGCATCCGGTCCCAGGCCGTCCCCCCGGCACAGCGGCTCGACCACGCCTGCCAGTGCTGATCCGTCGCGTCGAGGGCCCGGCGCGGCTCGATCGCCACGGGATCGTTCTCGTGGGACGGGCCGTAGCTCAGGACGAAGCGGCGCTTCTCGCCGGCATGAACGGTGAACTCGGCGACCGTCGTCTGCGCCTCTGACCCTTTCAGGTGGACGTCGGTGCGCAGCACCACCTTGTGGGGGCCCGAGACGGCCCGCAGGTCGCCCAGTTCCGAGCGGGACACCCAGGGCACCGCCGAGCCGTAATCGAAGCGGACCGCCATCTCCATCCGCATGGCGACGCGCCCGTGGACCCCCTCGACGAGGCGCACGAGGTGCGATCCGTCGCCGATCGGCATGAAGTCGGTGACCAGAACCTCGCCCTGGCGGGTGGCATGCCGCGTCTCCAGCACGAGGCTTCCCGGGCGATAGGTCCAGCGGGTCTCGACCTGCTCGGCTTCTGGGAAAATCTTCCAGAAGCCGTGCGCCTCGGTTCCGAGCAGGCTGGTGAACAAGGCCGCCGCGTCGAAGCGCGGCCAGCACAGCCAGTCGATGCTGCCCTGTCGGCTGACCAGCGCGGCGCTCCGGCAATCCCCGATCAGCGCGTAATCTTCGATGCGTGCAGCCATCCGGCCCCGGCTCCGGTCCGCGGACGGCTGCCCGGACCGTCCGCTGCAACGCACCTAGGACGGGGAAGCGGGAGATCCAGGGGACCCGTGGGCGGCTGGGCGCTGCGGCCGGGCGGTGGTTCGGCTCAGTCCCGGGCCTGCTCGAGACGCGTCGCGATGGCGGGCCAGAACCGTCCGACACCGCTGCTCGCTTCGACCGATCCCAAAATCCGTCGGCCGCTCAGCGGAGGCAGTCAGCCACCGCCAGGGAGACGGAGCCTTTCACCGCGGCAGCACCGCTGCGCACGAGGTCCGCGGCATCACCGACAACCCTTGCGGCCGGCGCCAGGGTCTCGGCTACGGTCGCGACGAAGGGCAGGGCCGGCTCCGGGATCGAACCCTCTCCGCCCGGTTCCGCAGCCTCCGCGTGGGCGGCGGCGAACGGATCGGCGGCACGTTGCGGAACCTCCGGGCATCGGCGGCCCGGACAGGTTCGGCGGTTCGCGGCCAGACGCGGAGCCGGCCGGGCCGGCGTTCCCGCAGGAAGCGCCGCGGCCTTCGAGGTCGAACCGTCGAGCGGGTAAGCCTCCGCGAAGGCCATCGAGGCTGGCAGCCGACCGGGCACCGCGACGACGGCGGCCGTCCGTGCAAAATCCGTTGGGGAGGGCGCAGTCCCGGCGGGGGCGGCAATGGATTCGGTCGTGAGGGGATCGAGTTCCGCAAGTGCCGCCCGAGCGACGGGCGGAGCCGGATTCGACGACGGGCAATAGAGCGAAGCCACGCCCAGAACGGCCACGACGGCCAGTGTCGGCAGGAACGGCATCGAGACACGGCCGGTGCCGGTTTCCGTCAGGGCGGGCTGATCTGGCCTGCGCATCCGAATCACCGATCTCCATGACCGCTTCCCGAACTCCAAGAGCGGCCAGCATTGCGGCGGAAGCTGGACCATTTGTTTTCGCGTCGGTTGCAGGCCATTGCGAACCGGCAGGGCTTCCCCCCCGGGCCGATCGCTCGCGCCGTCGTTCCGCGATGCCGCAGGCGAGCCCGGATCCGGAGGGGCACGCCGGAGCCGGGCAACCGGAACCGAAGGCGGAACAGAACCGCGGCGCTCCGGCATGTCTGGCTCACGCGCTCCGTGGCGCAACCCCGGGATGAGGGGGCTGTCGTCGGTTCAACCAACCTTCCGATTCAGGACAGGATGCGTGGCCGCAGGGCTTTCCGCCGCCGCATCCGGAGGGCACAGAGCTTGCGTAGCTTGGGCAGCCCGGACCGGGCCGCCCCTCCAAGACGACCCGCCCCGAACCGGGCTCCGATGACCGAAACCAACCTCACCGTCGCCGTGATCGACCCGAGCCGAGCCCGCGCGGCGATCCTGGAGGAAGGGCTGCGAGCAGCCGGCGTCGGCCGCGTCGTCGTCATCCCCGACACCGCGGACCTGCTGGAGCGCGTCACAGCGCTGCGGCCCGACGTGGTGGTGATCCATCTCGAGAGCCCGAGCCGGGACATCCTGGAGCAGATGTCGGGGGTCTCACGGCAGGTCGAGCGGCCGGTGGCGATGTTCGTCGACCGCTCGGACACGACCATGATGCAGGCCGCCGTGGATGCAGGGATCTCGGCCTACGTCGTGGACGGGCTGCGCGCCGAGCGGATCAAATCGATCCTCGACATCGCAATCCTGCGCTTCAACGCCTTCGCGCGGCTTCAGCGTGAACTCTCGGAGGCGCGGGGCGAGCTCGCCGATCGCAAGCTGATCGAGCGGGCCAAGGGCATCCTGATGAATCTGAAGGGCCTCAGCGAGGAGGAGGCGTACAAGCAGCTGCGCCGCAAGGCCATGAACGAGAAGCGCAAGATCGCCGATATCGCCCGTGCGATCGTCACCACGGCGGACCTGCTCGGATGAGGCTCCAGCTCGGCTACGTCCCGCTCTGCGACGCCGCGCCCCTCATCGCCGCGCACGAGCTCGGCTTTGCCCGGTCCGAGGGGCTCGAACTCGACCTTACGGCCGAGCCGTCCTGGGCGACCCTGCGCGACCGGCTGGCGCTCGGGCATCTCGACGGCGCCCACATGCTGGCACCGCTGGCGCTCGCCAGCCGGCTCGCCCTTTCGGGACCGCCCTCCGATTTGGTCGTGCCGCTGCAGCTCAGCGTCAACGGCAATGCCATCACCCTGTCGCGCGGCCTCTGGGCGGCGATGGATCCGGCAAGCGAGGAGCCGACGGATGTCGCCCGCGCCTTCGCGCGGGCCGCGGAGGAGCGGGCCCGGGCCGGCCGGCCCCTGACGCTGGGCACCGTCCATCCGTTCTCGTGCCACAGCTACCAGCTGCGGCTGTTCGCCGAGGCCGGCGGGCTCGACCCGGCGACCTTCCGCACCGTCGTCGTCCCGCCCCAGTACAGCGTCGAGACCCTGGCCCGCGGCCTCGTCGACGGGTTCTGCGCCGGCGCGCCATGGAACGACGTGGCGGTGGCGGCCGGGCACGGGCGCATCGCCGTGCAGGGCGGCGCGCTGGCACCCGACGCCCCCGAGAAGGTTCTGGCCGTGTCGGAGCGGCTCGGCGATGGGATCCTGCCGCTGGTGCGGGCGGTGGCGCGCGCCGGGCGCTGGTGCGCCGATCCGGAGAACCGCTCCGAGCTGATCCACCGAATCGCCCGCCGCGGCTATCTCGACCTCGACACGGCTCTGCTGGGACGGACTTTCGCGGGCGACCCCGCGGCGGCGGCGGAGGCCGGCCTGCTCCTGCGCTTCGGCGCCTCCGTCGAGGAGCCGCGCCTCAGGGACGCCGAGTGGCTGTTGGCGCAGATGCGCAGCTCGCAGCAGATCAGGTCCGGAGCCCTCGAAGGCTCCGCCGCGATGGTCTACAGGCCCGATCTCTACCGGGCCGCGGCGGCGGATCTCTGAGGCCGGCGACAGACGGACATGTTCGTCATTTTCGTGCAACGTCAGGCCGGGAAATGCTGGAACGTCGAGCGGGCTTGCCCGTTGTGTCTCCGCCATGCCCGGATGCCGCAAGCTCGATACTGGATCGTCGTCGTCGCATCCGCAGATGCGGGTCGAACTCCGACGCTACGTCTGCCGGGGCGCGAAGCCGCCCAGGGCGTCCAATGACAACCGCCGTCCCGGTATCGGCCACGCCTGGTACTGGGTCCTGGCAGCCGGCGTGATGCCGACGCTGGGCCTCCTGGCGATACTCTCCTCGTTGATCTGAATCGGTTCGGCCGGTCGGGCGACGCGCTGCCACGTGGCGGCGGTCGCGGCCTGTCTCGGCCGGGGCCGGCGTTCAGCCGCCCGGGTCGGCGGCGCCCGCGGGCGAAGCGAGGCGTCACCGCGCGTCTCCGGCCGAACGCGACCTCCGCCGCCTGCCGATTGAGCCGCCGTGCGCCCGTTTTTTGTGCAGCGCATCGTGCAGGGCCGTGCCCCGCGCCAACACAGCGGTGATCAAACTTTCCTCAACGGCCGGAATGGCTTAGCGCGCCGCCGCCAACTTGGCACGAAGCCTGCTTGGATCTTGGCGTCCGTCAACGGCGACGGACAGCGCCGTCAGCGAGGCCGCTGATCCGGTTCTCCTGAGGCAGCCCCCTGCCGAGAGACGACCGGCAGCGGCTTTTTCGTGGCGGTCCGCCAACGATCCTGCATCCGAGGTTCCAAGACGCGATCGAGCGATGGCGACATCTCCTACGCACACCCGTGTTCACGATCCGCGCGCCGAAACCGGGCCGCCGCGCGAGCGACTCGTCGTCGTCGGCAACGGCATGGCGTCCCTACGCTTTCTGGAGCGCCTGACCGAGGGCTCCCCCGGCCGCTACGACGTGACCTGCGTCGGCGCGGAGCCGACCGCCGCCTACAACCGGGTCCTGCTCTCCTCGCTGCTCGGCGGCGAGGTCGACGAGGCGGCCTGCGCGTTCCGCAACCTCGACTGGTACGCTGCCCACGGCATCCGCCTGATCACCGGCGCGCCGGTGACGCAGATCGACCGGGAGAACGGCATTGTGATCGTGGGCGAGACCCACATCCTGCCCTTCGACAAGCTGGTGCTCGCGGTCGGATCCCTTCCCATCCGCCTGCCTAAGCCCGGCATGGACCTTCCGGGTGTCATCACCTTTCGCGACCTTGCCGATGTCGCGGCGATCCGGAAGGCCGCCGTCCAGCATGCCCGCGCCATCGTCATCGGCGGCGGATTGCTGGGCCTTGAGGCTGCGGTCGGGCTCGCGCGCCTCGGGGTCGACACGAGCCTGCTCCACGTCATGGACCGGCTGATGGAGCGCCAGCTCGATCATCATGCCGCCGGACTGGTGAAGCGCGCCATGGAAGCGCGTGGCGTGCGGATCATCCTCAAGGCCGACACCGACCGGATCGAGGGGGACGGCCGCGTCGAGCGCCTCGTCCTGGCCGACGGCACCGTTCTCCCGGCCGATCTGGTGGTGATGTCGGTGGGCGTGCGCCCCTCGGTGGCGCTGGCGCAGGCTGCCGGGCTGACGATCGGCCGCGGCATCACGGTCGACGACCGGATGACGACCTCGGATTCGCGCATCTTCGCGCTGGGCGAGTGTGCCGAGCACCGCGGCCAGGTCTACGGGCTGGTCGAGCCCGCCTATGAGCAGGCCGAAACGCTGGCCCGCCACCTCGCCGGTCATCCGGCCGAGTACCGCGGGACGGCTCTGTCCACGAGCCTCAAGGTGTCGGGCCTGCCGGTCTTCTCGGCGGGGATCGTGGACACGCCCGACGATGCCGAGGCGATCGTGCTCTCCGATCCGGGTGCCGGCCTCTATCGCAAGCTGCTTGTGCGCGACGGCCGGCTGCTCGGCGCGGTGTTCGTCGGCGACATCGCCGAGCAGGGCGCCTGCAAGGGGCTGATCCGCTCCGGCGATCCGATCGAGAGCGTGGACGACTTGATGTTCGGGCGCCCGGCGCCCGAGCCGCTGGCTGCTTGAGGAGGCGCGGATGTCCGAGACCACCACCCAGATCGCCGCGGTCGCGTTCGAGGCCGAGCAGAAGCGCTATCTCGAAGGCTTCGCATCCGGCATCGCCGCCGTCCGCATGACCGGCGGCCTCGCCGCGGGCGGGGCCGGGGCGGCCGCGCCGCCCGCCGAGCTCACGGGCCCGGACGCGATCCACATCAAGGCGCAGGACCGGACCGTCAAGGACGGCGGCAAGCTCTGCGAGCAGGAGAAGTGGAAGCGCGCCGAGAGCCCGTTCGACGGCCACAACCGCCTGATCCAGGAGGCCGCCGCCGGCAAGCAGCCGAAGCCCGAGGACAATTTCCGCTGGCGCTATCACGGGATGTTCTGGGTCGCGCCGAATCAGGTCTCGTACATGTGCCGGATGCGGATCCCGAACGGGATCCTGCACCACTGGCAGTTCGCGGGCGTCGCCGACCTCGCCGACCAGCATGGCGGCGGCTACGTCCACGTGACGACCCGGGCCAACCTGCAGGTCCGCGAGATCAGCCCCGAGCACGCCCAGCCCTTCCTCGACGGCCTGACCGATATCGGCCTCACGGCCCAGGGCGCGGGTGCCGACAACATCCGCAATGTCACCGGCTCGTCCACCGCCGGCATCGACGCGCAGGAGTTGCTGGACACGCGCCCGCTCGCCAAGTCCTGGCACAACTGGATCCTGAACGACCGCTCGCTCTACGGCCTGCCGCGCAAGTTCAACGTCGCCTTCGACGGCAGCGGCGTCATGCCGACCCTGGAGGAGACCAACGATATCGGCTTCCAGGCGGTGGAGGTTCTGGAGGGCGCCTCGGTGCCTCCGGGGATCTACATGCGCCTCGTGCTCGGCGGCATCTCGGGCCACCGGGACCTCGCCCGCGATACCGGCATCGTGCTGAAGCCAGCGGATTGCAATGCGGTCGCCGACGCGATCATCCGTGTGTTCATCGAGAACGGCGACCGGACCAACCGCAACAAGAGCCGGATGAAATACGTCCTCGACGCCTGGGGCTTCGACAAGTACCTCGCCGCCGTCGAAGACAAGCTCGGCCGCAAGCTCGACCGGGTCGCGCCGGAGCGCGTGGCGCCGCGCAAGGCCACCGACCGCTTCGCCCATGTCGGGGTCCACGCCCAGAAGCAGCCCGGCCTCAACTGGATCGGCGTGGTCCTGCCGGTCGGCAAGATGACCAGCGATCAGGTGCGGGCGCTCGCCAAGATCGCGGCCGAGTGCGGCGACGGACAGATCCGCCTCACCGTCTGGCAGAACTTCATTTTTTCCGGCGTACCGGATGCGAAGGTCGCCGAGGTTGAGCAGCGGGTGCTCGATCTCGGCCTCACGACCAAGGCGGCCGGCATCCGCTCCGGCCTCGTAGCCTGCACGGGCGCCAAGGGCTGCAAATTCGCGGCCTCCGACACCAAGGGCCACGCGCTGATCATCGCCGACCATGTCGAGAAGGCCGTGCCGAACCTCGACGTGCCGGTGAACGTCCACCTCACCGGCTGCCACCACAGCTGCGCCCAGCACTACATCGGCGATATCGGGCTGATCGGCGCCAAGGTCGTCGTCTCGGAGGAGGGCGACACCGTCGAGGGCTACGACATCGTGGTCGGCGGCGGCTTCGCCGAAAACCCCAAGATCGGCACCGAGATCTGGAAGGCCGTGAAGGCCGAGGACGCACCCTCCCGCGTCGAGGCGCTGCTGCGCGCCTACCTCGCCCTCCGCCAGGGGCCCGAGGAAAGCTTCCTGGCCTTCACCAGCCGCACCGGCGCGGAGGCGCTCCGCGACGCCGCCGAGGACCAGCCCGCCCTGAAGGCCGCCGCATGACCCAGCACGTCTCGCCCCCCCTCGTCCTGATCCCCGAGACCGCGCCCTTCAACGAGGACCAGCGCGCCTGGCTCTCCGGCTATTTCGCGGCCCTGCTCGGCCCCGCCGTCGCGGGCGCCACGGCGCTCGCGCCCGGCGAAGGCCCCGCGACCGGGCCGAAACTGGCCGACAACGACGACGCCCCCTGGCACGACCCGTCGGTGCCGCTCGGCGACCGGATGGAGATGGCCAAGGACCGGCCCGAGCCGCAGAAGCTGATGGCCGCCATGGCCCAGCAGGATTGCGGCCAGTGCGGCTACAACTGCGCCGACTACGCCAACGCGATCTTCCTGAAGAACGAGGCGCGCCTGAACCTTTGCCAGCCCGGCGGCAAAGAGACTTTGCGCATGCTCAAGAAGCTGGACGAGGAGTTCGGCGCCGCCGGAGGCACCCCGGCCGCGCCGAAGGCGGACGACGACGCCCCGAAGGCCGCCGCCGACCTCGGTCCCCTCGGCTTCTGCCGCGAGAACCCGGTCGAGGCGCTGTTCCTGTTCCGCCGCCGCCTCAACGATCCGGGCGGCGAGAAGGAGACGTGGCACATCGAGATCGGCCTCGACGGCACGCCGATCGAGTACGAGGCCGGTGATTCGCTTGGCCTGTTCCCCGCCAACGCCCCGGCGCTGGTCGACGCGGTGATCGCGGAACTCGGCGCCCGGCCCGAGCGGGTGATCGGCGACAGGACCCTGCGCGAGCACCTGCTGATCAACTACGCGCTCGGCGCGGCGCCCGACAACCTCTACCAGCTCCTGTCGCTGCTCACCTCGGGCGCGGCCCGCAAGAAGGCCCAGGCGCTCGCCTCCGGCGAGGATCCGGACGGGGACGCGGCCTATCTCGACGTGCTCGGCGCGCTCCACAAATTCCCGGGCGCGCGGCCCGACGCCGAGGTCTTTCTGGAGGCCTTGGACGAGCTACAGCCGCGGCTCTACTCGATCTCGTCTTCGCCCAAGATGGATGTCGGCCGCGTGTCGCTGACCGTGGACGCGGTGCGCTACAATCATCGCTCGCGGCTGCGGCTCGGCGTCGCCTCGACCCATCTGGGCGAGCGCCTGCCCGAGCAAACCAAGGTGAAGATCTACCTTCAGAAGGCGCACGGGTTCGGGCTGCCGGCCGACCTGTCGAAGGACGTGATCATGTGCGGCCCCGGCACCGGGATCGCGCCGTTCCGGGCCTTCCTGCGCGAGCGCGCCGCCACGCAGGCGCCGGGCCGCAACTGGCTGTTCTACGGCCACCAGCGGCAGGCGAGCGACTTCTTCTACAAGGACGAACTGACCAAGCTGAAGGACGACAAGGTGCTCACCCGCCTGTCCCTGGCCTGGTCCCGGGACGGCACAGAGAAGACCTACGTTCAAGACCGGATGCGCGAGAACGGCGCCGATCTGTGGAAGTGGCTCGAAGGCGGCGCGCATTTCTACGTCTGCGGCGACGCCAAGCGCATGGCCAAGGATGTCGAGCGGGCGATCATCGACGTGGCGGCGCAGTTTGGCGGCAAGAGCCCCGAGGACGCGGTGGCGTATCTCGCCGCGCTGAAGAAGGCCGGGCGCTATCAGGCCGACGTGTACTGAGCGGCCCAAATCCTCCCCCCGATGCGGGGGAGGGTGCCCCGCGGATGCGGGGCGGGAGAAGGGAGCCCGGCTTCCGAACAAGGCTCTGCGGAGGTGCCACGCTCCAGCCTGCGCCGGCGCTCCCCTCTCCCGACCCCTTCGGGGGCTACCCTCCCGCAGAGGGAGACGCGGCGCGAAGCTTGCTCCCGCCGGGGACACGACCCTTCGAGGACTTGAGCCATGACCCAGCCAGTGGCGGCGCCGACGGTGCGGACCACCTGCCCCTATTGCGGGGTCGGATGCGGCGTGCTCGCGACCCCGGACGAGCAGGGCGGCGCCACCATCGCGGGCGATACCGAGCACCCGGCCAATTTCGGCCGCCTGTGCTCGAAGGGCTCGGCGCTGGGCGAGACCCTGTCGCTGGAGAACCGCCTGCTCCATCCGCAGGTCGATGGCGCCCAGGTCTCGTGGGACGCGGCCCTCGACACGGTCACGGATAAGCTGCGCGCGGTCGCCGCGGAGCACGGGTCGGACGCCATCGCCTTCTACCTCTCGGGCCAACTTCTCACCGAGGACTATTACGTCGCCAACAAACTCGCGAAGGGCTTCATCGGCACGCCGCACGTGGACACCAATTCGCGGCTGTGCATGTCGAGCGCGGTCGCGGCCCACCGCCGGGCCTTCGGCTCCGACACGGTCCCGGGCTGCTACGAGGATCTCGACGAGGCCGACCTGATCGTGCTGGTCGGCTCCAACACGGCCTGGTGCCACCCGATCCTGTTCCGCCGCATGGCCGACGCGAAGGAACGCCGCGGCACCAAATTCGTGGTCATCGACCCCCGCCGGACCCAGACCGCGCAGGAATCCGACCTGTTCCTCGGCATCCGGCCAGGCACCGACACCGCCCTGTTCTCCGGCCTGCTGGTCCACCTGTCGGATAACGGTTTTCGCGATCGCGCCTTCGTCGATGCCCATACCGCCGGCCTCGACGGCGCCCTCGACCGCGCCCGCCAGATCGCACCCGACATGGCGGCGGTGGCCGCCCAGACGGGCGTGCCGGAGGCCGACATCGCGGCCTTCTACGCCCTGTTCGCCGGCACCCGCCGGGTGGTCACGGCCTTCTCGCAGGGGGTGAACCAGTCGGCGCAGGGCACCGACAAGGGCAACAGCATCATCAACTGCCACCTGATCACCGGCCGCATCGGCGAGACCGGGATGGGGCCGTTCTCGCTCACCGGACAGCCCAATGCCATGGGCGGGCGCGAGGTCGGGGGCTTGGCCAACATGCTGGCCGCCCACATGCACTTCACCCCCGAGGAGGTGGACCGGGTACGGCGCTACTGGGGCGCCCCGAGGATCATCACCGGCGAGGGCATGAAGGCGGTGGCGCTGTTCGAGGCGATCAGCCGGGGCAAGATCAAGGCGCTCTGGGTGATGGGCACGAACCCGCTGGTCTCGATGCCGCGCGCCGACGCGATCCGCGACTCGCTCGCCGGGCTCGACCTCTACGTGGTGTCCGAGGCGGTGGCGGATTCCGACACCGCCCGGGGCCGGGCCAGGACCACCGTGCTGCTCCCCGCCCAGGCCTGGGGCGAGAAGGACGGCACCGTCACCAATTCCGAGCGGCGGATCTCGCGCCAGCGCCGCTTCCTCAAGAGCCCCGGAGAGGCGCGGCCCGACTGGGCGGTGCTGTCGGAGGTCGGCCGCCGGCTCGGGCATGGCCGGGCCTTCGCGTTCGACTCCGCCGCCGCGATCTTCCGCGAGCATGCCGGGCTCTCGGCCTACGAGAACAACGGCACCCGCGATTTCGACCTTGGCGCGCTGACCGATCTCAGCGATGCCGCCTATGACGCGACCCTGCCGGTGCAATGGCCGATCCCCAGGCGCTCCGGTTTCCGGGGCGCGCCGCACGGCAAGGCGCGCCTGTTCGGCGACGGTCGGTTCTACACCTTCGACCGACGTGCCCGCTTCGTGGCGGTGCAGCCGCCGGGCCTCGCCCAGGCGGTCTCGGAGGCGTTCCCCTTCGTGCTCAACACCGGTCGGGTGCGCGACCACTGGCACACGATGACGCGGACCGGGAAGAGCCAACGCCTGTCGGCGCACCGGGCCGTCCCGTTCGTCGAGGTCCACCCGGACGACGCGGCGGCCTACGGCCTCGCGGAGGGCGGCATCGCCCGACTGACGACCGAGCACGGCGTGGCCGAGCTGGAGGTGACGGTCACCGACACGGTGGTGCCGGGGAGCCTGTTCATGCCGATGCACTGGGGCGGCGCCTTCGCATCGCAGGCCCGGGTTGGCGCGCTGGTGCGCGGCATGCCGGATCCGGTGTCTGGACAACCCGAGCTGAAAGCGACCCCGGCCTCCATCGCGCCGGTCGCCTACCGGGCCCGCGGCTTCCTGCTGTCCCGGGCGCAGGTGGCGCTGCCGGAGGGCTGGTGGTGGGCGCGGGCGGCGATCACCGGCGGCTGGGGCGTGCAGTTCGCCACGCAGGACAGCTCCCGAGCCGTGGCACTGATGGTGCGCGGCCTGATCCAGAGCGAGGCGCTGCCGGGCTGCGAGCTGGCCGAGTACGCCGATCACGCCCGGGACCGCTACCGCTGCGCCGTCTATGACGGCACGCGCCTCGTCACCAGCCTCGCCTATGCACCCGCCGCGGCGCGCCCGGACTGGGAGGCCGCCAAGGCCCTGTTCGCCGCCGAAGAGCCGGAGACGCCTGAACGACTGGCGCTGCTCTCCGGGCGGGCTGCCACGGCTTCGGCCGGCCCGGTGGTCTGCGCCTGCCACGGCGTCGGCGCCGATGCGATCGCCGCCACCATCGCGGGGGGCGCCGGCTCGGTGGAGGCGGTGGGCGCCGCCTGCAAGGCCGGGACGAATTGCGGCTCCTGCATACCGGAGATCCGCAAGATGCTCGCAGGTCAGACCGCCCGTGCCGCGTGATTATCTGGTACACTCGCGAAAGAGGATAGGCTGGCTTCTCCCATCCGATCCCCTCATTCTGAGGTGCCCGCGTCAGCGGGCCTTGAAGGAGCCCTCCAGCCGGCCGCGCGATCCCTGGAGCCCTCCTTCGAGGCTGCTGCGCAGCATCTCAGGATAAGGGGGCGAACCGGGGCGGCCGGATCAGGACGATTCAGGACGGACCCGTGACCGATACCCCCCTGCGCGCGGCCCGCGCGCCCCGCGAGACCAAGGCCGCCGGCCTCGAGCCGCTGGCGGTGCTGCCCGTCTTCGTGCCGCTGCGCGGCAAGCGGGTGGTGCTCGCCGGCTCCTCCGGCGGCGCGCCCTGGAAGGTGAAGGTGCTGGCTGCCGCCGGCGCCCATGTCGACGTCTACGCACCCGAGCCCAGCGAGGAGCTGCGCGCGGTGCCGGGCGAGATCGTGGACGGAGAGGTGGTGCTGCACGAACGCGCCTGGAGCCCGGACGATCTCTGGGGCGCGGTTTTCTGCATCGGCGCCATGGAAGACGAGATCGAGTGCGTCGCCTTCGTGGCGGCGGCCCGCGGGGCCGGTGCCATCGTCAACGCGGTCGACCGGCCGCATCTCTGCGACGTGAAGTTCGGCGCCATCGTCAACCGCTCGCCGCTCGTGGTCGGCATCTCGACGGAGGGCGCCGCCCCGGTCTTCGGCCAGACCGTGCGCGCCCGGATCGAGGCGTTGCTGCCCCGCGGCTTCGCCCGCTGGATGGGCGCGGCCCGCGACTGGCGGGACGGCGTCACGGCGCGCTTCCACGGGTTCGCCGAGCGCCGGGCCTTCTGGGAGCGCTTCACCGACCGGGCCTTCGCGGAGCCCGACCGGGCGCCGTCGGATCGGGATCTGGCCGAGCTGCTCGGCGAGACCGAGGCTGCCCCGAAGGGCGGGGCGGTGACCCTGGTCGGTGCCGGCCCAGGCGATGCGGAACTGCTGACCCTCAAGGCGCTGCGGGCGCTGCGCAACGCCGACATGATCCTCTACGACGACCTCGTCGCCCCCGAGATCCTCGACTACGCCCGCCGCGAGGCCCGCACCATGCTGGTGGGCAAGACCGGCCACGGCCCGTCCTGCCGGCAGGACGACATCAACGCGCTGATGGTGCAGCTCGCCCGCTCCGGCAAGCAGGTGGTGCGGCTGAAATCCGGCGACCCGCTGGTCTTCGGCCGGGCCGGCGAGGAGATCGAGGCCTGCCGCGCCGCCGGCATACCGGTCACGGTGGTCCCCGGAGTCTCGGCGGCGCAGGGCGCTGCGGCAGCCCTCGGCGTGTCGCTGACCCACCGCGATGCCGCGCGCCGCCTCCAGTTCGTCACCGGCCACGACCGCCGCGGAGCGCTGCCCGACGATCTGAACTGGGGCGCGCTGGCCGATCCCAGCGTGACGACCGTGGTCTACATGCCCAAGCGCACCTTGCGGGCGCTGCTCGCCCGGGCGGTCGCGGAGGGGCTGGCGCCCGCGACGCCGGCGCTCCTCGTCTTCAACGCCACGCGCCCGAACCAGACGGCCCTGCGCGGTACGGCGGCCGATCTCGCCGATCGGGTCGAGGCAGCGGGCCTCGACGGGCCGGCGCTGCTGATGGTGGGCGAAGCCTTTTCCGAGATGCGGGGCGCGCTTCCGGCTCAGGCGGAGCAGAACCGGGTGGCGGTCCGAGGCTGAGTGCGCCAAGGGCCACCCGCTCCGCCATCACGAGCGTAGCGACGTGATCCAGGGCGGGCTCAGGTCTCGCCGGCCACGAAGGCGCGCATCAGGTAATTGGCGATCGCCATGGGCGGTGGCGCCTGGATGCCCTCGGGATGCGTACCGTCGAGCATCGCGGCGACGGCCGCGCGGTCGAACCAGCGGGCATCCTCAAGCTCGCTCGGATCGGTGACGATGGCGCCGTCGAGGGCCTCGGCGGCGCAGCCGAGCATCAGCGAGGATGGGAACGGCCAGGGCTGCGAAGTGCGGTAGGTGACCGCGCCGACGCGGATCTGCGTCTCCTCGAAGACCTCGCGGCGGACCGCGTCCTCGATCGTCTCGCCCGGCTCCAGGAAGCCCGCGAGGCAGGAATACATGTGCGGCCGGAAATGCGGACCGCGGCCGAGCAGGCAGGTGTCGCCGCGGCGCACCAGCATGATCACCACCGGGTCGACCCGCGGGAAGTGGTGGGCGCTGCAGTTCGGGCACTCGCGGCGGAAGCCGCCGGCCTTCACCACGGTGGCGGTGCCGCAATTGGCACAGAAGCCGTGACGGGAATGCCAGTCGAGCATCGACTTGGCCACGGCCAGGAGCCCGAGCTCCTCGGCCTCAACGGCGGATTCGGTGGCGATGGAGCGCAGGTCGAGGGTGCGGATCCCGTCGTCGGCGAACCGCACCGCGGCCTCGGCCGGCGCCGCGGCAGCGAAGACCGGCTGCCCGTCCCGATGCCCCAGGAAGATCCGCATCCCGTCGGTCAGGCCCGCTGCGTCGGCGGGATCGATCAGGGCCGTCGAGCCCCGCAGGACGAGCCGGTCGCCGCAGAGCAGGACCAGCCGCGCCTCCGGCGTGTCGAGGGCAGGTACCGCTTCCTCTGGCTGCTCGGCCGAATGCCGATCGAGACGGTTCCGGACGAAGCCGAGGGTATCGCGGGGATCGGTCATGCGTGCGTTCAGGCCGCGGAGAACAGGGCGCCGGCGCGCTCGATGAGCTGCGCGCGGGCATGAAGCGGGTAGGGCGTGCGGGTTCCGACACCCCAGACCGGGCCGGGCCAGGCCGGGTCCGAGCGGAAGCGTCCGACGACATGGACGTGAAGCTGCGCGACGACGTTGCCGAGGGCTCCGACATTCACCTTGTCGGGCCGGGACAGGGCCTGCATCACGCCGACGGCGATGCGGGCCTCCTGCCAGAGCGCCTGCGCGTCCGGCTCTGCGAGATCGGTGATCTCGACGAGATCCGTGCGGCGCGGCACGAGGATCAGCCAGGGAAACCGGGCATCATCCATCAGCAATACGCGGCACAGGTCCAAGTCGCCGATCTCGACGGAGTCGGCGGCCAGGCGCGGATCGAGGGTGAAGTCCGAGTCGCTCATCGCTCACCGATGTAGCGCAGCTCCGGCCGCGGCGCGCGGCCGGTTCGTGGGAACGGTGACGCAGCACACGCGCGGCGGCGGACCGGCACGGTCAGAGGCCCGGCACGACACCCTGGCGTCCGACCGCGATCGTGACGGCGTCGAGCGATCCGTCCGGTGCCGACCGGGCGAAGATGGTCACGGCTGCGCCCGGTTCGAGCAGGGCCTTCTCGCCGGGCGAGATCTGGGTCACCGGCGTGTCGCGGGGGACCTCGAAGGCGGATCGGCCGCCGCCGTAGCTCAGCGCAACCCGCAGGGGCGATCCGGCCTGCAGGTCGGCGACCCAGCCGGCCGTCAGGGTGGCGCCGGGCGCGGTGTCCCAGGGTTGGCTTCCCGCCTCGAAGCCCCGTTCGGACGGCGAGTACAGCGTCACCGCCGTGGCGCGCTGCGGCTCCGATCCGGGAGCACCGACCACGCTGACGTAGCTCTCAGGCTTGATCGCCCACACGGACGACTGGTTCACCGCGTAGACCCGGGTCCGCGGGCCCATCCGCAGGCTCAGGGTGCTGCCGCTGGACCGCCTGATCTCCAGGCGGTCAGCCTCGGCGCGGATCACCGTACCGCGAAACCGGGGCAGGATTGCTTCCGCGCGGGCGGCGGTTGTGGCGGCCAGGGCCAGCACGGCGGCAAGGAGAAGGCGTCTCACAGGGCTCACGGGCTCCTTGTCGCTCAGGTCCGGGAGCCGAACGTCAGGCGCCACGCCCGGTTCCCGCCCGCAGGCCTGCCATCCCGCACGCCGCCGCTCAAGGCCCCGCCCTCAATGCGCCATCAGCACCGGCATGTCGGCGTGGGCGAGCACGTGGCTGGTGACGCCGCCGAAGATCATCTGGCGCAGGCGGCTCTGGGTGTAGGCGCCCTTGATCAGCAGGTCGCAGCCGAAGGCCTGAGCCTCGGTGAGGAAGGTCTCGCCGGGGGCGCGCCGACCGGCCGGCAGCGCCCGGTGGGACGCGTCCACGCCTTCGCAGGCCAGCGCCTGGGCGAGATCCTGCGCGGTCGGGCCCGGGACCATGCCGCCCTCGACGCTGAGCACCAGCACCCGCTGCGCCTTGCGCAGGAACGGCATCGCGAAGGCGACGGCCCGGGCGGTCTCGGTGGAGCCGTTCCAGGCGATCAGGATCGCCTCGCCGAGGCTCGACGGCGGGGTCGGCGGCGCGAGCAGGATCGGCCGGCCGCTCTCGAACAGGGCGGTCTCGAAGGTGGTCATGCGCGGCGCGTTGTCGGTGGTGCCCGGACGGCCGACCACCGTCGCCGAGAACAGCCGCGCGTACTGACCCAGGAAGGCGTCGCCGGTCGGCACATCCTGCCGCCAACGGAAGCGCGGGCCGGCATCGGCGACGCGATCCGGGATGCACAGCCCGTCACGCGCGTGCCGGGGAATGCCGGCCGCGTCCATGAAGGCGACGAAGCGGCCGCCCGCCTCCTCGGCTTCCGCCCGGTCGGCTTCCTCGTCGCGCAGCCACGTCATGCCGCCGACCATATCGACGGGCACATATTCGGCGAGCGCAGGACGTAGAGACACGCCCTCGATCAGGCTGCCGAAGCGCGAAGCCGCCAGCCGGGTCGTCTCGAACACCGAGGGCAGGGCGTCGTGCATCGCGACGGGTACGAGCAGCGTCTTCATGGCAGCGTCCTCCTCGGGGAGCGAGGCTAATCCGGGCGGCCGCTCTGTGGAACCGGCCTCGGCGCGGCGCGCACACGGTTTTGCGCGTCGCTTGGATCAAGGCGGGCGCGCGCCCACCGGGTGAGCGGCCGCTCGACGAGGTGATGGACCAACAGGGCGGCCGCGACACTGCCGGCGAGCATCAGAACCATGCCGCCCCAGGGGTGCAGGGCCGGCGCGGGGCCGAGCCGGATCAGCGCCTCGCGGACGAGGCGCAGCGCGAAGGGATGCACGAGATAGAGGGCGTAGGAGGCGTCTCCCAGGATCACGAGGCCGCGCACCGCTGCCGGCAGCCGTGAGACCTGCGCGGCGTCGCGTTCCGGCCCGAGGGCAGCGGCCACCAGCAGCGCCGCCGGCACGCCGACGAGCAGCGGGCGGAGAAACCCGTCGGCCCCGTCCAGGCCGGCGAGCCAGCGGGCCGCCAGGACAAGGCCAAGGGTGCCGAGGATCGCGAGGACGACGCGGACCGGCAGCCCCGGCCGGAACCCGCCCCGATAGGCGGAAGCGAGGCCGGCACCGACGGCGAATTCCAGTACGATCGGGTCCGCCCAGAAGCGTAGCGGCACCGGCAGGTCGGGTATGAACCTCCCGGCGGCCACGAGGAGCGCCAGGATCAGGACCAGCCAGGCGACCGCACCACGCCGGCCGAATCCAAATCCGGCTGCGAAGAGAACGTAGAAGAAGGCCTCGTAGTTCAGGGTCCAGCCCAGCCCGTAGACCGGCTGGATGGTGCCGTCGGGCCGGGCCGCCGGCCAGAACAGGAACCCGGCGACGAGCGCACCGGGATCACGAACCAGGGCGGCGGCCTCGCCGAGAAGCTCCGGACGCGCGAGGGCGAGGCCGAGATACGCGAAGCTCACCAGCCAGTAGAGCGGCACCACCCGTGCAACCCGGTGCGCCAGGAAGCGCCCCGGGCCGCCCGGCTGTCCGACCAGGCGCCCGGCCGCCAGGACGATGACGAGGCCGGAGATCACGAAGAACAGGTCGACCCCGCCCCACCAGGGCATCAGCGTGCCGGGGCCGAGCGCCGGGCCGGTGCCGCGCCCGGCGAGCAACCCGGCCTCGTGCCGTGCGTGATGCCACACCACCATCAGCGCCGCCGCGGCGCGCAGGATCTGGACTGCGACGAGGCTCATGGAGCGGCCGCGCCACGCTCGCGACGCCCCCCCCTCCCGACGCCGGACGGTCGCGCCGTGATCCCGTCGCGCCGGGAGCGAGCCCTGAATTCATCGTCCTGAGGGGAGGGTGACACGTGTCTTCGAGGCCGCCAATCCATCGCAGGTCCTACTGGCGCAAAGCAAAAACGGCAGGAACCATAGGCCGAGGGCCTCGTTGACGCACCAATTCGCGAACGCGCTGGCGTGAGGTCTTCGATCTCCGCGTGCAGCCTACCAGGCCCGTTCGCGCATCCACTTCGAGAAGAGGTTCCGATGCTCAAGAATTATGCTGCCGCTTCCGCGCTCGTCATGGCGCTGTCGACCCCGGCTCTCGCGCAGAGCGCCAACGACTTCCGCCTGCAGGCGATGCAGGCCAATACGTTCGAGATCCAGTCCTCGCAGATCGCGCTGTCCAAGTCGCGCAACCCGCGGATCCGCTCCTATGCGCAGGAAGTCCTGCGTGACCACCGCGCCGCCAACGTCGCCCTGGCCGGCGGCCAGACCGGCGCCATGGCGGCCGGCGATCCGGGCCTCGGCGGTCTGGTCACCGCCCCGATCGCGGTGGCGGGGAGCGCGGTCGGCGCGGGCGTCGGCGCGGCGACCGGTGTGGTCGGCGGCACCCTGTCGGGTGGCCCGGTCGGCGGCCTGGAGGGCGCGGGCGCCGGTGCGGCGAACGGCGCCGCTGCGGGCGGCCGCATCGCTCGCGGCGACGTCGCGGCGACCGGCGCCTCGACCATCGTGCCGCCGAGCCCCGAGCAGCAGGCGATGCTGTCCGAGCTGTCGGCGGCCCCGGCCGGCGCGCGCTTCGACCGCCTGTACACGGCCCAGCAGATCCAGGCGCATCAGATGAGCATCGCGATGACGCAGGCCTACGCTCAGGGCGGCCCGAACCCAGCCCTGCGCAACTACGCCCAGCAGGCCCTGCCGGCCCTGCAGATGCATCTCCAGGAGGCCCAGCGCCTGCCGGGCGCGATGTAACGCGCGATTTCGGACGCGGCCCGGCTGTGAGCCGGGCCGACCGGCGGCGGGTGCGAGCCCGCCGCCTTTTTCATGTCCGCATCGCGGTCAGTCGCACGCGATGGCGGCGACCGAGCGGACCGCAAGCCCGGCGGTGTCGAGCGGCGGCTTGAACTCGCCGGTCTTCGGATCACAGACCAGCAGCGAGCCGGTGGCGACCCCGAAATGAGCGCCGTGGAGTTCGATCCGGCCGTCGTCGACCCGCTCCTTCACGAACGGGAAGGTCAGCAGGTTCTCGATGCTCTGCTTGACGACGGCGAGCTCCAGCTTGGTCAGGTAGTCCGGCGCCTCGGGATCGCCCGCCTTGGACTCGGCCTGACCCACGAGCGAGACCCACTTGCCGATGAAGTCGCCCGGGGAAAGCGGCTTGGCCTTGTTGGCGTAGGCCTTGATGCCGCCGCAGGTGGCATGGCCAAGCACGACGATGTGCTTCACCTCCAATGCCTGGACGGCGAATTCCAGTGCCGCCGAGGTGCCGTGATACTGCCCGTCGGGCTGATAGACCGGCACGAGGTTGGCGACGTTGCGGATCGTGAACAGCTCGCCCGGACCGGCATTGAAGATCGCGCTGGGCGAGACCCGGCTGTCGCAGCAGCTGATGATCAGGATTTCGGGATTCTGGCTGGAGGCGAGCTGCGCGAAGCGCCGGCGCTCCGTCGGGAAGCGGTCCTGCAGGAAGGACCGGTACCCCTCGGTCAGGTAGATGGGGAACATCAAATCGTCTCCGGTTAGAGGATTCCGCGTCGCGCGGAGTGGAAGTCAAGGATCCTGCCAAGTCAGAACGCGCGGCTCGACCGGAATAGTCCCGGCGGCGACTTCGGCTGCAAGCGCGGCAAGTCCCGCGGGCTCGACGCGCTCGCCGCTGGCGCGCAATTCATCGAGCGGCCACCAGCGCGTGCCGATCACGGGATTGTCCTCGGTCTCGGCGAGACGGCTGGTATCGACCCGGTCGTCGGGCAGGCGCACCAGGAAGTAGCGTTCGCGCGCGTCCCGCGACTGGCGGAACAGGTGGAACGGCCCGTCGCATGCGGCGATCTGCGGGCCGATAATCGCGTCGCCGCGGCCGATCTCCTCCTCGAGCTCGCGCCGGCAGGCGGTGACGTGATCCTCGCCCGGTTCCAGGCCGCCGCCGGGCATGAACCAGAACCGGAGCGGCTGCCCGTCCGGCCCTTTGGCGTGGACCGACGAATAGGCGATCAGCAGGATCCGGTCCTGCGGATCGAGGACGATCGCCCGGGCAATATGACGAATCGGAAGAGGGGTCGCTGCGCTCATGACGGCTGAGCTAGAGCGCCCGGTTCGCGATGAACACCGGTTCGGACCAAATGATCACCGTTCCGGCGGGGTTCGGTTCCTCGCCGGCGAGCCCGGCGCCCAGATCACCACGGGCAACCCGTGCGCGTCGCGCTCCGGCAGCGCGGGCAGCGGCACGGCGCATCCGTCGAGGATGTCGCGGGCGACGATCACCGCCGCGAGGGCGTCGAGATGGTCGTCCTCCGGAACACCGCGGACCCGGCCGGCGATCAGCGCCTCGGGCAGGCCGGCGGCAGCCAGGAGCGTCCGCCGCACGGCGAGACCCGCCTGCGCGTTCCGGCCCTTCTTGGGCAGGCCGAGCGGCCGGTCGCCATTCAGTGCATGAAACGCGACCTCCGGGTGGACCTCGTAAAGCCGGTCGCGCGCGTCCGGGCGCTCCCGCAGCAGCGTGTCGACCGCGCGGACGTAGCGGAAGATGTTGAAGCCTTGGATCGAGGGTGCGAAGGGCGGTTCGCTGCCGGCGCGGGAGGCTGCCTTGGCGGACTCGTAGTCCGGCGCGTACACGGCGGCCCGGGGCGGCATCGAGAAGACCGAGGATCGCGCCGGCCCCAAGCGCGCGCGGGCGGCGCGGTCGGCGGACCGTCCGCCACCGAGGATCCGGTCGGGCAATCCGATCGGCACGTCGATCCCGACGACGAGGGGCTGCTCCGGCGCGTCTAGACGGCGGCAACATCCGGGAACAGGGCGCAGCGGTGGCGGGCCGGATCGTCGAGATCGATGAGCGCGCCCGCCCAGGCGCCCCGGCACCCGTCCAGCCCCGCGATCCAGCGCGCCATCCTGCCTCCTTTGCCGATCCCCGCGCCGCGGAACCCAGCGCCCGCGATGGTCTTGTCTGCCTTGCCCGCCCGGGCGCGGAAAGCTATCCGCGTCGCGGCGGGCGCCGCAGCCCCGGGAGAAGCGTGATGAGCGAGATCCGTCCCCGCCGCAGCGTGCTGGCAATGCCCGGCTCCAACGCCCGGGCGCTGGACAAGGCGCGGACGTTGCCCGCCGACGTGATCCTGATCGACCTTGAGGACGGCACCGCCCCCGCGGTCAAGGCCCAGGCCCGCGCGCAGGTCGCCGCCGCGGTCGCGGCGCGCGGCTTCGGGCCGCGCGAGGTCGTGGTCCGCATCAACCCGCCCGACACCGAGGACGGCGAGGCGGATCTGATCGCGCTCGCGCCGGCCGGCCCGGACGCGATCCTGGTGCCGAAGGTGCGCGCCTCCGACACGCTGATCGCCGTGGGCTCGCGCCTGCGCCGGCTCGGCGCGCCGCTCGCCACACGGGTCTGGGCGATGATCGAGACGCCGATGGCGGTGGTGAATGCCGCCGAGATCGCCGGCGCCGCCCGGGACGTGGACGGCCGGCTCGGCGCCCTGGTGATCGGCCCGAACGACCTGCTGAAGGCCTCGCGGATCCGTCCTCCGGGACGGGCCGCCCTGATCCCCTGGCTGATGAACGTCCTGGCCGCCGCCCGAACCTACGAGATCGACGCGATCGACGGCGTCTTCACCGACCTCACCGATTCGAGCGGCTTCGAGACCGAATGCGCGCAAGGGCGCGACCTTGGCTTCGACGGCAAGATGCTGATCCACCCGAGCCAGATCGGCCCGGCCAACGCCGCATTCGGGCCGGACGCCGAGGAGATCGCGCAGGCGCGCCGGATGATGGATGTCTTCGACACCCCGGAGAACCGCGAGCGCGGCGTCATCGCGGTGGACGGCAAGATGGTCGAGCGCCTCCATGTCGAGGCGGCCCGGCGGACGCTCGCCATGGCCGAGGCGATCGCGCGGCTGTCCGCGTGAGCGACCTGCCCGAGGTCGGCCTGCGGCTGCTCGACCCGCGCCTGCCGGGCTGGGGCTTCCCGCGCTGGGGTTCGTCGGCCGCCGCCGGCCTCGACCTGCATGCCTGCCTCGACGCGCCGCTTGAGCTGCCGCCTCAGGCGAACCCGGTCCTGATCCCGGCGGGATTCTGCGTGCTGATCCGCGATCCGGCCTGGTGCGGACTGATCTTCCCCCGCTCGGGGCGCGGCCACCGGGAAGGTTTGGTTCTCGGCAATGGCACCGGGGTGATCGACGCGGATTACGAGGGTCCGCTGCTGGTCTCCGCGTGGAACCGCGGCGCGGCCGAGCCGGTCCGCATCGAGCCGGGCGAGCGGATCGCGCAGCTCGTCTTCACGCGGATCACGCGGCCGGCGCTGATCGTGCTGGAGGACGCGCCCGGCCCCGGCTCGGAACGGGGCACGGGCGGGTTCGGGTCGAGCGGGCGCTAGGCCCCCGTCAGTCCAGCGTCTTGCCGAGCCGGCCCGCCAGATCCTGGATGAACTGGAAGGCGGTGCGGCCCGAGCGCGAGCCGCGTGTGGTGGCCCATTCCAGGGACTCGGCCCGTAGCTGCTCCGGCGGCACGGCGAGGCCGTAGCGGTCGGCATAGGCGCGGATCATCGCCAGGTACTCGTCCTGGCTGCACTTGTGGAAGCCGAGCCAGAGGCCGAACCGATCCGAGAGCGAGACCTTCTCCTCCACGGCCTCGCCGGGATTGATCGCGGTCGAGCGCTCGTTCTCCATCATGTCGCGGGCCAGCAGATGCCGGCGGTTGGAGGTGGCGTAGAACAGCACGTTGCCCGGCCGCCCCTCGATGCCGCCGTCGAGCGCCGTCTTGAGCGACTTGTACGAGGTGTCGTCGGCGTCGAAGGAAAGGTCGTCGCAGTAGACGAGCCAGCGATGCGGGTCGGGCCGCAGCAGCCCCATCAGGTCCGGCAGCGCCTCGATGTCCTCGCGGTGGATCTCGACGAGCTTCATCGGCAGGCTGCCGGAGGGCCGGCGGGCGTTGATCTCGGCGTGGGCCGCCTTGACCAGAGAGGACTTGCCCATGCCGCGGGCGCCCCACAGCAGGGCGTTGTTGGCCGGCAGCCCGCGGGCGAACCGCTCGGTGTTCTCCACCAGCGTATCGCGCGCCCGGTCGATACCGGTGAGGAGCCCCATCTCGACTCGCGCCACCTGCGGCACCGGGGTCAGCCGGCGCTCGGGCCCCCACAGGAAGGCGTCTGCGGCGTCCGGGTCGAAGGCCGGCGGGACGGCGGGCGCGGCCCGCTCCAGCGCGGTGGCGATGCGCTCCAGGAGCGGCATCAGCGTGTCGAGGGTCGCAGGGCTCGTCATCGGATCGGGGGGTTCGCGTGCAGGTCGGTCAGGCGGTCGGTTCTACGGGGAAGACCCAGGGAAATCATCCGTATCTGGATGCATGACGCAGGTCTTCCGAACGCGAACCTGGATCGGGCGTTGGATATCCCGGCAGGTCGAACCAACACGCCCGCCGGGGAGCATCGATGGAAACGGAACCGACGATCCGGATCACCCAGGTCGCCGATTACATCTTCACGGTGGATTTCGGTTCGACCCTGCCGGCGCTCATCACCGACGAGGCGCCGCCGATCGGTGGCGGGACTGGGCCTTTCCCCGAGCAGCTTCTGATCTCCGGGGTCGCGAACTGCCTCTGCGCCAGCCTCGTCTTCGCCCTGGGCAAGTTCCGCCAGGAGGCGCAGGGCGTCGCGGCCGAGGCATCCTGCCGGGTGGAGCGCAACGCCGAGGGGCGGCTGCGCGTCACCGGGATCGGCGTCCACATCCAGCTCGGCGCGGCCGCCGCCGACATGCCGCGGATCGACCGGGTGCTGGAGCAGTTCGAGCGGTTCTGCACCGTCTCGGAGAGCGTGAAGGCTGGGATCCCGGTCGCCGTCTCGGTGGCCGACCGCGACGGCACGCGCCTGAAATGACCGGCGCGACGGGGAAAGATCGGCCGCCGGGCGCATTGCTGCAACACCAACCAGTCGCAGGCGCCGGCCGAGGAGACGCCATGACGGACCAGACACGTGAGCCCGCCCGCAACCCCGAGGCGCTGGCCGCCCTGTTCAACCGACGCGCCAATGCCGGCGATGTCGAGGGCCTCGTCGCCCTCTACGAGCCCGACGCGGTGCTGGCGGCCGGCCGCGTCGTCGCCACCGGCCATGCCGAGATCCGGACCTTCTACGCCGACCTGCTGGCGCGCAAATCGGACTTCCCCGAGCCGGAAACGCCGCCGCCCCTGCGCAACGGCGTGCTGGCGATGACTTTCGCGCGGCTGCCCAACGGCGCGTTCTCGGTGGAGGTCGCCCGCGAGCAGGCGGACGGGACGTGGCTCTGGGCGATCGACCAGCTCAAGCTCGCGCCGCCGAAGGCGTGACAGGCGGCCCCTTTGTCACCGCCGTGTCATCCCGGGGCCGCGCAGCGGGAGCCGGGATCCAGACGCACAAACGTGCCAGGTGCTGGCGCGCGTAGCGGTCCTGGATTGCCCGCCTCCGGCGTGCCCCTCCGGGTCCGGGCTCGCCTGCGGCGCCCCGCAACGACGGAATTCGGGCGAATGCCGATCCGAGGCGGACCGGTCCGTTTCCCGCGCTTGTCCGGCCGGACGCGATGCGGCAAAGCGGAGCCCGCGCGCTCAACCCCGCGCAGAAGATCCGAGCCGACTCGATGCACGACATCCGCGCCATCCGGGAGAACCCGGACGCCTTCGACCGCGACCTCGCCCGCCGGGGCCTCGCGCCGCTCTCGGCCGCGCTGATTGCCCTCGACGAGGCGCGGAAATCGTCCGTCTCGGCCGCGCAGGCCAATCAGGAGCGGCGCAACGCGCTGGCCAAGGAGATCGGCGGCGCCAAGAAGGCGAAGGACGAGGACCGCGCCGCGGCCCTGATGGCCGAGGTCGCGGAGCTGAAGGCTGCCGAGCCGGAGCTGAAAACCGCGCAGGACGCGGCCGACAAGACCCTGGCCGACCGGCTCGCCGCGATCCCGAACCGGCCGAAGCCGGACGTGCCGGAGGGCGCCGACGAGCACGGCAACGTCCTCTACCGCAGCCACGCCGCGACCCGCGAGCGGCTGGCCGAGGGGAAGGAGCATTTCGAGCTCGGCGAGGCCACGGGCCTGATGGATTTCGAGGCAGCGGCCAAGTTGTCCGGCTCGCGCTTCGTGGTGCTGAAGGGTCAGCTCGCGCGACTGGAGCGGGCACTCGGCCAGTTCATGCTCGACCTGCACACGCAGGAGCACGGCTACCTGGAGGTGGCGCCACCGGTGCTGGTGCGCGACGCCGCCATGTTCGGCACGGCGCAGCTGCCGAAGTTCGAGGACGACCAGTTCTCGGTCTTCAAGGGCCTCGATTACGTCAGGTCGCTGCAGGGGCAGGCCGGCGCGGGTTCCGCGCCCGTCAGCGACGAGCATTTCTGGCTCGTGCCCACCGCCGAGGTGCCTCTGACGAACCTCGTCCGCGAGGCGATCCTCCGCGAGGAAGAACTTCCCCTGCGCTTCACCGCGCTGACCCCCTGCTTTCGGGCCGAGGCAGGCGCGGCGGGGCGTGATACCCGCGGCATGCTGCGTCAGCACCAGTTCAGCAAGGTCGAGCTGGTTTCGATCACGACGCCGGAGGAATCCGCCAACGAGCACGAGCGGATGCTGACCAGCGCCGAGGCGGTCCTGAAGAAGCTGGATCTGCCCTACCGGGTGATGACCCTCTGCACCGGCGACATGGGCTTCGCGAGCCAAAAGACCTACGACATCGAGGTCTGGGTGCCGGGCCAGCGCACCCACCGCGAGATCTCCTCGTGCTCGGTCTGCGGCGACTTCCAGGCGCGGCGGATGAACGCCCGCTACAGGGGCAAGGACGGCAAACCGGCCTATGTCCACACCCTCAACGGCTCGGGCGTGGCGGTCGGCCGCGCGCTGATCGCCGTGATGGAGAACTACCAGAACCCGGACGGAAGCATCACGATTCCGTCGGTGCTCCACCCTTACATGGGCGGGCTCAACCGGATCGAGGGCACCCGCTGATGCGCATCCTGGTCACCAACGACGACGGCATCCATGCACCGGGGCTCAGTACCCTGGAGGAGATCGCCCGGGAGCTCTCGGACGATGTCTGGGTCGTGGCGCCCGAGAGCGACCAGTCGGGCGTGTCGCACTCGCTCTCGCTCAACGACCCGCTGCGGCTGCGGCAGGTCTCTGAGCAGCGCTTCGCCGTGAAGGGCACGCCGTCAGACTGCGTGATCCTGGGCGTGCGCCACATCCTGAGCGATCACGGGCCGGACCTCGTTCTGTCGGGGGTGAACCGCGGCCAGAACGTCGCCGAGGACGTGACCTATTCGGGCACGATCGCGGCCGCCATGGAGGGCACGATCCTCGGCATCCGCTCCATCGCCATGAGTCAGGCCTACGGCGCCGGCGGGCGCGGCGCGCTCAAGTGGGACTGCGCCCGGACGCACGGTGCGAAGGTCGTCCGCAAGATCCTGGAGACCGGGATCGAGCCCGGCATCCTGGTCAACGTGAACTTCCCGGACTGCGAGCCGGGCGACGTGCAGGGCATCGCGGTGGCCGCGCAGGGCTTTCGCAATCAGGCGCTGCTGTCGATCGACGCGCGGGTCGACGGGCGCGGCAACCCGTATTTCTGGCTCGCCTTCGCCAAGGCCCGGTTCGAGCCGGGCCACGGCTCGGATCTGAAGGCCATCGCCGAGAAGCGGATCTCGGTCACGCCCCTGCGCCTCGACCTCACCGACGAGCCGACGCTGACGCGATTCGCGCAGGCCTTCGCCGAGTGATCGATCTGGGCAGCCTGGAGGCGGCTGCCGGCAATGCGGCCTTCGTGATGGCGCTCCGGGGGCGGGGCCTTCGGGACACCGCGGTTTTGCGGGCCATGGAGCAGGTGCCGCGTGAGGCCTTCGCGCCGTCGCAGCACCGGGAGCATGCCAGGCGGGACATAGCCCTGCCCCTGGCCTGCGGCGCGTCCATGACGGCGCCCTCCACCGTGGCGCTCATGCTGGCGCTGCTGCGCGTCGGACCTGGCCAACGCGTGCTCGAGATCGGCACCGGCTCGGGCTACGTGACGGCGCTCCTTGCCCGGCTCGGAGCGAGTGCGGTGCTGAGCCTGGAACGCTCGGTGACGCTCGCCGTCGAGGCGACGCGGCGGCTCGCGGCACTCCCGGAGGCGCACGTCGTCCGGGCGGACGGTCTGGCACCGGAACTGCCGGACGGCGGCTTCGATAGGATCCTCGTGCACGGCAGCGTAGAGGCGATCCCGCCGCACTGGCGCGCGGCGCTCGAACCCGGCGGACGGCTGGTCACGGGTCTCAGCGGCGACGGGCTGTGCCGGGCCGCCGTGCTGGCGTCGCCGGAGGCCGAAGCGGAGCGGGGCGCGCCGGTGCGCCTCGCGGCGCTGGTGCCGGGGTTAGCGCGGGTTCTCTGATACCGCTCCGTCATCGCGAGCGTAGCGAAGCGATCCAGGGCAGCGCGACAGGCGTGCGCGTGGCGGCGCCGGATTGCTTCGCTGTGCTCGCAAAGACGGCGAAGCCACCGCTCACCCGATCCGCCGCGACGCCCGCCACAGGCGCCACAGCCGGCGCCAGCGCGGCATCTCGACGAGCGTGTTGAGCGGATCGTAGGATGCTCGCTCCATGACGGCGAGGTAGGGCTCCACCAGGGCCACAGGCAGGAACGCCGCCCCCGCCGAGGGCGCGATGGTCGGGCGCGCCGCCTCGAAGGCCTTCAGGTGCTGCCGGGCAAGGGCGCGCAGGTCGGCGCAGGCGCGCCGCAGGCCCGGCCCGCCGCGGCCCGTGACGATGTCCTCGCGGGTGACGCCGTAGCGGCCGAGGATCTCGGTCGGCAGGTAGACCTGCCCCGAACGGGCGTGCCAGGGCAGGGCGCGCAGCAGCCCCGTGATGCCGTAGGCCACGCCGGCATGGCCGGCCGCCCCCGCGCCGCCCGGCTCAGTGCCGTTGCCGATCACGAGGCTCGCCAGCCGGAACAGGGCCGAGGCGGTCTCGCCGCAATAACCCTCCAAGTCGTTCACCCGGGGCATCGGGTCTTCGTAGAGGTCGAACACCCGGGCATCGATCAGATCGACGAAGGGTTGGCGGCCGAGGCGGTTGACCCGGATCGCCTCTTCGAGCGCCGCCGCCACCGGGTTGGCGCGCACGTCGCCCCGCGCCTCGCCCTGAAGGGCGTCGCGCCACCATTGCAGGCGGATCTCACCGGCCATCGGGTTCGAGGCGGCCTCGCGCACCCGGGCGACGGTCAGGCTGAAGGCGTAGAGCGCGAACAGGTGCGGGCGGGCGGCGGCCGGGGCGAACAGGGTCGCGTAGTAGCGGTCCGGATCGCCGGCCCGCACGAGTTCCTCGCAATGGGACTGCGCGAAGGCGAGCCCGGTCTCGGCCGTCTTGCCGTCGGCCTCCGGCATCAGGTCACCGCGATCAGCGCGGCCGCAACCTTGCGGTTCTCGGCCACCAGGATGTTGTAGGTGCGGGCGGCGGCGCCGGTCTGCATCACGTCGAGCCCGACTCCGAAATCCTTGAGCCAGCTGCGCAGCGCCGGGTCGATCGCCGCGATGTCGAGGCCGGTGCCGACGAGAAGCAGCTCGATTCCCGCGGCCTCTGCCTGGACCGGGCGGAGCGCCGTGCGGTCAATGGCCCGGGGCTCCGTCACGTCCCAGGCGCGCACCCCCGAGGGCAGCATCAGGATCGAGCCGCGATGCGACATGCCGGCGAAGCGGAAGCCGCCATTGCCGTAGGTGTCAATGATGTGCCGCCCCGGCACGAAGCCGGAGTCAAAAGTTTTCGGGCTTGGCTGATCGGCCATATCGGAAAAAAGACTACTCCGCCGGTTGCGGGACGCTCGACCGCTCGGCCGCCGCGCGGGCGCCCGAGAGCATCAGCCCCAGGTAGATCAACACCGGCGTCGAGACGAAGATCGCCGAATAGGTACAGATCACGACGCCGCAGAGCATCACCACGGCGAAGCCCTTGATCGCCTCGCCGCCGAACAGCACCAGCGCCAGCAGCGACAGGGACGACGAGATCGACGTCATCACCGTGCGCGACATGGTCGAGTTGATCGACAGGTTGAGCAGGTCGACGGTGGGGATGGTCTTGTACCGGCGCATCAGCTCGCGGGTCCGGTCGAACACCACGACGGTCTCGTTGAGCGAGTAGCCCACGATCGTCAGGATCGCGGCGATCGAGGTCATGTTGAACTCGATGCGGGTGATGATGAACACGCCGACCGTCAGCACGATGTCGTGGAGGGTGCCGACGATGGCGCCGAGGGCCAGCTCCCGCTCGAACCGGAACCACAGGTAGAGCAACACCGCCACGACCGAGAGCACGACGCCGAGCGTGCCGGACTGGACCAGCTCGCCGGAGACGCGCGGACCCACCGTCTCGGTGCGGCGGAAGTCGTAATCCTTGTCGAAGGCGGCGTGCGCCTTGTTCATCACCGCGGTCTGACCCTGCTCGCCGGGCTGGAGCGGCAGGCGGACCAGCACGGTGCCCTGGTTGCCGAGTTCCTGCACCTCCGGCTCGCCGAAGCCGAAGCCGGCGGCGGTGTGCCGGATCGACGCCACGTCGGCCGTGCCGGACTTCGCCTGCAACTCGACCAGGGTGCCGCCCTTGAAGTCGATGCCGAAGTTCAGCCCGATGGTCAGGAACAGCACCACGGTCGCGAGCGAGAGCAGCGCCGAGAGCGGGAAGGTGAAACGCCGGAATCGCATGAAGTCGAAATGCGATTCATCGGGCCAGAGGCGGAGCAGGCGCATGGTCGGTCTCGATAGGCGGAGCCGCGGAGCGAACTCGTCCGGAACCGCCGTCCTCCCGGGGGCGCCCGCAGGGCGAACCCGGAAACCAGATCCGCGACGGCGCCAGGGCGGGCTTCGTCGGCGTGTCTGGATCCCGGGCCCTGCTGCGCAGCCCCGGGATGACGGGGTGGGTCGCCCGATCGGGCAATCAGACGAGAGACGCTTCGCCAACCTCCTGAAAAAGCTCTTGGGCGTGCAACGAGCCCGTCGTCAGAACGGCAAGGCCTTCGGTCGGAAGGCCTTATACCACACAGCGATCATCATCCGCGTCAGCGTCACCGCGGTGATGACCGTGGTCAGGATGCCGAGGATGAACACCACGGCGAAGCCCTTCACCGGGCCCGAGCCAAGGAAGAACAGGATCAGGGCGGCGATCGCCATGGTCGAGTTCGAATCGATGATGGTGGCGAAGGCCCGGTCGAAGCCCGCCTGCAGCGCCGAGATCAGCGAGCGGCCGGCATGGCTCTCCTCGCGCATGCGCTCGTAGATCAGCACGTTGGAATCCACCGCCGTGCCGATCGTGAGCACGATGCCGGCGATGCCCGGAAGCGTCATGGTCGCCTCCAGTACCGACATCAGGCCCAGGATCAGCCCGACGTGGACCATGAGGGCGATGTTGGCGATGAAGCCGAAGGTGCCGTAGGTCGCGAACATGAAGGCGACCACCAGGGCCGCCGCCACCAGGGTCGCGAGCTTGCCGGCCTCGATCGAATCGCGGCCGAGGCCCGGCCCGACGACGCGGCGCTCGACCACGGTGAACTTCGCCGGCAGCGCGCCGGCGCGCAGCAGGACCGACAGGTCGTTGGCCTGCTGGACTGTGAAGTTGCCGGTGATCTGGCCCGAGCCGCCGGTGATCGCAGAGCGGATCACGGGAGCCGAGACCACCTCGTTGTCGAGCACGATCGCCATGCGCCGGCCGACATTCTCCGAGGTCGCCTGCCCGAAGCGCTGGGCGCCCCGCAGGTTGAACTTGAAGCTCACCATCGGCTCGTGGGATTGCTGATCGAAGGACGGCTGCGCGTCGGTCAGCTCGCCGCCATCGGCCATGACCCGGCGCTCGACCGGCACCTTGGCGCCCTTCTCGTCCTTCGACGGCAGCATGTCGACGTCGCCGGACGGGCTGTCGGCGAGCATGCGGAACTCGAGCTTGGCGGTGGAGCCGAGGAGCCTCTCGAGCCGCTCGGGATTTTGCTCGCCCGGCACCTGGATCAGGATCCGGTCGGCGCCCTGCTGCTGGATCGACGGCTCGGTGGTGCCGGTGGAATCGAGACGGCGCCGGATGACCTCGATGCCCTGGCTCACCGCCCGGCGGGTCCGGTCGGTGATGCCGGCATCGGTCAGCGTCAGGCGGATCACGCCGCCGGGCTGCTCGGAGACGTCGAGGGTCCGGGCCGCCGTCTGGCCGAGCGACGTGGTGATCGGCAGCGACAGTTCCTGGAGCTTCGGCAGGACCTTGGCCCGGGCCGCGTCGTCCGCGACCTTCACCTGGACGCCCCGCTGGAGCAGGCCGATGCCGCCATCGGCGCGGACGTTCTCCTGCTGGAGCACGCGGCGAACGTCGTCGCGCAGGGCCTTGGCCTGAGAGGCGATCAGCTCGTTCTGATCGACCTCGAGCAGGAGCTGCGAGCCGCCCTGCAGGTCGAGCCCGAGCACGATGGCGCGGGTCGGCACCACCCAGGCGGGGAACCAGGCGGGCAGGCTGGCGACGAAGCCCTTGCGCTGCTCGGGCGAGAAGAAGCTCGGCACGGCGAGCATCAGCCCCACCAGGATCAAGCCCAGCGTCGCGATGATCTTCGCACGGGAGAAGCGCAGCATCGGCCGTCTTTTTCTCTTGTGGGTCGGCGCGTTACGCCGGCCAGTTCAACCGGGGATTCAGGCGGCCTTGACCGAGCCCTTGGCCCGGACCTCGGAGATCATCGTCCGGACCACCCGCACGCGGACGTTCGGGGCGATCTCCACCTCGATCTCCGGCTGATCGTCCGCCGCCTTGGTCACCCGCCCGACGAGGCCGCCATTGGTGACGATCGTGTCGTCCCGGCGCACGGACTTGAGCAGGGTCTGGTGGTCCTTGACCCGCTTCTGCTGCGGCCGCAGGATCAAGAAGTACATGATCACGAAGATCAGGACGAACGGGATCACCTGAAAGGCGATCTCCGCTCCGCCAGCGGCCGTACCGGCCCCTTGCGCGAAGGCGGGGGTGATCAACGAGCGTCTCCTGCAAATGGCGATCGGGCCTGCCGCCGGTTTTCGGCGTGGGCAGACCTATCGAAAAGCGCGCGGACTATAGCCAGGGGCTTCCCGAAAGCAACGTCGAAGCGACGGGCATCGGCGGCGGCGTCAGAGAAGGGCGCGCACCGCCGCCGCGAAGGCTTCGGGTGCCTCCTGTGGAAAGTTGTGGCCCACCCCCGCGACGATCTCACGCCGATACGGGCCGGTGAAGTGGCGGGCATCGGTGTCGGCCGCCGAGGGCGGCGCAACGCCGTCGTCGGCGCCGAGCAGCACGATCGACGGAACGGTGATCGCCGGCTGGGCGGCGAGCCGAGCCTCGATCTGGACGAGTGCCGGGTCGCTGGGCACCAGTCCGAAGCGGTGGCGGTAGGAATGCACCACCACGTCGACGAAATCGGGATTGTCGAAGGACAGGGCGGTCTGCGCGTAGGTAGCCGCGTCGAAGGCCCAGCTCGGCGACCAGAGCTGCCAGAGCAGGCGGCAGAACGCCTCCCGGTCGCCCGTGAGGCCAGCGCGACCGCGTTCGCCGTGCAGGTAGTACTGATACCAGAGCCGATGCTCCGCCTCGGGCGCGACAGGCCGCGAGGCGGCCGGGATATTCTGGATGTTGTAGCCGACGCCGCAACTCACCAGCCCCTGGGCCCGGTCCGGCCAGAGCGCCGAGACCACGCAGGCGGCCCGGCCGCCCCAATCGTAGCCGGCCAGCACGGCGCGCGCGATGCCGAGGGCGTCCAGGAAGGCCAGCAGGTCGGCTCCGAGCGCCGCCTGCTCGCCTGAGCGTGGCGTCGCCGCATCCAGGAACCGCGTCGGCCCGTAGCCGCGCAGGTAGGGCACGAGGCAGCGGATTCCGGTGGCGGCGAGCCGCTCGGCAGCTGCGGTGCAGGCGCGGGCGTCGTACGGGAAACCGTGGAGCAGCACGGTGGGCGGCCCGTCGGGCGGCCCGAATTCCAGATAGGCGACGTCGAGGATACCGGCCTGAACACGCTTCATGGATGGCTCCCGCAAGGCCGAGACAGGGATCCTAACCGCGTCCCGCGCAATTGCCGCACGCGCTTGCCGGCGCCGATCCGCGCCCGACTTTCCCACGCGGTTGACAAGCGCGACGGAGGACTTTGATGGGCCTGCTCGACGGTGCGAAGAACTTGATCGGCGACGTTGCGGCTGCAACCGACCGGGTTCTGGAGCGGACCGGGAGCGGCAAGCTAGCCCTGACGATGGCAAAATTCTATCCCGGCGGCCTCCCCGCCTTCCTCGACCGCCTGCGAGGGGCCGGCCACGGCGACGCCGTCGCGTCCTGGCTGGCTACAGGGACGGGGCCGGAGGCGCGCCAATCGGTGCCGGCGGCCGCCATCGCGCGCTGCCTGCCGGAGGGCGTCGCGGAGCGTCTCGCCTATGACCTGGGTGTGCCGGAGGGCCGCGTGGCCGTCGTCCTGTCGGAGTTCCTGCCGGCCGCCGTGGCGGAGCAGAGCGAGAACGGGCGGCTGAAACCGCAGCCGAATTTCAGCACCCAGGTGCGATCAGCGCCCGGCGTCCCCTAAGGGGTCGCGCATTTCATCAGGGGCGGAGCGGTCGCGCAGCTCAGGTAGCAGGTCTGTTTCGCGAAGCAGAACCAGGAGAGCTCACCGCTCTTGAGGCAGGCCCCGCCACAATGGCGGTACGTGCCGAAGAGCGGCCGGACAAACACCGCGTCCGTGAGGGCGCGCGCCTCCGCGAGCCGGGACGTTTCGGGAGGCGCCGCGAGGGCCGCGCCCCACCAGACCGAGAGAATCAGGGGCAGGACCAGCGATCGGACCGGAAATCTCATGACCGCTCGACCGTAAGACGTATTGCGGGCCGTCATTCCGGGCCACGGCCGAACTCCTGTCGACTAAATTGCGGTTCACGCCGTCCGGTCGCGCCGCAGGTCTCTCGCTCTTCGGGCGCGGTGCTCTACTATCGCCGTCAACGATTCACGACAGGAGACCCGCATGAGCCTGTTCAATTCCCTCGGGGGCTCCCTCGGGCAGATGGCGCTCAAGGCGTTGCCCGGCGTCATCCAGCAGGTGCTTCCCGGCGGGCTCAACGCACTCGTCGAGCAGCTCCGCCGTTCGGGCTACGAAAGCCAGGTCAATTCCTGGCTCGGCCGCGGACCGAACGAGCCGATCACGGCGGATGACCTGCGCAAGGTCCTCGACAACGATCAGGTCCGCCAGATCGCGCAGAAGCTCGGCATCCCGGTGGATCAGCTGTTTCCGACCCTGGCGCAGGCGCTGCCGGAGGCGGTGGACCACCACAGCCCTGACGGCACTCTGCAGGCGCCGAAGGTCTGAGCGCGCCGCGCGGCACGTCTGTCTTCGCAGCCGGCCGGATCCGCTTCGGAGATCGCGCCTCGGCGGGGCCGTCCCAGGGCAGTCCGGAATCCCGACGCGTGGGCTGGGCGGATCTCGCGCATCGACGGGTCTGCTGCCAGTCCAGGGTGATCGCTCCGGCAGAACCGTCCCTGCGAGCGGAGCAATCCGGTCGGCGCGACGACGGCTGAGGGCGCGCTGCCCTGGGTCACTTCGCTGCGGTCCTGACGACGGAGACGTTCCCAGCCGCCCGTTCCTGGGCCGCAAACGCGAGCGGCGGCCCCTCTCGGGACCGCCGCCGGTCACGGCCGGATCCGCACCGTTCAGTTGCTGGCGAGCTGGGACATCGGATCCACGGGCGAGCCGCCCTTGCGGATCTCGAAGTGCAGCTGCGGCGAGGTGACGTTGCCGGAGGCGCCGGACTTCGCGATGGTCTGGCCGCGCTTGACCTTCTCACCGGGCTTCACGTCGATCTCGCCATTGTGGGCGTAGGCCGAGACGTAGCCGTTGGCATGGCGCACCAGCACGAGCTTGCCGTAGCCCTTCACGTCCGAGCCGGCATACGCGACCGTGCCTTCCTCGGCCGCCTTGACCGGCGTGCCCTCCGGCACGGCGATGTTGATGCCCTCGTTGCCGGAGCTGCCGTAGCCGGCGATCACCCGGCCCTTGGCGGGCCAGCGGAAGCTCTCCGACGGCGTCGCATCGGCGACGGAACCAGTGGCGGCGGGCTCGGATTTGGCCGGAGGCGCCGCCGCCGCAACCGGCTTCGGAACCTCCTTGGCGGCGACCTTCTCGACCTTCTCCGCGGCGGCCGCCTTCTGGGCAGCCTCCTTGGCGGCCTTGGCTTCCGCAAGCTTCTGCGCGGCTTCGGCCTTCGCGGCGGCCTTCGCCTCGGCCTTGGCCTCCGTCGCCTTAGCCTCCGCCTTCGCCTCAGCCTTGGCCTTCGCCTCGACCTTGGGGTCCGCCTTCTTCTCGTCAGCCTTGGCGACTTGTCCGGGGCGCACGTGCCGCGGCTTCTCGTCGTCCTTCGCCGCGTTGTCCTTGCGGGTCTTGGCCTCTGCGACCTTCCGGGCCGCGGCGTCGCGGGCGAGCGCCTCCTTGCGCTCCGCCTCCTTCTCGGCGGCGGCCCGCTTGGACGTCTCCTTCGCGGTCTCCTTGGCGGCCTGCTTGGTTTCCTCGCGCTTGGCGGCTTCCTTGGCCTCCTCGCGCTTCGTGGCGAGCTTGCTGTCGACCTGCTTGGCGTCCTCGCGCTTCTCCTCGGCCGCCCGGGCCGGGCGAGCGGTCATCGGGGCCGCGGCCGGGTTCATGCCGGAGGCGTTGTAGACCGGGATCACGAGCTGCCGACCCGGGGTGATCTGGCTCGCGCTGGTCAGGCCGTTGGCGGCCAGGATCGCCGAGGCGGGCACGCCGAAGCGGGTGGACATCTGGTTCAGGCTGTCGTTCTGCGACACGGTGATCTGCGTGCCACCCTGAGCGCTCCAGCCGACCGGGCCGGTGGAGGCGACGCGGGTCGCGGGCGCGGCGGCATGTGTCTGAGCCGGCGCGGCGGCCGCGACCGGGCGCGGGGCGCCGGGCGGGCTCAGCGCCTCCGACTGGATGCGGCCGGTCCGGACCGGGGGCACGGATTTAAGGCTGCCATCCGGCAGGCTTCCCGTGGCGGCGGGCTCCGAATCGAACGGGTTCGAGAAGGGGTTGCTCAGACGCGACGCGTCCGAAGAACAGGCAGCGGCTGCACCGCCAATGATGCCGATGAGGGCGACGCGCGACAGCGTCCGCAACATCTGACCCGTACCGCGCACCCGCATCGACGCACCCGTTTGCCTGAACGCAACCTGATGCGCCAATGAAGACGGATTCAGGTTAAGCAACCGTTCCCGTTCAGCATGTCTGCGACCGTGGCGCGAAGACTTCTTGAGAGGTTCGCGCATCACGCGGGATGATCGGGGGGGCCGGCTTCGTGCCTTTTCCGTCCCGGCCGGCACCCCACATCGAGGGGATGTTCACCATCCGCGCCGCCCGCGACAGCCTTGCCGATCTGCCTGCGATCGAGACCGCGCGCCTGTCGGTTGCGGCCCTCCGGCTCGAGGATGCGCAAGCCCTCCGTCGCCTTACGGACGATCCGGCAATCACCGCGGCGGTGGACTTCCTGCCCGCCCCGTTCACCCTGCAGGATGCCGAGGATCTGATCCGTAGCGGAACCCGCGGCCAGGACCGCTTCCTCGGCGCCTGGACGCGGGAATCAGGCGGGACCGGTGCGCAGCAGTCCTCGGCGGGGCGCGACCTCGTCGGGGTGGTCGGAACCCATCTGCGCGGGGCCGGCGTGATCGAGATCGGCTACTGGATCGGCGGCGCCGCCCGCGGGCGCGGCTATGCCTTCGAAGCCGTCTCGGCGGTCATCGCATTCCTGGGCGGGCGCTTCCCGGCACGGAGCGTCGTGGCGGAGTGCCGCCCCGCCAATATCGCGTCCTGGGGTCTTCTGGAGAAACTCGGCTTCCAAGATTCCGGGGAGGAGGGGCACAGGCCGGGGCGCCGCCTGCTTCGGCGAGCGTGATCGCCGGAACCGTCCTGCCGGCCGCGGCGCATGCCCGCGCCGCTGCGGACGGGGCTTCTTCCGCCCGGAAACGAAAAGCCCCCGGCAGTGCGCCGAGGGCTTGTCGGGAACCGGCCCGAGGACCGGCCGTCAGACCGGATCAGAAGGTGATGCCGGTCTCGACCATGTAACGGTCTTGGGAGGTCCGATTGCCGGTCCGCCCGAAGCCGGTCCCGAGCGTTCCCTCCGCGAGGTTGCCGCGGGTGATGCCGCCGAGCTCCACATGGGCGTACTCCACGCGGAAGAAGTAGCGATCGAAGGTGAAGGTCGGCGTGACAGTGACCGAGAACGCGTTGCTGCCGGCGCCGAAGCCCAGCAGGTTCGTTCCGCCCGAACCCCGGACGCCCGTCTGCTCGGTGTACTCGACGCGGCCGGCCAGCGCGAAATTGTCGGTGAACGAGTAGGCCGCCAGCAGGGCGCCGCCATAGGTCGAGGCCGTGTTGCCGATCCCGACGCGCAGGTCGCGCTCGACATTGGTGAACTGGAAGTACGGCGAGATGATCCAGGGGCCGTTCGCGTAGGTGTAGTTGATGTTGAAGATGCCGCTGTTCTGCTGCGCGTTCGGCGTGGCGAACTGGTAGCGCGGGCTCCGGTCGAGGGCGTTGGTCCGGCCGACGTTCAGGCCGCCGTTGACGCCGATCGTGCTGTAGTCGTCCAGCTTGTAGGCGACGTTACCGGTGAACCACGTGATCTCGTTGGAGAAGAACCCGTCGGTTCCGGCGAGCGAGACCGAGAGCGGGCCGCTGCTGTAATTGACCTGAACGCCCTGGTTGATGAAGTTCTCCTGCACGAACAGAAGGCCGCGGTTGATGTTCAGGTTCTGGTAGGTGAACAGCAGCTCGGTGCCGATCAGGGTGAACAAGCGGCCGCCCTGAATCGACCATTCATCGTTGATCTGGATCTTGCCGTAGGCGACCGGCACCGGGCCGAACAGCAGGTCGGTCTGGGTGAAGGTTCCGAGGGTCGGGAAGCCGAGCTGCGGGATCGAGTAGCCACCGGCCTGGATGTAGAACTGGAACGCGCCCTCGGGCTTCTGGATGATGCCCTGGATGTTCGAGAAATCGAATCGTGCGGACCGGTCGCGGTCGTTGGGGGCCGCCGGGGTCGAGAACGACGCGAACGGGTTTGTCTGCGTGTAGCCGTAGCCCGTGACGGCGCCGCCCACGTAGAGGTCGCCGAGCGGGCCCGCGGAGAAGCAGGTCGGGTTCGGATTGGCCTTGATCACACCGCTATAAGCCGGGCCGAGGAGTGTGGCCTTGCAGGGTTCGGCCGGGGGCGGAACAGGCGTCGGAGCCGGGGCGGCCAGATCGGCCGCGAGAATGCTGGTCGAGGACAGCAGCACGGTGGCCAGGCCGGCCAGGGTGGATCGCTTCAGCATGATGTCGCAGCTCGTTCGGGTTCGCTCACGGTCAAGCTGACATCGCAGGGCGATTGACACAAAACTAAACATCGAGCATTTGCATATTTTTTGAGCAGATCGAGATCCCGCACAACACTCGCACAGGAAATGTGACTTTGCAGCCACATTTCTCCTCTCGGCCGCTCGCTTTCATTGCGGTGAGTTTCGAACAGCTTGGTGCGACCTGCGCAATGCTGTCGCGTCAGGCCGAAGCGCCGATCGGATCGCAGCGAAATCCTCCGAACTCATGACGCGCCAGCCGCTCGGCCAGAGCGGGAAGGAAGATCGTCGCTTCCTCGGCGAGCCGCCAGGGCGGGTTGACAACGATCAGGCCGCTGCCGGTCAGCCGTGTCGGATCGTCCGGACGGTCGATCAGCAGGTCGAGGCGCAGCGCCGGGCGGGGGAGGGCGGCGTCGAGATCCCGGACCATGCGTTCCACGACGGCGGCATCCTTGATCGGGTACCAGGCCAGGAACAGGCCGGTCGGCCACTTCGCCACCGCGCGGGCGAGGTGGGCCCCGAGCCGCTCGATTTCGCCCGGCACCTCGTAGGGCGGGTCGATCAGCACGAAGCCGCGCCGCTCGGGCGGTGGAATCTGCGCGTTGACCGCGATCCAGCCGTCGAGGTTCAACACCTTCGTGCGCGGATCGCGTTCGTAGCGCGCCCCGAGGGTGGCGGCATCTGCCGGGTGCAGCTCGACGAACACGCCCTTGTCGCCGGGGCGGAGCGCCTCGCGGATGATCGCGGGCGATCCCGGATACGCGGTCGCCCCGTCGCGTGCCTGGACTGCCGCCACGGCTGCCCGGTAGGGCGCAAGGAGCGCTTCGACGTCCGGCGCGAAGGGGGTGGCCATCCGGCCCCAGCCGTCCCGCCACTCGCCGGTGCGCGACGCCTCGTCGGCCTCAAGGTCGTAGACGCCGAGCCCCGCGAAGGCGTCCAGTGCCCGGAACGGCTTGTCCTTGAGACGCAGGTGATCGAGCACGCGCGCGAGCACGAGATGCTTGAGGACGTCGGCGTGGTTGCCGGCGTGGAAGGCGTGCCGATAATTCATGGAGACGGGCTCAAGCCGATCCCGCGTCTCGGGTCCAGCGCTGCGCGCCGAAACGGCCGAAATATCTCAGCGCGCGGCGCCGAGGGTGATCTCCGGCGCGCGGCAATTGGTGCGGGCGACCTCCGGGCAGGGGGTGAAGCCGCGCAGGTCCCTGCCGAAGCAGACCCGCACCTCCTGCAGCTGGCCCCGCGTGCAGGTGACCGCCATCATGTCGGGCCGGAGGCCGCGGTTGGCGGCCACGAATTGCCGGGCGATCTCGATGGGCGCCAGGGTCTGTGCCGAGCCGCCGCCCTTGAGGCTCTCCGGGATCGTCACCGCGAGCCGGGCCTCCCGGGCGGCGTTGAAGTAGGCGGCCGGGTCGAGTCCCGAGCAGGTGCCGTGCTTACGCCATTCGTAGCGGGCGAGGCCCTCGCTCGGATAGACCTGCCCGGCCACCTCGATCGCCTGCCGGGTCGGCGGGCGCGCCACCGCGGAGCAATTCTCGGGATATCCGCGCGCGTATTGGGGCCAGAGTCCGTGCAGGACGAAACCGAGGCCTCGCCCCGGCGCGCACTGCACGTCGTCCCGGCGCTCGCCTGCCCCGGCGCAATAGGTCGGCGACCACGACAGGGCGAGCACGTAGAAATCGAATTCGCCGGGCGCGCCCCGGCGGGCGAAGCCGCCGTAATCCTGCGCGGCGGCCGGGCCGGCGAGCAGCAGGCCGGCGAGGCAGGCGGCGAGGCCACGCATGGTCAGGGCCGCGCCATCCGGCAGGCCGTCGCATAGGCGTAAGCCAGATCGCGATCGAGACCATGGACGCAGAATTCCACGCCCCAGGTCGCCCCGATGATGCCGAGGCTCTCGCGCACGGAATAATCGACCTTCCGGCGCAAGCCATCCGACGTGGTCACGGTCGCCGTGCAGAAGCGCCGGGGATAGGTGTCGAGACCCCAGGGCCGCCAAGCGGTGCGCTCGATCGTGTCGAAGGAGACAATCGTCATCGACGAGTTCCAGAACTTCGCCTCCTTCTCGGCGAAGTTGGTCGAGACCCGTTCCAGCACCGACGGGTCCTGGCAGCCGGGAATCTGCGCGTCGAACGGAAATTCCCGCTCCTCGGCGGGCTCGATATCCTCCCGCGCCGAGCGGGCGAGGGCCGGCTGCGCGAGGGAGAGGAGGGCCAGCCCGAGGGCGAGGCCGTTCAGGATCGGGCGCATGGCGCGGGTCTCGGCGGGTGTGCGGTCCAGCATCCCGGAACGATGGCCCCGCGGACCCGCCAGTCAAGCGTCGGCGGCCCGACGGCTGTCGTTTGGCGAAAGGTGCGGCGCGGCCGCTACACCGGACCGCCGGATTCGATGCCGACGCCAGCCCAGCCCGCGCGCTGTCAGCTCGGGCGGCGGACCGCGTATCGATAGCGGCGACCGTGCGCGTCCAGAAGCTCGCTGTCGGATCCTTCCCGCCAGACGACCTCGTCGTCGGGTCTCGCGGCATTGGTCAGGGTCGCACCGCGGACGATGTCGAGGCTGAGGCCGAACCCATAATTGGTGGCGGCCGCCTCCGTGATCGCGGCCGTGATATCGGCCTCGTCGGGCAGGCAAGCGAAGAGGACGCCGTCGGCGATGGCGAGGGTGTAGGTTTGCACGGATGGGCTCCAGCAGTCTCGAAGTGCATGGACCAGCATGCGAGCGCCCGAACGTAGGCATCGGGACCGGGATGTGAACCCTCGGCATAGCGATGCTGCATTGCACCATTTCGTGAGCACAAGCTCGGCGCAAGCTTGCAGGCTTTCCGCGCAGGATCGGAATGGCGACAGCGCCGATGAGGGCGCAGCTTACGATCCGGTGCCCTTCCAGGGTCTGGGCTCAGGATCCGAGGCCCGAGAGAACGGCGGGCTTCTCAGGCTCGACCACCACGGTCGCCGGCACGGCGCCGTCACCGGCCAACGCGTCCGCGATCGCCTCCGGTGCGATCGGGGTTTTGGCCGCGTCGCCGTCAGAGCCCGGCGGCTCCGGGGTGATCCGGGCGGTCTCCCGACGCGGCCCGGTCTCGGCGTCGGCGGCGTGCTCGTCGGCGACGCCGGCCACGGCGTCGGCCGCGATCAGGCCGAGGGACGCGGCGTGTTCGGCCACCGCGACGCTGTCGGCCGCGAGAACGAGGCTCGAGCCTGCCCGGGCCACGGCCCCGGCGAGCCGGACGATCTCCTCGATCCGGCCGGCATCCCGCGACACGTTGCGGATATACACCGCCAGGACCCGGCCCGGATTCTCCTCGACGATCTGCGCGTAGACCTCCGGATCGTGCTGGCCGCTGTCGCCGATCAGCACGAAGGGCAGGTCGCGGTAGAGGGCGAGCATGTGCCGGATCAGCGCCTGCTTGTGGTCGGTCGCCCGGCGCGGCAGCGGGTGCGTCCACGACAGGCCCCATTCCCGCAGGAACAGCACCGGCCCGGCCGGGATGCCATGGCGCTGAAAGAACTCGGACAGCATCTCGTAGAGGCCCCAGGGCGCGCGGGAGACGTAGAGCATGGGGTTGCCCTCGCTGCCGCCGGCGCCGGCATGCAATGCGCGGTAGAGGGCGACGACTCCTGGAAACGCCACGCGGCTCTCGGCATCCTCGACGAACAGCCGCCAGAGCATCTTCAGCTTGTTGGCGACACCGGTGCGCATGACCGTGTCGTCGATGTCGCTGACCACGACGTATCGGCAGCCACTCGGCGGGATGAACACCGCGCCCTCGGCCGGGATCGGCGGGTCCGCCTCGAGCACCAGGCTGACCCCGTGCCACGCGCCCGCGCCGGTCGGGAGGCCACTTGGATGCAGGTGCACGCGGAAATAGCCGTCGCGGTCCGTCTCGACCCGGGCGGCATCACCGCCGAACCGGGCGGTGACCGCGGCCCCCGCAACCTTCCGCCGGGCGATGCGGCGGCGCAGGTCGCGCCACTGGGCCCGCAGGGACTCGGGATCCTCCCCGTGTATGCCGGGCGACTGCCGGAAGACGCGGCCGATCAGGAAGATCTCGTCGCGCGAGCCGTAGCCGCGGTAGGGCTCGACCACGAGCCCACCGCGGCCCTTGCCGCCATAGCCCTGCGCACGCCGGACCGGCCGGATGAGAACCCGCAGCGCCTTGATGGCGCCCCTGCGCACGCGTGAGGCCATCGCATTCGCGACCGGTCAGGCCTGCGGCAATTCGGGGCTGAGCCCCAACGCGTCGAGCCCCTCTTCCAGCATGTCCCCCGCGATCGGCGAACCCAGGAGCGTCATCATCGTGCCTTCTCCGGCAGCCTCGCGTTCCCGGGCGAAGCGCACCGCCTCACCCCATTCTTCCGGCTCCATGTCGCCGCGCCCGACATAAAACAGGGCCAGCAGCTCCGCGCGGGAATCGTCGTCGAGCCCGGCGATGAAGCTGCGGACCTCCGATTCCGTCGCATCGTCGGTGCCCGAAATCAGCACATCCGTGGCGCCGTCGTCGATCGGGTTCGAGCCCGAATCCGGATCGGTATTGCCTTCCTTCACCTCGACGGCCCGCAGCCGCACGATGATTTCTGTGACGGTTTCGACGGCGATATCCATGCGCGGGTCTCCGAACGCTGACTGGGTCGGGCCGATCGGGCCCTCAAGCCGCGACAACGGACGAGCGGGGCAACGGGTTCGCCGCCTTCCCCATCGAAGGCAGGCTGCGTGGTCCGCGCCTCTTCCCGGTTCACCGACCTTCGGCTAGAGGCTGCGAGATCTTTCCGACAACCGTGACACCATCGGCGAAAGACGTGAATTCCCCAAAGAGTACCGAAGCGTCACCTGCCGATACCGTCGAACTCAGACCACGCGCCTTCCCGTCCGGGGCCGGCGCGCCGCGTGCGCTGCTGGCCGCCGGATCCGCGCTCTGCGCCTCGGTCGCGCTCGCGTCGATGTCGCCGCAGCCCGCCGCGGCCCGCCCCGCCGCCTACGAGGCCAGCGCGCCGAGCTGCTTCATCACCGGCGGCGGCGGCCTCGAGATCTGCCGCGAAGGCTCGGAGGCCGAGGGAGTCCTGATCTCGCCGGCCCCCTGCGCGTTCGCCCGCGGCGTCCAGATCCTGCGGCTCGGCCGGACCGAGGCGCCGGGCCCGCTGCAGGCGGTCTTCCAGGGCCAGACCCCGATCGCGTCCCGCCGGCGCGACGAGCCCTGCCCGGAGCGGCGTGCCACCGACAGTCGCGATGGCGGCTCGCTGCGCACCGGCCGCAACCTGGACGCACTCGCCACGACGCTGCCGCCCTCCGCCGATCGGTTCTGGGTCGACCTGCCGGAGGAGCGGGCACCGACCCGCGGCTGGTCCGAGCCGACCCCCTCGGCCGAAGGGATTGGCCCGCGCGATCCGATCGCGGTCTCCGGCCGGGACTGGGCCGGGGAAGCCTACAGTTACGTCTTCCTGCTCGGCCAGGAGCGGGTGGGTGCCGCGGCTCCGGGGAACGACGCGCCGGAGGGGCGTCGGAGGCGCGGCCGCCGACAGGCCGAGCCGGACGGTGCCGGCGCGGGCCCGGCCGATGTCCGGCGCCGCGTGCAGATCGAGGCCCGGACCCTCGACTTCCAGACCTTCGAGATCCGCACCCGCACCCCCGACGGATACGGCCTCACCTGGACGCCGTTCGAGGCCGGCTCGGGCCGCGGACGGAGCGATCCGCCCAGCCCGGCGGCGGTGATCGACGAGACCGGCAAGCCGGTGGCCTCGGCCTGTACGGCGCCGGCCTTCGAGACCCATGGCCTCGCAGGCTCGATCAGCATCGTCGAGCGCATCTACCACTACGTCTATACCGACGTGCTCCCTGAGGATTGCGGCCTCCCGCCCGAGAAACGGCGGACCGCGCTCTACCTGCGCACGGCCCAGGACCTGGCGGGGCCAAAGGTCTGGTCCGCGGCGCGGAAGCTCGCCGGTCCGCTGCCGCCCGGGACCCTCGTGCGAATGGCGCGGGGCAAGGGCATGCAGCGCTGGGCGATCTCCTACACGTGCCAGCGCCCGGCCAACGCTCCCGGCGGCCCGGTCGCCGATATCTGCCTGCAATACACGGCCGACATGAATCTCGACGGGATCGGGGCCCTGAAGCTCTACGCCGACCCGGTGGAGGCCGGTCGCTCGCCGGCCTATCTCGGCCTGCGCTCGGGTGGCGACGGCAGCGGCCGCTACGACCGGAGCGCGCATTTCTGGATGACGGACGCGGAGGGCAACCTCGACACGCCGTTGATCTACCCGGGCACGGCCGGGTTCCTGACCTGGCTCGACCGGCTGGCGCCGACCGCCTCGGGCCGCGACGCGTCGAGCCTCTACGGCCGTCCGGTCTATTGGGCTTCGTGGACGGTGCGCCGGATCGACGCGCAATAAGTCGCGGGACCCGCTATATGGGCGACCGACCCGGCACGAGAGGCGCCCCCTGACGGACCCGATGGAAACCCATATCGACCTGTGGTTCGCCGCGAGCATCGTGGTGATCTCACTGCTGCTCTCGGCCTTCTTCGCCGGGGCCGAGACCGCCTTCACGGCCGCCTCTCGGGCGCGGATGCACGCCCTGGAACAGGCGGGCGATCCACGGGCCGCGATCGTCAACCGCATCCTGGCGATCCGCGAGCGGTTCATCGGGGCGATGCTGATCGGCTACAACATCGTGGCGATCGGCGCCTCGGCCTTCACCACCAGCGTGCTCACCGCCCTGTTCGGCAAGAGCGGCGTGATCTACGCCACAATCGGCATGTCGGTGCTGGTCATCGTCTTCGCCGAGGTGCTGCCGAAGACGCTCGCCATCTCCAAGCCCGACAAGGCGGCGCTGCTCACCGCCCGGCCGGTGGCCTTCGCGGTCGCGCTGATGGGCCCCCTCGCCATCGCGATCGAGCATCTGGTGCGGCTGATGCTGAAGCCCTTCGGGGTCACCATCGGCGAGCACCAGTCGATCCTCACCGCGGCCGAGGAGCTGCGCGGGCAGGTGGCGCTGATGCACCGCGAGGGCGGCGTCGCCAAGGCCGAGCGCGACATGCTGGGCGGCCTGCTCGACCTGTCGGACCTGACGGTCTCCGACGTCATGGTCCACCGCACCAAGATGCGGGCGATCGACGCCGACCAGCCGTCCGAGGACATCGTCCGCGCGGTCCTGTCCTCGCCCTACACGCGGATGCCCCTGTGGCGCGGCACGCCGGAGAACATCGTGGGCGTGCTCCACGCCAAGGACCTGCTGCGGGCGCTCGACGCCGCCGGGGGTGACGCTTCAGGTCTCAAGGTCGAGGCGCTGGCGCTCGAGACCTGGTTCGTGCCGGGGACGACGTCGCTGCGCGCGCAGCTCAAGGCCTTCCTGACCAAGAAGACCCACTTCGCCCTGGTGGTCGACGAGTACGGCGAGGTGATGGGGCTCGTCACCCTGGAAGACATCCTGGAGGAGATCGTCGGCGACATTGCCGACGAGCACGACGTCACCGTCTCGGGCGTGCGTCCGCAGGGCGACGGCTCGGTGAACGTCGACGGCGGCGTGCCGATCCGTGACCTCAACCGCGCCATGGATTGGAACCTGCCCGACGAGGAGGCCACCACCATCGCGGGCCTCGTCATCCACGAGGCCCGCACGATCCCCGATCAGGGGACGGCCTTCAACTTCCACGGCTTCCGGTTCCAGGTGCTGCGGAAGGCCAAGAACCGGATCACGACCTTGCGCATCACGCCGCTGACCCCGGCGGGGATCCAGGCGGCGGGTCAGCCCGAGGCACAGCGCGACGCCGTGTGAGAGCGGCGTCCGTAGAGGCCGGCGTCATGCTGGAGCTGTCGTGCTGAACGCTGTCATCCCGGGGCCGCGCAGCGGAACCCGGAATGACGATGTTTTTCTTCCGTCTTCACGCTGCGCGCGCGAGACGGACCTCAGCCCGGCATCGCCTCCAGCCCCTCGGCGCGGATCCAGTCGCGGGTGCGGTCCAGCGCCCGACCGAGCCGGTCGAACAGCGCGTCGATCTCGTCCGGCGTGATGATCAGCGGCGGGCAGACGGCGACGCGGTCGCCGGCGAGCGCCCGCACGATCAGCCCCTCGCCCTGTGCGAAGGCGACGCAGCGGGCGGCGACGCCCGCCTTCGGGTCGTATTGCCGCTTGCTGGCCTTGTCGGCCACGATCTCCAGGCCGCCGATCAACCCGATGCCGTTGGCCTCGCCCACGATGGCGTGCTCGGCGAGGGCCGACAGGCGGCCCTGGAAGAGCGGCGCCTTCTCGGCGGCCCCCTCGATCACCCGGTCGCGCCGGTAGATCTCGATCGCCTTCAACGCCACCGCGGCCGCAACCGGATGGCCCGAATAGGTCGTGCCGTGGCCGAACGTGCCGATCTTCTCGCTCTGGGCGATGAGCGCCTCGTAGAGCGGCTCGTCGATGCTCAAGCCGCCGAGCGGCATGTAGGCGGAGGTGAGCGCCTTGGCGAAGGAGATCGAGTCCGGCCGGATGCCCAGAGCCTCGCTGCCGAACCACGTGCCGAGCCGGCCGAAGCCGCAGATCACCTCGTCGGCGATCAGGCGGACGTCGTACTTGGCGAGCACCGCCTGAATAGCTGCGAAATAGCCGCGCGGCGGCACGATCGCGCCGCCCGCCCCCATCACCGGCTCGGCGATGAACGCCGCGACGGTCTCAGGCCCCTCGCGCAGGATCGTCTCCTCCAGCTCGGCGGCGAGCCGAGCCGAATAGGCTTCCTCGCTCTCACCAGGCCCGGCACCCCGGTAATGGTGTGCGGCGGCGACGTGCAGGAAGCCCGGCAACGGCAGGTCCCAGTCGGCATGGTTCGCCGCGAGCCCGGTCATCGAGGCGCTCGCCACCGTGACCCCATGGTAGCCCTTCTGGCGGGCGATGATCTTCTTCTTCTTCGGCCGGCCCAATGCGTTGTTGTAGTACCAAGTGAGCTTGACCTGCGTGTCGTTAGCCTCTGAACCCGACGATGTGAAGAAGATCTTCGAGGTCGGGACCGGCATCAGCTCCTTGAGCGTCTCGGCGAGTTCGATCCCCGGGTCGTGGCTGCGGCCCGAGAACAGGTGCGTGAAGGGCAACCGCCCCATCTGAGCCCGAGCCGCCTCGACGAGCTCCGCATTCGAATAGCCGAGCGCCGTGCACCACAGGCCGGACATGCCCTCGATGTAGGGGCGGCCCTCCGTGTCGTAGACGTGAACGCCTTCGCCACGCTCCAGCACCAGCGGACCGGTGTGCCGATGCGCCGACAGGTTCGTGTAAGGGTGGAGCAGGGTTTCGACGTCGCGGGTTGCGAGGTTCGACAGCATGGATCGCACGGTCCTCTTGAAGAGGGGAGAGCGGCCGCCACACTAGCGACCCGATGCCCGTGCAGGTAGTCCGGCGGATCCGCGGCCGGCCATTGCCGGACGCATGCCGGAAGCGACTGCCTCTCGCGACGCACGAACCATGCTCAATCCCGAAGCCTTCGTCGCACAACCCGCGCCCGGCCGCACCTGCGGCGCCTGCACGCTCTGCTGCAAGGTCTACGACGTTCCGGCGGTCGAGAGCGTCGCCGGGCAATGGTGCCGCCACACCAAGGCCGGACAGGGCTGCGCGATCCACGCCACTCGGCCCGACCATTGCCGCGCGTTCCACTGCCTGTGGATGACGGAAAGCTGGCTCGGGCCGGAATGGAAGCCGGACCGCGCCAAGATGGTGCTGAGCCTTGATCCCGTGACCCGCAACATGAACGTGCAGGTCGATCCCGGGCAGGCCAACGCCTGGCGGCGTGAGCCGTATTATGGGCAGCTCAAGCGCTGGGCCGCGGCTTCGGTGCCGCTGCGGCGGCACGTGCTGGTGCACATCAACAAAAGCACCACCGTCATCCTCCCGGACCGGGACGTCAGCCTCGGGGTGGTGGGGGCCGACGAACGCATCATATCCCGCGACAGGATGACTCCGCAGGGACCGAGCTTCGACGTGGAGAAGGTTCCTGCCTGAACGCGACGTGCGGCCGGTCTCGCGTCACCGCGCCATCCCGCAGCTGCGCATCGACGCCCGCGATCCAGATCCGGCCCACCCCGGTGAAGGGCGGCGATCAGCGACAGGGTGATGCGGTGCGCGTCGGGCTTCAGGATATCGCCGGCGAGGCGGACGGCCTGTCAGTCCGGGGGTTCGGTGCCCTCGACATCCAGCGCGGAACAACCGTCGTGGACCTGGAAATGAAAGCGCGGCATCCACGCACCCCGGTCAGGTCTCAACAGGGGGATGCAGCCAACCTTCGCTCGCGGCCGTGCGGAGGATCGTAGCCGCGGCTGTCGAGGCTTAATGCCGAACGTGCCGCCTTGACGATAATCCAGTTGACATTTTGAAGCGTCATTCGGATTGGACCCTCCGCCGCTCTTCGTCGGCAGTGCGGGCGCGCGGGAGCGAACTGGGCCCTGAGCCTTGCATGCGCGCTCCCGTTGGCCAAGGGATCGGGCATGACAGCAATCTACGATCTCAATGTCGCCGCCGCCGACGGCAAGCCCTATCCGCTCGCGCAGCATCGCGGCCAGGTGCTGCTCATCGTGAACACGGCCTCACGCTGCGGCTTCACCCCACAATACGAAGGGTTGGAGGCGCTCTGGCGCCGCCACAGGGCGGCGGGCCTCACGGTCCTGGGCTTTCCGTGCAACCAGTTCGGTGCCCAGGAACCGGGCAATGCATCCGAGATCGAGCGCTTCTGCTCGCTCACCTACGATGTCACCTTCCCAGTGCTCGCCAAAGTTGCCGTCAACGGGCCCGGGGCCGATCCGCTCTATGCCCATCTCACCCGGGCCCGACCCGGCCTTCTCGGCACGCGCGCGGTGAAGTGGAACTTCACCAAGTTCCTGGTCGGTCGGGATGGCCGGGTGCTGGCCCGTTTCGCGCCTGGAACCAAGCCTGCGGCCCTGGAGGCACGAATCGAGGCCGCCCTCGCGGCGTCCGGATAGGGCTCCCGTGTCCGTCAGCGGCCCTCGAACTCGGCCGTCACCGAGGCCCGGGCGATTGTGCAGCCGTTCACGCGCTCGCGCACGCGAAGGATCGTCCGCAGGGACACCGCCCGGTAGGGACGCACCGCCTCCCGCAGGATCCCGCTGAGGAATCGAAGCTCTGCGATCTTACCGATGGTCCGTTCCGAGGCGCCTCCCGTCCGCGCCCGGCCCTCGAGTTCCGTGAGCGCGTCGAACAGCGCATGGCGGGCACGCTCGTCTCGGGATATGTGCTGAGGCGCGATCAGCGCCGCCAACTCATGCTCGAATCTGCATTGGATGGACTGATCTCTGCGCATGGGCGACCTGAACACAACAGATTCGGACCCTAAATCAGTCATCGCGCAGAGTCAGCCGGCAGCGCACGCCGCGCACCGCGAGTTCGGGATTGTTGCGCAATTGCACCTGCGCAATCGGCCCCGGGCGACCGGATTTCGTCAGCGGCGGGCACCGACGAAATCGGCCGCGGCCTCGAATTCCGAGCGCCGGGCCGCGTGACGCGCCTCGGCCTCGGCATCCCGGCCCCAGACCTCCGCCTGGTAGGTCTCGTCGACATGGGCGGCCGCCCAGGCCTGCGCCGGGGTCAAATGGCCGCGCAGCACGGCCAGCCCGATCAGCAGGGATCCGGTGAGCGTCGTCAGGGTGTGCAGGCCCGCAAGCTGGAACGGATCGGTCACGGCCGCCACCGCATCGGAGAGCGCCCGCACGGTGCCGGGCGGCTGCTCCACATGCCGGATGCCCTCGCTCAGGATCACCTGCACGCCAAGCTCGTCCCGGGCCCAGGCGAGAATCGGGTCCCAGGCGGCCCCCTGCGCCGCCACCAGCCGCTCCGGATCCCCGGCGCGATAGGCCACGAGATCGGTGGCGGCATAGGCGCAGAGATCGTCGACGACGGCCGCGTGCCGGGGCGCAACGCCGTCGATGGCCGTGTTCGCGAGCCGCGTGAGCGGCATCCGTGCCGGATCGATCTGCGTGTCCTGAGCCGCCCATTCGGCCGCGATCTTTTCGGCCAGCGCGCGGTCGGGCAGGCGCAGCGGATTGCGGGCCGGCGTGTTCGCCGGACGCCCGTCCAGGGTCAGGCGGAACCCGCCCGTCTCCTCGGAGAAGCCGGTCTCGGTGTAGAAGCGCCGGGGCAGGGCGGGCTTGGCATGGCCGCGGGCTGCCCGCATCGGATCGGGCCGCTCATTCTCGCCCGGTCCGCCGAGCCAGTCTGTCGTCTCATCGCTCATGGACACGAGATAGGCGATCGCGGCCGCACACGCGAGCCTTGGCCAGTGCTCGCGAGCCTGCGGGAGTAGTGCCGCCTCAGCGAATCGAATCCGTACCGTCGAGGAGCTGCGCCTCGAGGGCGTCGGCGCTCGGCACCACCGTGACGGCGCCGGCCCCGTAGAGCGCTTCGGGCGGATGATAGCCCCAGGCCACGCCCACGGCGGCGGCGCCGGCCGCAACCCCCATGGCGATGTCGAAGGTGGTGTCGCCGACCATCACGGTCGCCTCGGGCTCGCAGCCGGCCTCGCGCATGGCCTGCCGCAGCATCGCCGGATCGGGCTTGGAGGGCGCATCGTCGGCGCTCTGCGTGGTGACAAACCAGTCCTCCCAGCCGTGATGCGCGATCAGCCGGTCGACGCCGCGCCGCGACTTGCCGGTGGCGAGGCCGAGCAGCACGTTGTCGCGGGCCTTCAGCAGGGCGAGCAGCTCGGCCATCCCGGGAAACAGCGGTTCCTCGTAGGCGGGGTCGATCCGCAGCCGGTTGTAGGCCTGCTTGTAGCTCTCCGAGAGCGCGTCGACCGGTCCGTCCTCGCCGACGAGGCGCCGGAACGCCTGCGGCAGCGAGAGACCGACCACCGACAGGGCCTCCCGCCGGCCGGGGGCCGGCAGGCCGTTCTCCGCGAAGGCGAGGCCCTGGGCCGCCACGATCAGGTGCTGGCTGTCGACGAGGGTGCCGTCGACGTCGAAGACGACGAGCTTCATCGGCGGCCGGGAATTCGCGGTCGCCCGGAGGCCGCGCGCGGATCGCCCGCCATCACGGCTTGCGGGCCGGCGGCACCGGCTGGCCGGCCGGGGCGGGCTGCACCGCCTGGGCGCGCGTGCGCTCGTACCCGAGCCGGCACCGGATCAGGAAGCGCCGACGCTTGCCGCCGCGCAGACCGCGCTGGTGCGAGGCACGATTGCAGGCCGCATAGGAGCGGCGCCGACGCTCGGCCCGGCCAGCGGAAGCCGGGCGCGGCCCGGCCTGCGCCGGTGCCGCGGCGTCTCCGGGACCCGTGGGCGGATGCGGAGCCGCCGCCTCGGTCGGGTGAGGGGCGGTCGCCGGCAGGGCGGGTCTGGCCTGCTCGCCCGGCGCGGCGTGCGCGATCGGCCCGGTGAGGCACAGGGCGGCGAGGCAGGCCAGCATCGCGAGCTTCATGCGTCAGGGTCTCGAACCGCGGGGAACCGGCCCCGCGACGGATCGGCGGGGCATGGCAAAGCATATGAGGCGGGGCGACCGGTTGCCAAGGCATGCGCGGCGCGAGACTCTCGGATGATGGCGCGAACTCGAGCGCGGGTAGCGTAGCGCGGTCGATCAGTCGCGCAACGGCTGTCCAAGGGCAGGGTGTCGTGATCCGGCGATGAATCTCGTTCTGCTTCCTGGCTTCATGACCGATTCCGACCTCTGGACCGACATGGCGGCCCAGCTCGCGCGAGTCGGCGCGGTCCACCACGGCGATCTGAGCCGGGACGCCGCCATCGCCGACATGGCGTCCCGGGTGGCGGCGGAGGCGCCCGAACGCTTCGCCCTGGTCGGCTTCTCGATGGGCGGCTACGTGGCCCGGGCGATCGCGCGGCGCGCGCCGGAGCGGGTGCGGGCGCTGGTGCTGATCGCCACTTCTGCGCGGGCCGATACCCGTGCCCAGGCGGCGCGGAAGGCGATCGCCGTCGCGCAGGTCCGCGAGCAGGGCTTTGCCGGCCTCAGCCGCGGGGCGATCCTCCGATCGGTGCATCCGGAGCGGGCGGGCGACATCGACCTGATCGCGCGTATCCGGCGGATGGGAGACCGACTCGGCGGCCCGGTCTTCCTGCGTCAGGCCGGACAGGCCCGCGCGAGCGACCTCGACCGGCTCGGCGCGATCCGCTGCCCGACCCTGGTCGTGGCGGCGGCCCGGGACGCCCTGCGCGGCCTCGACGAGGCGCGGGAGCTTCGGGACGGCATCCCGGGTGCAAGCCTGACGGTGATCGACGGGTCGGGGCACATGCTGCCGCTGGAAGCCCCCGACGCCCTCGCCGACGCGATCGTGCCGTGGCTCCTGGCTCAGGCCTCCGGCGCCTCGACGATCGGGTCGTAGCGGGCGGCATCGAAGCCGAGGAGGTTCCAGCTCTGGGCCATGTGGGGCGGCAGCGGCGCGCTCACGTCCACGGGCCTGCCGGTCCGCGGGTGCGGGATCACGATCCGCCGGGCCAGCAGGTGGAGCCGGTTCTGGATGCCGCCCGGCAGCTCCCAGTTCTCCACGGAAAAGTATTTCGGGTCGCCGACGATCGGGTGGCCGATATGGGCCGCGTGGGCGCGCAGCTGGTGGGTGCGCCCGGTGACCGGCTTGAACGACAGCCAGGACAGCTTCTGGGCCGCCTGATCGACCATCGCATAGTAGGTCAGCGCGTGGCTCGCGCCCTCGTCGCCGTGCTTGGCGACGCGCATGCGTGCATCGGCGTCGGCCGCCTCCTCCTTGGCGAGGTAGGTCGAGACGCGGCCCTGCCGGACCCGGGGTACACCGGCGGTCAGCGCCCAGTAGATCTTGCGTGCGGCCCGTGAGCGGAAGCTTTTGGCCAGGGTCGCGGCGGCGAGCCGGGTCTTGGCAACGATCAGGCAGCCAGCCGTGTCCTTGTCGAGCCGATGGACGAGGCGGGGCTTCTGCCCGTCCGGTCCGGTGAGCGCCGCGAGCAGGCCGTCGACGTGGCGGACCGTGCCGGAGCCGCCCTGGACCGCGAGGCCGAAGGGCTTGTTGAGGATCATCATGTCGGCATCCTCGTAGAGGATCAGCGACCGGATGAATTCGGCGTCGTCCTGCTCGCGCGCGGGATTGCGTGGCCGCTCGGAGGGCTGGTCGAGGCGCAGCGGCGGCACGCGCACGCTCATGCCGGGCTCCAGCCGGTCATTGGGCTTGGCGCGCTTGCCGTCGACGCGCAGCTCGCCCTTGCGGACGATGCTCTGCACCCGGGTGAAGGGCAGAAGCGGGAACCGGGCGGTGAGGAACCGGTCGATGCGCATGCCGGCCTCGTCCGCCTCCACCGTCAGGGTCTGGACGCCCGAGGCAAGGGTCGCGGAGGCGGCGGCGCGCTGCTCGCGGCGGGTGGGCCCGGCGGCAGGAGCCGGGGCAGGGGCAGGGGCATGGGCCTCCGGCCGCTTTGCCGCGGGCTTCGGCCCCGGCGCTCCCCGTCCGGCCGGCGCTGCGCGGCGGGCCTGCGGCCCCGCGGCGGCAGCACGGGATTTCGGTGCCCGGGCCGGTGCCGCGGCGGCGGGCGCCGCGCCGCCCCAGGGATCGCGCGCGCCGGCATCGTCGCCGCGGTTGCGGGCGGCGCGCTCGGCAGCGTCGCTGGCGCTGGTGCGCGGGCCGGTACGCGCCCGGCCGCCCGATTGGACCTTGCCGGCCTGTGGCTTACGCCCCTTCGGTCCGCCGCTTCTGGGAGGTCGTGTGTTCATGATTCCGCCGGCACCCGTCACCGCCTCGGACGGGACGTCCGGACGCATAGGCCGCGGCGTCGCGGACGTCGGGACCGATGGGGTTGCCCGGCTGTAGCATCGCCCCGGCGCAGCGGCAAAGGCGGAGGGAGGAACCGGGGCCGGCCTGGGCGGACCGGTCACGTCCGTCCGCGCCGGATGATCATCGGAGGCGGGGCGCTCGCGTCCTGAGCCTCCGAAGCGGCCAGATGGAACCTCGCCTTGGCGGCGAGCTCGCTCTGGAGGTTCTGACAGCGCTTGCGCACGTTGGCGATGTCGAACTGGGTCTGCATCTCCATCAATGTCTGCATCTCGACCCCGAACACCGTCTCGATCCGCAAGGCCAATTCCGGAGACAGCGCAGCCTCCTCATTGAGGACATCGAACAGTGTTTGACGCGGCACATCGAGCAAGCCGGCCGCGTCCATGACGGTCAAGTTGCGCGGTTCGATGATATTACGCCGCACATATCCGCCTGGATGGCCGGGATTTTCCAGTTTGTAGCTCATCACTATGATGCTCTCCCGTATTTTGCTCCAATCAAAACATCATGGTCCTGTCCGGATACTTAACCTTTGTCCGTAAAATCGTAATCATCCCATCGTCTCACGACATACCTTACATACGCAGCAACGCACTAAAGGTTACACGACACACTCATCGATATAGATGTCATCCTTTTTGGCTTTAATATAAATAAATATCGTGTTATTACACGTATATAGGCAAAAATTGCTATGAGAACATCGAATTTACAATTCCGCGGCACCTGTCAATGCGCGCGCATGGCCGTCACCATGCGGATCACCGCCGTCTAATCCACTGCATCGAGAACCAGCGGGGTCCATGGACCGCGTTGCGGCGTCGTACGGCTTGACGCGGACAAACCTTAAGGCCAAGCTTATCGTCGACGGTTCCCTTCGGGGATCAAAAGGGAACGCGGTGAGGGGCTCGCCTCGAGGCCGCGGCTGTCCCCGCAACTGTAAGCGGCGAGCCCTTCACCACCACGTCACTGGGTCGCTGACCCGGGAAGACGGTGCGAGGGCGGCGACCCGCGAGCCAGGAGACCTGCCGTCAGCCGTGGTCACACGCGAAACGCGCTGGGCGGGGTTGTCCTGGCGGGTGTCGAGACGCCCGTGCATCCGCGCGGTCGGCGAGGCCTCGTTCGCGGTGACGTGCCACAGCAAGCGCGCCCGCGACACCGATCCCGATGCCCGTCCTCACCGTATCGATCGCTTCCGGGGCCGCCACGCGCACTCACGCGCCTGTGCCCGCCGAGCTTTTGATGCGGCCGAGCAATTGTAATGTTATTACATTGCCTTTAGAACGGGTTGGCCGGCCCGCGCCGCGCATGGACCTTTCCTGCCATGTCACCATCGACCATCCGCCCGAGATCCGGCGGCAGGCCCGCACCGCTCTGCGGCGTGCTCCTCGCGCTCCTCGCGAGCCCGGCCGCCGCGCAGGACACCGTCACCCTCGACCAGCTCTCGGTTGAGGGCGAGGACGGCACGGACCGTGCCGTCCCGAACAGCCTCAACCTGCGCACCCGCGACCGGACCGCGAGCCGGATCGGCCTGACGCCCTTGGAGACGCCGGCCAGTCTCGACATCGTGTCGGGCGAGACCGCGCGGATGCGCGGCCAGGACACGATCGCCGAAGCCGTGACCCAGGACGCCACCGGCATCACAACGATTGCCGCTCCCGGCAACGGCAACGGCGCGTTCACGTCTCGCGGCTTCGCCGGCCCGAACTCGATCCAGCAGCTCTACGACGGCACGCGCTTCTACGTGGGCGCCAACACTGTCACCTTCCCGTTCGATACCTGGAACGTCGAGCGGATCGAGGTGCTGCGCGGGCCGTCCTCGGTGCTCTATGGCGACGGCGCCATCGGCGGCGTCATCAACGTGGTGCCCAAGAAGCCGGTCTTCGTGCCGATCAACACTGCCCGCGCGGTGGTCGGCACCGACGGCGTCGCGCGGCTTGCCTTCGATTCCGGCGGTGGGATCGGCCAAGCGGAGTTCGGCAACACCTTCGCGTACCGCCTCAACGTCAGCGGCAACCGCGCCGATGGCTGGATCCGCCCCGAGGGCGATTTTCGTAACCTCGCGGTCTCGGCCGCCCTGCTGTTCCAGCCGAGCCCGGATCTCGCGTTCACGCTGAGTCACGATCTCGGCTACCAAGAGCCGGCCCGCTACTGGGGCACACCGCTGGTCGAAGGCCGGATCCCGGACCTGATCCGGTTCAACAACTACAACGTCCGCGACGCGAAGATCACCTGGGTCGACAACTGGACCCAGCTCAAGACCGAGTGGTCGCCCTCGGCCGACATCACGATCCGCAACACCGCCTACCGGCTGACCAGCCGGCGCCACTGGCTCGATGTCGAGCAGTACACGTACAACCGCGGCACCGGGCTGGTGGACCGGGGCGACTACCTCGAGATCTATCACAGCCAGGAACAGGTCGGGGACCGGCTCGACGCGACGTTCCGGGGCAGCCTCTTCGGCTTTGCCAACCAGTTCGTGGTCGGATTCGACGTGAACCACATCGATTTCCGGCACACCAACAACTTCTACTTCGACCAGAATACCAGCGTGCCGCTCACCGGCTACGATCTGGGCTACTTCCCGCAGAACGGACGGGCGCGGCCGGCCTACGCCACCCAGACGAGCCAGGCCTCGGTCTTCGCCGAGGACCGGCTGATCCTGTCGGACAGGCTGGCCTTCCTTACGGGCGTGCGCCTCGACGTGCCGACGCTGAACCGGGAGGATCTGCAGTCGGGATCGCGCTTCGAGAAGACCTACCACGCCCTCGGCTACCGGTTCGGCCTCGTCTACAACCCGACGCCGGACAGCGCGCTCTACGCCCAGTACAGTTTCGCCACCGATCCGGTGAACAGCCTGATCACGCTAAATCAGTCGCTGGCCGGATTCAAGCTCGCAACCGGCGATCAGGTCGAGATCGGCGCCAAGGGGCTGGCCTTCGACGGCGCCCTGGAATGGACAATCGCGGGTTACCGGATCGTCAAGGACAACCTGATCTCGGCTGTGCCGGGCCAGCCGACGCTGTCCACGCAGGTGGGACGGCAATCCTCGCAGGGCTTCGAGCTGGCGCTCGGCTGGCTTTTCGCGCCGGGCTGGCGGCTCGACGGCAACCTCGCGCTCCTGCATGCGCAATACGACCGGTTCGATCAGACGGTGGCGGGCGCCACCGTTTCTTATGCCGGCAACCAGCCGATCGACGTGCCGGAGCGCGTGGCCAATCTCTGGCTGACCTGGGATTTTGCGCGCGACTGGACCGCGCGGGTCGGGCTCCAGAACGTCGGGCAGGTCTACAGCGACTTCGGCAACATGGCGCGGCGCCCGGCCTACAACCTCGTCAACCTCGTGCTCGACCATCAGGTCTCGGCGGAGTCGCGGCTGTCGCTGCGGGTCTACAACCTGTTTGACAAGGTCTACGCGATCTCCGGCAACGCCGTGAACGGGGTCGGCACCAACTGGCTGCTCGGGCGGCCGCGCTCGGTCGAGGTCGCCTACACGGTGACGTGGTGAGGCGATCGCGGCGGCTCGGCAAGGCGGGCCGGCGCTTCCTGCTCCTGTTCCATCGCTGGTCCGGGATCACCGCCGGGTTGCTCTTTGCCTCATGGATCGGCTCCGGGCTGGTGATGCTCTACGTGCCGTTCCCGACGCTCACCGAGGCGGAGCGTCTGGCGCGGCTTCCGCCTGTCGCTTGGGAGCAGGTCGTGTTCGCGCCGGACGAGGCGCTCCGCGCCGGCGGCCTCGTGGGCGTCCCGGCAGCCTTCGACCTTGAGATGCAGGGCGTCGAGCCCGTCTACCGGATCGCCGGCCGCGATGGGCGGCAGGTGACGGTCTCGGCGCGCACCGGTTCGCGGCTCGGCCCGGTGACCCCCGACGCGGCCTTGAACCTCGCGGCCTCGGGGTTTCCGAACGCCCGCGTCGCACTGGTCGAGCGCGACCAGTGGACCGTCACAGCCCGGTACAACCCCCTGCGGCCCTTCCTGAAGGTCGCCCTCGGCGACACGGCCGGGACCGAACTCTACGTGTCGCAGGTCACCGGCGCGATCACCCTCGATACGACCCGGTTCGAGCGGGCCTGGAACTGGGTGGGCGCGGTGGCGCACTGGATCTACCTCACGCCGCTCCGCGCCCGTGCGGAGCTGTGGCGGACACTCCTGCTGTGGCTGTCGGGCTTCGCCGCCCTGGGGGCGGTGAGCGGGTTCGCGATCGGCCTCTGGCGCCTGCGACTCCGGCGCCGTTATGCGGGGGGAGCCGTGACGCCCTATCGGGGGCTCGCCCGCTGGCACCACCTGTTCGGCCTCGCGGGCGGGATCGGGCTCAGCACCTTCATCCTCAGCGGCTGGATCTCGATGAACCCGAACCGCTGGTTCGCGTCGACCGCCGCACCCGACGAGATACGCACCGCCTATGCCGGCTCACCGCCCGCCCTCGGCCTCGACGCCGGAGCCTTGCGCGGTTTCGCCGACCCGGGGACCCAGGCGCTGCGCTTTGCCGCCATCGGCGGGTTCTGGTGGATCGTCGCCGACGCGCCGGACGGGGCGCGGACCCGCCGCGCGGACGATGGCGCTGCGCTGGCGTCCGACGCCATCGCAGCGGCCGCCGGCCGGGCCGTGCCCGGCGGTGTCGTGCGCGACGTGGGGCGCCTCACGGCGTTCGACACCTATTGGTACCCGCACGGAAGCGATCCGCGCCCGCTGCCGGTCCTGCGCGTCCGGTTCGACGACCCCGCCGCCACCTGGCTCCACATCGATCCGCGGGACGGGGCCATCCTCCAACGCCTGGACCGGTCCGGCCGGATCAACCGCTGGCTGTTCGACGCCGCTCACCGTCTCGACCTGCCGGGGCTGAGCAGCAGCCGCCCCCTGCACGACGCCGCCCAATGGATCCTGAACCTTCTGGCGGCGGGGATCGTGGGAACGGGCATTGTCGCGGGCTGGCGCAGAGTACGCCGGACCCTGTCGGCCTAGGGGCCGGCATAGGGATATCGTTTGCCGACGGGGCAGATCCCATCCTCGTCGTCATCACGCGCGCAGCGAAGTGACCCAGGGCAGCGCGGCATCTCCGAGGACGGCGCCATGCCCGATTGCTTCGCCGCGCTCGCCAGGACGGTGGTGCGTGGTAGAGCGCGGCCCATCAGAACCGCGCCGTCAGGAACAGCCGGACGTTCCGCCCGGGCAGCAGGATCTCGTCCTTCTTGAACGAGGTCGAATTGCGGATGTCGTCGTTCAGCAGGTTGCGGCCCTGGAGCCCGAGGGTGATCTCGCTCGCGCCGTAGACCGCCGGATCGACGGCCTTGGTGTAGCTGACCTCGGCGCGTAGGTCGTTGTAGCCGGGTGTCGGCGTCTCGAACACCGCAGTCGCGTCGTGGCTGAAGGCGTGGAGCAGGTTCACGCGGGCGAACCACCCGTCGGCCTGCAGGTAGAGGCCGCCGCCGAGGCGGTAGGGCGGGATCCGCGGCACGTTGGTGCCGTCGTCGAACTTGGCGCGGACGAAGTCGAACTGCGCCTCGATGCCGGCGAAGCCGTTGCCCACCGGGATGAGATCGTACTGGCCGATGATCTCGGCGCCGTAAAAGGTGGCGTTCTGCTGCTGGTAGACGATCTGGCGGTTGTCGGTCCCGGTGCCGCAGGAGGCGAAGTCGTCGTCGCAGGTCAGTCCCGTGTAGTTGCGGTAGATGAAGCCGGTGTAGCGCGTGTAGTAGCCGGTGGCGTCGAGGCGCAGCGGTCCCTCCGCGCGCCGGATGCTGGCCTCCACCGTGCGGGCGCGCTCCTTTTTCAGATCCGGATTGCCGATCTCGAAGGTCGCGGTGGCGTCGTGGGGCCCCTGCGAGAACAGCTCGTAGCCGGTCGGCCCGCGCTCGACATAGGAGCCGGTGAGGCTCGCCACGAAGCCGTAGGGCAGGTCCTGCAGGGCGCCGATGCTGGCACTCTTCGGGGCGAAGCGCCGGGTCCGGGCGTACTGGAACGGCTCCTGACCGTCGACCGGCACGTAATCGGCCGGAAACTGCGCGGCCGTGCTCGACAGCCGGTCGACCTCGTAGCGCCCGGCGGCCTGCAGCCGCGTGCCGGGGCGCAGCTCCAGCTCCTCGAACAGGTAGACCGCGTTGGCGCGGGACTCGGTCTTCGGCAGGAACGATTCGAGCTGCGTGTTGATCACGCGCCGGGCCGACTGGAAGCCGAGCGCGCCGGAGAGTTTTCCGAGTTCCGTGAAGACCGGGACGTGCTGGAGTTCCAGACGGCCTTCCGCCTCGCGGTTCTTGAAGATCGCCTGGACGCCCTCGATCCCGTCCTCCCCGATGCCGACCTCGTTGTGGCGGTAGACCGAGTAGCCCGCCCAGTAGCGGATCACCTCGAAGGGTCCGTCGAGCGGGCGGTACTCGCCCCGCGACAGGACACGGTCCTGGTTGGGGGTCAGACGGGTCCGGTCCTGCTCGGCCACGCCGCCGGGGATCGCGTAGACCGCGTCGTAGTGGCTGAAGGAAATGCCCACGAAGCCGCGGTCGCCGATCGCCGAGATGCCGACCGCGCCGCCCTGCGATTCGTTGTACGAGTTGCGCTGGATCCCACCGGGAATCGCGTAGCTGTCGTTGGCGGTCTTGAAGCCGTCGGCATGGACCGCGATGCCGTCGCCGCCGGCATCCACCGTGGCGGCGCCGAGCCGGCCATTATCCACACTGGAGAAGCCGCTGGTGACTTGGCCCTGCACCCCGTTCGCCGGGATGAAGGTCGGCACCCGGTTGTTGTCGGCCGAGACGACGCCGCCGATGGCTCCCGAGCCGTAGCGCAGGGTCGCGGGACCGCGGATCACCTCGATCCGATCGGCGACCAGCGGATTGATCGGGACGGCGTGGTCCTCGCCGAGATCCGACACGCCGCCATTGACGATGCCGTTCTCCTGGATCCGCACACGGGCATTGTCGAGGCCGCGAATGATCGGCCGGGACGCCGCGCCCGGCGCGTAAGTCGTGCCGGAGATGCCGGGTCGGTCGAACAGGGCATCACCCAGTGTCCGGGGCTGATCGCGCGCGATCTGCTCCTGCGTCACCACTGTGATCGGCGAGAACGAGTTGGTCGCCACCGGCAGGATCCCGATCGGTACCGAGAGATCCGGAACCGAGGCGGTGCGTGGTGCCTGGATCGGGCTCGGGCTGGTGACGCTGATCTCGTCGAGCGCGACGGCTTGCTGAGCGCGCGCATGGGACGGCGCCATGAGGCCAAAGCCGACGGTCGAGGACAGGACCGTCCCGGCCAGGAAGCCGAAGGGGCGTGCGAGGGGCATCGAGACTCACATATTGTTATATCGTTTCATTGTTGCGGTGCTACCGTCCGACGCAAGGGATAATCCAGCCGGAAACCGACAGCCGAGAGAAACGTTACATCGTTGCAACAGGCGGTCGATGCGCGGTGAGTTGGACCGGCGACGAGCGCGATCAGGCAGCGGGACGTGTGAGCCAGACAGAGGCGACGTCAGATCGGAGGATCATCCGGCTTGACGTCGTCTCGTCATCCTCGGCGGCAGAGCGGAGCCTTGGATACAGACCCACCGACGTGGCAAGCCTCCGCCCCGACGGTGGGCCCGGATCGCCCGCCTCCGGCATGCCAATTCGGGCCGGAGCCATCCTGCGGGGTCTCGGAATGAAGACGTGGAACGCCGATCCCGCATCCGCCCCGGTCTGACACCAAGTCCGACGTGACTCACACGGGACATATCGGTTCTGGCATGACCCGAGCTGCGCTCTCCGCCGCGGCGTGTGCCGGCCTCATCGTGACCGAGCCGTCCGGATACCGTTCGATCCTGCGTTCGACCGGTTTCTGCCGGACACGTGTCCGGCGTGCCGCCGCGTCACCGGAGGGCCACCGGTCAGACCGGCAAACCCTCCGTCTCGTCTTCGGCCTCGATCTCGGCGTCGGCCTCGGTCGCCTGACCGGATGCACCTGCCGCCTCGGCCAGACCGCGGGCGGCCTTGCGCAGGAGCTTGCGCAGGCGGCGGCGGTCGGTCTTGTCGAGGTGGTCGAGCAGCTCGGCCTCGACCTCCTCCTGAATTTGCTCGATCGCCTCGGCCTTGGCCAAGCCCGCCTCGGTGAGCTGGACCCGCACCACGCGGCCGTCGCCCGATTCGGCCCGGCGCTCAACGATGCCGAGGGCCGCGAGCCGGGTCACGGTTTTCGAGGCGGTCGGGGGCCGCACGCGAAGCAGCGCCGCGAGGTCGCCCATGGTCATCGTGTCGGCCGCGGCCAGGGCCTGAACCACCTGCTCCTGCCCGGCGAACAGCCCGAGCTTGGCCAAACGGTCGCCGGTGCGGGCCCGATGCAGGCGCGCCGCCTGCACGAGCGCCCAGCCGACGGACCGGACACCCGGCGGCCGCATCCTCTTGGAGGACAGATTCGGGGTCGCCCCATCCCCATCCTGACGATCGCGTTTATGCTTGTCGCCCACCGGTGCGCCCGAGTTCGTGCCGGCGGCCGCCGGATGATCCTGAATCTGCACCGTCCGCCCCCATCACCGGCCGCCCCGGACCCTGTGGCGACGACCGGTGACGCTGCGATGACGGGACCGGACCAGCCGGCCGTTCAGCAGTGCATGAGGCGCTGGAGCCGGTCCAGGATATCCTCGCCCGTGCAGGGCCGAGCGATGAAATCGGCATGCTCGGGCATGCGCGCCGGATCCGGCGCCGCCCGCCCCGAGACAATCAGGATCGGCAGCTGCGGGCGCGCTTCCGCCACCGAGCTGGCGAGGTCGAAGCCATCCGTCTTGCCCGAGAGCTGCACGTCGGTGACCAGCCCGCAGATATCCGGGCGCGCCTGCAGGATGCTGAGCGCCCGCTCGGCGGAGGCGCACTGAACGGTGTCGTAGCCGCCTTCCTCCAAAACGTCCCCGAGGTCCATGATGGTCAGCGCCTCGTCCTCGACGAGGAGGATGACCGGCCGATCGCCGCTTGAACCCGTCTGCTCGCTCGCCACTGTGTACTCCCTCTGGCAGCGTCCGGCCGCGCGGGCCGCCGCACGCGTCTTCAGCGTAGGCCCAACGGCAGAAACGGTCCCGGGTTGCAGCCGAGCGCGGCGCCCGCACCCCACCCATGGAACAATCCGCCGTCACACCGTCGCGGAACCCTGCTCGGTCACAACGGCCGCGATTGCGTCGATCAGCCGGTCGAGGTCGGCGCGCGCGATGGTGAGCGCCGGCGTGAGATAGACGATATCACCGAACGGCCGCACCCAGACGCCCCTGTCGATGAGCTTCGCCTTCAGGACCGCGAGATCGGGCGCGCGCGCGAACTGCACCGCCGCGATCGCCCCCAGAACCCGGACCTCGGCCACGCCGGGCACCTGCCGCAACGGCGACAGCCCGTCCCGCAGCCGGGCCTCGATGGCGCGGGCCTGATCCAGGCGCGGCTCGGTCTCGAACAGGTCGAGGCTGGCATTGGCAGCCGCGCAGGCGAGGGGATTGGCCATGAAGGTCGGCCCGTGCATGAGCGCGGCCGCCGGATCGTCGGACCAGAATGCCTCGAACACCTCCGTGCGGGCCACCGTCGCGGCGAGGGCCATCGTGCCGCCGGTAAGCGCCTTCGACAGGCACAGGATGTCGGGCACGATCCCGGCCTGCGCGCAGGCGAACAGGCTGCCGGTGCGCCCGAAGCCGGTGAAGATCTCGTCGGCGATGAGCGGCAGCCCGTGGCGCCGCGCGAGCCGGGCCACGGTGGCGAGCACCTCCGGCGGATGCGTGCGCATCCCGCCCGCGCCCTGGACCAGCGGCTCGATGATCACAGCCGCCAGGGTCTCGCGATGCGCCGCCAGCGTCGCGTCGAGCGCCTCGGTCTCCGCCCGACTCCGCGGCAGATCGCAGAACAGTTGCGTCGGCAGGAAGGTGCCGAACCGGCGATGCATGCCCTCCTCGGGATCGCAGACCGACATCGCCCCCATCGTGTCGCCGTGATAGCCCCCGCGGAAGCCGAGGACTTTCGTCCGGCCGCTCACCCCGCGGTTGAGCCACATCTGCGCGGCCATCTTCAGGGCGACCTCCACGGCCACCGAGCCCGAATCGCTGAGGAAGACGTGGTCGAGGTCACCGGGCAGAAGCGCGGCCAGCCGCGCCGCCAGCCGCTCGGCCGGCGCATGGGTCAGGCCGCCGAACATCACGTGGGGCATGCGCGCGAGTTGATCGGCCACCGCGCGGGCTATGTGCGGGTGGTTGTAGCCGTGAACGGCGGTCCACCAGGAGGCGATGCCATCGACGAGTTCGCGGCCGTCGGCGAGCACGATGCGGGTACCGTGCGTGGCCACCGCCTCCAGGGGCGGGGCGGCCACACGCATCTGCGTGTAGGGCCGCCAGAGGTGACGCGCGGGCGTATCGGAGGTCATGCGTCCGGCATGGTCGGGGCTCGGACAGGGGTCAAGTGTCGGGCGACGGCCGCTTGACTTTGCCGCCGGGGCGGCTCCCAACCGCCGCGTGATGGACAGTCTCGACGCCTTCGCCCGCGGGAAACTCGACGCGCTTGAAGCCGGCAGCCTGCGGCGTCGCCTGACGCCGACCGAGCGCGGCCCCGGCGCCGCGGCGGCACGGGGCGGGCGCACGCTCGTGTCGTTCTCCTGCAACGACTATCTCGGCCTCTCGCACCATCCCCGCGTGATCGCCGCCGCCCAGGCGGCGGTCGCGGCGCACGGCGCGGGCGCCGGCGGGTCACGGCTCGTGACCGGCGACCATCCGTATCTCGGCGCGCTTGAGGCGGGGCTCGCGCGCCACAAGGGCGCCGAGGCCGCCCTGGTCTTCGGCAGCGGCTACCTCGCCAATCTCGGCATCACCCCGGCGCTCGCCGGCCGGGGCGACCTCGTCCTGCTGGACGAACTCTCCCACGCCTGCATGTGGGCCGGGGCACGGCTCTCCGGCGCCCGGGTGCTGACCTTCCGCCATAACGATCCTGGCGATCTCGCCGCGCAATTCGCGGAGCACCGGTCCCGGCATGGACGCGCCCTCGTGCTCACCGAGCGGGTGTTCAGCATGGACGGTGACCGGGCGCCGCTCGGCGACATCCTGGGCGTCGCGCAGGATTTCGATGCCTGGACGCTGGTCGACGACGCCCACGGGATCGGCGTGGTCGAGGACGGACCGCGGGCGCCGCTCGAGATGGGGACCCTCTCGAAGGCGCTGGGCTCCTACGGCGGCTACCTCTGCGCCTCGCGCCCGGTGATCGACCTCCTGACGAGCCGCGCCCGCAGCTTCGTCTACACCACGGGCCTGCCGCCGGCCTCGGCCGCAGCCGCCCTGGAGGCGCTGACGGTCCTGGAGGCGGAGCCCGAGCGGCGTGCCCGGCCCCTGACGCTGGCCCGGCGCTTCACCGCCCGGCTGGGCCTGCCCGAGGCCGAGAGCGCGGTCGTGCCGGTCCTGATCGGCGAAGCCCAAGCCGCGCTCGAGATCTCGGCAGCTTTGGAGGCCGCCGGCTTCCTCGTGGTGGCGATCCGCCCGCCGACCGTGCCGGCGGGGACTGCGCGGCTGCGGGTCGCCTTCTCGGCGGCCCATGACGAGACGCAGGTCGATGCCCTCGCGGCGGCGGTGGCCGCCCTCACCGGGCGCGCCTGACGGCCGCTTCCCGTCCGCCCCGCCGGCACCTATACCGGGTCCGAACGGAGCGCGCGGCGTTCCGCAACACCCGTCACCGACGAACGGGCGAGCAGGATCGAGAGGACGACGCTATGGATGCCAGCGCGCTGCGGGCCCTTCAGGCTCCCATCAAGGACCAGTACCGCACCGCGCCGGATTCCGCGGTCATCACGCTGAAAGCCAAGGGCACGCTCGACGACACCAAGATCGCCTGCAAGGTCGAGACCGGCCGCGCCATCGCGGAGGCGGGCCTGCACCCGGCCACCGGCGGATCGGGTGCGGAACTGTGCTCCGGCGACATGCTGCTCGAGGCGCTGGTCGCCTGCGCGGGCGTGACGCTCAAGGCGGTGGCGACCGCCCTGGAGATCCCGCTGCGCGCCGGCACGGTCAGTGCCGAGGGCGACCTCGATTTCCGCGGCACCCTCGGGGTCGACAAGGAGGCGCCGGTGGGCTTCCGCAGCATCCGCCTGTTCTTCGAACTCGACACGGACGCACCGCAGGACAAGCTCGCGCAGCTCCTCAAGCTCACCGAGCGCTACTGCGTGGTGTTCCAAACCCTGAACCACAAGCCCGAGCTGTCGGTGGCCACGACCACGGTCTGAGGGAGGCGGGCATCATGGCGGGCGGCATCACCCAGGCCGAGTACTGGAACGGCGAGGTCGGCACCCGCTGGGCGCGCAACCAGGCGGTGCTCGACGCGATGTTCGTCCCGCTCACCGAGGCCCTGTTCGCGCCGCTGGCGCTCCGCGAAGGCGAGGCCGTCCTCGACATCGGCTGCGGCGCGGGGGCGACGACCCTCGAAGTCGCGCGCCGGGTCGGTCCCGGCGGCCGTGCGACCGGCGCCGACATCTCGGCGCCCCTGCTGGCCGTGGCGCGGGATCGCGCGGCAGACGAGGCCCTCGGAGGCGCTTCGATCCAGTTCATCGAGGCCGATGTCGAGACCGTCGATCTCGGCCGCTTCGATCATATTCTTTCGCGCTTCGGCGTCATGTTCTTCCCGGATTCCGCCCGCGCCTTCGCGAACGTTCGCCGGATGCTCAAGCCGGGTGGCCGGCTCACCTTCCTGTGCTGGCGCACTTTGCCCGAGAACCTGTGGGTGAGCGTGCCGCGCGACGCGGTGCTTCCGCTCCTGGCGGAGATCCCACCACCGGCGCAGCCCGACATTCCGGGCCCGTTCCGCTTCGCCGATCCCGAACCGCTGGTCGCCCTGCTGCGCGGCACCGGTTTCGACAACGTGACCTGCGATGCGGTCGATCGGGACATCGTCCTCGGACAGGGCGAGACCGACGCGGCGGCGATTGCGGCCGCCACCCATGTCTCCCTGAACCTCGGCCCGAACTCGCACCTTGTCCGCGAGGCCGCGCCGGATCTGCGGGCGCGGGCCGAAGCGGCGGTGACCGAGGCCTTGGGCCGGCATGCGAAGCACGGTTCGGTGCGCCTGCGCGCCGCCTGCTGGCTCGTTCAGGCGGGATAGGTACTGCGCTGCTGTTGCAGCGAGCACCGCTCTCGGCCGCTGGCCGCTGCTTCGATCCCGCCGTCTTTGCGAGCGGAGCGAAGCAGCCCAGTCAACGCGACAATCCCGGACGTCCCGCTGCCCTGGGTCACTTCGCTTCGCTCGTGATGAAGCAGGCGTGACAGCCGCCGACGACGTCGACCGGAAACGGAATCAGAGCCCCAGGGCGCCGCCGTCCGAGCGCGGGTCGTGGGTCGCCTCGATCCGCCCGTTGCGGGCGTGGCGGACCAGCATGCCCGCATGGCCGAGCGAGTCGATATAGGATCCGCCCAGCTCCTCGATGTCATGGCCGAGACGGCCGAGCGCCGCGATGCAGGCCGGATCGAACCGGTCCTCCACTTTCACGCTGAGCGAGGGCGCGCCCCAGGTCCGACCATAGAGCAGGCGGGGGGCATCGACGGCGTCGGCCACCGACATCCCGTAATCGGCATAGCGGGTGAAGATCTGCGCCTGGAATTGCGGCTGCCCGTCGCCGCCCATGCTGCCATAGCTCATCACCCGGCCGTCATCGAACGCCGCCAGCGCCGGGATCAGGGTGTGGAACGGCCGGCGGCCCGGCTCCAGCGGGTTCACGGCCTTCGGGTCGAGGGAGAACGACATGCCGCGGTTCTGCCAGCAGATGCCGGTGGCCGGCAGCACCGTGCCGGAGCCGTACTCCCAGTAGACCGACTGGATGTAGGAGACGGCGAGGCCGTCCTGATCGATCGCCCCCATCCAGACCGTGTCGCCATGGCCCGGGTCGGGCAGGGGCACCCGGGCGGCGCGGTTCATCGCGATCAGCGCCGCCTCGCGGGCGAGCCGCTCCGGCGTCAGGAAGGCGGCGGGGTCATGCCGCAGGCGGCCGAAATCGGTGACCACCCGGTCGCGGATCGCGAAAGCCCGCTTCGTCGCCTCGATCAGGCCGTGGTAATGGGCCGTGCCCTCGGGCTCGGCCACATTCAGCCGGTCGAAGATCCCGAGGATCAGGAGCGCCGCGAGCCCCTGGGTCGGCGGCGGGAAGTTGTAGAGGGTCGCGTCGCGCCGCCGGATCGACAGCGGCGCCCGCTCGACCGCCGCGAAGGCCTCGAGATCAGCCCGGGTCACCGGCGCGCCGAGGCGCTCGAGGTCGGCGGCGATCTCGCGGCCAAGATCGCCGCGATAGAAGTCGCCGAGGCCGGCATGGGCGAGCTGCTCCAGGGTGGCGGCCAGCTGCGGCAGGGCCCGGGTCTCACCGGCCGGATAAGGTTTGCCGTCCTTCAGGAAGGTCTTCGAAAAGTTCGGGGCCTCGTGGAGCGTGTCGAGTTCCTGGGGCACGTAGCGCGCCTCAGAAGGTGAGACCGGCACGCCGCTGTGTGCCTGCTTGATCGCGTCGGCGAGCAGCGTCTCCAGCGGCAAACGGCCGCCCAGGGCCCGCGAGAGCTCCAGGGCCAGCCGCCAACCGCCGATAGCGCCGGCAACCGTCACCATGGCGTCCGGTCCCCGGGACGGGATCGCGTCGTAGCCGTTCTCGCGGTAGCGCGGGATCGTGGCGAGGCGCCCGGCCGGGCCGCAGGCCTCGATCCCGCGCACCCGACCGCCGCGCTCGCGCACCAGCCAGAAGCCGTCGCCGCCGATGCCGTTCATGTGCGGGTAGACCACCGCGATCGAGGCGGCCATCGCCACCATCGCCTCGATGGCGTTGCCGCCCTGGGCCAGCACCGTCTGGCCGGCCTGGGCGGCAAGGCTGTGCGGCGCGGCGACGGCGGCGGTGGAGAAGACGGGGGTCTCGGGCATCGGCGGTCCTGTGGTGTACCGGCCGCAGGGTTAGGCGAGCTTGTGCATCCTGCAAAGTCCGGACGTATCCCGACTGTGCACCGTGTTATGCTGTGCCCGTATCGGGACCGATTGTCGAAGCGGCGGAGCGTGAAGTGTCGATCCGTCCAACACGCTCCCTGAGGTGCCGCACAGCGGCCTCGAAGGCGGGCTCCAGGGATCGCTCCGCCCTCTGGACGCCTCCTTCGCGGCCTCCGATGCGCTGGGGCTCCTCAGGATGAGGCTGTGGACTGGACCCGCCGGTTCCATCACCGGCGCAGCTCGCATCGCGGATCGCAGCGATGCGCACCGGAACAGAAGCTTCAGGCTGCCGGCTCGGCTCGCGGTCGGCCTCGGCCTTCTGATCACGCCGGCCACGGCCCAGCAGCAGGTCCGGACCGCGTTCGAGGGCGCGGGCGCCGATCCGCGCGTCTCGGTCTCCCAGCCGGAGACCACCAGCCAGGCCTCCGGCGGCTATGTCCGCTCGATCGAGCCTTATCTCGGGCCGCTCGGCGATCCGCTGGGGATCCGCCCCGTTCTGAAGGAGCGCGGCATCGAGTACAGCCTGACCTACATCGCCGACGTGCTCGGCAACCCGGTCGGCGGCCTGAGACAGGGTGCGATCGTCGAGGATCGCCTCAACCTGCGGCTCAACCTCGACCTCGACCGGCTCGCGGGCTGGCAGGGCGCCACGATCCACGCCAACGCCTACTTCATCCACGGCACCGGCCTGTCGCGCTACTATGTCGGCAACCTGCTCACCACGAGCGTCATCGAGGCGCTGCCGTCGAGCCGGCTTTATGTGCTCTGGCTCGACCAGAGCCTGATGGACGGCCAGCTCGGCCTCCGGATCGGCCAGCAGGCCGCCGATACCGAGTTCTTCGTCAGCCAGACCGCGACCCTGTTCGTGAACTCCACCTTCGGTTGGCCGGCCATCACTGGGCTTAACCTACCGAGCGGCGGCCCGGCCTATCCGCTCGCGGCGCCGGCGATCCGCGCCAAGTACGCGCCCGGCAACGGCTTCTCGCTGCAGGTCGGGCTCTACGACGGCGATCCGGCGGGCGCCAACCGGCCGGGCGATGATCCAGAGGCGCAGCGCCTCGACCGGACGGGCACGAATTTCCGCCTCCACGACCCGGCCCTGCTGATCGCCGAGGCGACCTACGCGTACAACATCGCCCCCGGGTCCAAGGGCCTGCCGGGCGACATCACCCTGGGCGGCTGGCAGCATTTCGGCCGGTTCGACAGCCTGCGCTTCGACGTCACCGGCGTGCCGCTCGCTGACCCGAACGCCACCGGGATCGGGCGGCCGGTGCGCGGCAATGCCGGCCTCTATGCGATCTACGACCAGACGCTCTATCGGGAATCGGGCAAGGACGACGAGGGCCTGGGCTTCTTCGTGCGAGCCGCGTGGTCACCGACCCGCTCCAGCCTGATCGACGCCTACCTGGATACCGGCCTCGCCTACAAGGGCCTGTTCGACGGCCGCGACGACGACACCCTTGGCGTCAGCGTCGCCTACGCCCGCATCGGCGACGAGGCCCAGCGGGCCGACCGGGACACGATCCTCTACACGGGCCTGCCGATGCCCCGGCGCCGCGCCGAAGCGGTGATCGAAGCGACCTATCAGGCCGTCGTGGTCCCGGGCTTCACGGTGCAGCCGGATGCCCAATACGTCGTCCGCCCGGGCGCCGGCATTGCCGGTCCGGACGGCCGGCGGCTGCGCAACGCGGCGGTGCTCGGCCTGCGCGCGACCGTTCAGTACTGAACCGGCCTGCGACGGCTCGATCGGGAACGCTCGCTGGACCCGTCCTCTTTCAAAGGCATGTTGATCTTCGAATGGGTCGTCGGCGTGCTGTTCGGCGCGGTCCTGCTGGCCGGGCTGGCGCGGCGGCTGGGCGCGCCCTATCCGGCCTTCCTGGCGCTCGGGGGCGTCGCCCTCGCCTTCGTCCCCGGCGTGCCCAATCTGAGGCTCGATCCTGAGCTGGCGCTGGCGCTGTTCCTGGCGCCGGTGCTGCTCGATGCCGGGTTCGACGCCTCCGTACGGGACATGAAGGAAAACTGGCGGGCGGTGCTCGGGCTCGCGGTCGGCGCCGTGGTGGTGACGACACTCGCCGTGGCACTCGTGGCGCGGCTCATCGTGCCGGACATGCCGCTCTCCGCCTGCATCGTGCTCGGGGCCGTGGTCGCCCCGCCCGACGCGGTGGCGGCCCTGGCCGTGCTCAAGCATGCGCCGATGCCCCACCGCCTCGCCACGATCCTACGGGGCGAAAGCCTGCTCAACGACGCGGCCTCCCTGCTGATCTACCGGCTCGGCGTCGCGGCGGCGATGGCCGGCAGCTTCCACCCGGCCGAGGTAGCGCCGACCTTCTTGCTGGGCGTGGTGGCGAGTCTCATCGTCGGACCCTGTCTCGGCCTCCTGTTCGTGGCCGTCACACGGCGCGTCACGGACCCGGCGAGCGCGATCGTGCTGCAGTTCGTGGTCGCGTTCGGGATCTGGCTCGCCGCGGAGCGGCTGGAACTGTCCGGGGTGCTGACCATGGTCAGCTTCGCGGTCACGGTCGCGCGCCGCGCGCCGGGCACCACGGCGCCGCGCGCCCGGGTGATCTCCTACGCGGTCTGGGACACGGCGGTCTTCGTGCTCAACGTCCTGGCCTTCGTGCTGATCGGCATCCAGATCGACCCGATCCGGGAGCGACTAGCCGGCGGCGATGCGTGGCAGGCCGTGATCCTCGCCGCCGCGACCTTCGCCACGGTTGTGGTGACGCGCCTCGCCTGGGTGCTGCCGACCACCCGGATGCGCGGCCTCGGCATTCGCCAGGCGGGAGCTCCGCCGCGCCTCGGGCCCGGGCTCGCGATGTCCTGGGCGGGCATGCGCGGCATCGTCACCGTCGCGGCCGCGCTGGCGCTGCCCGCGGAGTTCCCGCACCGGGACCTCGTCGTGTTCACCGCCTTCTCCACCGTGCTCGGCACCCTGATCGTCCAGGGCCTGACCCTGCGGCCGCTGCTGGCCCATCTACGGCTGGAGGACGACGATCCGGTGGGCCGCGAGACCGGCCGCGCCCGGGCCGCTGCCTACAAGGCCGCCCTGGACAGTCTCGCGGACGCCGAGGACGAGCCGGCGATCGATGCGCTGCGCGCCGAGTTCCGGGCGGCGCTTGCCGAGGCCGAGGAGCACGAGGAGGGCGTGGCGCCCGAAAGCCTGCCGGCGGACGCCGCCCGGCGGACGGCTGTCGAGGCCGCCCGCGACGCGGTCCTGGCCCTACGCCGGAAGGGCCGGATCGGCGACGATGCCTATTTCCTGCTGGAAGAGGAGTTCGACTGGGCCGAGCTCAGCGCGACGCCGCGCGCGGAGACGTGAGGGCGGCACCATGCCAGGACGGCCCTGGCCCGGGAGCAAGCAATCCGGTGGCGCCCCGCGGTGATGACCGCACGGATCGATCGCGCCGCGCAAGGCGATCAAACGCCCTTTCGGGCCGCGACCCGCGCCTCGATCGCATCCCACACCGCCGCCGACAGGTCCGGCCCACCGAGCCGCTGAATCGCCCGGATGCCGGTGGGGGAGGTGACGTTGATCTCGGTGAGGTGGCCGTCGATGACGTCGATCCCCACCAGGATCAGGCCGCGGCGCGCTAGCTCCGGGCCGATCGTCGCGCAGATCTCGCGCTCGCGCTCGGTCAGGTCCGACGCCGATGCGGCGCCGCCCCGGACCATGTTCGAGCGAATGTCGTTGGCGGCCGGGACGCGATTGACCGCGCCCATGGGAACGCCGTCGACGAGGATGATGCGCTTGTCGCCCTCGGTGACCCGGTCGAGGTAGCGCTGCACCACCCAGGCCTCTCGGAAGGTCGTGGCGAAGAGGTCGAACATCGAGCCGAAGTTCGGGTCCTTCTCGGTCACCTTGAACACGGCTGCGCCGCCATGCCCGTGGAGCGGCTTCATCGCCACAGTGCCGTGCTCCAGCCGGAAGGCCTCGATCTCCGCCTTGTCGCGGCTGATCAGGGTCGGCGGCATCAGCTCGGGGAAATCGAGGACGAACAGCTTCTCGGGGGCGTTGCGGACCTCGAAGGGGTCGTTCACGACCAGCGTCTCCGGATGGATCCGCTCCAGCATGTGGGTGGCCGTGATGTAGGCCATGTCGAAGGGCGGATCCTGGCGCATCAGCACCACGTCCGTCTCCGCGAGGTCGATCCGCTCCGGCGGCGTCAGGGTGAAATGCGCACCCTCGACGTCCTGGACGGTCAGCCGCTCGACCCGTGCCGTCACGCGCCGACCCTGCATCGAGAGCCGGTCTGGCGTGTAATAGACGAGGGAATGGCCCCGCCGCTGGGCTTCCAGCAGCAGGGCGAAGGTGGTGTCACCCGCGATCCGTATATTCTGGATCGGGTCCATCTGAACGGCGACGGTCAGGCTCATCCAATACGCCCCTTGCCGGCGGCGGGATCCTCGACCGCGCGCCGCCTCAATCGTCGGACAGCGACTTGCTGCCCGTGCGCTTGTCGTAGTCACCGATCGCAGCGCGGCACTCGGGCGAGAGGCGCTTCCGGTTGCGCGTCATGCAGCGGTCCGCGTCCTGGCTGTTCGGGTCGACGCCGGCGCAGAGGCGGAAGTAGTCATTCGCACAGCCAAGCTGCAAGCCCTGGTCCTCGCGTTGGGCGTAGGCGGGGCCGGCGGTGAGCGCGAGCAGCGCCAGCGCCGCCGTGGCGAGCCCGCGGCGGCGGGAGAAGCGCAGGGATCGTTCCGGAACCAGTCGCATCCAGCGGTGTCCTCAAATTTCGATCGGGCGGAGAACCGACGTGGCGGTCCCCCCTCCACCCGCGTCCGGCATATCGGTCGCGACAGGCGCTAGGCAAGCACCGGAGGTCCGCAGGGGTTCCGCACAACGCCATCACGGCCTGGGCTCGCCCGGGTGTGCCCTCCTGGCCGCACGATCGTTCAGGCCGGTGAGAAAAAGGCCCCGCCCGGGATCGGGCAGGGCCTTGAAGTCGAAGGGAGGAAACGCCCGCCATGGGCACATTCACGTCTGCAAGTCGCGCGCCAATTCGTTTTCGCGGCCTGAAAGGCCATGGCCCGGACGGTGATGGGCCGGAAAGACTCCGTTAACCATGGCGTGCTGGATTGTTTCCGTAGCCCTTGCCGACGCCCTCCGCAGGGCCCGGGCCGGATGCTCGGACCGCCGACAGGAGCCGGAGACCATGACGCTTTTCAAACCGCAGGAGATCGGCCGCCCCCCTCTGCTGGCACAGGCGGTCGCAACGATGCGCGAATCGACCGCAGCCGCATCAGCGGTCCTCATCCCGTTTCCCGGCCCGGAGGCACGGCGGACATGCCGCATCCCGCGCTCCGGCGAGCGGCGCGGGGAGATCCTGCTGTTTCTCGGCGTGCGCTACGAGCGCCTCGCTTCCTGAGCGGGCGAATACCCGGACGGCCGCGCGACGTCTCCCACGGTTTTCTCATGCCAGTCCCGGACAGAAGGCGCATCACCCGCCTCCGCACCGCCGCCTGCCTCTTGCCCACGGGCATAGCGCTGGCCCTGCTCGCGGCCTGCACGCAGAGCGGCGATTTCGGGCGGCCGCGGACTGGCGTCTGGAACGGCCTCATCGACACCACAGGCAGCTTCAGCACCCATGACCGCGGGCGCCTCCTGCTGGACTCGGGCCTGACCGACGACGAGCAGGCGTTGCGCGACCGCGCCTGGCGGTTCGTACAGCCCGCCAGCACCTTCTCGGCCTTCCAGGACGCCGTGCTCGGCCTCGCGAGTGCCCATGCGACGCCGGCCACGTGGCGCGTCGAGGAGATCGGCGCCTACTACGAGACGCTGACCGCCGCGCCGTCCCGCTCGCCCGTCTCCCGCTACCGCCAGCTCGGCGACGACGCCACCGCCGATGCCCGCCTGATCCCGATCTTGGCAGCGCTCGCGGCCCGAGTGATCGACGCGGATGCCGCCCGGCTGCGCAGCTTGCCCTTCGCCAAGACCTTGAACGATGCCGACATCCGGCTGGCCGCGCAGCGCGTCGCCGAGAACCGCTGCCTGATCGCCTGGGTGCGGCTCGAGGCCCGCCTTCGGCTCGCCCGCTACCGGTTCGCCCTGGAGCACCTGTTCGCCGAGGCGCCGGTCCCCGAATCGGTGGGGGCGGAGCGGTCGCTGACGATGCTGGCGGCCCGTCGCAACCTGCTCGATCCGCTCCTGCCGCCCGATGCGGCGGCGCGGTGCGGCCTGGAAGCTGTCCCGGTCGCACAGGCCGGGCCGCTCGTCGTGAAGGACTGAAGCCGCCGTAAGAGCGTCTTCCGCCGAAGCCGTCACCGGTTTTGCGCAAGACGATGAAGAATCATCAATAGGTTGGAGCATTTCAGCGATTCAAGCGTCGCTGAAATGCTCTAACGGCCGGTGCCCTTGCCGGATGTGTCCTTCGCCGTGTCATCCGTCGCCGTATCGGTCGAGCAGGAGACAGCCTGGACCGCGGCATTGGCGGCGGGGCGCTGGCTCGGCAGGCCGGCGATCACCCGCACCACCACGAAGCCGCGATTGTCCGGCGCGACGATGCGCACGTCGCGGCTCGGGTCGTTCTCGTCGTCGTCGGCGAGCGCTTCGTCGTACTGGGCGCGGGTGAGGATCACGAGGTCGAGGGCGCCGCGGACCGCAGCCTGATCGGTCACCGCGTAGAAGGCGCCGCGCCGTGCATGGGCGGCGAGCGACAGTGACAGCGGACCGGTCCGGGCGGAAACGCGCATGGGACCCTCGGTCAGGTCGTAGGCGCAGACGCCCACCGCCACCGCCGGATCCGGAATCGGCAGCCAGGCCTCAGGCGGGGAGGGGTCGTCGCCGGTGGCGACCGTATAGATCGGCTGCGGATGATCCAGGTTCTCGCTGGTGCGGGCGCGCGAGACGGCATCCTTGTCCGACAGGTGGGGGATGGCCAGCACTGCCGCGATGTGGACGATGCCGGCGATCACGAGGCCGAGCAGCGTAGCGTAAACGAATCGCAGGTTCACGAGGCGCACCCTAGGCGGGTGATGGCCGGCACCGAGGTGCGGTCGAGGGATCCGACGCTCGCGGCGGCCGGTGTGTCGTAGAGGCGCAGCGCCAACCGCACCGGGCCGCTCGCACGGGGAGACGGGAGCCAGTTCCCTGGCTGGACATCGGGTCCGAGCATCACAGTGAACCGGCCGTCGGGCGTCCGCAGGACCTCCGTCGAAGTGAACCCCTCGCGCACCGGCGCGCGACCGGGCTCACGCGGGCCACGGCCGGCCACCGTGAGCGTCCAGGCTCGCGCGGAGGGCGTCGCGCCGCCGATCTGATAGGTGCAGGTGGCATCGAGGGCTCGGCCTGCGTCGTCCACGGCCGCCGTCATCAGCAGGCCCTCGCCGACCGCGAGCGGGATTTCGCCCCGCCGGGCATTGACCGCGCGCGTGTAGGGATCGGCGCTCGCCGCACCGGCCCGGGGCCAAGCGGTCCAGGCGCCGACCTGCACGCCACCGAACGGATAGCCCCCGCTCGTCGCCCAATCGGCTGTGGCGAGGCCCAGGGCGCCGCCGAGCGCGAGGGCGTAGACGGCAAGCCCGGCCACGGAGCTCTTGCGCCAGAGACGGGCAATGAACCGCACGGCGCCGCTGCGCCGGGCACCCGCGACCGTCGAATGGCGGCCGAGGGCTTCGGGAATTGCGAGCTTCATGCGCTCACCGCACCTCGATGAAGCCGCCGGCCGAGCGGCCACCGTCGGCCACCGCGCGCGGTTGGCCCGCCGGCCCGGCCGATGCCCGGTCGTCGGGTTTCTTTCCGGCCTTCGGATCGGCGGCGCCGGACCGGGCGGCCGGATCCACGGCGGGCGCGCGGTCGACCGTGCGGAACAGGCCGTTGAGGCCGCTGATCACCTCGAAGGAGCGGCGCGAGAGCTTGCCGTAGGCGCTGGCATTGGGGTCGGTCGGGGCCGTGGGGCCGCCGGAGGCCTGCTGCTGGGCGGCGCGCGAACTGTCCTTCAAGCCCGGCAGCCCCTTGATCTCGATGCCCTGGTGCGCCGGCTCCATCACGTCGTGCCAGGTCTGGGCCGGGAGCGAGCCGCCGGTGAGCTTGTTGGTCGAGGTGTGGTCGTCGTTCCCGAACCAGACCGCGCCGACGTAATTGCCGGTGTAGCCGACGAACCACGCGTCCCGGTAGGCGTTCGTGGTGCCGGATTTCCCCGCCACTTTGACCCCTTCGAGCTGCGCCCGCTTGCCGGTGCCTTCCTCGACGACCTTGTTGAGCATGAAGTTCATGTCGGCCACGACCTGGGGCGCGAGCACCCGCTCGGGCGCCTCGTCGGCGTGCCGGTAGATCACCTCGCCCGAGGAGTTCTTCACCTCCATGGCCGCGTAGGGCTTGGCCCGGAAGCCGCCGTTGGCGAACACCGCGTAACCCGCGGCCTGATCGATCACCGTCACCTCGTCCGAGCCGATCGGCATCGAGACCGTGTCGATCAGGTTCGTGGTGATGCCCATCTTGTGGGCCAGTTCGGTGATCTTCGCGCGACCGGCCTTGGCGGCCCGGGCCTCGTGGCTGATGCCCATGGCCTTGCCCAGCGCGATCGAGATCTTGATCGGGATGGTGTTGATCGACTTGGCCACGGCGAGCCACATCGGCACCCGGCCGGCGTAGGAGCGCCCGTAATTCTGCGGGCACCAATTGCCGATGCAGACCGGGCTGTCCACGACCGGCGTGTCGGGCTTGAACAGGCCGGAGGCCAGGGCCGCGGAATAGACGTAGGGCTTGAACGACGAGCCGGGCTGGCGCAGCGCGTCGGTGGCCCGGTTGAACTGGCTCTCGCCGTAATCGGCGCCGCCCACCATGGCGCGCAGCGCCCCGTCGGGGTCGAGGATGACCATGGCGGCCTCGTCGACATCCATGGCGTCGCCCGACTTGCGCAGAATGTCGGCCACCACCTCGTCGGCGCGCTTCTGAATCGCGAGGTCCAGCGGCGTCTTCACCGTCAGCACGCGGTCGCTGCGCAGCTTTCCGGCATCGGCCATGCCCTTGATCTCGCCGAAGGCCCAGTCGAGGTAGTAGTCGGCGGTGATGTCGCGGGTGCGGGTCACCGGCGTCGCCGGATTACGCAGGGCCGTCTGGATCTGGCCCTCGGTGACGAAGCCGGCCTCAACCATGTTGTGCAGCACGTCGGCCGCCCGGGCGCGGGCCGCCGGCAGATTGACGTGCGGGGCGTACTTGGTCGGCGCCTTGAACAGCCCCGCCAGCATGGCGGCCTCGGCGAGGCTGATGTCCTTGAGCGGCTTGCCGAAATAATAATCCGCCGCCGCCACCGCGCCGAAGGTGCCGCCGCCCATATAGGCCCGGTCGAGGTAGAGCTTCAGGATCTCGTTCTTGGTCAGGTGGCTCTCCAGCCACAGGGCCAGGAACGCCTCGTTGACCTTGCGCTCGAGGGAGCGCTCATTCGTCAGAAAAAGGTTCTTGGCGAGCTGCTGGGTGATCGAGGAGCCGCCCTGCGTGCCGCCGCCGCCCTTCGAGTTGTTCACGAGGGCCCGGAGGGTGCCGATCGGGTCGATGCCCCAATGCTCGTAGAAGCGCCGGTCCTCCGTGGAGACCAGCGCCTTGATCATGATGTCGGGAAACTCGTCGAGCTTGAGCGAGTCGTCGTGCTTGATGCCGCGGCGCCCGACCTCGGTGCCGTAGCGATCGAGGAAGGTGACGGCGAGGTCCTGCTGCTTCAGCCAGTTCTCGCTGGTGAGCTGGAACGCGGGCTGCGCCAGCGCCAGCATCAGCACGGCGCCGCCGGTGCCGAGGGTGACGGCCTCGCTGGTGAGGTCGAGGGCGACGCGCTTCCAGCCACGCACGGCGAAGCGGCTCATGACGCGCTGGAAGCGCTCGTAGGCCTCGCCGGTGGACTGGCCGCCGTCGTAAAGGCTGGCATTGACCCAGGCATCGAACGCGAGGGCGGCGCGTTCGAAGCGAACCTTGATCTCGGTGAGCGTCGGCAGGCGCACGATGTCGAACCCGGCTTGTCGAGCGCCTCTGCGGCGGATGGTGGCGCGGCCGCGCCGCCGGCGCGAAGCCTGCGCCCGGGCCACCGCGCGGCACGCCCGTCCATAGCAGGATCCGGAACCGTCGGCGAGGCTCTGCGCAGTCTCGCGTATCGAAGCGGACGAGCTTGGGCATAACGCGCCAGGAGGCGATCGGGTCGCATGAAGGCGCCGATCGGGCTCGCAGACCGCCTGGTGAGCCGATAATCGCGGCGTTTGGGCAGGGCGCAGCCGCCCCCCCGTCGTTCCGGGGCGCCGAAGGCGAGCGCGGAACCCAAAACCGCCGACGCCCGCCTCCTATGGCTCCGGCGGAGGCTCTGGGCTCCGGCCCTGCTCCGCAGCGTTGGAATGACGGGGTTCGTTGTCCATGGCACCGGCCTGCTCTTGGGACCCGACTCTCGGGGCAGGCGTGGCCGGCGGCTACGCTTGCAGCGATCCCGCGGCTCGGGCAGAGAGACGCACCTCCCGATCGAGAGACCTGAAAGATGCCCAAGCCCGAGGCGCCGCGCCGCGGGGACGTCGAGCCGTTCTGGCGGACCAAGACCCTGGAAGCGATGAGCCCGTCCGAATGGGAGAGCCTGTGCGACGGGTGCGGCCGGTGCTGCCTGATGAAGCTCGAGGACGAGGATACCGGCGAGGTCCACCACACGGATGTCGGCTGCACGCTCCTCGACGGGCTCACCTGCCGCTGCCGCGACTATCCGCGCCGTCAGAAGCGGGTGCCCGACTGCGTCCGTTTGACACCCGAGGCGGTGCGCACGATCCCGTGGCTGCCGCCGACCTGCGCCTACCGTCTCGTCCGGGATGGCGAGCCGCTCTACCCGTGGCATCCCCTGATCTCGGGACGGGCAGCGAGCGTGCATGAGGCCGGGATCTCGGTCCGCGGCCGGCTCTCCGGCAATGAGGAGGAATTCTCCGAGGACGAGTTGCCGGACCGGATCGTGGATTGGCCGGCCCGCGACCCCTATGGGGATTGAGGCCGGGGCAGGCGCTCAGCCGGTTCCGGCGTCGCGGCCGATCAGCCGGCCCCCGGCCAGCCCGTTGATGCCTATGACGATGGCGACCGCGGCCGCGTGGATCAGGAGATCGGTCGCCGTCGCGTCATGCGGATGAACCGGCATCAGAAGGGCCGCCGCTGCGGCGGCCACCGCGAGGCCGCCCAGGGCCGCCGTGAGGTTCGGTCGAAGGGGGCAGGCGCGCCGCAGCATCACGACGATCAGCGCCGAGAGCGGCACCGACACGCAGATCAGAAAGCTGAAGCAGCCCGTCACCGTGTGGGCGCCCGGAATGTCGGCTCCCGGCGCGACCCACTCGCGCAGGCAGCCGAGACCGCTCGCCCCGATCCACAGGGCCAGCGGCGGCACGGGCAGGAACGCCCAGCCGGCCGAGCGACCCGGCACGCTGGTGGAGAAAGCCGCGAACGCGGCGGCCGCGGCGGTCAGCACGGCGCCCAGAGCCGCCAGGGCGAGATCGGGGACGCGCATCCGCAGCATGAAGCCGCCGGTGCCGCTCCAGGCCGCCAGGACCAGCCCGATCAGCAGGGCCGAGCCGAGCCACAGGGCGGCGCGCGCACCGGGAGCCGGGAGCGGCCGCACGGGCTCGAGGCTGCCCGCGAGGTCCTCGACGAGCCGCTCGTGGCGGGACAGGCTGCAGCCGGTGCGTTCGGCCATCACTCCCTCTCCTGCGTCAGGCTGGCCCGGAGCGCCTTCAGCGCGCGGTGAAGGTTGACCTTGAGTGCCCCCTTGCTCCGGCCGGTCAGCGCCGCGGTCTCGTCGAGCGAGAGCTCGCGCAGGCCGAGATGCTCCACTGCCTGCCGCTGCCCCTCCGGGAGCGACGCCACCGCGCGCGCCAGGGCGGCGGCGCGGTCCCGCGCCTCTAGGCCGTGCCCGGGGGCCGGGCCGGGGTCGGCCTCGGCCTCGTAGGCCAGGGGATCGTTGACCTCCCGCGGTCGGCGACCCGAACGGCGCAGCCGATCGATCACCCGCCGCTGGGTGATCGCGCGCAGCCAGGGCAGGAACGGGCGCGCCGGATCGTAGCTCGCCCGCGCCCGGTGGACCGTCATCAGCGTATCCTGCACGACATCGTCTACCGCCTCGCCGCGCACGCCCTGGGCCCTGGCGATCGCCGACACGACCGGCAGGCAAGCCTTCAGCAGGGCGCGATAGGCGGCCGCGTCGCCGCCCTGCGCCGCGGCCATCAGAGCCGCAAGATCCTCTTCGAGCGCCATCCGGGCTCCGCCGTTCCGTCCTCCGGCACGGGCCGTCTTTTGCCCGCGTTCCGGTCCGGGCGCCAGCACCCAGCCGCCCCCACCGGCGCTGCCTTGGAGGGTCAGCATCATCGCAGCGCCTCCCGGGCCGCCCCGATGCCAGGCCGATCCAGTCGGGCGGCCCCGAGGATGCCCCCGTCCTCCGCCTGCAGGAGCAGGGCCGCGGTCTCGCCCTCGGGCCGGGCGGCCGTGAAGGTCGCGGCGGCGCCGGACCAGGGACCGAGCTCGTGGATCGAGCGGACGATATTGGCCTGCTCGATGATGCGCCCGGCATTCTCGCCGCGCAGCACCCGGGTGGTGTGGCTCGGATCGAAGCCGATCAGCAGGACCCGCCCGACGCCATGGCCCGACCCGACTCGCGCGGCGACGCGGTCGCCCTCGCGGGACAGCGTCGCCGGGATTGCCGGCGCAGCCTCCCGGGCCTGCGCGATTGCGCCGCGCAGGCCGGCCTCGTCGGAGCCGACGAGGCCGGTCCGGCCATCGATCACCGCCTCCGGTGTGTAGGCGCCACCACCGAGCCGGGCCGCGTAAGCCTCCTGACGCGCGGTGGCGGCGGGCAGGGCGTAGGGATCGCGCCAGTTCAGGTGGTTCCAGTAGGTGACGTGGAACGCGAGCGGCAGGACATCGGCATGCTCCCGCGCGAGTCGGCCGAGCAGCGCCTCGGCGGGCGGGCAGGAGGAGCAGCTCTGCGAGGTGAACAGCTCGACGACGACGGGACGCTCCGCCGCGGCGGTCGGGCCGGCGGCCGCGCAGATCAGGGCGGCGGCGATCAGCACGATGGGACGCTGGATAGGACGCATGGCCGGGGCTCCCGCGCCGGCCTTCACGCCCGGCGTACCGGCTCTTTCGGCCGCACGGCGGCGGCGGTTACGCCGGTGCCGGCCCGTCGAGCTCGAACGCGTCGACGTCGCGCAGGAGCGCCACGAAGGCCTGCGCCCCGTATTCGAGCGCCGCGTGGCCGGCTTCGGCCGTGCCGAGCCGCGCGTCGCCGATGGCGCCGGAGGGATGGAGATCCTCGGCTTTCCAGGCGAAGGCGGCAGGACGGCCGGCGCGCAGGTGGGTGAACTCGCGGATCATCGCGCGGGTCCGCGGCGGGAAGTCGGCGATCCGGTCGGTCCGCACGAGATCGGGGCGCAGGGCCAGCATCAGCGCGGTCTCGATGCCGCCGGCGTGGATGCCGTGGGCGATCTCCTCGGACGGGAACAGGCCCTCCGGATAGCCGAACCGCGCCCAGGAGGTCGTCACCACGACCATGCCGAAGCGCGACCGAAGCTCACCCGCCACGAGGTCGATGAGCGGGCTGTTGCCGCCATGGCTCGTGACGATCACCAGCTTGCGGCACCCGGCGCGGCTGACCGCGGCGCCGAGCCCCGTCCAGGCCGCGAGCGCCGTCCCGATCTCCAGGGACAGCGTCCCCGGGAAGGCGTCGTGCTCGTCGGACTTGCCCACGGCCTGCACGGGCAGCAGCAGCACGTCGAGATGTGCCGGCACCAGCGGGCGCACGCGGGCGATGTAGCCCTCGGCAATGTCGCAATCGGTCGAGAGCGGCAAGTGGGGACCGTGCTGCTCGATGGCGGCCACCGGCAGCACCGCGATGGCGCGCCGCATGTCACGATGGGCGAAGTCTTGCGTGGTGAGGTCGGACCAGAGCCGCGCCGCCATTCCCTGCACAGGCCTCCTGCCGGCGCCGTGCGGCAACCGGGTACGGGCAGCGATCTAACCGGAGCGCGGCCGCCGAGTCGACGCCCGGACCGGCGATCCGGCGCGGCGCATCAGGCGAAGAGCGCGTCGATGTCGTCCTGAGAGGGTGTCGCCTCGACCGCCTGGGGGCCGTTGAGCAGCAGATCTTCCGCCCGGGCGCGGCGGGCGCGCTCGGCCGGGTCCAGGGAACCGGTGTCGCGGGCCTTCACGGCCCCGACGAACCGGGCGAGGCGCTGCTCGAACAGCCTGAGTGATTCCACCACCTTGGCGATCCGCTGCCCGGTAATGTCCTGGAACGCGCAGGCCTCGAAGATCGTGTTGATGCGCTCTTCGACCGCGTCGCGGTAGCCCGGGCCGTCCGGGAGCCCGAGCATCGCTTCTGCGGCTTCCATGATGGTGTTGGTGGCGCCCGCGGTCGCCGCGACGACGCTGCCGAGCTCCTCGTGCGCCATGGGGATCCGGTCGCGACTCATCTCGTTCGCCCGCAGCGCGCCGATCTCCTCGCGCAGGTGGGCGATATAGTCCGCGATCTCGATCAATTCGGCGATGACGGCCTGCGGCTCCCGCATCCGCAAATCGACCTGCCGCGCGACGGCTAACGACATGCTGTCCTCCTGGGATCGATGACCGTCCTGGCCGGCTGTTCCGGTCCCGCGTGCCTTGCGGCGCGTCGGCGATCCGGCTGGACGGCGCGGGGAGCGCTGCATGGGGCCGATCAGCTCCCGCAGACCGCCTCGATCTTCGACTTCAGCGTGGCGGCGTTGAAGGGCTTGACGATATAATTGTTCACGCCAGCCTTCTTGGCCGCGATGACGTTCTCGGTCTTCGATTCGGCCGTCACCATGATGAACGGCGTCGTCCGAAGATTCTCATCCGCACGCACGTGCCGGAGCAGCTCGTACCCCGTCATCGGCTCCATGTTCCAGTCGGAGATCACGAGGCCGTACTTGCGGCCCTTGAGGCGCGCAAGAGCTTCGGTACCGTCCGAAGCATCATCGACCTCCTCGAACCCGAGCTGTTTCAGAAGATTACGAATAATGCGGACCATTGTCTGGTAATCGTCGACAACGAGGATCGGCATGCTCAAATCGAGAGCCATCGAACAACTGCTCCGTATTGCCCGGCGGGAAGCCGCGGCGGCTCCCGGATAGATTAACGCTTCGCTAACGCGGCAATTTAGCTGCGCGGCACGACATTTTAAATAGCGCACGCGCATTGCGAAGCGGTTAATCGGCGCGGCCCGCGCATGACCCGGACTCACGGCCAAGTTTCATGGCTCGGTTCCAGGGCCCCATCCCGAGGGCTCGCTTCGTGCGGCGCGCTGACAGGTGCCCTCTCGCTTGACCCTCCGGACGCCTTTGGGCAGGGTCCGGCCGCGTCGGGCCCCTTGCGGACATGTCAGGCGATCCCATCCGACCCTTCCCAGCACCCGACTCCACATCGATGGCCTCAGGCGACGCAACGGCCGCGCGGCCCTTCACGATCTGCCGCGCCGATGCGCCGGTGCCGCCGGCCCTGGCGGGGGCCGTGGCGGCGATCGGCAACTTCGACGGCGTCCATCTCGGTCACCGGGTGCTCGTCGAGAGCGTGCGCCAGGCGGCGGCCGAGGCCGGTCGCCCGGCGGCGGTGCTCACCTTCGAGCCGCATCCGCGAGCCTATTTTACGCCCGACGCGCCGATGTTCCGCCTTACCGGCCCCGCCGCCAAGGAGATCGTGTTCGCCCATCTCGGCCTCGACGGATTGATCATCCGCCGCTTCGACGGCGCCCTCGCGGCCACGGGGGCGCGCGCTTTCGTGCTCGATTTCCTCAAAGCATCGCTCGGCCTGTCCGGCGTGGTCGTCGGTCACGATTTCCATTTCGGCCGTGGCCGCGAGGGCACACCCGCGATCCTGGCCGAACTCTGCCGCGAGGCCGGGATGAGTTGCCGGATCGTCGAACCCGTCGCCCTCGGTGGCGAGACCGAGCCGGTGTCGTCGAGCGCGATCCGCGTGGCGCTTGCCGCCGGCGACGTGACCCGCGCCAACGCGTTGCTCGGCTATCGCTGGTTCGTGCTCGGCCCGGTCCAGCACGGCGACAAGCGTGGCCGTCAGCTCGGCTTTCCAACCGCCAATGTCAGGCTGCCGGATTGCGGACTGGCCCACGGGATCTACGCGGTCCGGGTCCGCCTCGGGTCCGGTCGGTTCTACGACGGCGTGGCGAGCTACGGGCGCCGCCCGACCTTCGACGACGGCGCGCCGCTCCTGGAGATCTACCTGTTCGATTTCTCCGGCGATCTCTACGGGCAGGAGATCGCCGTCGAATTCGTCGGTTACATCCGCGGCGAGGAACGGTTCGACAGCGCCGACGCCCTGGTTGCGCGGATGCACATCGATGCGTCCGCCGCCCGCGCCGTGCTGGGGCGCGATCAAACCCGGTCGATGCTGACCTGACTCTTCAGAAGCAGCGCGGCCGGCGCGGATCGTGTAGAAAGCGAAGGTCGATCAGGAGGCGGATGTGCTGGGTCGTTACGAACGCGCGAACAATGGCGAGGCGGTCGTCGAGTACGGCGACGGCACCATGCGGGTGGTCAAGCCGGGCAGCTTCGTGCGGTGCGCGGTGACGGGGGAGCCGATCCCGCTCGACGCCCTGCGCTACTGGAGCGCGGTCCGGCAGGAGGCCTACGTCTCCCCCGATGCGATCCTGAAGCGGCTCAAGGAAACCGGCCGTCCCTGACCGTCACGGCGCGCCCGCGAGAGCGCCCAAAACCTGCCGACGCACGGCCTCTCCGTCGTCGAAGGCGAGGCGCACGCGCAGCACGCGCACCCCGGCCGCGAAGTCGGGCGGCAGCCGTGCGGCGTCCTTCTCGGTCGTGATGAGATCGGCTCCGAGCCGCTGCGCCTCGGCCGCCAGGGTGGCCAGGTCTCCGCGCCGGTAGGGATGGTGATCGGGAAACGGGCGCGTCGCCGCGATCACAGCCCCCGCGTCGGCGAGCGTCGCGAAGAACTTGTCCGGTCGGCCGATCCCCGCGAAGGCGAGGCAGCGCCGGCCCGCCAGATCGTCCGTTTCCCGGACAAGGCGCGCCCGGTGGACCGGCAGACCCCGGCCCTCGGCCGCGCGAGCGACTGCCTCGCCCGGCGCCCCGTCGCCGATCAGGATCAGCCCGGCGACGTGTCGCCATTGGCGGTCGAGCGGCGCCCGCAGCGGGCCGGCGGGAACCGGCAGACCGTTGCCGAGGCCGGCGGGACCGTCGATCACGGCAAACCCGAGATCCTTCGCGAGGGCCGGGTTCTGCAGCCCGTCATCCATCACGATGGTGTCGGCACCGAGCGACCGGCACAGGGCGGCTCCGGCCGGCCGATCCCGGGAGACCACCGTCACGGCCCGGCGGGCCAGGAGCAGCGGCTCGTCGCCGACCGCGACCGCATCGTGCCGGTCGAGATCGACCTGCACCGGGCCTGCCGTTCGGCCGCCATAGCCGCGGGATAGAAAGGCGGGCCTGCGGCCGAGCGCGGCGAGGAGGGCGGCCAGGGCCAGGGCAGCCGGCGTCTTGCCGGCGCCGCCAAGGGTGAAGTTCCCCAGGCACAGGACCGGGCAGCCGGCCCGTGCGCCGGGCCGATCCATGCGCCGGGCTACGAGCGCCCCGTAGGCAGCTCCCAGCGGCGCGAGGCAGCGGGCGGCCGGATGGTCCGGCCCTGCCGCCCAGAAGGCCGGAGGCCGCATCAGACCCGCGCGAGCGGGCGCACGGGACCGCCTCGGTCGAGACGCTGAAGCTTCATCTGCGCGACGAACGGATCGAGCACCGCGAGCGTGCGCGCGACCGCGCCCTCGAAGGGCTGCAGGGCGCTCTGCCCGGCCTGCATCATGCCGGCGAAGCGTCCCGGATCGCTCAGGAGTTCGCCGGCGACCGTTGCCAGCTCGACGCCGTCGCGCACCGGCAGGGCGCCGCCCGCGCGGTCGAGGGCGCTGTAGATCACCGAGAAGTTCTCGGTATGCGGGCCGTGCAGGACGACGGTGTCCAGACGCACCGGCTCGATAGGGTTCTGGCCGCCCCGCGACACCAGGGAGCCGCCGAGGAACACCAGAGCGGTGAGACGGTAGAACAGGCCGAGTTCGCCGATCGTGTCGGCGACATAGACCTCCACGGACGGGTGCGGCCGTCCCCCGGCGGAGCGCCGGGCGCTGCGCAGGCCGAGGGCGTCCGCGCACGCGACCACCTCGCCGCCCCGGGCCGGATGCCGCGGGGCGATGATGGTCAGGAGTTGCGGGAACCGGGCCTTCAGCACCGCGTGCGCATAGGCGACCATCGCCTCCTCGCCGGGATGCGTACTCGCCGCCACCCAGACCGGCCGGCCGGCGAGCATGGCGCCGAGATAGGCGAGCTGTTGCGGGTCGGCCGGCGGCACCGGCGCGTCGAACTTCAGGTTCCCCGCGATGCTCACCCGCGGCGCACCGAGCTTGGCGAAGCGCTCGCCATCCTCCTGCGTCTGGGCCAGGCAGATCGCGATCCGCGACAGAAGCGCCTTTGCGGTGCGGGGGCAGCGTTCCCAGCCATGGAAGGAGCGCTCCGACATGCGCCCATTGACCAGGATCAGCGGGATCTCGCGCTCATCCAGGGCGAGAATCGTGTTGGGCCAGATCTCCGACTCGGCGATCACCGCCAGGTCCGGCTGCCAATGGTCGAGGAAGCGCGCCATCCAGCGCGGGGCGTCGAGGGGCATGTATTGGTGCACCGCGCCGGACGGAAGACGGGAGCCGATCAAGTCGGCGGCCGCACGCGTGCCCGTGGTCACCAGCACGGAGAAGCCGCGGGCAATCATGCCCTCGACGAGGCCGATCAGCGACAGCGCCTCGCCGACACTGGCCCCGTGCATCCAGGCCAGCGGCCCGACCGGGCGCGCCCGGCCCGGCAGACCGCGCCGCTCGGGCAGGCGCAGCGGGTCCTCCTTGCCGCGCTGCGCCCGCCACGCAAGAAGCCCGGTCAGCGCCGGCTCGCCGATCCGCAGGCCCGCCCGGTAGGCCTGGAGCGGCAGGGTCACCGAGGGGCGCCTCACGCGACGTCTCCCACCGGAGCCGGCTCGGCGGTCGGGGCCGGATCCCGGTAGAGCGCCGCGCGGTCGGCGCGCCCGACCAGCGCGTAGGCGCGCGCATGCACGCGGTTCATCTCGGCCTCGACGAAGCGCCGCAGCGTCTCGAAGGCGTCGCCCTCGCTGTCGCGCGGCACGTAGATGGGATCGCCGAGCACGATCGCGCCGCGCCCGAACGGCAGGCCGAGACAGGCACGGTCCCAGGATCCGAATCGCAGGTGCCGGCTCGTGACCACGGCGGCCGGGACAATGGGACGCCCGGAAAGGCGTGCCAGCGTCAGGATCCCGGCGTCGCAGCGACGCGAGATCTTCGGCACGTCCGCGCTGAAGGCGACCGACTCCCCCGCCTTCAGGGCCCGGAGCATGCCCCGCAATCCTTCGGCCCCACCTTTGGCGCGCAGGTCCGTCGCCCGGCTCCGGCCCCGGGCGCCGGAGGCCCGCATCACCCGCACGCCGAGGTGCTCTAACGCGATGGTGTTGATGTTGCCGTCCGGATTCTTCGAGATGATCGTGGCCACCCGGTCTTTCGGCCGGCTCATGAACGGCATCATGATGTGCTGCCCGTGCCACATCCCGGCGATGAGTGGGATGTGTGCGTCCATCCACGCATCCACGCCTCCCGGAGGCGCATGTCCGGCATGGATCTCGAAGCGGTTCGTCCGCCGCACCAGCTTGAGATAGGAGGCCGCGAGGCGCCCGAGAACGCGCTGCGCGAAGGGATGTCGGATGAAACGCTTGCCGAGGCTCATGTCACGCCTGGGACGACCGGAAAGCCGCCGCCCGATCGGGTCCGGATCGAAATTGTCCGCGCATGGTCTAGCCTCCGCGCCGAAGCCGAGACAACCGGCCTTCTCCACAACCAGAGGTATGTGATCGGCCTGCTCCGTCGGACGTTCCGGGACCGCGCATGCTCCCGTCGCACGGCAAAAACACGGCGCAGCGACTTGTTTAGAGATATTCCAAACTATAGATTGGAATTCATCTAAACAGGGATTCGACGCATGGCAGCCGTTCTCGAGAGCACCAGTCGCACCGCCGCCGAGGCCCATCGCAGCTTCGTCCTGCGCTATGTCCAGCCTGGCCTGGCCGGCTTGATCGACGGCTCCGTGTCGACCCTGGCGCCGATCTTCGCGGCGGCCTTCGCCACGGGTCACAATGGCGCGACCTTCCTAGTCGGCCTGGCAGCCTCGGTGGGCGCTGGAATCAGCATGGGGTTCACGGAAGCCCTGTCGGACGACGGCAGCGTCACCGGGCGGGGCGACCCGCTGATGCGCGGTCTCGTCTGCGGGGTCATGACGACACTCGGCGGCCTCGGCCACACCTTGCCCTACGCGATCCCCGACACGCTTCCCGCGGGCTGGCCGAACCCGTTTCTCCTCGCCACGACGCTCGCCGTGCTGGTGGTGGCCGTCGAGTTGATCGTCATCGCGGCGATCCGCACGCGCTTCATGGCGACGCCGTTCTGGCGGGCCGCGATGCAGGTGATGCTTGGCGGCGCGCTGGTGCTGGCCGCCGGGATCCTCATCGGGAGCGCTTGACGACGGGCCCCGCGCCCGCGATGCGGAGCGCGTCCCGTAGCCGTCTCGAGGGTGACCTCCGGCGTTGACCTTCCGCCTTGCCCATCTCAGCGACCCGCATGTCGGCCCCCTCGGTCGCGTGCGCCTGCATCAGCTCATCGGCAAGCGCGCCACTGGCTACGCCAACTGGCGGCGCGGTCGCTCGCGCAGCCACGACATGACCATCCTGGAGGCCTTGGTTGCCGACCTGAAAGGCCAAGGGGCGGGGCACGTCGCCTGCACGGGCGACCTGTGCAACATCGGCCTGCCGAGCGAGTGGGAGACGGCGCGGACCTTCCTCGAAGCCCTGGGCCCTCCCGAAACGGTGAGCTTCGTCCCGGGCAACCACGACGCCTATGTCCGCGGCTCCCTGGAGGGGCTGCTCGCCGCCTGTGGCCGCTACACCGGCGACGACACCGGGTCTTCGGGACGGTTCCCCTATCTTCGGCGACGCGGACCGCTCGCCCTCGTCGGGCTCTCCAGCGCGATCCCGACCAAGCCCTTCGTGGCCACCGGACGGCTCGGCGCACCGCAACTCGCCGCGGCCGAGGTGCTGCTGCGGGCGCTGGCCACGGAGCCGGGCCACCCGTTCCGCGTCGTGATGATCCATCACCCGCCGCAACCGGGGGGGGCCTCGCCGGGGCGTGAGCTGAAGGACGCGGCCGCCTTCACGGCGATGATCGGGCGAGCGGGCGCGGACCTGATCCTGCACGGCCATAACCACGTCACCAGCAGCGCGATCATCCCGGGTCCGGACGGACGTGGCGTGCCGGTCGTCGGTGCGCCTTCGGCCTCGGCCCGCCCGGACGGGCACGGGGCGATCGCCTCGCGACGGGCCTCCTACCTGCTGTACGAGATCGCTCCCATCGGAAACGGCTACGCGGTCAGCGCCCGGCGACGGGGCCTCGATGCGGCGGGGGCGATGGGCGACCTCGGGCCTATCGACCTCGCTTGAGCCGATCGGCCGGCACGGCCCCCTTCTTCGGTCGCGCCGGCCTGACAATCGTCGATGGTCATCCTTGCGCGATCAGACGCCGACCGCCGCGAGATCGGCGCGCTGTTGCCGGCTGAGACTCGCTTCGTAGCGCTCGGCCTGAAGACGTGTCAGACCGCAGATCAGAGCGAGTGTGCCGCGATACACGGTGTAAGTGCCGTCATGTGTCGGCTTAACACGAATCACCTCTGCCATGGAAGCCTGCCTTTTCTAGAGGTTGCCTGCTTTCGTCTGAGGAGATCGTCCTTTTTGCTGGATTGGCGGGTCGAACGCGCGAACAATGACGAGGTTAGCCGTCGTTTACGGGCTGGCAAGGGCTCAATCCGGACGAATGCTTAAGTAATTCTGCTGCAGTGCGGCAAACCCTTGCGGCCCCTGACGATCCCCGGCTGCATAAAAAAGCGGCCGTCCGCTTGCATATTGAATTAGGTTCTTCGAGCGCCCGAGGCGCCGCGAATCGCAGGATGGATCGGCCCGTCCGGGCCAAGCGAAAGGAAACCCCATGCAGCTCTGGCGTCTGACGGCGACCGATCTCGCGGCCCTGATCCGCGCCGGTCAGGTCTCGGCCCGGGAAGTCGCGCAGGATGCCCTCGCGCGGCTCGACGCGGTCAACGGTCGGATCAACGCCGTGGTCGAGCACCGTCCCGACGACGTGCTGAGGCAAGCGGATGCGGTCGACGCGGCGCGGGCGCGCGGTGAGGAATCAGGACCGCTCGCGGGCGTGCCGGTGACCGTCAAGGTGAATGTCGATCAGCGCGGCTTCGCGACGACGAACGGGCTGCGCCTTCAGCAGGACTTGGTCGCCACGGACGACAACCCAGTGGTGGCCAATCTCCGGCGTTCCGGCGCGGTGCTGCTCGGGCGGACCAACACGCCGGCCTTCTCGTTGCGCTGGTTCACCACCAACCAATTGCACGGCGAGACCCGGAACCCGCGCGACCCGGCGCTGACGCCCGGGGGCTCATCGGGCGGGGCGGGGGCCGCGGTCGCGGCCGGTATTGGTGCGATCGCCCACGGCACCGACATCGCCGGCTCGGTGCGCTATCCTGCCTATGCCTGCGGGGTCCATGGCCTTCGGCCGAGCCTCGGCCGCATTCCGGCCTGGAACCCGTCCTCGCCCGAGCGCGGGATCGGGCCGCAGCTCATGGCCGTTTCGGGACCGCTCGCCCGCAGCATCGCGGATATCCGCCTCGGCCTGGAGGTCATGGCGGCTCCCGATCCGCGCGACCCCTGGTGGGTGCCCGCGCCCCTCGTGGGTCCGGAATGCCCGCGGCGGGCCACACTCTGCGTCCGGCCGGGCGGTCTCGTCGTCGTCCCAGAGGTCGAGGCAGCGCTGCGGGGCGCCGCGCGTCGCCTCACCGAGGCCGGCTGGACGGTCACGGAGATCGCCGACACGCCGCCGATCCGCGAGGCGAGCGAGGTCCAGCTCCAGCTCTGGCTGGGCGACGGCTACGCGGCCGTCCGCGCCGCCGCGGAGCGCGAGGGCGACCCGGCGGCGATCGGCCTTCTGGAGAGCTTCCGGACGCGGGCGGAGGCGATGACGCCCGACGCGATCGCCCGGTCTCTTACCCGGCGCGCGACCCTCGCCCGGGACTGGTCCCTGTTCCTCGCCGAGAACCCGGTGCTGCTGGTGCCGGTCTCCGGCGAGCTGCCGTTCCCGGATGGGCTCGACCGCACCGGCGATGCCGGCATCGCTCGAGCCTTCGAAGCGAACCTGCTGCAGGTCGGCCTGGCGCCGCTCGGCATCCCGGCGCTCACCGTCACCACGGGGCTCGTCGGGCGCACACCCGTGGGCGTGCAGCTCGTCGCCGCGCGCTACCGGGAGGATTTGTGCCTCGCGGCAGGCGCGGCGATCGAGGCCGGCGGGGTGCCGGACATGCCGGTGGATCCCGCCTGACGGAAGCGGGCCGCAGCGGGCTCAGGCCTGAGCCTCTGCGCCCAGACTCGCCAGCAGCGCCGCGAACAGCCGAGCCCGCTGGGGCAGCGTGTCGATCAGCAGGTGCTCCTCCAGGGTGTGGTAGCCCTGGCCGAGGGGCCCGAGGCCGTCCAGCGTCGGGATGCCGTTGGCGCCGGTGAAGTTGCCGTCGGAGCCGCCGCCGGCGCTGCGGTGGGGGAGGGGGTGACCGAGCCCCTCGCTCAAGGTCCGCGCCCGCTCGTAGAGGGCCATGCCGCCGGCATCCGGTTCCCAGACCGGCCGGGTCACGCCTCGGGCCACGGTGAAGCGGACACCGTCCGCCTCGCCCGATAGGGCCAGCATCCGCGCGACACCGCGGTCGAGGTCGGCCTGGCGCTTGGCCATGCTGAGCGCCTGCCCGCGGCAGACGGTCGGGACGCAATTGACCCACTGCCCGCCGGAGACCACGCCGGTCGAGAACGTGCAGTCGGAATCCGACATGGCGTCGATCGCGAGGATCATGCGGGCCATCGCGCGGATCGCCGAGCGGCCCTCGTGGGGCGAGGATCCGGCGTGGCTCGGCCGGCCGAGCGCCTCCAGATCGAAGCGTGCGATGGCATAGCGGCCGGTGACGACGCCGTTCTCGGGCTGACCTGGCTCCGGCACCAGCACGAAGGCGTGCCGGGCGGCCTCGGCCTCGATCAGGTCGCGGGTCGAGGGGCTGCCGACCTCCTCGTCGCCGGTGAACAGGACGGTCACCGGCAGGGGCGTCGCGACGCCGGAAGCCGCCAGGGCGCGGAGCGCCGCCAGCGCAATCACGTTGCCGCCCTTCATGTCGAGGATGCCCGGCCCGTAGGCACGGTCGCCCTCGATCCGCCAGGGCAGGCTTCCGAGCGTGCCGACCGGATGTACCGTGTCGAGATGGCCGAGCACCAGGATGCCCGGCACGTCCCGCCGGGGGTGCGGGAATCGTGCGCGGACGCAGTCGCTCAGGCCCATCCGGCCCGGGATCGTCTCGACGGTGGCTCCCAAAAGGGCGAGGTCGCGGGCGGCCACGCCCATCATCCGGTTCACCGCCGCCGCATCGTGGGTCGGGCTCTCGCACTCGACCCAGGGGCGCAGGGTCGCAAGAATCTCGCGCGCGTCGAAGTGGAGGTCCGGGATCATCGGGCGGTCTCCTCGGCGAAGGGATCGGCGATCCGCGGCCAGTAGGCGTCCGACCGCTTGGTATAGGGGATGGCCCCGTAATCCGGCGGCACCGCCCCGGGCGCGGCGACGTAGCGGACCTCGCTCGCGACAGGCGCGAAGGCGGCATAGAAATGCTGCATCGACTTCACCACGACGATGCGCTTGTCGTCGAGGCTGAGGCCGAGACCCGTGAAGGCGTCGGGCGCGAAGGCCTGCTGGCGCTTGTGGGTCAACACGACGTGGATCCCGTCCGCCTCCACCCAGGCCGCGGGACCGAGATGGGCCCGGCCGCCGCTCAGCCCGGTCTGGCTGTGATCCTCCGACAGGCCGCGCACGGTGACGCGCAGGTCCACGGGGTCACCCGAGGTCACACCGCACTTGCCGCCGATCCGGAGCGTGAAGGTCGCGCCGAGCCCGGCCTCGTGGCAGATGCCGACCGCGCCGGGATCCCAGATCAAGCCCAGCGCCGCGCCCGTCACGCCCCGCTCGGCGAGGCGCGCGAGGATCGCGGTGTTGTCCGAGGGCGCGCCTGCGCCGGCATTGTCGGCGAAGTCGGCGAGCACCATCGGGCGCGGGTCGTCGGAGGCGAGGGCGAGATCGATCGCCGCGTCGATCGTGTCGCAGCGGCTCGCCGCCTCCTCCCGCATGGCCCAGACCGCAGCGGCGAGGTCGTCGGCCAGCGCCTGCGCCTTGCCGGCATCGCCGTCGGCAACGACGAGCATCCGGGCGCCGACATCGGCCACGTCACCCCACGGGAAGCCGTGCCCGAAGGAGACCGACAGGATCCCGTCGCGCCCCTCGAGCGCTTCCATCCTGCGCACGAAGCCCGCGACCGGCTCGCGGCTGGTGCGCCACATGTTGATGATCCGGCAATCGGCATAGGCCATGACCGGGCGGATGTCCTTCGACACCGTCCGCACCACCAGCGGGTAGAGGTCGCGGGCGCGGTCGACGATGTCGGTGTGGGGGTATTCCTTGTAGATCACGATGATGTCGGCGTCTCGCCGCATCGTCTCGGTGAGATGGCAGTGCAGGTCGAGCTCGACGCCGATCGTGGCCTCCGGCCCCACGATGGCGCGGACCCGCTCCAGCGTGTCGCCCTCGCAATCGTCATAGCCCTCGGCGACCATGGCGCCGTGCATGAACAGCAGCACCGCGTCGACCGGCATCGCGGCCTTCAGATCCTCCAGCAGCGCGTCGCGCAGTTCCTCGTAGACGGCCCGCAGGGTGATCCCGCCGGGCTGCGCGAAGGTCGAGAGGCTCTCGACGACAGCGTGTCCGTCCGCTTCCGCCATCGCGCGCCAAGCCTTGAGTCCGATATTGCTGAGGCTCGGCGGGTTCCGGGTGCCGTCGCGGCGGGCATAATCGGCCCGGAACGCCGATCGGCCCGTGGGCAGAGGCGCGAAGGTGTTGGTCTCGGTGGCGAGGCCCGCGATGAAGATTTTCAAGGGTCTGTCCCCATCCGTATCGGCGGCCCGGTCAGGCGGCGCACGGGCTCAAGGTGATGATCGTCTCGGTCACTGCATCCACGGCCGCGCGGCCGTAGAGCATCGGCACATGGTCCTGGGCGCCCCAGACCGGGGCGAGGTCGGCATAGTGCGGGCTTCGCGGGTCTCCCGACTGGCCCGGCACGTTGATGAAGACCGACCTGTCCCAGTCCCCCACATCCACAACCATGCGGAACGAGGCGCCGTGCGTGAGCCGGAACGTGTCGATCCGGTACTCCGCGTGCATGACCGATGCCGCGGACCCGCCCACGGGCAGCGGCCCGACATCCCAGCGGGATTCCGGAGTCAGGCCGGTCAGGGGATGGGCGAACAGCGCGTGGTGCAGACGGCCCCAGGACCAGCCGACGCGGGGTTCGCGAGACGCGACCGTTTCCGTATCGCTCCCTCCCCCCTCTGCGGGGGAAGGCGGCCCCTGCGTCAGCAGGGGCCGGGAGAGGGGAGCCCGGCTTCCGGGGAGTTCGCGGCCTTCACGAAGGACAGCGCCTTCTTCCGTACCGTCGCTCCCCTCTCCCGACCCCCATTGGGGGCCACCCTCCTCCGCAGAGGGGGGAGGGAGTGGAGCTTCGGCCTCCGGTGCGAGCCTGCCCATGGGGTCCGGCCCCATCCGCTCCAGGCAGTCCCGGAACGCCGCCCCCAGGACCTCCGCCAACAGCGCATCGCGCGCCGCCGGGTCGAGACCGGTCTCCAAGCGCTCGATCAGGCTCTGCGTGTCGCCCGGCGGCAGCAGGCGGCGGGTTCCGGCATCCGGCATCAGCGCGCCGAGCAGCGCCGGGCGCAGGTGATGGACCCACAGGATTTCGATAAGGGCGGCCGCAGGGGAATCATGATGCAGCGCCCCGTCGAACGCGGCCAGCAGGGCCCGGGCGGAGGCGACATCGGGATCCGAGGGCGCCGGCAGCGCGCGGATCAGATCGGCGAGACGCCGGGCCGGCTCGGACACGACGTCGCCCTGGAGCGCCTGCGAGTCGGCGAGGCTGTGCCGGGTCTGCCCGCCGAGCACCGCCCGGATGCGGCGCGCGCGCCAGGGCTCGGCCCACTCGAAGCCGACCTTGCAATCCTCCGCGGGGAAACCCGGCGGCAGGTTCATCTCGTTGGCGGTGGCGAGCCAGCCCGCGTCCGGGTCGACGCTGCGGGGCAGCACGGCCGGATCGTGGAACCCCGCCCAGTCGTAGCGGCCGTCGCCCGGCACCGGCAGCAGACCGTCATGGGCCGGACGGACGGGCGCCTTGCCGGCCATGAACCACGCGATCCGGCCGGTCGCGTCGGCATAGAGCTGGTTGACCGAAGGCGCCGACCAGTGGCGCAGGGCCTCGCCGAAAGCCTCGGGGCTGGTGGCGCCCAGATAGGCGAGGCTGTCGAGATAGGCGGCAGCGCCCGGCTCCGACCAGACGGTCCGCAGCGCGAAGGCGCGGCCGCCGGCCTCGCGGATGATCGGCCCGTGCCGGGTGAAGCCCAGCACCACGGTCTCGTCCGGCCCGCCGCGCACCGGGATGTTTTCCGTGATGCGCACGATCGGCGCCCAGTCGTTATCGGAGCGGTAGCGATCCGGATCGGCCGGGTCGGTCTCGCAGACAAAAAGATCCTCCTGATCCATCGGCGCGATTGTCAGGCTGAAGGCGGCGTGCCCGTTATGGCCGATCGAGATGCCCGGGAGCGCCGGCTCGCCGGCCCCGATCACGTCGAGCCCCGGGGCGGTGAGGTGGACCGCGTAGCGCAGCGACGGCTGCAGGTAGATCCGGTGCGGGTCGCTCGCCAGGATCGGCCGGCCCGTCGCGGTGCGCGACGGGCCGACCACCCAGTTGTTCGAGCCCTCGACCGGCTCCGTCAGCGCCGCCCGCTTGCCCCGCGTGACGGCGCCGTGCGCGTCGACCTTGCTCCACGCCCAGGCTTCGTCGCGGGACGCCGCCGAGCGCTCCGGGGAAAACCCGACCGGCGCGGTGGCGAGGCGGAACGCATCGAGGAGATCGTCAGGCCAGTCCGCCGCGTCGAGTTCGTCCGGGATGACCGGATCGTGCGGCGGGCTGACCCGCTTGCGCAGATCGTCGGCGGCGAGTCCCTCCACGCGGGATGTGGCCCGCGCCAGCACCTTGGCGCGGGCGACCTCCGAGAGGACGTTGCGGACCAGGCCGTGGCTGCGGATGCGCACGACGTCCGCGGGCTGCCAGCGGCTCGGACGGGTGCCGGTCAGGGCGAATTCCGGCGGCAACAGGTCGGGCCGCGCCTCGGTGAGCGCCACGTAGGCGTTGAGCCCGTCCACGAAGGCCGTGACGATGGCCTTCGTGTCCTGCGGCCCGTAGGCGGCCCACTCGGCCGCCATGTCGCCGCGGTAGAGGAACAGCCGGGCGGCGCGGTCCTGTGCAAGGTAGCCAGGCCCGAAATCCGCCGCCAGCAGGCCGAGACCGCGCTTGCGCCAGAGGTCGAGCTGCCAGAGCCGGTCCCGGGCGGCGTTGAACCCCTGCGCCCGAAAGGCGTCGAGCGCGGTACCGGCCCGGATATGCGCGAGCCCCCAGCGATCGACCCGGATCTCCACCGGGCCATCGAGGCCGGGGAGCGGGTAGCGTGTCTCGCTCACAGAGCCACTTCGATGAGGTGCGGACCCGGATTGGCCAGCGCGTGCTGGAACGCCGCGATGAAGTCGGCGAGCGTCTCGACCCGTCGCCCCTCGACCCCGAAGCCCTTGGCGAGGCTCACCCAATCCACCGCCGGCTCGTCGAGGCTCAGCATGCTGAGCGCCTTCGGGCCGGGATTGAGGGCACCGACATTGGCGAGCTCCGCCCGCAGGATCGCGTAGGACCGGTTCGACCACACCAGCGTCACCACGTCGAGGTGCTCGCGGGCCTGGGTCCAGAGCGCCTGCACGGTATAGAGGCCGCTGCCGTCGGCCTGGAGGTTGATCACCTTGCGATCCGGGCAGGCGATGGCCGCGCCGGTCGCCATCGGGATGCCGAGCCCGATCGAGCCACCGCTGAGCTGGAGCCAGGTGTGGGCCGCGGCATCCCGGGTGAGGGCGAAGAAGTTGCGGCCCGTGGTGATCGACTCGTCGCAGATCACCGCGCCCTCCGGGATCAGCGCGCCGAGCACCTGCCCGATCGTGTCCTGGTCGAGGGGACCGGCGGTCGGAAGCTTCGGGCGGGGCGCGACGGCCATCGGCTCGGCGGGCGGGGCCGCGACCGCCTCGGCGAGCCGCTCCAGGGCGTCGATCTGGTCTTCCTCGGGGGTCGCCAGCGTGATCGTCGTGCTGCCCTCCGGCGCCAGCAGGCTCGGCTTGCCCGGATAGGCGAAGAAGCCCACCGGCGGCGTCGCGCCGATCAGGATAATGTGGCGGAAGTCCTTCAGCGCCGCGATGCCCTGGTCGATCGGGTAGGGCAGGCGCTCGATCGGCACGGTGCCGGCGCCGCGGTCGATCCGCGCATTGGAGGTCATCGCCATGATCTGCGCGCCGGTCTTACGGGCGATCCGGTCGGCGATGACGCGACCCTCGTTCCGCACCGCCCGGTCGCCGAGATGCAGGAGCACCGTCTCGCCGCTTTGCAGCGCCTTCACGGCGGCCGTGATCGCGTCGTCGCCGGCCTTCGCCCGCGCCGGGATGTCGGGCACGGGCGCGGGCCCGGTGCCGGGATCCCAGGCGGTGTTGGCCGGCAAGATCAGGGTCGCGACCTGCCCCGGCGCGGTGCGGGCAGCCGCGATGGCGGCGGCGCCGTCCGAGCCGATCTCGCCGGCACTCATTCCGGTCCGCACCCAGGACGACATCGGGTGGGCCAAGCCTTCGATGTCCGAGGTCAGCGGCGCGTTGTACTCCCGGTGATAGGTCGCGTGCTCGCCGACGATGTTGACGACGGGGGTGCGCGCCTTCTTGGCGTTGTGAAGATTGGCCAGCCCGTTGGCGAGGCCGGGCCCGAGATGGAGCAGCGTCGAGGCCGGCTTGTCGGCCATGCGGGCGTAGCCGTCCGCCGCGCCGGTCGCCCCGCCCTCGAACAGGAACAGGACGCAGCGCATCCCCTCGACCCGATCGAGGGCGGCGACGAAGTGCATCTCCGAGGTGCCGGGATTGGTGAAGCAGACCTCGACCCCGCCCTCCACGAGGGTCCGAACGAGACTCTCGGCCCCATTCATGGTGCTCGGCGTTCCATCGCTCACGGGCAGCTCCCTCGTGCGCCGGCCAAACCGGCCGGTGACTCGCATTTTGTATTACCGTGGCGCAGCCGGCGCCACGCGCAAGGGGCGACGTCCGGCATCTTCTGTTCGCCGGACGCAAGGCTTAAGCCTGAGCGTGGCGCGGGATTTGCGGTTGGCGCGCCGCAACTTCGACGAATGGAAACACATGACAATTCGCCGCCTGATTGCTGCCGCCCTAGCCGGTTCCGTCGCTCTGACCGCGCCGGCCAGCGCCGAGAGCGTTCTGCGCATCGCCATGACGGCGTCCGACATCCCCACGACGACCGGCATGCCCAACAACGGCTTCGAGGGCATGCGCTTCCTCGGCTACCCGATCTTCGAGGGGCTGGTGCAGTGGGACCTGACGAGCACCACCAAGCTTGCCGGCATCGTCCCGGCGCTCGCCGAACGCTGGGAGCAGGATTCCACCGACAAGACGGTGTGGACCTTCCACCTGCGCCAGGGGGTCAAGTTCCATGACGGCACGCCGTTCAACGCCGATGCGGTGATCTGGAACCTCGACCGCTACTTCAAGAACGACAGCCCGCAATTCGAGGCGCAGGGCGCCGGCATCTCCCGCGCCCGGGCGCCGCTGGTCGGATCGTACAAGAAGATCGACGACGCGACGGTCCAGATCACCACCACGCAGGTGGCGTCGTACTTCCCCTACATGGTCGTCTACCTGCTGTTCACCTCGCCAGCCTCGTTCGAGAAGGCCGGCCGCGACTGGAGCAAGGTGGCCGCGCTGCCGGCGGCCGGCACGGGCCCGTTCAAGATCACCCGCGTCGCTCCGCGGGAGGCGGTCGATCTCGCCAGGAACGACGGCTACTGGGACCCGAACCGGATGGCCAAGGTCGACAAGGTCCGGCTGATGCCGATCCCGGAAGCCAACGCCCGGGTGGCGGCGCTGCGGGCCGGTCAGGTCGACTGGATCGAGGTCCCGGCGCCCGACGCGATCCCGTCGCTGAAGCAGGCGGGCTTCACCATCACCACGGGCTCCTACCCGCATGTCTGGCCGTATTTCTTCAACATCGGCGCCAAGGACAGCCCGCTGAAGGACGTGCGCGTCCGGCAGGGCCTGAACTACTGCATCGACCGAGCCGGCATCGTCGAACTGCTCAACGGAACGGCCGAGCCGGCCTCGGGCTGGCTCAACGACAAGGACCCGAATTTCGGCAGCCCGAAAAATCACTACACGTTCGACGCCGCCAAGGGGAAGGCGCTGCTGGCCGAGGCCGGCTACACCGACAAGAAGCCGCTCAGCCTCAAGGTGATGATCTCCTCGTCCGGCTCGGGCCAGATGCTGCCGATGCCGATGAACGAGTACCTTCAGGAGAACCTGAAGCAGGCCTGCAACGTCGATGTCAGCTTCAACGTGGTCGAGTGGCAGGTGCTGCTGAACGGCGGCCGGGCGCTGCCCGACGCGCCGAGCCTCCAGGGCGCGATGGCGCTGAACGTGTCCTCGCCCTCGTCGGACGCGGCCGTCATGGCGCGCTACTTCGCGGGCGACCGGTTTCCGCCGAACGGCTTCAACTTCCCGACCTGGAAGGACGACCAGTTCGACGCTGCCCTCAAGGCGCTGGCCGAGACCACCGACGCCAAGGTGATCGACGCGCAGACCAAGATCGCCCACGAGCGCCTCGTGGACAATCCGCCGTGGCTGTTCGTCGTCCACGACCTCAATCCCCGCGGGATGTCGAAGAAGATCCACGGCTTCGTCTCGCCGCAATCCTGGTTTGTCGACCTCACCCTCGTCAGCGTGCAGTAAGTCCGATGCCCGATATCGATCCCATCCACGCCTCCGCGGCCGAGCTTGGCCAGGCGATCCGGTCGCGCAGTCTCTCGCCCGTCGACGCGGTCGACGCATTGCTCGGGCGAGTGGACCAGCTGGAGCCCAAGCTCCGGGCCTTCACGGAGGTCTTCGACTCCGACGCGCGCCTCGCCGCCGAGGGCGCCGACCGGGCGATCCGGTCGGGCCACGCGGTGGGACCGCTCCACGGCGTCCCGGTGGTGCTGAAGGACCTGATCGACCTGGAAGGCCGGATCACCATGGGCGGCTCGGCGGCCCATCGGGCGCGCCGGGCCGAGCGCACGGCCACGATCGCCCGGCGCCTCATCGGCCAGGGCATGATCGTGCTCGGCAAGACGCACACGGTGGAGTTCGCCTACGGCGGCTGGGGCACGAACCAGCATCTCGGAACGCCCTGGAACCCCTGGGATTTCGAGACCCCGCGCACGCCCGGCGGGTCGAGCAGCGGCACCGGCGTCGCGGTCGCGGCCCGGATGGCGCCCTGGGGCATCGGCACCGATACCGGCGGCTCGGTGCGCCTGCCTTCCGCCTTTTGCGGGCTGACGGGACTCAAAGTAACGGTCGGGCGCGTCTCGACCTGGGGGATCGTGCCGCTCTCGACCACCCTGGATTCGCCCGGCCCCCTCGCCCGCACCGTGGAGGATGCAGCGCTCCTCTATGAGGCGATCTCCGGACCCGATCCCCTCGATCCGACCACCCGCGGCATCCAGCCGGACGCGCCCTGGGCGACGCTCAACCGCGGCGTGCGCGGCCTGCGGCTCGGGCGCATGCCCGCGACCGAGCGGGAGGGCGTCGCCGCCGACATGCTGGCCGCCTACGACGCGGCTCTGGATATCCTGGCCGCACAGGGGGCCGAGATCGTCGATGTCGCGCTGCCGTTCCGGTTCAGCGACTGCGTGGCGATGAGCGGCATCACCAATGCCGAGGCCTATTTGGTGAACGGCGCGCTGGCCGAGGATCCGGCCGCGCAGCTCGGCGACGCCGTGCGGGCGCGGATCCTGGCCGGCGCCAAGGTCTCGGCGCAGGAATATCTCGGCACGCTGCATCGCCGCGCCGCGATGAAGCTGCAATATGCGGCGGCCTTGGACGGGATCGACGCCCTCCTGACGCCGACGACAGAATGCGCGGCCGTCGCTCTGTCCGAGGTGGACGAGGCGCATCTGCCGTCCCGCTTCACCCGGTTCGGCAACCTGCTCGATCTCTGCGCCCTGGCTCTGCCGGACGGCTTCACCGCCTCCGGCCTGCCGCTCTCGCTCCAGATCGTCTGCCGGGGCTACGACGAGGCCATGGCCCTGCGGGTCGGGCAGGCCTACCAGCGCGCGACCGACTGGCACCTGCGCCGGCCGCCAACGGACTAGGCCGAGCGCGCCTCAAACACCGGATCTCGCAACCGCACCCGAGATGTGGAGCGGGTGCGCAGTGGAAGAACGTCCGGCTTCCGAGATCAAGACACAGCATCGGCCGGCGCGAGCTTGACTATTCATCGCATCCTTGCGCCGGCCGCCGCCAATCTTCATCGATCTGCTCACGGTCATACTCTCGCCGTTTCTTTCGTTCACGCTCGGGTCATACTCCATCAACGAGACTGATCAGGCGCGCTGCACGAGGCGGCGCGCGCAACACCGAGAGTTTCCCCGTATGATCAAGCTGACCGCGGTCGCGGCCCTCGCCGCCGGCCTGACCCTTCCGACATGCACGCCCGCCAGCGCGGGGCCGGGCACGCATAATGGGCGCTGGTCGGTGGAGCTGGTGACGGAGAGCGGCCTGTGCAGCGCCCGCTACACCTACGCGCTCGCCATTCGCGAGGGGCAGATGCAGCTCGTATCCGGCGGCGCGGGCGCCCGGGTGAACGGGCATGTCGGCGCCGACGGCAGCGTCGGACTCACCGTCAGCAACGGGACGGCGAGCGGCACCGGGACCGGGCGGCTCCAGGCCGGCAGCGGCGCTGGCACCTGGAAGGTCTCGTCCCTCTGCTCCGGCCACTGGACCGCGCGGCGCAGCGACACCCGCACCGCGCAGGCCGATTGACCGCGTTCAGGCCGCCGCGGCGAGCCAGGTGCGCGCCTCATCGAGGCGAGCGCGCTCGAACACCTTGATCTGGGTCGGCGAGACGAAGTTGAATGTCTCGGCGAGCGCCTTCAGCCACGGTGCGTCCGTCACCAGGGCAACGTGGCTGACGCTCTTCATCATCGAGAAGCCGAAGCGCGGGTCCTTGAAGAAGGCCGCCGGCTCCATGCCCTCGAAGGCGCGGATATCCTCCAGCAGCTTGATCTTGCCGCCCTTGTCGAGGTCGGCCTTCATCGCGGTCATCGCCGCGTTCATCTCCTCGTCGGTGATCTTCCCGTCGACCACGATTTCGGCGACATTGGAATCCGGCGTCTTGGTGTAGGTCAGCACTGATCGCTCCTCCGGGAACCGCCCGCGTCCCGTCGCCGGTCTCCGGCCAGGGTCCGCCGCCCGTGGCAAGAGCCATACCCGATCGCGCCGCGAACGGACACGGCTCTGCCCCCCTGCTCTGGTGCTTCCCGCGGACGATCCGGATTCGGCTTCGCCGGGAAGCCCGCGAAGTCTCCTACAAAAAGCTCTGCGGGTCGACATCGATGGCGACCCGGACGTTGCCGCGCACCTTGGGGCCGCGGGCGATCCAGGCGCGCAGGTAGCCTTGCAGGTCGACGTTGCGCTCGGTCTTCACCAGCAGCCGGAACCGGTATCGCCCGCGCACCAGGGCCAGCGGCGCCTCGGCGGGCCCCAGGACCATCACGCCCTCGGGCGGCTCGGCGGCGCGGGCCAGCGCCTGCCCGTGCGCCTCCGCCACCGCGCGCTCGCTGGCCGAGACGATCAGCGCCGCGAGCCGCCCGAACGGCGGCAGGCCGGCCGCCTCGCGGGCCTCGATCTCCTCGGCGTAGAAGCGCTCGGCGTCGCCCGACAGGAGGGCCGCGATCACCGGATGGTCCGGCTGGTAGGTCTGGACGAGGGCCCGGCCGGGCTTCTCGCCGCGACCGGCGCGTCCGGTCACCTGCTGGAGCAGCTGGAAGGTCCGCTCCGCCGCCCGCGGATCGCCCGAGGTCAGGCCGATATCGGCGTCGAGCACGCCGACGAGGGTCAGGAACGGGAAATTGTGGCCCTTCGCCACGAGCTGCGTGCCGATCACCACGTCGCATTCCCCGGCCGCCACCGCGTCGAGTTCCTGACGCAGGCGCTCGGCGCCGCCGGGGAAATCGCTCGACAGCACGACGATGCGCCGTTCGGGGAACAGGGCGGCGGCCTCCTCGGCGATCCGCTCGACGCCGGGGCCGCAGGCGGTGAGATTGTCGAAGGTGCCGCACTCGGTGCAGGCCTCGGGCCGGCGCTCGGTATAACCGCACTGGTGGCAGACGAGGGCCCGGCGGAACCGGTGCTCCACCAGCCAGGTCGAGCAGTTCTTGCACTGGTAGCGGTGCCCGCAGGCCCGGCACAGGGTCAGCGGCGCGTAGCCCCGCCGGTTGAGGAACAGCAGCGCCTGCTCGCCGCGCTCCAGGGTGTGCTTCACGGCGCTGACCAGAGGCGGGCTCAGGAAGCGACCGCGCTCGGGCTGATCGAGGCGCATGTCGATGGCGGCGATGTCGGGCAGGCTCCGTCCGCCGAAGCGCTCCGGCAGCCGCACGTGCCGGTAGCGCCCCCGGGCGGCGTTGACCCGCGTCTCGATGGCGGGCGTCGCCGAGGTCAGCACCACCGGGCAGCCCTCCAGCCGCCCGCGCACGACCGCCATGTCGCGGGCGTGATAGTGGACGCCGTCCTCCTGCTTGTAGGCGGTCTCGTGCTCCTCATCGACCACGATCAGGCCGAGGCGGGCGAAGGGCAGGAACAGGGCCGAGCGCGCACCCACCACCACGAGCGCGTCGCCCTCGGCCACCGCGGCCCGCAGGCGTTCGCGCCGCTTGCCGCCGATCCCGGAATGCCACGCCGCCGGCCGCACCCCGAACCGGGCCGCGAACCGGTCGAGGAACTGTGCCGTCAGGGCGATCTCCGGCATCAGGATCAGCGCCTGCCGGCCCGCCCGGATGCAGCCGGCGACCGCCTCGAAATAGACCTCGGTCTTGCCCGAGCCGGTGACGCCTTCCAACAGGACCGGCCGAAGGTCGGTCTCCGCAGGCTCGGCCCGAACTTCGGTCGCTGACGGCCGCCAGGGGAACGGTTCGACCAGGGCAGCCACGGCCTCGGCCTGGGCGGGGGAGAGCGGCGTCCGCGGGAAGTCGGGGTCGGGCGGCGGCGCGACCGGCTCGGGCTCCACCGCCACGGTCTCTAGGGCGCCGTCATCGATGAGCCCGTCGACCACCGAGAGCGAGACGCCGGCCTCCTTGGCCAGCGCACTCTTGCCGCGCAGGCTGCCATCCACGGCGACGGCCAGCACCTTGGTCCGAGCGGGCGTGGGTCGGCTCGGCGGCTTGTCGGTGATGCGCACTGCGACCCGGACGGTCTCGGCGGCGGCCGCCTCGTCGGGCAGGCGCAGCACCATGGCAAGCGCCGAGCCCTTCGGGGCCAGCGTGTAGCGGGCGATCCAGTCGACGAGGCTGCGCAGCGGCTCCGAGAGCGGCGGGTAAGGCAGGCGGCCGGTCACCGGACGCAGGTTCGAGCCGCCGGCGGTGCCGGCCAGACCCCAGACGACCCCGACGATCTCGCGCGGGCCCAGCGGTACCTGCACCACGTCGCCGGAAGCAAGCTCAAGCCCGGCCGGGACCACGTAGCTGTAGGGCGTATCGAGGGCCAGCGGGATCAGGATCTCGGCGACGATGGGCATGCAGGGCTTTTCGGGCGGCTCCGTTCCGGGTCCGTACCACAGGCCCGGGAAAAGAACCCACCGCCTCAGCGACGCCGCAACCCGGGGACCAGCGGCAGAGCTGCGAGGCTCAGGGCGGCCATCGCCCAGAAGGCCCGGGCACCGAAGGATCCGTAGAGCGCCCCCGAGGCGAGGGTCGCCAGCACGCCCGACAGGCCGAGGCCGAGCGTCCCGTAGAGGGCGAGCGCGGTCGCACGCAGGTGGGACGGCGTCGATTCCTCGATCAGGCCGAGGCAGGCGAGGTGCAGCAGCGCGAAGCTGAACCCGTGCAGTGCCTCCGCGGCGGCCAGCCACGGCACGTCGGTGGTCGAGCCCAGCACCGCCCAGCGCAGCGCGCCGGCGCAGGCCGCCACCGCGACACCGGCCGGAAGCCCGATCCGCGCCAGCAGGAGCGGCCCGACCAGCAGGAAGACCAGCACCTCGGCCCCGACAGACACCGACCAGAGCAGGCCGGCGGTGCCGGCCCCGATCCCGGACGCGCGCCACAAGATCATGGCGAAGCCGTCATGCAGGGCATGTGCGCCGATCACCAGGGCGGCCGCCAGCACGGTCCGGCGGAATCGCGGGCGCTGGGCCAAATCGGCGAAGCCGCGCAGGGGCGGCCGCGTCTCGGCCGGCCCGGCCGATGCCGCGGGCAGGGCCAGCGCCGCCGTGGCGGCGGCCAGGAACAGGATTCCGCTCGCCGCCAGGGCGGCAGCGAGATCCACGCTCCCGATCAGCCAGCCCGCGGCGCCGGTCCCGACGATGAAGGCGGCCGAGCCGGCGGCACGGACCCAGCCGTACTGGAACGCGGCCCCGCCCCGCGCGGCGGCGAGCGCGAGCGCGTCGGCGAGTGGCGCCGGGGCGGCCGTGCCCGCCGCGTAGAGGAGGGCCGGGCCGATCAGCTGGGCGAAGCCGATGCCCGGGAGATGGGCCAGGGTGGCCAGTCCCGCCAGCGCGAGGCTCGCCGCCAGGATCGGGCGGCCCGAGCCGCGCCGGTCCGCGACGGAGCCGGCCAGGGGGCCGATCACGAGGCGGATCGCGCCCGCGGCGGCGAGCAGGACGCCGATCGCGCCAGGATCCAGGCCGCGCGCTGCCAGGAACGCCGGAAGGATCGGTGACAGGCCGCCATAGGCCCCGTAAAGCGCCGCATACAGGAGCAGGAAGCGGGCAAGTCCGCCGCGCCGTCCCGCGCTGTTCACCGCCGCCCGCATGCGCGGAGCGTAGCATTGCGGGGCCGGTGAGCGTCAGTGTCCCCGGGCCGGTCCGATCCGCGTTCCCCAGCCGGCGACCGCATCCGGTCTCAGTAGATCGGCCCGGTGCTCGGCGGCGCGCCGAGCTGAAGCGGCTCGTCATACGCCTCCGCGGGTTCCTCGGGGGCGACGGTCGCGACCCGCGGCGCCGGCCGGGCCGGGGGCGCCGAGGTGTAGGCCGAAGCCGCCGGCAGGCGGGCCGGAGCACGGGCAACCTGGGTCGGGCTCGCGGCCTTCGACATCGGCGCGACGCCGTACGGATCGTCCTCCTCGACATCCACCGGCGCCTGCGGGGCGGCCGGCTGGCGCGTCGGCGGGACCGGGCGGGACAGGGGCCGCTCGACGCCGGTGCCGAGCTGCGGCGTGAACTTGATCAGCGGCTGGCAGATCCGCTTCAGCCCGCGCGGGTCGTGCCGGGCGAGGTCCACGTGGATGTGATCGTAGTGGAAGACGTTCGAACCGGGCGCCAGCACCGTGGTGAAGCGCTGGCAGGCGCCCAGGAAGATCTCGCGCAGGAAGCCCTGCTCGGCCTCGGTGCCGCGCCAGCCGCCCTTGACGGTGATCACGTGACCGTCGGCGAGCTTGATCGACATCACGTCGATCGCATTGCCATAGCCGTGTTCGGAGAGCTTGGCGCCGGGCTGGTTGTTGCGGCCGCGACAGGAATAGGAGCCGGCGTTGATCTCGGCGACGGGCACGCCGAAATAGAGGCTGGCGGCCGGCTGGATCGTATCGGCGAGCCACGCCTCGGCCTCGGCCAGCGCCGGGCAGCCGAGCGTCATCCGCTGCTTCAACACCACGGAGCCGCCGGCGAGCCGCGTCACCCGGAAGGGCTGCTGCATGCCGCAGGGTCCCGGGCCGTCCATCGCCGCGATGGGCGTGATGAATTCCGACGGCTCGACGAGCTTCTTGGCCAGGCAGACCTGCTCCGCCTGATCGCGCCACGGGTCGCGTCGCTCGAAATGGTTGACCGAGCACGCGGTGAGGCCCGCGCCGAACAGCGCCAGGGCCGAGAACAGGGATACGCCACGCCACATGACACGGACGATGCGCACTTTCGCGTAAAGCGTTCGTCAACGGCGTTTTCGGAATGGCGCGGCCTGTGGCGCCTCGGTTGACAGCGCCGCAGACCGCGGACTGAATGCATTATGCTTTCACTCCTCGACCTCCGCGCCCGCATCGCCGCCGGCACCCTGACGCCCGCGGGCGCCATCGACCTCTGTCGCGCCGCGATCGCCGCGCGGGAGCCGGCATTGCGCGCGCTGGTCACCCTCGACCCGGCACCTACGATCCCGGAGGCCGGGCCGCTTGCCGGCATCGCGGTCGGCGTGAAGGACATCATCGACAGCGCCGGCCTGCCGAGCCAGATGGGCTCGTCGATCTACGCGGGCTGGCACCCGCGCGGCGACGCCGCCGTGGTCAGCCGGCTGAAGCGGCTCGGTGCTGTGGCGCTCGCCAAGACCACCACCACGGCCTTCGCCAGCAGCGACCCGACCGAGACGGTCAATCCGCACGATCCCGGCCACACGCCGGGCGGCTCCTCGGCGGGTTCGGCTGCCGCCGTCGGCGCCGGGATGCTGCCCCTGGCCCTGGGCACGCAGACGGCGGGATCGGTGATCCGCCCGGCGAGCTATTGCGGCTGCGCGGCGGTGAAGCCGTCATTCCGGCTGATCCCGACTGTCGGGGTGAAGACCTATTCCTGGGCGCTCGACACGGTCGGCCTGTTCGCCGCCGGGGTCGCGGACGTTGCCCACGCCCTGGCTCTGGTGACCGGCCGGCCGGAGATCGACGGCGCCGAGGCCGGCTCGGCACCCCGCATCGGCTTCGTGCGCCAGGACTTCGCCGAGGCCCCGGAGCCCGAGGCCGAGGCCGCGCTGGCTCGCGCCCGGCAGGCGGCCGAGCGGGCGGGCGCACGGGTCACCGACCTCGCGCTGCCGGCGGAGCTGGCGCAGGCCTGGGAGCGCCACCGGATCATCCAGAACTACGAAGGAAGGCTGGCGCTCGGCTGGGAGTTCGACACCCAGGCCGACGCGCTGCCGCCGCGGGTCCGGGAGCATCTCGACGCGGGCGACGCGTTCAGCCCCGCCGAGTACGACGATGCCCGCCGCCACGCCCATCGCGCCCGGCGGGTACTCAAGGACCTGTTCGCGGGTTACGACGCGATCCTGACCTTTTCGGCCCCCGGCCAGGCGCCCGCGACGCTCGCCTCGACGGGCGATCCCCGCTTCAACCAGCTCTGGACGCTGATGGGCGTGCCGTGCGTGAACGTGCCGGTGCCGGGCCATCGGCTGCCGGTGGGCGTGCAGGTGATCGGCCGGTTCGGCGACGACGGCCGGGCCCTGGCGGTCGCCCGGCTGATCGAGGACGCCCTGCGCGGCTGACCGGTCGTCTGCTTCATTCCGGGGCCGCAGGGAGCGGAGCCCGGAATGACGGTGCTCAGTTGCTCGGCTGTTCGTGGAGGGTGTCCTCCACGTAGAGCTGCTCCAGCAGGACCTTGATCACCGCCATCAGCGGCAGGGCGAGGGCGATGCCCCACAGCCCGAAGATCACGCCCAGGATCAGCTGCCCGGCAAAGATTGTGGCCGGCGGGATGTCGAGCGCCCGCTTCTGGATGAACGGCGTCAGGCCGTAGCTCTCCAGGCACTGCACTGCGAGATACACGCCCACGGCGCCGATCACCGCCTTGGTGCCCGACGCAAGGGCGGCGAGCACGATCACGATGCCGGCCACCAGCGGCCCGACCGTGGGCACGAAGGCGAGCAGCCCCGCCTGCAGCCCCAGGATCAGAGCCCCGCCGATCCCCAGGAAGGCCAGCCCCGCCCAGGTGCACACGAAGATGACCGCCATGATGATGATCTGGCCGAACAGCCAGTGCCGCAGGGTCTCGCCGGCCCCATCGAAGACCTGGGTCGCCCGCCAGCGTCCCTGCGGCGGCACGAACCGGACCGCGCCGTCGCGGTAGGCCTTCGGGTCGGCCGCGAAGGCGAGCCCGAGGAAGGCGATCACCAGGACGTTGCCCAAAGCGTCGAACAGCCCGAGGATCACCGCGGCCGCCGGGCCCAGGACGCTGCCCGCGTCGGAGACGATGGAACTGCCGCCCTTGAGCAAGCCGTTGGCGAGGCCGCCGAGGCCCCCCTCGCGCTGGCCGCCTTCGGCCGAGCCGTCCTTGCCGCCGCCCTGCTGCGACAGGTTCGGGACGTCGATGCCGCGCTCGGCGAGCCAGCCGGTCACCGTGCCGGCCTGATCCTTGATCGTGGTGCCGAGGTCGCGCCCCTGCTGCACGATCGTGGCGCCGCCGTAGCTGCCGAACCCGATCACCGCGACCGCGACAGCCAGGCTGGCGATCGTCAGCCGCACGGCCCTGGGCAGGGGCAGGACATGGCCGAGCCCGCGCGTCAGGCCGTCGAGGAAGACCGCGAGGAGCACGCCGGCGAAGATCAGCAGGAGCGTGCCCACCGACATCCAGGCGAGCGCCAGCGCCGCCACGAAGCAGACCACCGCGATGCCCGACACGGCGAGCGGCGCCGCGCCGCGCCAGGACCCGACCGGGCCTTCGAGATCCTGAATCTTTCCGTCTGACATCATCGCTCCTGCACCGCGGGCTCACGAACGCCGGGGACCCGCCCGGGTCAAGTGCGGTCGGCGCCCGGCCTGTGCGCAGCGGCGGCGGGACCGGACGGCCCGTCGCGCGTTGTCCGCCCGCGTGACGGCCGGCCCGCTGGGGGTCGGCCCTCCAGGAGAGCCCGACATGAGCAGCCCGTACGGCGAGACCCCGATCCGATCCCTCGGCCCCGGCCGGACGGTCGACAACGGCGATCAGCTGAGCAGCGTGATCATCCTGGGTATCGCGGTCGCCGGCGCGGCCGTGGCCGTGCTGCTGAACGCCCTGATCGTGTAGGCCGCCTCAGCCCCAGCGTCCGGCAGCAGCATCGTCCTGGGCGGTCGCCGCGACCCAGCCGCCGGTGGTGCCGTCGGCCAAGTGCTCGCGCTTCCAGAACGGGGCGCGGGTCTTGAGGTAATCCATCAGGAAGTCCGCCGCCTCGAAGGCGGCGACCCGGTGGCTCGAGGCGGTGACCACGAGCACGATCCCGTCCCCCGGGCGCACCCGCCCGTGCCGGTGGATCACCCGCAGCGCCTGGAGCGGCCAGCGCGCCACGGCCTCCTCGGCGACCCGAAGGATCTCCGCCTCGGCCATTCCGGGATAATGCTCCAGCTCGAGCGCCGTCAGGCGCCCGTCCTCGTCCCGGCACAGACCCGTGAAGGTCACGACGGCGCCGGCGCGGCCGCCGAGTTCGGCACCGATCCGGGCGATCTCGGCCGCGGTGTCGAAGGGCTCGGCCTGGATGTCGATGCTCGGAACGGTCGCGCTCATGCTGCGATCCATAGGTTTTCGCGGCGTTGCGGGCCAGCCCCGCGCCTGTCCTGCCCGGCCGCGCCCCTATATGACACGGTCTGCCGCGTCCTGCCGCCCCGCAGGATGCCGTCCCATGCGGTCGTCGCGTTTCGGGCACGTCGTGCGCGGTTGTCCGGATCACCGCGCGTGATCCGGCCGGCGGTGGAGGAGGAAATCCGTGTGACCCCCGACCTGATCCTGCCCTACGATGGCGTCCAGCCCGATTTCGCCAGCCGTCCCGTCTGGTGCGGCCGCGGCAGCACGGTGATCGGCGCGGCCCGGATCGGCGCGCAGGCCTGGATCGGCGACGAGGCGGTGATCCGGGCCGACGGGCAGAGCGTCGTCCTGGGGGACCGCTTCTGGCTCGGCCACCGCTCGACCGTCCACATCGCCACCTTCGCGCAGGGGACGCAGGTCGGCGACCGGGTGACGGTCGGGCGCAACAGCGTCGTGCATGCCTGCACGGTCGGCTCCGACGTGGTGATCGAGGACGACGTGGTGATCCTCGACGGCGCGATCATCGGCGACGGGACGGTGATCGAGGCGGGATCGACCGTCTTCCCGCGGGCGAACCTGGCCGGCGGCTACGCCTATGCCGGCAGCCCCGCGCGACAGAGCCGGCCGGTGGGGCCGGACGAGGTCGCCGAGCGCGCCGAGCGGCTGCGCGAGCGGATGGGCGACGGTCCCGCGCTCCCGGCCGGAGAGGCGCCGGAGATCGAGGCCAGCGTGTTCGTGGCGCGCACCGCCCATCTGCGCGGGCGCGTCAGCCTGGGGGCGGGTACGAGCGTGCTGTTCTGCTGCGACCTCAATGCCGAGGTCGGCCCGATCGTGGTCGGCGCCGACACCAACATCCAGGATAATACGGTGATCCGCACCCGGGGCGAGGGCGTCGTGATCGGGCGGGACACCACGATCGCCCACAATGTCCGCATGGCCGATTGCCGGATCGGAGCGCGCTCCCTGATCGGCATCGGCGCCAGCATCACGTCCGGCACCCTGATCGCCGACGACGTCATGCTGGCGGCCGGCGCCACCACCGATCCCGGCCAGATTCTGGAGGCCGGTTATCTCTGGGGCGGCCGGCCCGCACGGATCCTAGCGCCGCTCGATGCCGAGAAGCGCGCGATGATGATCCGCATCGTCGAGGGCTACTGCCAGCACGGCCGGGAATACCGGGCCGCGCAGGAGGCGCTGGCCTAGCGTCCGACCGTCATCGGCCCTTTTGCCCGCGCGCGAATTTGCCCGCGCCCTCAGTGCTGCAGGATCTTCGACAGGAAGGTCTGGGCGCGCTCGGAGCGGGGGCTGCCGAAGAACTCCTCCTTCCGGGCGTCCTCCACGATCTCGCCGCGATCCATGAAGATCACCCGATCGGCGACCTTGCGGGCGAAGCCCATCTCGTGAGTCACGACCATCATGGTCATGCCCTCCTTGGCGAGTTCCACCATCACGTCGAGCACCTCGCCGACCATCTCGGGGTCGAGCGCCGAGGTCGGCTCGTCGAACAGCATCACCACCGGGTTCATGGCGAGCGCCCGGGCGATCGCCACGCGCTGCTGCTGGCCGCCCGAGAGCTGGCCCGGGAACTTGTTCGCGTGGGCGCCGAGGCCGACGCGGGCGAGCAGGTCCAGACCACGCTTCTTCGCGTCCTCGCCGCTACGGCCCAGCACCTTCCGCTGGGCGATGGTCAGGTTCTCGGTGATCGACAGGTGCGGAAACAGCTCGAAATGCTGGAACACCATGCCGACCCGGGAGCGCAGTTTCGGCAGGTTGGTCGCCTTGTCGGCGACCTTGGTGCCCGCCACCGTGATCTGGCCCTTCTGGAAGGGCTCCAGCGCATTGACGCATTTGATCAGGGTCGACTTGCCCGAGCCCGACGGGCCGCAGACGACCACGACCTCGCCCTTGGCAACCTTCGTGGTGCAGTTCGTCAGCACCTGGAAGTCACCGTACCATTTGCTGATGTTGTCGATGGCGATCATCGTCTCGCCAGGCGCCACGACGGGCGCGCCGGAGATCAGGCCGCCGGGCTGCAGGCCGGCATCCTTCGGTGCGTGGCTGGCATCGACGAGGGGTTCGGCGGCGGTGGGGGCCGGCATCGGGGACGAGGTCATGACACGGTCTCCAGTGTCGGTCAGCGGATGATGGCCACGCGGCGCTGCAGGCGGCGCACCAGGAACGAGGCCGAGAAGCAGATCGCAAAATAGACCACGGCCGCGAAGATATACATCTCGACGAGACGGCCGTCGCGCTGGGCCACCTTCGAGGCGGCGCCCATGAAGTCCGTGAGCGACAGCACGTAGACCAGGGAGGTGTCCTGGAACAGCACGATCGTCTGGGTCAGCAGCAGCGGCAGCATGTTGCGGAAGGCCTGGGGCAGGACGACGTTGCCCATGGTCTGCCAGTAATTCATTCCCAGCGCCTGCGCGGCGGCGGTCTGGCCCTTGGGGATCGACTGGATGCCAGCCCGCATGATCTCCGAGAAGTAAGCCGCCTCGAAGGCCATGAAGGTGATCAGCGCCGACGGGAACGCACCGACCTGGATCGGGGTCGTGCCCCCGGTCAGGTAGGCGCCGATATACGGCACGAGGAAGTAGAACCAGAAGATGACCAGCACGAGGGGCAGCGAGCGGCACAGCTCGACGTAGCCCTTCGCGAGGTGCCACAGGCCGGGAATGCCCGAGAGCCGCGCCATCGCCAGCAGCGTGCCGATGATCACGCCGCCCACCGCCGCCATGGCGGTGAGCGTCACGGTGAAGACCATGCCCTGACCGAACAGGTAGGGCAGGGACGAGACGATGACGGAGAAATCGAAATTCGAGAGCATCGGGGCCTGTTCGCGGTGGCCGTCGGACGGCGGAGGATCGGGCGGCGCGCTGTCCTCAGCGCTGGCCGGGAATGGCGACCGCCTTCTCCAGGAAGGTCGCCGCCGTGACGACCACGAGGTTGATGATCACGTAGAGGATCGTCGCCGCCGTGAACGCCTCGAACACCTGGAAGGAGAATTCCTGCATCGAGCGCGCGCGGGCGGTCAGCTCGAGGAGGCCGATGGTCAGCGCCACCGACGTGTTCTTCAGGTTGTTGAGGAATTCCGAGGTCATCGGCGGCAGGATGATCCGGTAGGCGTTGGGCAGCAGCACGTAGCGGTAGGTCTGATAGGTCGTGAAGCCCATGGCGGTGCCGGCCATGCGCTGGCCCCGCGGCAGCGACTGGATGCCGGCGCGGACCTGCTCGGCGACCCGCGAGGCGGTGAAGAAGCCGAGGCACACCACCGCCGTGTAGAACGGCGCGTCGGGCAGTTGCTTGATCGCGTCGCCGATCCGAGTCGGGACCACTTCGGGCAGCACGAAATACCAGAGGAACATCTGCACCAGCAGCGGCACGTTGCGGAACACTTCCACGTAAGCCGTGCCGATGGCGTTCGCGGGCTTCGACGGCAATGTCCGGAGCACGCCGACCAGGGACCCGAGGAAGAAGGCGATCACCCAGGAGCAGAGCGCGGTCGTGATCGTCCACATGAGCCCCGAGAGCAGCATGTCGAGATACGTGCCGTTGCCCTCCGGCGAGGCGTCGAAGAAGATCCGCCAGTTCCAGTTGTAGTTCATCGCGCCGCTTCTAATGTGAACTTAAAGAGACGCACCGCAGGCCGGAGCCCGCGGTGCGCATCATCGCATGAAAGCGTACCGGGCGGATCTCAGTAGGCCGCCGGATCGGGGCTCGAGATCGGGGTCGTGAACTGCTTCTTCATCTCCGCGCTCATCGGCAGGTTGAGGTTGATGTTGCGCGGCGGGATCGGCTGGGTGAACCACTTGTCGTAGAGCTTCTTGCCCTCCGCACTTGTGTAGAGCTTGGCGGTGGCGTCGTCCGCGACCTTCTTGAACTCCGTGTCGTCCTTGCGCAGCATGATGCCGTAGGGCTCGGGCTTCGAAAGGGCCTCGGTGGAGATCTCGTAGGCCGACGGGTCCTTCGAGGAGGCGGCGAGCGAGGCGAGCAGCACGTCATCCATCACGAAGGCGGCGGCGCGGCCGGTCTCGACCATCAGGAACGCCTCGGCGTGGTCCTTGGCCGGCAGGATCGTCAGGCCGAGCTTCCGCTCCGTGTTGGCCTCGTTGATCTGCTTGATATTCGTGGTGCCCGAGGTCGACACAACCGTCTTGCCCTTCAGGTCCTCGATCGTGTGCAGGTTGGCCGACTTCTTCGAGACGTAGCGGGTCGCGGTCAGGAAGTGCGAGTTGGTGAACCACACCTGCTTCTCGCGCTCGGCATTGTTGGTCGTCGAGCCGCATTCGAGGTCGATCGTGCCGTTCGCCATCAGCGGGATGCGGGTGGCGGAGGTGACGGGGTTCAGCTTCACCTCCAGGTTCGGGAGGTTGAGCTTGGCCTTCACGGCGTCGGCGATCTTGAAGCAGATGTCCATCGCGTAGCCGACCGGCTTCTGGTCACCGCCGAGATACGAGAATGGCACGGACGCGTCGCGGTAGCCGATGACGATGGCGTTGGAATCCTTCACCTTCTTCAGGGTGCCGGTCAGTTCCTGCGCCCGCAGGCTCAGGGGGGCGAGGGCGAGGGTCAGGCCCAGCGCGGCGGCAACGCCGCGGCGCGCGAAATCAGACTGCATCGGTACGGAACTCCTGGATCGGGCCGAACTTCGTCGGCTGGCGGCGGGGTATGCGGGCCCGCCCGCTCGGGCGACGCCTGTGCAATGATGGTGCCGGGAGACGCGTCTCGGGGCCGCGCAGGGCTGCGGCCGAATACGGACACCTTGCGGCCAAGCTCGCGCATACACCCGCAGACGCGATCCCTGCCGTCGTCATGGCCTCCTCCCGGGCGCTGAGCCGGCCTCACGCTCGCGCCGGCGGCATCATGCACACTTCTTAGGCGTACGCACGCGGTGCGGAAGACGGATCGGCCAACTTGGCTGACGAATCCCCGGTATAGAATACGACGGCGCCGCCCCGGACGGTCTCTCGGGTCGGCGTCGGGTGAATACTTACAGAACGACAGCGTGCCGTGACTCACCGATCACGCCGCTTCATTGTCTGATCGGAAAGCGATCCGGCGGAACAACCACCCGGTCATCCCGGGGCGCCGCAGGCGGGCCCGGAATGACGTGGTTCGAAGCCCCGGCGACTTACTTGGTCAGCTCGTTGCCGCTGTAGTCGATCTTGCCGTCGGCGCCCTTCTTCCACTCATACATGACGTAGTCGGGCCGGGTGATGTCGCCCTTCTTGTCGTAGGCGATCGGGCCGACCACCGTATCCACCGGCTTGCCCTGGTGCAGCCACTCGGCGATCTTCTTGCCGTCGCTCGAGCCGGTCTCGGCCATCGCCTTCGCCAGCACCTGCACGGCCGCGTAGGAGTACAGGGTGTAGCCCTCGGGATCGATATTCTTGGCCTTGAAGGCCGCGAGCGCGCCCTTGGCGTTCGGGTTCTTGCGGGCATCCGGCGGGAAGGTGGTGAGCGTGCCCTCCGCAGCCGGACCGGCGATCGCCACCAGCTCGCGGTCGACCATGCCGTCGCCGCCCATCATCGGCGCCTTCAGGCCCTGATCGCGCATCTGACGCAGGATCAGCCCGGCCTCGGTGTAGTAGCCGCCGAAATAGACCACGTCGACGTTCGCCGACTTCAGCTTGGAGACAAGGGCGGAATAATCCTTCTCGCCTGGGTTGATACCCTCGTACATCACGTCCTTGCCGCCCTTGGCCTTGAGCGCCTTCAGGGTCTCGTCGGCGAGGCCCTTGCCATAGGGGGTCTTGTCGTGGACGAACGCGATCTTCTTGCCCTTGAAGTGCTCGGCCAGGTAGGTGCCGGCCACCGCGCCCTGCTGGTCGTCGCGGCCGCAGGTGCGGAACGTGTTCCACATGCCGCGCTCCGTGAACTTCACGTTCGTGGAGGCGGGGGTGACCTGGATGATGCCGGCGTCGAGATAGACGTCGGAGGCCGGGATCGACACGCCGGAATTGTAGTCGCCGACGACCATCTTCACGCCGTCGCTGGCGAACTTGTTGGCCACCGAGACGCCCTGCTTCGGGTCCGAGGCGTCGTCGCCGACCGTGACGGTCAGCGTTGTGCCCTTCAGGGTGCCGGCCTTGTTGAGGTCCTCGACCGCCTGGCTGGCGCCGTTCTTGAGCTGGGCGCCGATGGCGGCGCTGTTGCCGGTGATCGGCGCGGCGACGCCGAGCTTGACCTCGGCGGCCTGCGCGGCCGCCACCATCGCGCCGAGGGCGAGCCCGGCCAGCAGAATCGATCTCATCGCGTAGTTCCCCTAAGTGTCAGGACCGCACGTGCGGATCCGGCCGCACTCATCGGACCTCGCCGGCCGCGGGCGCGCGTGCGCGCCATGTCAGCGGTGAGGTCTTCTCGTAGAGCCAGCGGTACTGGCTCGTCATCTGGCGCGTCCGCGTGTAGCGGAAGCCCGCCGCGCCGATGATCATGACGACGACCGCGTCGACCGCATAGTAATGCAGCGACAGCAGGGTGCCCGAAAACAGGGCGTAGTGGATGAAGCGCACGGCGGCGGCCACCAGAAGCAGCGCCAGGGCGCAGTGCCAGAACGGCCGCCAGCCCCGGGCGATGCCGCGGGCCGCCATCCAGCCGGCCCAGCCGCCCATCACCACCGTCACGAGCAGGAACAGCCACGCCGACGGCTCCTCGTACAGGATCCCCTGCAGCATGCTCATGCGCCGACCGGGCCGGAATGGCCCCCTTCCAGATAGGCGGCCTTGACGTTCGGGTCGTCGAGCAGCGCCCGCCCGGTGCCGCTCATGGTGACGCGCCCGTTGACCAGCACATAGCCGCGATGGGCGAGCTTCAGGGCATGGTAGGCGTTCTGCTCCACGAGGAAGATTGTCATGCCCTCGGTGCGGTTGAGCTCCCGGATGGCGTCGAAGATGCCCTTCACCACCAGCGGCGCGAGGCCGAGCGACGGCTCGTCGAGGAGCAGCAGGCGCGGGCGGCTCATCAGCGCCCGGGCGATGGCCAGCATCTGCTGCTCGCCGCCCGACATGGTGCCGGCGCGCTGGTTCAGGCGCTCCTTTACCCGCGGGAACAGGGTGCAGACCTTCTCGAGATCCTCGGCGAAGAAGCGCCCGTCATGGAGCGCGGCGCCCATCTGGAGGTTCTCGTAGACGCTCATGCGCGGGAAGACCCGGCGGCCCTCCGGCGACTGGGCGATGCCGAGCCGGGCGATGGCGTGGGTCGGCATCCGGGTGATGTCGCGGCCGTCGTAGGTGATCGTCCCCGAGCGCGCCTGGGGGCTGCCGAAGATCGTCATCATCAGGGTCGACTTGCCGGCGCCGTTGGCGCCGATCAGCGTGACGATCTCGCCCTCGGCCACGTCGAGATCGACGCCCCGCAGGGCGGCGACGCTGCCGTAATAGGTCGAGACGTCCCGCACCGCGAGGAGCGGCGGCTTCTTGCCCGCCTGGATCGCCCGCGTCTCCTCGACCAGGACGTTGATGCCGGCGACGCTCATGCCGAGGCTCCCGTAGGAGCGTCCGCATGCGGCACGGTGATCCCGACCTCGGCCTCCACGGCCTCGACCTCCTCGTCCTCGACGCCGAGATAGGCGGCGATCACCTTCGGGTCGGCCCGCACCTCGGCGGGGGAGCCGTCGGCGATCTTCACGCCGTAATCGAGCACCACCACGTGGTCGGAGATCTCCATCACCACCGACATGTCGTGCTCGATCAGCAGCACCGACGTGTCGTGCGCGTCGCGGATGTGACGCAGGAGCCCGTTCAGCTCCGCCGATTCCCGCGGATTGAGGCCGGCGGCCGGCTCGTCGAGGCAGAGCAGCACCGGATCGGTGCACATCGCACGGGCGATCTCCAGGCGCCGCTGCGCACCGTAGGGCAGGGCGCCGGCCGGGTCGTCGGCGCGCTTCATCAGGTCGATCCGGTCAAGCCATGCCTTGGCGCGCTCGATCGCGGCTTCTTGCGCGTCCCGGTAGGTCTTGAGGCCGAGCAGCCCCAGGATGGTGAAGCCCGAGGCCCGCATCAGCGGCGCGTGCTGGGCGACCAGGAGGTTCTCCAGGACGGTCATGCCCTGGAACAGGCGGATGTTCTGAAAGGTGCGGGCGACCCGCGCGGTGCGGTTGACCTTGTGGTTGGGCAGTCGCTCAAGCAGGTGCGCCGTGCCGTCGGCATGCGCCAGCGTCAGCATGCCCTCGGTGGGCTTGTAGAAGCCGGTGATGCAGTTGAACACCGTGGTCTTGCCGGCCCCGTTCGGGCCGATCAGCGCGGTGATGTCGCCGCGGCGCGCCTCGAAGGACAGGTCGGAAACGGCGGTCAGGCCGCCGAACCGCATGGTCAGGTGCTCGACCGCGAGCACCGGCGGGGCGGGGGGCGACGTCGCCATCAGCCGTGCCCCTCGCTGACATGCGCGCCCGAGACGGCGCGGCGCTCGCCGAGCGACACCGAGGGCAGCCGCACCGAGATCAGGCCGCGCGGACGCCAGACCATCATGGCGACCATGGCGAGCCCGAACAGGAGCAGGCGGTACTCGCTCGGGTCGAAGCCCTCGCCGAACACCGCCTTCAGGAAGCCGAGGTTGCGCAGCATCTCCGGGCCGCCGACCATCGCCACCGCCGCGATGGCGACGCCGACCTGGCTGCCCATGCCGCCCAGCACCACGATCGCCAGGATGATCGCGCTCTCCAGGAAGTTGAAGCTTTCCGGGCTGATGAAGCCCTGACGCACGGCGAAGAACGAGCCGGCGATGCCCCCGAACGCCGCGCCCAGCGCGAAGGCCGTGAGCTTCGTGGCGGTGGTGTCGATGCCCAGCGACCGGCAGGCGATCTCGTCCTCGCGCAGCGCCTCCCAGGCCCGCCCGATCGGCAGGCGGCGGAGGCGCAGGGTGACGAAGTTGGTGATCAGCGCGAGCGCGAGGATCAGGTAATACAGGAACACCAGCCGGTGCATCGAATCGTACGGGATGCCGAAGGTGGCCGCGAACCCGTCATCGCCCGCGGTGAACGGGATCCCGAAGAAGGTCGCCCGCGGGATCGACGAGATGCCGGCACCGCCGCCGGTCACGTCGGTCCAGTTGATCAGGACGAGGCGGATGATCTCGCCGAAGGCCAGCGTCACGATGGCGAGATAGTCGCCGCGCAGGCGCAGGACCGGGAAGCCCAGGATCATCCCCCACAGGCCGGCGAACAGGCCCGCCAGCGGCAGGCAGATCCAGAACGACAGGCCGAAGGTGGTCGACAGCAGGGCGTAGGAATAGGCGCCGACCGCGTAGAAGGCGACGTAGCCGAGGTCGAGCAGGCCCGCGAGGCCGACCACGATGTTCAGGCCCCAGCCGAGCATCACGTAGGTGAGGATCAGGATCCCGAGGTCGATCCAGTAGCGGGCCGAGGACAGGCCGCCCGTGGCGAGCGCCGCGAGGATCGGCAGGGTCAGGGCGATGGCGATGAAACTGTAGAGCCCGGCCTTCGATGTCTTCTGGCCGGCGTCGGGCTCGCCGTGGACCGCCTCGGTGGCCTGGACCGGGGAGGGGGTCAGTGCCCGCCGCGCGTCGCGGCGCAGGAGCACGAGCCGCTGGACGATGCGGGCCACGAAGATCGTCAGGCAGAGCGCCGCCACGAGCCCCCAGCGCGGCACAAGCACCAGTTCGCTCCCCGGCCCGGGATCGGTGCGGTAGGCGATGATCGGCACGCAGAGGCCGAAGGTGACGAGGGCGTAAAGGGCGGCATCGCGAAGGATGCCGGCCATCGCGGAGCCCGGGAGCGCAGTCTGGGAACCCGCCATCAGACTTTCTCGACCTCGGGCCGGCCCAGGATGCCCGACGGCATGAAGATCAGCACGATCGCCAGGATCGAGAAGGCGGCGACGTCCTTGTACTCGATGGAGAAGTAGGCGGACCAGAAGGTCTCGATCAGCCCGATGATCAGGCCGCCGAGCACCGCGCCCGGCAGGGAGCCGATGCCGCCGAGCACCGCGGCGGTGAAGGCCTTCACGCCGGGCACGAACCCGTCAGAGAACGACACGACGCCGTAATACATGAGGTAGAGGACACCCGCGACGGCCGCCAAGGCGGCGCCGAGCACGAAGGTCAGCGAGATCGTCCGGTCGACATCGATCCCGAGCAGCGCCGCCATCTTGCGGTCCTGCTCGCAGGCGCGCTGCGCCCGGCCGAACGGCGTGCGCTGCACGAGATACCAAAAGCCGGTGAGCAGCACGGCAGTCACCGCCATGATCAGCACCTGCTTCCAGGCCAGGAACACCGCGTAGCCATCGCGCTCGAACAGGGTGATACCGCCCGAGAACATCGGCGGGGTCGGCTTGTTGCGCGCGCCCTGGACGACCTGCACGAAGTTCGACAGGAAGATCGAGACGCCGATCGCCGAGATCAGCGGCGCGAGCCGGAACGAGCCGCGCAAGGGCCGGTAGGCGACACGCTCGATCGCCCAGCCCCACAGGGCGGTCAGCGCCATGGCGACCACCAGCACCACGAGGAAGGCCAGCGCGATCGAGCTGATTCCGAGCCAGACGGTCAGCAGCAGGAAGGTGATCAATGCGATGAAGCAGGAGACCATGAAGACGTCGCCATGGGCGAAGTTAACCATGCCGATGATGCCGAACACCATCGTGTAGCCGATGGCGATCAAGCCGTAGATCGAGCCGAGGGTCAGCCCGTTGATGAGCTGCTGTACGAAAACGTCCATGGACTCCCGCGCGCGTTCGTTTTCTTGTGCCGTCCGCGCCGAGCGCGGGCGGTTCGTCGCCGCAAGTCTCGTACCGCAAGCGTAGCCAACCGGCCACCGGTTTCATCGCCGCCCGAGCGTCGCGTGAAAACAGTCGACCGCACCAGTAACCGGGCCTGAATGGGCTTGCGTCTGGCGTAGTTCGTGCTTCACGTTAACGAACTTTAATGCTCGCTCATCCCGGGCGCTGGCGAGGAGCAGTACCGATGGCAGGTTCACGGCTCACGACGATGATCTTCGTCGGCATGCTCCTCGGGATCGCGGTGGGCTACGCCTGCAGTATCACCTGGCCGGATCCGCAGACCGCGAAGGAGATCGCCGGCTACATCGCGCTGATCTCCGACATATTCCTGCGGCTGATCAAGATGATCATCGCGCCGCTGGTATTCTCGACACTGGTCGTCGGCATCGCGCATCTCGGCGACACCGCCGCGGTCGGCCGCGTCGGCGGCAAGGCCCTGCTCTGGTTCGTCGGCGCCTCGTTCTGCTCGCTGATGCTCGGCCTGATCCTGGTCAACCTGATGCAGCCGGGCGTGAACCTGAACCTGCCGCTGCCCGATGTCGGCGCCGGCACGGGTCTGAAGACCGCCTCGCTCTCGCTCAAGGAATTCGTGACCCACTTGGTGCCGAAGAGCGCCGTCGAGGCCATGGCCAACAACGAGATCCTGCAGATCGTGGTCTTCTCGATCTTCTTCGGCGTCGCGCTCGCGGCTCTCGGCGAGAAGGGCCACTTCCTCGCAAAAGGCATCGAGGGCGTGGCCGATGTCATGCTGAAGGTGACGGGCTACGTGATGCTGTTCGCCCCCGTGGCGGTGTTTGCCGCCATCGCGGCGACGATCACCACGCAGGGCATCGGCGTGCTCATCACCTACGGCAAGTTCCTGATCGAGTTCTACATCGGCCTCGCGGTGCTGTGGGCGCTGCTGATGGGCGTCGGCTTCCTGCTGCTCGGGGGCAGCGGCATCATGAGGCTGATCAACCTGATCAAGGAGCCGTTCGTGCTGGCCTTCTCGACGGCGTCGAGCGAGGCCGCCTACCCGAAGATGCTGACCAACCTCGAGCAGTTCGGCGTGCCCAACCGCATCACCTCGTTCGTGCTGCCGATGGGCTACTCATTCAACCTCGACGGCTCGATGATGTACTGCACCTTTGCGGTGATGTTCATCGCCCAGGCCTACAACATCCCGCTGACCTGGGGTCAGCAGCTCACGATGCTGTTCCTGCTGATGGTCACCTCGAAGGGCATGGCCGGCGTGCCGCGCGCCTCGCTGGTGGTGATCTCGGCGACGCTGACGCAGTTCAACATCCCGGAAGCCGGCCTGCTGCTGATCATCGGCATCGACCAGTTCCTCGACATGGGCCGCTCGGCCACAAACGTCCTGGGCAACAGCGTCGCCACGGTGGCGGTCGCCAAGTGGGAGGGCCAACTCACCGCGACCGACCAGCGCCTGGACCATGTCGGCACCGTGGCCTCGCCGGCGGAGTAGGGGACAGGGTCGCATCGCGGAGCCTAATCCATAGCCTACGATGGTTGCAGACCGGCGGTGACGCGCTCGCCTGCCCCTTGTGGGGAGGAGTTCGAGATGGGGTTGTGCTGAATGGAGATCGGCGGTGCCTTCTGCACCACCCCCACCCCTGGCCCCTTCCCACAAGGGGAGGGGGAAAGCGCCATTCACTCAGGGCGTTTGCGCCCAACCGCGGTTTCAAATTCTGCTGCCACCTTGAAATGCGCCTCGAACGGTAGAGGATGACGATGCGGCTCGTGGCGGTGATGATCCTGGCGCTGGCCGGCGCGACGCCGGCTTCCGCCGTCGAGGTGCTCACCGGCACGCTCAAGAGCGTCGCCGAGCGCGGCGAGATCGTGCTCGGCTACCGGGAGAGCTCGGTGCCGTTCTCCTTCGTGGAGGGCAAGCACCCGGACGGCAGCCCCCGGGCGATCGGCTACGCCATCGACCTCTGCGGCGAGATCGCCGACGACATCCAGGCGGCGATCGGTCGGCCGGTGAAGATCCGCTACGCGCCGGTCACCGCCGAGACCCGCATCGCGGCGGTGACCTCCGGCAAGGTCGACCTCGAATGCGGCTCGACCACAGCCAATGCCGAGCGCCGCAGGCAGGTCGCCTTCTCGCCGGTGGACTACATCAGCGCGACCCAGCTCTTGGTGAAGCGGGGATCGGGCGTGGCGTCCTACCGCGACCTCGGCGGCAAGACCGTGGTGGTCACCGCCGGCACCACCAACGAGAAGGCCGTGCGCGACCAGCTGGCCCGGCTGAAGATCGCCGCCCAGGTGGTCACCGCCCCCGACCACGCCGCCTCCTACGCGATGGTCAAGGCCGGCAAGGCCGACGCCTTCGCCACCGACGACGTGCTCCTCTACGGACTGATCGCCACCGACGCACAGGACGGGGCGAATTACACGGTGCTGCCCGACAAACTCTCCTACGAGCCCTACGGGATCATGTTCCGGAAGGACGATCCCGAACTCGCCAGCCTCGTGCAGCAGACCTTCACGCGGCTCGCCGAGTCGCGGGCCCTGCGCTGGACCTACGAGCGCTGGTTCCTCAAGCGCCTGCCCAACGGCGAGCGCCTCGACATCCCGATGTCGAATGACCTGCGCGTGAGCTTCCAGCTGATGGGCCTCGACGCCGGCGAGTGAGCGGCGCGCGCCACATGCGCCGCGTCATCCCGGGGCCGCGCAGCGGCGCCCGGGATCCACCCCCCCCGACACGCCCGGCTCTGGCACCGACAGCGGTTCCGGATGCCGGGCCCGCCTTCGGCGTCCCGGAATGACGGAGCGGAATGGCGCGGCTCAGGGCCAGGCTCGATCGCCCCGGTGCCTCGCTTTCGCCCAACCGGCACGCGAGGACGATCCGGCCTGACCGTTTCCCTCCCGCCGCGAGCGTGCTTCCGCCCATGCTGATCGCCGCGCACTGCCCGAAGCCGCACGCCCTGGCGCTGGCCGCCGCCCTCGCCTGCGTCGCCACGGTCGCATCCGCCCACCCGCATGTCTGGGTGACCGCGAAGGCGCAGCTCGTCTACGAGGGCGGCAAGCTCGTCGGCGTGCGCGACACTTGGAGCTTCGACCCCGAATACACGGCCTACGTCACGCAAGGCCTCGACACCAACAAGGACGGCACGTTCAGCCCGGAGGAGCTCGCCGGACTCGCGGCCGAGAACACCGCCAACCTCGCCGAATTCGGCTACTTCACGAAGCTGAAGGTCGGCGGCAAGGAGCAGGCCTTCGCCGATCCCAGGGAGCCGGCGGCCCGCATGGAGGACAAGGCTTTGGTCATGACCTTCCTGCTGCCGCTCAAGACGCCGGTCCTGCAGGGGCGGGGCGTCGCCGCCCTGGAGGTCTACGACCCGACCTACTTCGTGGCCTTCTCGTTCGCGGACGGACCCGAAGCCGCGACGCTCGCGGGCGCGCCGCAGGGCTGCGCCGCCACCGTCACCCGCCCGAAGACCGAGCAGCCGAAGACGGCGGAGGCCGGCTCCTCGGGAATGACCGAGGCGTTCTTCGAGGCGCTGACCGCGGCCTCCAGCTACGGGGTGCAGTTCGCCAGCCGGGTTCTCGTGGCATGTCCGTAGGCATCGGGGTCGCCGCGCCCGCTCAGTCTGGGCGGCTGGGGTTGAGGCTCGGCCTCATGGCGCTGGCCATCGGAGTGGCCGCCCTGCTGGCGGCCGCGATCGCGTGGCTCGTCGCGCCCGGCATCGTCGCGCCGCCGCCGCGCTCGCCGTTCGGGATCGGCTTCCGGGAAGCCGCTCCAGCCGCCACGGGGATCGGCGGCGTGATCCTGGCGCTGCAGGCGAGCTTCTCGCGCAGCCTCAACGCCGCGGTGAGCGCGCTCCGGGGCAGCGGCAGCTGGAGCCCGCTGGTCGGGCTCGCCTTCGCGTACGGCGTGTTCCACGCCGCCGGCCCCGGTCACGGCAAGGCGGTGATCGCGGGCTATATCCTGGCGGGCGAGCAGGCGCTGCGGCGCGGCGCGACGCTGAGCCTCTGCGCCGCGCTGCTCCAGGCCGGCATGGCCGGGGCGATCGTCGGCCTCGGCACGCTGGTCCTCAACGCCACCGCGGCCAGCATCACCCGGGCCGGCACGCTGATCGAGGCCGTGAGCTTCGCCCTCGTCGCCCTGATCGGGCTGCTTCTGACGTGGCGCAAGGCCGGGCGCCTCACGCATCTCGGCGCCGGCTGCGGCCCCGGCTGCAGCCACCTGCCCGGACCGCAGGCCCTCGACACCCATGACACGTGGCGCGAGCGGGCCGGCGTGGTCCTGGCGGCGGGCACGCGCCCCTGTGCGGGTGCGGTGCTGGTCCTGGTCTTCGCGGTGTCGCAGGGCGTGCCCGGGGCGGGGGTGCTGGCTGTCCTGGCGATGGCCTTGGGCACCGCGCTCACCACGACGGCGCTGGCCTGTCTCGCGGTCTTCGCCAAGCGCGCGGCCCTGCGCCTCGCCGGCGGGCGGGGCCAGGCGGGGCTCCTGGCGCTCGGCGGCCTGGAACTCGTCGCCGCCGCCTTCGTGCTGGTCCTCGGGACCGCGATGCTCTCGGGCCTCGCGCCCGGGCTCGGAGGCTGAAGGGGCCTCTCGCCTTCCGGAACGCGGCGTGCCACGCTGCGCACCCGAGACGGAGCGCGCGCCGATGCATCCCGACTTCGACACGATCCTGAATTGGCGCCTGCTCGCCGGGTCTCATCCCTTCCCTGGCCCCGACGGCGGTACCTGCATCAACGAGGCGGCGATCGTGGCGGCCGGCCTGCCCTACCGGGCGATCCGCTCCAGCGCGGATTGCCCGCCCTGCTTCTCGCGGCCGATCGCCGCCTACGCCCTCGGCCTCAACGACGCCATGCCGGACGACGTCCGGCCGCAGCTGATGGCCTTCGTGCTGCGGCTCTCGGGCAGCGCCGACGCCCCGGCGGTCGAGGCCGCACGCACAGAGCGGCTTGCGTTGGAGAGCGTGCGGCGCATCCTGGCGCCGCTCTGCACGCTCGCCGGCATGGCCGAGGATGCCGAGGCCTGTGCCGGGGCCCCGGACTGGCCCATCGCGCGGGCGGCCGCGAAGGCGGCGGCCTGGCGGGGCGGGGCGCTCGCCCAGGCGGCAGCCCGGGGGCGGCGCTGGCGCGAGGGCGCCCTGACCGCGGCGGTGTCCCGTACGGCGACGGCCGCGCAGCGCGCAGGCGACGATGCGCGCTGTGCCGCAGAGGTCGCCGAAGGGGCCGCGCCCTTCGTGGCCGGGACCTGGAGCGAGGCCTGCGCGATCCTCAAGGCGACCCTGACACTCGGCCGGCAAGCACCGGAGATCGCCCTGGCCGGCGCCCGGGAGCGGCTCGACGCGGCGCGTGCGCTGGCCCCGGCCTAATCAGGCCGCCGCGGGCGCGGCGTCGAGATCGAGCTCGATCGTGCCGCAATTCTCCAGGAACGTGCCAGTGAGGTGATAGAAGAACGTGCCGTGCCCGACCACCGCGATGGTCCGTTCCGGCCGGGTACGCAGCCAAGTGCGGAATGCGGCGACCCGGGCGTCAAACAGGGGGCGCGGCTCTACCGGGTAGCCGCCGATCTCGCAACCGGCTTCCGCATGCCACCAGATCTCGGGCAGATGGCCGACATCGAGATGCGGGAACTCGGCCGCGATCTCCGAGGCCGCGCGGCCGACGTCGCAGCTGCTCTCCTGGCATTCCCGATGCAGCACCTCGACCAGCACGCGGGGCTCGCTCGGATGATCGCCGAAGGCGATCGCGGCGGTCTGGATCGCCCGGGTCAGCGGCGACACCACCACCAGATCGAACGGGATCGACCGCAGCCGCTCCCGCGCGTCCCGGGCCTGGGACTGGCCGCGCGGGGTCAGCCGGGCGTCGGGAAGCCCGGGATCGCCGCGCCCCAGTCTGTGCGCGGCGTTGAACGTCGATTCGCCGTGGCGGAGGCAGACGATTCGGGTCTTGTCCTGCATGGATCTCGGATGTGTCTCTCGAGGGGCGGGCAGCATCGGCTCCGGTCGCGTCAGGCGAAGCGCCCGCCGCGCTGGATGACCTCGATCTTGTAGCCGTCCGGATCCGTTGCGAAGAAGAACCGCGCCAGCACGTCCTCGCCGTGCGTGAGCGCCTTCAGATCCGTGACCGTGAGGCCCTCGCGCCGGTGCCGCGCATGCTCGGCCTCCACGTCATCGACCACGAAGGCGATATGCCCGTAGCCGTCGCCCAGATCATAGGGCGTGTCGCGCCCCTTGTTGACCGTGAGTTCCAGCTCGAACGGCGAGGCCGGGTCGCGCAGGTAGATCAGCGTGAAATCGGGGAAGTCGTAGCGGTCGGACAGCTCAAGGCCGAAGGCGCGGGCGTAGTAGTCGCGCGCGCGCTGCTCATCGAGCACCCGGATCATGGCGTGGACGGGCTTGGACATGCGTCTCCGGTTCCGTGTGGGCAGGCGACAGTTTGAGGATCCGACCCATGTGGCGCTCCGACCACCATCTGAAAAGACCAAGCGCCGCGAGGGCCTGCGCAACATCGACGCTGCCGAGCGCGCCCAACAATCTTAGATCGACCGGCCTTTCCTGCGGACAGGCGTTCGCGTTTAGAGACAATAGAAGACCGAATAATGACTGTATTTTCGGAACCAGTCTTATATATCTCCGTCATATTCTTATATTGAATTCCTAATACGGATCTCATCAAGCCTCAGATCCAAATAAATCGAGTCCTACCTACATAGATAGACAGCCCTTGACGAAGCAGACCAATTAATGCGTTTTTTACTCCTCACAGCCAATCCTTCGGATGCTGGTCTAGATCAGCCGTCTATCCTTTCAAGCCGGGGCAAGAAGACCGTGTTACGCTTGTCGAACATCAAGGTGTTGCCTAAGTTGGCCGCCGTCATCGCCCTGATCGGCCTGATGGTTGGCGGCTGCGTCTTGTACGCACAAGGGCAGATGCGCGAGATCGACCAATCCTATAGCGACTTCCTCGACAACGAGGCGGTGGCAGCGACGGAGGCCCGGCGCCTCAACCGCCTCATGTTCGAGCTGAATTACTGGGTCTACCGCATCATCGCGGAGACCGACGAGGCGCAGATGCAGAGCGCCAACAAGGGCTTCGAGGCAGCGCTGCCCAAGGTGGGGCGGACGATCGAGGCGATGCGTGCCCGTGCGCCTACCTTCGCCGCTGCGATAAACGAGCAGGCTGAACGCGTCGGGAGCTTCGTCCGGGAAGTGACCGAGGTGCGGCGTCTCGGGACCGCCAACCAGAACGACAAGGCCATTGCGCTGGTCCACTCGGCGATCGATCCGACCTTCTCGGCCATGATCGAGAACGGCAACGCGATCGCTGACGGACTCGGGGCCTATGTGAAGGCGAAGTCGGACGAGCTGACCAATCGGACGAACGCGACCCGCTACAGCCTGGTCCTGTTCAGCGCTCTGGGCATGCTCGCCGGGCTCGCCGCGGCGGTGTTCATCGCGGTGACGGGGATCACGCGCCCGCTCTCGCGCCTCGTGTCGGTCCTGCAGCGCATGGCGCAGGGCGAGATCGACGCCGAGATCAAGGAGGCCGACCGTCGGGACGAGGTCGGCGCGGTCGGCAAGGCGGTCGAAGGCATCAAGGCCATGGTGTCCCGCAAGGCCGCCGAGGAGGCCGAGGTCCGGCGCCTCGCCGATGAGGCCGCCCAGGCCGCGCGCAAGCGCACCATGCTGGAGCTGGCCGACGGGTTCGAGCGGGCGGTCGGGAGCATCGTCGGGATGGTCTCGTCCTCGGCGACCGAACTGCAGGCCACCGCCCAGACCATGACGGCCAGCGCCACCGAGACGGCCAAGCAATCCACCACCGTGGCGGCGGCCGCCGAGGAAGCCTCCGCCAACGTCCAGACCGTGGCGGCGGCCGCCGAGGAACTCGGATCGTCGGTGCAGGAGATCGGCCGGCAGGTGCTCGGCTCGGCCAGCCTGGCGCAGGCCGCCGTGGGTGAGGCCGACCAGACCCAGCACCTCGTCCAGGCGCTGACCCAGGCGGCCACGCGCATCGGCGACATGGTCGGGCTGATCTCGAACATCGCGGGCCAGACCAACCTTCTGGCCCTGAACGCCACGATCGAGGCGGCCCGCGCCGGCGAGGCGGGCCGGGGCTTCGCGGTGGTCGCCACCGAGGTGAAGGAACTGGCCGCGCAGACCGCCAAGGCCACCGAGGAGATCAGCCAGCAGATCGGGCAGATTCAGGGTGTGACCGGCCAGGCGGTCTCGGCCATCGACATGATCGCGGCGCGGATCCGCGAGATCGACGGGGTCGCGACCACGATCGCCGCGGCGGTGGAGCAGCAGGGCGCGGCCACGCAGGAGATCGTCCGCAACGTCTCGCAGGCGGCGACCGGCACCGACGAGGTGACGAGCAACATCACCGGCGTGGCGCGGGCCTCCGAGGAGACCGGCGCGGCCGCCGCCCAGGTTCTGGGTGCCGCCGGCGAGTTGTCGCGCCAGTCCGAGCACCTCGGGGCGGAGGTTTCCCGCTTCCTCGCGACCGTTCGGGCAGCCTGAGACCGACATCGCAGAGAGAGCTCGGTCGTGCCGGGGTGTCTTTGCGAGCACCGCGAAGCAATCCCGTCAGCGCCACGCCGCTCGACGTGGCGCTGACGGGATGACGTCGTTTCGCTCTTGATCAGCCAGGGTAAAGCCGGTCGCCGCGTTCAACCGACTTTTGTCAGAGCCCTGTTCACGCGCCGATCCGCACAACCTCCGTGCGGTCGCCGGTCTGCGCGAAGGCCGCCGGATCGGCGCCCGTCATCCAGACCTGGCCGGGCAGGGCTTCCAGAGCCTCGAACAATCCGGCACGCCGGCGCGGATCGAGGTGGGCCGCCACCTCGTCGAGGAGAATCACCGGAGCGATCCCGCTCATGGCCCGCACCAGGCGGGCATGAGCCAGGACGAGGCCGATCAGCAGCGCCTTCTGCTCCCCCGTGGATGCCGTCCCGGCCGGCACGTCCTTGGGACCGTGGCGGACCACGAGGTCGCTGGTCTGCGGCCCGATCAGGGTGCGGCCGGCTGCCCTGTCCCGGTGGCGGCCGTTGCGCAAGGCCAGACGAAAGCGATCCTCCGCCTCGATGGCGGGCCAGACCGCGACGAGATCATCGAGGTCCCCCTCCAGGCGGATGGAGGCCCAGGGGAAGGGCTGCGCATCGTCCCGGGTCTCGGCGATCAGCCGGTCGAGCCGCTCGGCGGTCTCGCGACGGGCAAGAGCCACGGCAACGCCGAGCTCGGCCACCTCCCGCTCCACCGCATCGAGCCAGCGGTCGTCGTCGGGCCGATCCTCCAGGAGCCGGTTCCGCGAGCGCAGCGCCCGCTCCATCGCGGAGACCCGCGACCCATGCCCGGCATCGACCGCCAGGACGAGGCGGTCGAGGAACCGGCGCCGGTCGCCGGCCGCGCCGCGGAACAGCCCGTCGAGGTCGGGCGTCAGCCAGACGACCCGGAGGAACTCGCTGAAGGCCACCGGCGAGGAGGCCGGCGCGCTGTCGATGCGGCAGAGCCGGCCTGCCCGCCCGTCCGGCCCGGGGGGCTCCAGCCCGGTGCCGAGTCGGTGCTCGGCGCCGTCCCGGTCGAGGGTGATCGAGACGGCGAAGCCGCCCGGCCCCCCGGTCCGCGCCATGGAGGCGAAATCCGCCCGACGCAGGCCCCGGCCCGGCACGAACAGGGAGATGGCTTCGAGCAGGTTGGTCTTGCCCGCCCCGTTCTCCCCGACCAGCGCGACGAAGCGCGCGGCGGGGTTCAGTTCGAGATCGGCGTGGTTGCGGAAGTCGCGGGCGATCAGGCGGGTGATGCGCTGGACCGGCTCGTTCGTCTCGATCTCCGGATCGAGGGGATTGCTCATCGTCGACCCGGAGGGCTGAGCCGAACGGCGCTCAACGCTCCCCTCACATCTGCCATCCCGTACAATCCCCTCGTCCTGAGGTGCCCGCATCGGCGGGCCTCGAAGGAGGGCTCCAGAATCCATGTCGCCATCTGAAGGCCTCCGTGAAGGCCTCCGCGATGCTCCGGCACCTCAGGACGAGGACGGGAGCGGGAGGGATCAGCGGATCCCTACACCCGCATCGGCATCAGCACGTAGAGGGCAGCAGCACCCTCGCGGTCCTGAATCAACGTCGGCGAGCCCGGGTCGGCGAGCTTGAACAGGGCGGTGTCGCCCTCGAGCTGCGCCGTGATGTCGAGCAGATAGCGGGCATTGAATCCGATATCGAGGTTAGCCGCCTCGTAATCGACGTCGAGCTCCTCCGTGGCGCTGCCCGAATCCGGGTTGTTCACCGACAGCGCGAGGCGCCCCTCGGCGAGCCCGAGCTTCACGGCGCGCCCGCGCTCGGACGAGATGGTCGAGACCCGGTCGACCGCCTTGGCGAAGGCGTCGCGCTCCACGGTCAGCCGCTTGTCGTTGTTGGCCGGGATTACCCGCTGATAATCCGGGAAGGTGCCGTCGATCAGCTTGGAGATCAGGGTCAGGCCGCCGGCGAAGCGCAGGCGGATCTTGGCGGGCGACAGGTCGACCGCGACGGTCTCGCCGCCATCGTCGAGGAGCTTCTGGATCTCGGCCACCGCCTTGCGCGGCACGATCACGCCGGGCATTCCGACGCTGCCCTGCGGCGCCGGGATCTCGACCCGCGCGAGCCGATGGCCGTCGGTGGCTACGGCCCGCATCACCGGGCCGGCCTCGGTCTCCAGCGTGTGCAGGTAGATGCCGTTGAGGTAATAGCGCGTCTCCTCGGTGGAGATCGCGAACTGGGTCTTGTCGATCAGGCGCTTGAGGTCGCCGCTCGCGATCTCAAAGCCGTGGGGCATCTCGCCGGCGGCGAGATCCGGGAAATCGCCTTCCGGCAGGGCGCCCAGCGCGAAGCGCGAGCGGCCGGACCGGATCGTCATCTGGCCAGCCTCGCCGCCGGTCTCCAGGGAGACCTGCGCGCCGTCGGGGAGCTTGCGCACGATGTCGTAGATCACATGCGCCGGCACCGTGGTGGCGCCCGCGTCGGCGACGTCGGCCGGAACCCCCTCGGTAACCTCGATGTCGAGATCGGTGGCGCGGAGCTGCAGGCTCGAGCCTTCCGAGCGCAGCAGAACGTTCGACAGGATCGGGATCGTGTTGCGGCGCTCGACGACCCGGTGCACGTGGCCGAGCGACCTGAGCAGGGCCGCGCGCTCGACAGTGACTCTCATCGCAATACTCGAATGGTGTGGGCGGCGCCGCGGCCGGCAGCCGTCGCGGAATATGGCCGTTCAGCTTGGCGAAGGGGGCTCGGGAACGCAAGGCCGCCATGGGTGCGTCGCACAGCGACCTCGGTCTTCCCTTTGCCGCCATGTCGGATTCAGGGTTTCCGTGCACGCCGCCCCGTGCGAAAGCGCCGCAACCGAACCGAGACCGTCCCCGTCCAGATCATGCTGCAGACCGTCGAGACCGCAGGCGCCACAGGTGCCGCACCAAGTGCCGGGAGGATCCTGGCCGCAAGCTTTGTCGGGACGGCGATCGAGTTCTTCGATTTCTACATCTACGCCACCGCCACCGCCCTTGTGATCGGGCCGGTCTTCTTCCCCGCCGGCGCGCCGGGCGTACAGCAGCTCAGCGCCTTCGCGACCTTCGCCATCGCGTTCATCGCGCGGCCGGTGGGTGCGGCCCTGTTCGGGCATTTCGGCGACCGGGTCGGCCGCAAGGCGACGCTGGTCGCGTCCCTGCTGATCATGGGCCTGTCCACCGTCCTGATCGGCTGCCTGCCGACTTACGCGACGGCCGGCTGGTGGGCCCCGGCGGCGCTCTGCGTGCTGCGCTGCGGGCAGGGCATCGGGTTCGGCGGGGAATGGGGCGGGGCGGCCCTGCTGGCGGTGGAGAACGCGCCGCCGGGCAAGCGCGCGTGGTACGGGATCTTCCCGCAGCTCGGCGCACCGGTCGGCTTCATCCTGGCCAATCTCGGCTTCCTGGGCCTGAGCTTCGGCCTGTCACCCGAGAGCTTCCAGGCCTGGGGCTGGCGCCTGCCGTTCCTGGCCTCCGCCGCCCTGGTCGGCGTCGGGCTCTACGTGCGCCTGAAGCTTACCGAGACACCTGCCTTCAAGGCCGCGCTGAGCGAGGCCCACCCCGAGCGCGTTCCCTTCGCCACCATGCTGACACAGCACGGGCGCGCGGTCCTGATGGGCACCTTCGCCATGGTGGCGGTCTACGCGGTGTTCTACCTGTCGACCGTCTTCGCCCTGGGCTACGGCACCGGCACGCTCGGCTACACGCGGCCGAGCTTCCTGCTGTTCGAGTGCATCGCCGTCTGCTTCATGGCGCTGGGCACCGTGGTCTCGGGCGCCGCCGCCGACCGGTTCGGGCGCCGGCCGGTGCTGCTCTCCGGCATGGCCGCGGTGTTCCTGCTGGGCTTCCTGATGGGGCCGATGCTGGGCACCGCCGCCGGCAGCGGGACGTGGCCGCCGGTCCTCGGCTTCCTGTGCCTCAGCCTCCTGGCGATGGGCTGGGTGTTCGGCCCGATGGGCGCCCTGCTGCCGGAGCTGTTCCCGACCCGGGTGCGCTACACCGGCGCCTCGGTCACCTACAATCTCGCGGGGATCCTGGGCGCATCCGGAGCGCCCTACATCGCCCAGGAGCTCGCGGCCTATGGTGGGATCGGCTTCGTCGGGATCTACCTGGCGGTCGCCGCGACTCTCAGCTTCGTCGCCGTCCTGGCGATGCCGGAGACGTCGGGCCGCTAGGCCCGGCCCGCTCCCGGCTCGAAGCGGCCGACGAACCGGGTCCGCTCCCACAGTTCGATCGTGTTGCGCTCGAGCATCGCGCGCACGTGGCGCTTCGCCTGACTGTCGTCCTCGGCCGACACGACCTCGGCCGAGAAGACGCGTCCGGCACGGTCGAGCTTGAACGCCCGGTAGGCGCGGCTGCGACGGGCGGTATCGGCGTTCAGGGCGAGCATCGGGTCAGCCTCCGAGCCCGAACGTTCCAGCAGAGGGTTAACTACGGGTTAACGGCGCAGCGCGACCGGATTCGGCGCGCTCAGTTCCGCTTGTCGAGGGGCCGACCGAGCAACCGGGCGAACTCGGCCTCGATCTCCTCAACCGAGAACGGGTTGCCGGCCGATTTTGCGTCGGACCGGGCGGCCGGCGCCTCGAAGGCCGGAGCGGCCTTGGGCAAGACCGGCTGGGCCGGCGGCGAAGCGGGCACGGGCAACGCCGGAGCCGGGAGCGGCTCCGGCCCGACCGGACGTTCGGGCGCCGCGACCGGACGTTCGGGCGGCGCGACCGGTGCCGCCGGACTGTCCGGTGTTGCCGGCGTCGGTTCAGGCGCTGGCGGAAGGGAGGCCATGGCGGCCGCCACCGGATCGACGCCCTCCGGCACCGCGGACACCGGGGCGGGTGTGACGGCCGAGAACGGGCGCGAGAGCGCCGCCTGAAGCTGCCGCGCCATGTCGGACAGGATCGCCGGATCGACCGAGCGGCGTTCGGACGGGACGGCGAGGCTCGGGGCCTGCGCCGCTCCGGATTCGACCAGCTCGGCCTCGCCCTTCCGCTCAGAGGCAGGACGCGGCGGGGACTCGACGAGCGGCGGCGCAGTCCGGCTCAGGATCCGCCGCGGGATCGTCGGCTCGCGGGGCGCTGGAGGCGGCGGGATGGGCAGGTCCGCGGCCGGATCTGGCCTGAGAGGTGCGGTGACATCCTGGCCGGGCTCATCACCGCCGAGCAGGGCGGCATCGAGCGGTAGGGTCACGGGCGGTGCGGCTGCGGAGCGCGGCACGGGCGGCGGCACGACCACCGGCATCGCGAAGCCCGGATCGAACAGGGGCTCCGCGCGGCGGCCTGCCGCCTCGGCGAGGGCACGCGGCGGCTCGGGCAGGCGCCCGCCCTGGACCAGGGGATCCGGCAGCGGCTCGTCGAGGGCATCCGGGGTCGGCTCCGACCGGAGGCTTGCCTCCGGCAATGGGCGCTGGCTGCGCTGGATGTTGCGCTCGACCACCACGTCGTTGGGGCCGCCCACCAGAAGCAGGTGCTCGACATTGTCCCGGCGCAGCAGGATCAGCTGGCGCGCCCGGTCGAGCTCGTAGACATCCACGATCCCGAGCCGGGGCTGCCGACCTCGTCCGCCGGCGCGCCCCGGCAACGCGAGGTTGCGTCCTGTGAGCCGCCGGACCGTGAAGACGATGGCCGCAAGCGCCGTAAAGATAACGGCGAAAATCACGACGTACTGGACGATGGGGGAGCCGTCAGAACCGAACACGGATTGCAGCCATCGCAAAATTACGCACTCGCACGTTCCGGCCGCCGCTGGTCCGCGCCCGGCACGGCTTGTCCATACCACGCCGACGGGGCGGCAAGGCAAATGACGTTAAGAGTTCGTTAACAGACCTTTTAACCTAGCGCTATCAAGACAATAGGTTGTGAAAGGGTCTGGCGCGGGCGCATCGCGAACCGGATGGCCGCACCCTGCACGGGTTGGCCCGCAGCCGCACGAACAGATGCGTCGGGCCGAGATCGGCATGACCGTCGGGCGATGCGCGGCTGCCGTGCCCCTCAACCGTGGACGCAGAAATATCGCGGACATGTGAAACCTGATCTTCCGCATGCCGCCGACAGCGCTGCCGATCGGAAACTCACGCGACCGGATCACCGGCAGAGCCCGCTATCTTTTACGGGATAAAATCTGGATATCTCCGCCGCGATCATCTGCCGAGGGCAATAAAGCTTAGGACAGTTCGTGTCGAGCGGTGTCTATTCATCGATTGGCCTGCAATAAAGCCTCGCCGCCGCCGTGCGGGCAGCCGCATCCCAGACGGCTGGCGGAACCGCCTCGGACCTCGTGAGCCAGACCACCTCATCGAGTGCGACAGGCGGCAGCGGCACGACCGGTTTTGAAGCGACGTCGGCCGTCGGCCCTGTCGCGCGACGATGCGCAAACGGCTTGGAGCGGCCCAGGATCATCGACTGCCCATCCGCCTCGGCCGGCGCGCCAAAAACTTTAACGCACCATTAACCATGCACACGGCAGATTTTGCCGAGCCCGCCGTCTGCGGCGCGGACCCGCCGGAGGCAACCTTGGCCCTCACTGACCTGCCCGTGCTCAGCATGCTGCGCACCCGGATGCAATGGGCCCAGGCGCGCCAGGGCATGATTGCCGAGAACGTGGCCAACGCCGACACGCCGGGATTCAAGCCCCGCGATCTCGTGGAGCCCCGCATGGACCGGGCAACCGGCACCATGGCCTCATCGTCGACGGCCCTGGCGCTGACCAGCCCAGCCCACATCGCCCCGGCCGGACAGGGGGCGGGCGACGCCGCGTCGAAGCGTGCGAAGGGCTTCGAGACGCGCCCGAGCGGCAACGCCGTCAACCTCGAGGACGAGATGATGAAGGCCGGCGACAACCAGTCCGACTACCAGCTCGCCGCATCGCTCTATCAGCACAGCCTGACCACCCTGAAGATCGCGGTCGGCAAGAGCTGAGCGTCTGGCACACCGACTGTTCGGTCACGGCGCGGAGGGCCTGAACCATGGAATTCAGCAAGTCGCTCACGGTCGCGGCCGCCGGCCTCAAGGCTCAGTCCGGCCGGATGCGGATCATCGCCGAGAACATCGCCAACGCCGATTCCGCGCCGGCATCGCCGGGGGCGGAGCCCTATCGGCGCAAGATCCCGACCTTCACCAGCCATCTCGACGACGAGAGCGGGGCCCGGCTCGTGGAAGCCGGCCGCATCCGGCGCGACCCGTCGGCGTTCCGGACCAAGCTCGAGCCCGGCAACCCGGCGGCCAATGCCCGGGGCGAGGTGCAGATGCCCAACGTCAACGCGCTCATCGAGAACATGGACCTGCGCGAGGCCCAGCGCTCCTACGAGGCGAACCTCAACATGGTCACCTCGACCCGCAAGATGCTGGCGCAGACGCTGGCGATCCTGAAGTGACCGCGTAGGGACGCACAGCAAGGATACTGGCCATGGCTTCGAGCAACTTCGCGGCGGGCGCCTATGCGGCCGTCCAGGGGATGGCCTCCGGTCGCCCCGCCCCCCGGGTGCAGCCGGCGGCAGGGGCCGGCGGCGATTTCATGCAGCTTCTCGGGCAGACGCTGGACAACGTCGGCGATGCCGGGCGGCGGGCCGACGCGCAGGCCGTCTCGGCCGCGTCCGGCAAGGCCAATGTGGTCGACGTGGTCACAGCCGTCGCCGAGAGCGAGACCGCGCTCCAGACCATGGTCGCGGTGCGGGACCGGATGATCTCGGCCTACGAGGAAATCATGCGGATGCAGATTTGACGCGAAGCCGTTCCCCGTCCCGGCGACCGGTTCGTCCAAACCGCTCGCCGGCGCGCATCCGCCGCGTCTCGCGCGGGAACCGCGCCGCCCGTCCCGCTTCGCAATCCTGGTACCAACGGCCCCCCAATGACCGGCCTCGCCATTCTCGACATCGCCCGCGACGGCATCTTCGTCTTCCTGAAGATCGCCGGACCGCTGATGCTCGTCTCCCTCGCCGTGGGGCTCGCCGTCTCGCTGGTCCAGGCCCTGACCCAGGTCCAAGAGCAGACCCTGATCTACGTGCCCAAGATCGTGGCGGTCTTCGCCGCGCTGCTCTTGATGCTGCCCTTCATCGGTGACGCCATGGCCGGCTACATGGTCCGCATCGCCGCCCGGATCGCGGCGGGCGGCTGATGCACGATCCCGCCGCGACAGGGTCCAGATTCGCGTGCCATAGGGGCGGCGATGAACCTGCTCGTGCCCGGGATCGCGTCGGCCTTTCTGATCACCTTCGCGCGTGTCGGCACCCTGATCATGCTGATGCCCGGGATCGGCGAGCAGACGGTGTCGCCGCGGCTGCGTCTGGCCTTCGCGCTGCTCACGACACTGGTGTTGTTCCCGTCCGTGCGCCCGCTGCTCGGCGGCACGGACGGTCTGGCCGGGCCCCGGCTGATCGGGCTGCTGTTCGGGGAGACGATCATCGGGCTGGTGCTCGGCCTCACCGTGCGGATGGTGCTCGCCGCCCTGCAAACCGCCGGGGTGATCATCTCGGCGCAGCTCGGCCTGTCCTACGCGATGACGGTGGATCCGAGCCAAGGCGGCCAGCAGGTGGCGATCGGCAACTTCCTGTCGCTGCTCGGCATCACGCTGATCTTCGCCGCCGACCTGCACCATCTCGCCATCGAGGGCTTGGCCCGCAGCTACGTCGTGCTGCCGCCCGACGGCGTGCCGGCCTTCTCGGACGCGCTGATGCTGGCGACCCGGGCGCTCGCCCGCGGCTTCACGTTGGCGGTCCAGATCTCCGGGCCGTTCATCGCCTTCGGCCTCCTGTTCAATCTCGGGCTCGGCGTGCTGTCGCGGCTGATGCCGCAATTGCAGGTGTTCTTCCTGGCGGTTCCGGCCTCGGTGCTGGCGGGGATGGTCATCCTGATGGGCGCCCTCGGCGTCATGATGGGGGTCTTTCTGGACGATATCGGCCGGTATCTCGCCGCGTATGTCGGCCGGTGACCGTGGCCGCCCCGCTCCGCTTCCGCACGCGCTGAGGTCGATTTTCGATGGCCGAGGGCGCGGAGGACGAGGACAAGACCGAGGAGCCGTCCCAGCGGCGCCTCGATCAGGCCATCGAGCGCGGCGACGTCGCGAGCAGCACCGAGATCAACACCTTCGCGTTGCTGGCCGCCTTCACCCTCGCCCTGATGGTCGCGGCCCCGAGCATCGCGCAGAACCTCCTCTATGGGCTCAGGGCCTATCTGGCGAACGCCCACACCCTCCCGGACGACGCCACCGCAATGCAGGCGGCCGCGACGCGGGGGCTCTGGCTGTGGCTCCAGGCGGTGGCCGTGCCGGTGGGCCTCGCCTTGATCGCGGGCCTCGCCGCCGGCCTGCTCCAGCACCCGCTGGTGTTCAGTACCGAAACACTGATGCCGAAATTCGAGCGGCTCTCGCCGATGGCAGGCCTGAAGCGCCTGCTCGGCGTCGAAGCTTGGTTCCAGTTCGGCAAGGGCCTGGCCAAGATCACGATCGTGGGCGTGGTCGGCGGCGTGCTGCTGTGGAACGACCGCGACCGGCTCGAGGTGTTCGTTCAGCTTGACCCCGCCGCATCCCTGCCGGCGATCCTGTCCCTGAGCCTGCGGCTGCTCGCCGGCATGCTGTGCATGCACCTCGCGATCACGCTGGGCGACGCGCTCTACGCGCGGTTCCGCTGGCGCAAGCGCCACCGCATGTCGAAGGAAGAGCTAAAGCAGGAGATGAAGGAGTCGGACGGCAACCCGGAGATCAAGGGCCGCATGAAGCAGCTGCGCATGGCGCGGGTGAAGAAGCGGATGATGGCCGCCGTGCCGACCGCCACCGTGGTGGTGACCAACCCGACCCACTACGCGGTGGCCCTGCGCTACGAGGCCGGCATGGCCGCGCCGATCTGCGTCGCCAAGGGCGTCGACGCGCTGGCTCTGCGGATCCGCACGGTGGCGGCCGAGCACGGCGTCGCGGTGATCGAGAACCCCCCGCTCGCCCGGGCGCTCCACGCCACCGTGGAGATCGACCGCGAAATTCCCGCCGAGCATTACCGGGCGGTGGCCGAGGTGATCGGCTTCGTCCTGCGCCTGCGCCGGAGGGCTGCATAGGCCCCGGCCGCAGCGGAGGCCGGACGACCGGCCGGGAAAGCCACGCTTCGTCCACCTTTTTTCGCGAGGCTGCGCCGAGGCTTGGCGCGACGACAGTGGTGCCGCGCTGCCCTTGCCCTGATATGGCCGGCAGGCCTAACCGGGGGATCGTTCTGGAATGAAGCCGATGGCCGACGTCACTGGACCTCCGGCGCCCGCCGTCGGCCCGCAGAATTCGGGACTGCCGACCTCCGGCGCCCAGGGTCCCGCCCCGCTGGGGCCGGGTTCGATCGACCGCTCGGAGCAGCCGGGCCGGGTCGGGCTGCTGCTGGTCCTCGCGGGCCTGCTGGTCGGGGCCGCCATCGGCCTGTCGTTCGTGGCGAACGAGCAGGCCCAGTCGCTGATCGTGTGGCTGCTGGCGCTTCTGGCCATGGCGGGCGTCTTCTTCCTGTTCGCCCTGGCGATCGGCGCGCTCCAGCTCAGCGGCAGCGCCGCCCGGGACGACATCACCAAGGGGATTGTCGACGCCTCGCCCGACGGCGCGCTGGTCGTCGAGGATAGCGGCCGGCTGATCTACGCCAACGAAGCCTATCTGCGGATCGCCGGCGGCGAGACCTTCTCGAACCTCGTACCGGTGGAGCGTATCCTGGTCGGCTCGCCGGAGGTCTCCGAGGCGGTCTATCGCCTGTCGCAGGCCTCGCGCGACGCCCGCGCCCATACCGAGGAAGTGCGGATGTCGCCGCCTCTGGGGCCGCTCGCCGGGGAGCGCAGCTTCGGCTGGTACCGGGTCTCGGTCCGGCCGCTCCTGCGTCCGCGCCGCGCCGCCTCGCTCTGGACGGTCGCCGACATCACCGCCGAGCGCGAGCGCCAGGAGAACGTCTTCCAGGAACTCCAGCACGCGATCGACTACCTCGACCATGCCCCGGCGGGCTTCCTGTCGATCGATCCGGCTGGCGCCATCGTCTACATGAACGCGACCCTCGCGGCCTGGCTCGGCTACGACCTCGCGACCGTCGGCCCCGGGGGCCCGCACCTCACCGAGATCGCCCCGGAGGCGGACGTCCTGGTTCGCACCGCCGGGCTGCCGGGCGAGGTGCGCACCGACCGGTTCGACCTCGACCTGCGCCGCCGCAACGGCCACACCCTGCCGGTGCGGCTTTATCATCGGGTCGCCTTCGGGAAGGACGGCAAGCCGGGCTCCTCGCGCACCTTCGTGATCAACCGCTCCGCCGGTGCTGAGACCGACGAGCCGCAGCGCGCCGCCGAGGTGCGCCTCGCCCGCTTCCTCAACAACTCGCCCATCGCCATCGCGACCCTCGACCGGACCGGCCGGATCGCACGGGCCAATGCCTCCTTCACCCGGCTGTTCGGCACCGTGCCGCGCCAGATCGAGGACGGCGCGATCGGCGGGGAGGGCACGTCCCGGGCCGAGCCCAACGTTGCCGATTCGGTCACCGACCGCACCGCGCTGGAGGCCGGCCTCGCCCGCGCGGCGCGCGGCCTGACCGACCCCGAGCCCATCGAGGTCCAGTTGAACGGCCCGGGCGGCCGCTCGGCGCGGGTGTGGCTCAGCCCGGCCGATGGCGGCGATCCGGGTCAGCAGACCGATGAGGCCGAGCGCGTCATTCTCTACGCCCTCGACACCACGGCGCAGCGGCAGCTGGAGCAGCAGGTCGCGCAGGCGCAGAAGATGAACGCGGTGGGCCAGCTCGCGGGCGGGATCGCGCACGACTTCAACAACGTGCTGCAGGCGATCATCGGCTATTCGGACCTGCTGCTGGCCAGCCACAGGCCGACCGACCCCGCCTTCCAGGACATCATGCAGATCAAGCAGAACGCCAACCGGGCGGCGGGCCTCGTCCGCCAGCTCCTGGCGTTCTCCCGCCGCCAGACCCTTCGGCCCGAGGTGATGAATGTCGGGGAGGCGCTCTCCGAGCTGACCCTGCTGCTGAAGCGCCTGCTCGGCGAGCGCGTCGCCCTGGAGCTGAAGCACGGCCGCGAGATCTGGCCTGTGAAGGCCGACGTCAACCAGTTCGAGCAGGTGATCGTCAATCTCGCGGTCAATGCCCGCGACGCCATGCCGGACGGCGGCAAGCTGATGATCCGGACCGAGAACGTGACCGATCCGGGCCCTATGGCGGCGGAAGACGGACGCGGCGGCGCGCCCGCGGGCGACCATATCCTCATCGAGGTTCGCGACACCGGTCAGGGCATCCCGCCCGAGCTGATGGAGAAGATTTTCGAACCGTTCTTCACCACCAAGGAGATCGGCAAGGGTACGGGCCTCGGCCTCTCGACGGTGTTCGGCATCGTCAAGCAGTCCGGCGGCACCATCGACGTGCAATCGACCATGGGGGAGGGGACCGCCTTCCGCATCTACCTGCCGCGGCACGTGCCCGTCGCCGAGCACGAAGACGCGCCGCTCGTATCCTCCGCATCGGCCCTGCCGCGGACCGAGGCGGCCGCTCTTCCGTCGCCGTCCGGGCAGGATCAGGCCGGCGGCGCAGCGACCCCCGCCGTTGAGGCGACCGCGCGCACCGACGCCAAATCCGGGGCCAAGCCCTCGCCCAAGCTCGACACGCCGTTGCCGCGTAAGCCGGCGGCCGACCATACGGGGCAGGGAACAATCCTCCTCGTGGAGGACGAGGATCCGGTTCGGGCGGTCAACAGCCGGGCGCTCTCGGCGCGCGGCTACACGGTCTTGGAGGCGGCATCGGGCCTCGAGGCCCTGGCGATCGTCCGCGAGGGGGCTCAAGAGATCGATCTTGTCGTTTCCGACGTCGTCATGCCCGAGATGGACGGCCCGACCCTGTTGCGAGAGGTGCGCAAGCACCAGCCCGACCTGAAGGTGATCTTCGTCTCCGGCTATGCCGAGGATGCGTTCCGCAAGAACCTGCCGGAGGGCGAGACCTTCAACTTCCTACCCAAGCCCTTCAGCCTGAAGCAGCTGGTCGAGACCGTGAAGAAGACGATGGCGAGTTGAGAGGCGCGCTGGTTGGCCGGCGCACATTCTTTCCCACCACCTGGCAGCGGTCTTTGCGCGCGGAGCGATGCAATCCAGAGAGCGCCAGGCCGATTCGTCGCCTTTTGCCCTCGGTCACTTCCCTGCGCTCGTGATGATTGACGGACCCGCCGAGCGAAGGGTTCAGACGAAAACCGTATCGGACGCCGCAAGCGGTCGGGCTTGCGGTCCGGACCCTTCGCTCGGCTTGGACAAACCAAGGTCTCGGCCCCTCAAGCCTGGAGCGATCCAACCCACGCCGCCGTCGCGCACTTGCCGGATGAGAACAAAACAGGTACATATTGCGGATGTTGACGCGCGTTGTGAACGGCGCTCAACCCCTTCATAAGGAGCCCGCCAGATGGCCCAGCCCGCATTGAAAGTGGTCGACATGCCCCCCGCGGAGAAGGACAAGGACAAGTCCAAGGCGATCGACGCAGCCCTGGCGCAGATCGAGCGCGCCTTCGGCAAGGGCTCGATCATGCGGCTCGGCAAGAACGACAAGGTGCAGGAGGTCGAGACCATCTCCACCGGTTCGCTGGGGCTCGACATCGCCCTCGGTGTCGGCGGCCTGCCACGCGGCCGCGTGATCGAGATTTACGGCCCCGAATCGTCCGGCAAAACGACGCTGGCGCTCCATACGATCGCAGAAGCCCAGAAGAAAGGCGGCGTCTGCGCCTTCGTGGATGCCGAGCACGCTCTCGATCCAATTTACGCCCGGAAGCTCGGCGTCAACCTCGACGACCTGCTGATCTCGCAGCCCGACACGGGCGAGCAGGCTCTGGAGATCACCGACACGCTGGTGCGCTCCGGCGCCATCGACGTGCTGGTGGTCGATTCGGTCGCCGCGCTGACCCCGCGGGCCGAGATCGAGGGCGAGATGGGCGAGAGTCAGCCCGGCCTCCAGGCCCGCCTGATGAGCCAGGCCCTGCGCAAGCTGACCGGCTCGATCTCGCGCTCGAACTGCATGGTCATCTTCATCAACCAGATCCGGATGAAGATCGGCGTGATGTACGGCAGCCCCGAGACGACCACCGGCGGCAACGCGCTGAAATTCTACGCCTCGGTCCGCCTCGACATTCGAAGGATCTCGACCCTGAAGGACCGGGACGAGGCGATCGGCAATCAGGTCCGCGTCAAGGTGGTGAAGAACAAGGTCGCGCCGCCGTTCAAGCAGGTCGAGTTCGACATCATGTTCGGCGAGGGCGTGTCGAAGGTGGGTGAGCTGATCGACCTCGGCGTGAAAGCCGGCATTGTCGAGAAGTCCGGAGCCTGGTTCTCCTACAACAGCCAGCGTCTCGGCCAGGGCCGCGAGAACTCGAAGGGGTTCCTGCGCGACAACCCAAATATCGCCGCCGAGATCGAGGGGTCGATCCGGCAGAATTCCGGGCTCGTCGCCGAGAAGATCCTGGAGAACGCCGCACCGACGGCGGACGATCTCGACGAGGGCGAGGCGTAAGCCTCGCCACCAAAGCCGGTACGGGCTTGCGGCGAGCTCGGCGACACGAAAGACTTGGCGGCCCCGGAGCTTCTCCGGGGCCGTCTGCCATTCCGGAGCCGTCGCGTCCGGCGGCTGATCTCCCGGACACAATGCTGCCGAAGCCGTCCACCGCATGCCGCGGGACAATATCGCTTCGGCGATGCTCGATCTCATCAGCCAGCACGACCGTCGAGATCAATGCCGACGATCTGCAGGACGTCCTCGCTGGTCTCGACGACATCGCTCAGGGCGAGATCGCAACAGACCGTGAGATGAAGGTTGTCTTCTGGCGGCTCCAACCCTGAGGTCGCACCGCTCCAGCGCCTCGCTCAGTCGCGTCTACAATCCACGACACTGGGGAGTCTCGGAGCGGCCATCCAATCCTCCACCGCGTCCCGAGGCGCAGGCCCGCAACGAAGGTCTCGAAGACGCCCTCCAGAACGCCCAGGATTCCCTGGAACCCTTCTTCGAGGCCCGCTTCACGCTCACCGCAGGCCGCGGGGAATGGGTTGGATCACCGACCACCGTGCCGCGAGGCCCCATCCGATACCGCGACTGACCTCTGTCGCGATCCAGAACAGGATGAAAGCTCGCGCGCGGCCATTGCTGCGAACGGCGCGATCTGACGTCCCACGCTGTACATCGCGGCCTTCGAACCATCGACGCCGCGAGAATGCGAAGGCCCCGCGTTGCCGCGAGGCTCCCACCAATCGTACGTGACCCAATCGTCGGCCCACGGCGCGCCGAGGCCCACGAGCCCCGACCGCAGAACCAATCAGGCCGCTTCGCCGGCTTCCGCCTGCACCGCCGTGTCGCCCTCGACCAGCTTCCAGGTCTTGGTCTTCGAGAACGGGCGGCACTCCTCGATGAACACCGTCTGCCCGACCTTGGCGGCATTCGCCTCGTCGTGGGCATGGTAGTTCTTCGACCGGCGCACGGTCTTCTTCATCACCGGGTGCGTGAAGCGACGCTCCACCTTCACCACGATGGTCTTCTCACCTTTGTCGCTGACGACGGTGCCCTGCAGGATGCGCTTCGGCATGGTTGTCTCCTAAAACCCGCCTCAGCCCTTGGCCTGCTGCAGCGTCTTGGAACGCTGCAGAGTCCGGACACGGGCGATGTCGCGGCGGACCTCACGGACGCGGGCGACGTTCTCGAGCTGGCCGGTAGCCCCCTGGAAGCGCAGGTTGAACTGCTCCTTCTTGAGGTTGATCAGCTCGTCATTCAACTGATCCGGCGACAGGGCCTTGAGATCAGACACTCGTTGGGTCGACTTCACGATATCCTCCGTTCAGTCGGCGATGCGCTGGACGACCCGCGTACGGATCGGGAGCTTCGCTGCGCCGAGGCGGAGCGCCTCCTTGGCGATGGCCTCGGCAACGCCGTCGACCTCGAACATGATCCGTCCGGGATGGACCCGAGCCGCCCAGTAATCCGGGGCGCCCTTACCGGAGCCCATGCGGACCTCGGTCGGCTTCGAGGAAACCGGCACGTCCGGGAACACCCGGATCCAGACACGGCCCTGGCGCTTCATCTCGCGGGTGATCGCGCGGCGGGCCGCCTCGATCTGGCGGGCGGTAACGCGCTCAGGCTCTACCGCCTTCAGACCGAACTGGCCGAAGTTCAGCTCGAAGCCGCCCTTGGCCGCACCATGGATGCGGCCCTTGAACTGCTTGCGGAAGCGGGTCTTTTTCGGTTGCAGCATGGCTTCCTACCTTACGCGTGCTCGCGGCGTCCGCGCTCGCGGCCGCCCTCGCCATCGCGCTCACGGCGTCCGCCGGAGCGGCCGCCCTCTTCCTGGGCCTTCTTGTCCTGGGCCATCGGGTCGTGCTCAAGGATCTCGCCCTTGAACACCCACACCTTGATGCCGCAGGTGCCGTAGGTCGTGAACGCCGTCGCGGTGCCGTAATCGACGTCGGCGCGCAGCGTGTGGAGCGGAACGCGGCCTTCGCGGTACCATTCCTGGCGGGCGATCTCAGCGCCGCCGAGGCGGCCCGAGCAGTTGATCCGGATGCCCTCGGCTCCCAGACGCATGGCCGACTGGACGGCCCGCTTCATGGCCCGCCGGAACGCGACGCGGCGCTCGAGCTGCTGCGCGATCGAGTCGGCCACCAGGGTAGCGTCGATCTCGGGCTTGCGCACCTCGACGATGTTGATGGTCACGTCGGCCTTGGTCATGGTGCCAACGAGCTTGCGGAGCTTCTCGATGTCCGCGCCCTTCTTGCCGATCACCACGCCCGGACGGCCCGAGTGGATCGTGACGCGGCACTTCCGATGCGGACGCTCGATGACGATCTTGGAGACCGCCGCCTGCTTGAGCTGCTTCATGAGGGCGGCGCGGATCGCGACGTCCTCGTGCATGAGCTTCGCATAGTCGCCCTTGGTGGCGAACCAGCGGGAATCCCAGGTCCGGTTGATGCCGAGCCGAAGACCGATCGGGTTGACTTTCTGGCCCATCAGTTCCTCCTCAAGCCGCTTCGGCTTGGCGGACTTCGCGAACCACGATGGTGAGGTTCGAGAAGGGCTTCAGGATACGCGCGCCGCGACCGCGGGCGCGGGCGTGGAAGCGCTTGAGAACCAGCGCCTTGCCTACGAAGGCCTGGGAGACGACGAGGTCGTCCACATCCAGATCGTGGTTGTTCTCGGCATTGGCAATGGCGCTCTCGAGGCACTTCTTGACCTCGGTCGAGATCCGCTTGCGGGAGAACTGGAGCTCGGCCAGGGCCGTGTCGACCTTCTTGCCGCGGATCATCTGCGCCACGAGGTTGAGCTTCTGCGGGCTGACGCGCAGCATGCGCGCGACGGCCTTCGCCTCGTTCTCGGGGAGCGCGCGGGGGGTGGCTTGCTTGCCCATCTCAGCGCCTCTTCGCCTTCTTGTCGGCCGCGTGGCCCGGGAAGGTGCGGGTCGGCGAGAACTCGCCGAACTTGTGACCGACCATTTCCTCGGACACGTAGACCGGGATGTGCTTCTGCCCGTTGTGCACACCGAAGGTGAGCCCGACGAACTGCGGGAGGATCGTGGAGCGGCGGCTCCAGATCTTGATGACCTCGGAGCGCGAGGAACCCCGCGCCGCCTCGGCCTTCTTGAAGAGGTAGCCGTCGACGAACGGCCCCTTCCAGAGAGAGCGTGCCATGGCGATTACTTCTTGCGGTTGTGGCGGCTGGACAGGATGAACACGTCGGTCCGCTTGTTGGACCGGGTCTTCTTCCCCTTCGTGGGCACACCCCAGGGCGTGACCGGGTTGCGGCCGCCCGAGGTGCGACCCTCGCCGCCGCCGTGCGGATGGTCGACCGGGTTCATCGCCACACCACGGTTGTGCGGGCGCTTGCCAAGCCAACGGTTGCGCCCGGCCTTGCCGAGCGAGATGTTCATGTGATCCGGGTTCGAGACCGCACCGACGCTGGCGAAGCACTGGCCGTGCACCAAGCGCTGCTCGCCCGAGTTCAACCGCAGCGTCACGTAGCCCTGGTCGCGGCCCACGATCTGCGCATAGTTGCCGGCCGAGCGGGCGATTGCGCCGCCCTTGCCGATCTTCAGCTCGACATTGTGGACGATCGTGCCCACCGGCATCGAGCCGACCGGTGCGGCATTGCCCGGCTTGATGTCGACGCTCTCGCCGGCCACCACCTTGTCGCCCGGCTGCAGGCGCTGCGGAGCGAGGATGTAGCTCTGCTTCCCGTCGGGGAAGTTGATCAGCGCGATGAACGCCGTGCGGTTCGGATCGTACTCGATCCGCTCCACCGTGGCGGCGACGCCGAGCTGCTCGCGACGCTTGAAGTCGACATTGCGCAGCACGCGCTTGTGGCCACCGCCGCGGAAGCGGACGGTGATGCGGCCGAGATTGTTGCGGCCGCCGGAGGACGACTTGCCCTCCGTCAGCGCCTTCACCGGCTTGCCCTTGTAGAGCTCACGGCGGTCGACAAGCACGAGCTGGCGCAGGCTCGGCGTGACCGGTTTGAATGTCTTCAAGGCCATCGGCTTGGATCCCTAAAACCCGTCCTCAGAGCCCGGTCGTGACGTCGATCGAGTGGCCCTCGGCCAGGGTCACGATCGCCTTCTTCACGTCGGAGCGCTGTCCGCGGAGGCCGCGGAAAATCTTCTTCTTTCCCTTGGTGACAAGGGTGTTCACGGCCGTGACCTTCACGTCGAACAGCTTCTCGACCGCCTCCTTGATCTGAGGCTTGGTCGCCTTGGGGGCGACGCGGAAGACAACCTTGTTCTGCTCGGTCAGGTTCGTCGCCTTCTCGGTAATAACCGGAGAGACAACGATGTCGTAGTGGCGCGGATCGGCACTCATTTGAAACGCTCCTCCAGCGCGTCGACGGCAGCCTTCGTCAGGACGAGCGTGTCGCGACGCAGGATATCGTAGACGTTGATGCCCTGCACGGGCAGCACGTCGATCTGCGGGATGGCGCGGGCGGCCCGGCCGAAATTCACGTCGACCTCGGCACCGCCGATGATCAGCGCGTTCGAGAGGCCCATCTTGCCGAAGCGCTCGACGAGACCCTTGGTCTTGTGATCCTCGATCTTGATGTCGTCCACGACGATCAGGGTCGAGGCCTTGGCCTTGGCCGACAGGGCGTGGCGCAGGGCCAGCGCCCGGACCTTCTTGGGCAGGTCGTGGCTGTGGTCGCGCACGACCGGACCGAAGGCCCGGCCACCGCCGCGGAACTGCGGCGCCGAGGCCGCGCCGTGACGGGCGTTACCGGTGCCCTTCTGCTTGTACAGCTTCTTGCGGGTCCGGTTCACGTCCGAGCGGTTCTGCACGGCGTGGGTGCCGGCGCGCCGCTTGGCGAGCTGCCAGCGGACCATGCGCTGCAGCAAGTCAGCGCGGGGCTCGAGACCGAAGATCTCTTCGTTCAGCTCGACTGAGCCGGCACCGGCGCCGTCGAGGGTTGTGATATCGAGCTTCATCACGCGGTCTCCTCAGCCGCAGCGGCCTCGGGAGCCGAGGCGGACGCGCCGTTCTCACGGAACTTGCCCGGCAGCGGAACATCGGCGGGGAGCTTGCGCTTCACCGCGTCGCGGATCTGGATCCAGCCGCCGGCGACGCCCGGCACCGCACCCTCGACCAGGATCAGGCCGCGCTCGGGATCGGTGCGCACGACACGCAGGTTCTGGGTGGTGACCCGCTCGACACCGAGATGGCCCGGCATCTTCTTATTCTTGAAGGTCTTGCCCGGGTCCTGACGGCCGCCGGTCGAACCGATCGAACGGTGCGAGATCGACACGCCGTGGGTGGCGCGCAGGCCGCCGAAGTTCCAGCGCTTGATACCGCCCGCGAAGCCCTTACCGGTGGTGGTGCCGGTCACATCCACGAACTGGCCGGGGATGAAGTGGTCTGCGGTGATCTCGGCGCCGACCGGGATCAGCGCGTCCTCGGACACGCGGAACTCGGCGAGCTTCTTCTTCGGCTCAACCTTGGCGACCGCGAAGCGGCCCCGCTCGGCAGCCGAGACGTTCTTGACCTTGGCCTTGCCGACGCCGACCTGCAGCGCGACGTAGCCGTTCTTCTCGACGGTGCGGTGGGCAACCACCTGGCACTGATCGATCTTGAGCACGGTGACGGGGACATGTTCCCCCGCGTCCGTGAAGACGCGGGTCATGCCGACCTTCTGTGCAATGACGCCTGAGCGCATAGGTTCTCTCCCTCGCGCGATGAAACGGTAAGCTCTAAGTCCTCAGCGGACTCAGAGCTTGATCTCCACGTCCACGCCGGCGGCGAGGTCGAGCTTCATCAGCGCGTCCACGGTCTGCGGCGTCGGATCGACGATATCGAGCACACGCTTGTGCGTGCGCATCTCGAACTGCTCGCGCGACTTCTTGTCGATGTGCGGCGAGCGGTTCACGGTGAACTTCTCGATATGCGTCGGGAGCGGGATCGGACCCCGGATGGTCGCGCCGGTGCGACGAGCCGTGGAGACGATCTCCTTGGTCGAGGCATCGAGGATGCGGTGATCGAACGCCTTCAGGCGAATACGGATGTTCTGACCGTTCATGATCCTGGAACCTTGAGAGGGACGGCGGGGTGTGCGGGGCCTGGACCCCGCCGCGCCCTGCTAAGGATGCTTGCTTGAGCTCAGTCGTTGATGGCGGCGACGACGCCGGCGCCGACGGTACGGCCGCCCTCGCGGATGGCGAAGCGCAGCTTCTCTTCCATGGCCACCGGCACGATCAGCACCACGTCCATGGTCACGTTGTCGCCCGGCATCACCATCTCGGTGCCCTCGGGCAGCGTGCAGATCCCGGTCACGTCCGTCGTGCGGAAGTAGAATTGCGGCCGGTAGTTCGTGAAGAACGGCGTGTGGCGGCCGCCCTCTTCCTTCGTCAGGATGTAGGCCTCGGCCTTGAACTTGGCGTGCGGCTTCACCGAACCCGGCTTGCACACGACCTGGCCCCGCTCCACGTCCTCGCGCTTCGTGCCGCGCAGCAGCACGCCGACGTTGTCGCCCGCCTGACCCTGGTCGAGCAGCTTGCGGAACATCTCGACGCCCGTCACCGTCGTGGTCTGCGTGTCGCGGATGCCGACGATCTCGACCGTCTCGCCGACCTTCACGATCCCGCGCTCGACCCGGCCCGTCACCACCGTGCCGCGGCCCGAGATCGAGAACACGTCCTCGATCGGCATCAGGAACGGCAGGTCGATCGGACGCTCCGGCTGCGGGATGTAGCTGTCCACGGTCGCCATCAGCGCCAGCACAGCCTCCTTGCCGATCTTCGGCTCCTTGTCCTCCAGCGCCATCAGCGCCGAGCCCTTGGTGATCGGGATGTCGTCGCCGGGGAAGTCGTACTTGGAGAGAAGCTCGCGCACCTCCAGCTCGACCAGCTCCAGCAGTTCCTCGTCGTCGACCATGTCGACCTTGTTGAGGAACACCACCAGCGCCGGGACGCCGACCTGACGCGCCAGCAGGATGTGCTCGCGGGTCTGCGGCATCGGGCCGTCGGCCGCCGACACCACCAGGATCGCCCCGTCCATCTGCGCCGCGCCCGTGATCATGTTCTTCACGTAATCGGCGTGGCCGGGGCAGTCGACATGCGCGTAGTGACGGTTCTGCGTCTCGTATTCCACGTGCGCCGTCGAGATCGTGATCCCGCGCGCCTTCTCCTCCGGCGCCTTGTCGATCTGGTCGTAGGCCGTGAACGTCGCCCCGCCCGTCTCGGCCAGAACCTTCGTGATCGCCGCCGTCAGCGACGTCTTGCCGTGGTCAACGTGGCCAATCGTGCCAATGTTGCAGTGCGGCTTGGTGCGGGAGAACTTTTCCTTGCCCATCAGAGCCTCCTAAAATTCGAATTCGCGTTGTGGGAGAACAGGTGCCTAGGCGTGAGCCTTAGGCGTACTTGGCGATGACCTTGTCGGCCTCGCCGCGCGGCACCTCTTCGTAGTGGTCGAACTGCATCGTGAAGTTGGCGCGGCCCTGCGAGAAGGAGCGCAGCTGGTTCACGTAGCCGAACATGTTGGCCAGCGGCACCATCGCATTGATGACGTTGGCGTTGCCACGCATGTCCTGGCCCTGGATCTGGCCGCGGCGGGAGTTCAGGTCGCCGATGACCGAGCCGGTATATTCTTCCGGCGAGACGACCTCGACCTTCATCACCGGTTCGAGCAGCACCGAGCCGCCCTTCTGCAGCGCCTCGCGGAAGGCGGCGCGGGAGGCGATCTCGAAGGCCAGCGCCGACGAATCGACATCGTGGTAGGCGCCGTCGATCAGCTCGACCTTCACATCCACCACCGGGAAGCCGGCGAGCACGCCCGCACCGAGGACCGAGTTGAGGCCTTTCTCGACGCCCGGGATGTATTCCTTCGGCACCGCGCCGCCGACGATCTTCGACTCGAAGGCGAAGCCGGCACCCGGCTCGTTCGGCTCGACCACGAACTTCACGCGGGCGAACTGACCGGTACCGCCGGTCTGCTTCTTATGCGTGTAGTCGATCTCCTGACGGCGGGTCAGCTTCTCGCGGTAGGCCACCTGCGGCTGGCCGATATTCGCGTCGACCTTGTAGGTGCGGCGCAGGATGTCGACCTTGATGTCCAGGTGGAGCTCGCCCATCCCCTTGAGGATGGTCTGACCGGATTCCTGGTCGGTCGAGACGCGGAAGGACGGATCCTCGGCGGCGAGCTTCGCGAGCGCGATGCCGAGCTTCTCCTGATCGGCCTTCGACTTCGGCTCGACGGCGATCTCGATGACGGGCTCGGGGAATTCCATCTTCTCGAGGATCACGGCCTTCTGCGAGTCGCAGAGGGTGTCGCCCGTGCGGGTATCCTTGAGGCCGGCCAGGGCGACGATGTCGCCGGCAAAGGCCTCCTTGATGTCCTCACGGTTGTTGGCGTGCATCAGCAGCATGCGGCCGACGCGCTCTTTCTTGTCGCGCGACGAGTTGAGCACGTTGGCGCCCGAATCGACCTTGCCCGAATACACGCGGCAGAAGGTGATCGTGCCGACGTGGGGATCGTCCATGATCTTGAAGGCGAGCATGGAGAAGGGATCCGAATCCGTCGGGTGACGGACGGTCTCTTCCTCGGTCTTGAAGTCGATGCCCTTGATCTCGCCGCGATCGGCCGGGGAGGGCAGGAAGTCGACGACGGCGTCGAGGAGCGGCTGCACGCCCTTGTTTTTGAACGCCGAGCCGCAGAGAACGGGATGGAAGGCACGCAGCTGCACGGCCTTGCGCACCAGGGTGCGCATGGTCGCCTCATCCGGCTCGGTGCCGTCGAGGTAGGCCGACATCGCCTCGTCGTCGAGCTCGACGCAGGCCTCGACCAGCTTGGTGCGGTACTCGACCGCTTGGTCCTTCAGGTCGGCCGGAATCTCGACCTCGTCGAAGTTCGCGCCGAGCGCCTCGCCCGACCAGACGATCGCCTTCATCTTGATGAGGTCGATGACGCCCTGGAAGTTGGACTCGGACCCGATCGGGAGCTGGAGGCAGACCGGCTTGCCGGCGACACGGTCGATGATGTCGGCGACGCACTTGAAGAAGTCGGCGCCGATCTTGTCCATCTTGTTGACGAATACGACGCGCGGCACGTCGTACTTGTCGGCCTGACGCCACACGGTCTCGGTCTGCGGCTCGACGCCCTGGTTGCCGTCCAGCACGCACACGGCGCCGTCGAGCACGCGCAGCGAACGCTCCACCTCGATGGTGAAGTCGACGTGGCCGGGCGTGTCGATGATGTTCAGGCGCTTGTCGCGCCAGAAGCACGTCGTCGCGGCGGACGTGATCGTGATGCCGCGCTCCTGCTCCTGCTCCATCCAGTCCATGGTGGCGGCGCCCTCATGGACCTCGCCGATCTTGTGGGACTTTCCGGTGTAGTAGAGGATCCGCTCCGTGGTCGTGGTCTTGCCGGCATCGATGTGGGCCATGATGCCGAAGTTGCGGTAGTCCTCGATCGCGTGCGTGCGGGGCATAGGATTGCTCCTGAGAGGCGGCGGAACCGCTTACCAGCGGTAGTGCGAGAAGGCGCGGTTGGCTTCCGCCATCCGGTGCGTGTCTTCCCGCTTCTTGACGGCGTTGCCGCGGTTGTTCGCGGCGTCGAGCAGCTCGGCGGACAGGCGCTCGATCATGGTCCGGTCGTTGCGCGAGCGGGCAGCCTGGATCAGCCAGCGGATGGCCAGCGCCTGGCGCCGCTCGGTGCGGACCTCGACCGGGACCTGGTAGGTCGCGCCGCCGACGCGGCGGGAGCGCACCTCGATCATCGGGGCGACGTTGTCGAGCGCGGCGCGGAAGACCTCGATCGGGTTGGCGCGGGCGCGGTTCTCGACGATGTCGAAGGCGCCGTAGACGATCCGCTCGGCGGTCGACTTCTTGCCCTCGTACATGATCGAATTCATGAACTTCGTCAGCACCACGTCCCCGTACTTCGGGTCGGGGATGATCTCGCGCTTCTCGGCTGAGTGACGACGGGACATTGGGTTCAGCTCTCGAACAATATGGTCTTAAGCGCCCCGCGCAGGCCACCTGGGCCCGAGGGCCGGCGGCATCCTTACGAGGCCGTGGAAATCGTCGTCCGAAGCGAAACTTACTTCGGACGCTTGGCGCCGTACTTCGACCGGCGCTGCTTGCGGTTCTTCACGCCCTGCGTATCGAGCACGCCGCGCAGGATGTGGTAGCGCACGCCCGGAAGATCCTTCACGCGGCCGCCGCGGATCATGACCACGGAGTGCTCCTGAAGGTTGTGGCCCTCACCCGGGATGTAGCCGATCACCTCGAAGCCGTTGGTCAGACGGACCTTGGCGACCTTGCGGAGCGCCGAGTTCGGCTTCTTCGGGGTCGTCGTGTAGACGCGGGTGCAGACGCCGCGCTTCTGCGGGCAAGCGTCGAGCGCCGGAACCTTGTTGCGGCTCCGCTGGATCTTCCGCGGCTGGGCGATCAGCTGGTTGATCGTCGGCATCCTGTGCCCTCTTCCTCGGTCACCTAGGCCGGACCGCGAAGAGCAGTCCGCAATACGAATATGCGCCGGAGGGCTGGTCAGAGCCCCTCGGCGCGGTGTGGGCAGAGGAGCACGCCCGACAACGGACGCGCTCGTACCTACGGATCTGACTTAGAGCGTCAGGCGATTTGAACCCTCGGAGCGCGCGGGGCGATGGCGGCGGCTTCCAGGGCTGAGCCCAAGGGCCGTCGGCAGCCAATGGCCGTCCGAAGTGGCGCGCTTCTAGACGCGGTTGCCCCGCAGGTCAATGCATCGGCCTCAGAAATCTGCGCCGCGCAGGAGGTTAAGGTTCGGTCAAGGCGTGGCCCAGGCGCGAGAAGACCATGTTTCGGCCCACAGGATCCGTGGCGGGCGCCGGCGCGGCAAACCCGACGGTTCGATCCGGCGGGCGATGTCGGAAAGTTCTCATGAATCGCGACTCCCGAGAGGGAAGAAGATCCACAGCATCCCTGCTTGACCGCATGGCATTCCGTTCTCTTACGCTCCGCAAGAATGAAAAGCTTGACCGTTGATTCCCGGTGGCCTCTCGGAGAACCATGCGGTGGATCGCCGGGACACGGCGCGGAATCCTTCAGCGGATCCCCGCACATACCGTTCCCTGCAATCGATCCTCTTCGCCCCGTGCGTCCGAGCGGGATGCGGCACGCCCAAACCTTGAGCGTGAATCCCGCCCGACGCCGAACCGGCCCTGGGAGTTTTGTGTGCGCCGCCTCTTCGCTTTCGCCCTCGCATCCCTCCTGTCGATCGGCGCGGCTCAAGCCGACCGCCTCGACGATATCAGGAAAGCGGGACTCCTTCGGGTCGCGTCCTTCGACAGCAACCCGCCCTTCGGCTACGTCGATCCGGCCACCAAGCAGATCGCCGGGCTCGACGTCGACTTCGCCCAGGCCATCGCCGACAAGATCGGCGTGAAGCTGGAGGCCCGCCCGACCAATCCGGCCAACCGCATCCCGCTTCTGACCTCCGGCAGGGTCGATCTCGTGCTGGCGAACTTCACCGTCACGGAGGAGCGCGCCAAGCAGCTCGACTTCAGCATCCCATACTTCGCCTCGGGCCAGCAGTTCCTGACCAAGAAGGGCACGCTGTCGTCGCCTGATCAGCTGAACGGCCTGCGCATCGGTGCCGACAAGGGCACCGTCAACGAGATCGTGCTGCGCCGGGACTTCCCGAAGGCCACGGTCGTTGCCTTCGACGACACGCCCTTCGCCTTCACGGCCCTGCGCAACGGCAACGTCCAGGCGATCACCCAGGACGGGCCTAAGCTCGTCGGGCTGCTGGCGAAGGTGCCGGACCGGCAGAACTACGAGATCCCACCCTTCAGCATATCCAACGACTATATCGGCGTCGGCATCCCGAAGGGAGAAACCCGGCTGCGGGATTTGGTGAACGAGACTCTGCGGGAGCTGGAGAAGAGCGGCAAGGCAGCGGCGATCTACGACCGCTGGTTCGGCCCGAACACCGAGCAGCCGCTGCCGCGCCTGTTCCGGATCGGGGAGCACGACTGAGCGGATCGGCGCCGTGGGTCCGTTCGGCGACCTTCTGGCGCCGCGCTATCTCATCTGGCTGCTGCAGGGCTTCGGGGTCACCCTGGCCCTGTCGGCAGCCGTGTGCCTCGTCGGCACGGTATTGGGGCTTGCGGCGTGCTGCCTGCGGGAGGTGGGCGGCCCCATGGCGCGACGTGCCGTGGCGGGCTTCGTCGGCCTCGTGCGCAACACGCCGCTGCTGGTCCAGCTCTTCGTCTGGTACTTCGCGGTCGCGGCGCTGCTGCCGAGCGGCGTGACGGTCTGGCTCAATACCCCGCGCGTCCTCGACCTCGGACCGGTCGCCCTGCGCTGGCCCGCCTACGAGACGCTCGCGGGCTTCGCCGGACTGACCATCTACGCGGGCGCCTATATCGCCGAGGAAGGTCGTGCCGGCATCAACGGTGTACGGCCGGGCCAGCGCACGGCAGCCCTCGCTCTGGGACTTACGCCGGTCCAGTCCTTCCGCCACATCGTCCTGCCGCAGGCCCTCCGCGTCGCGTGGCTGCCGATCGTCGGCCAGTACCTGAACACGATCAAGAACACGTCGCTGACCATGACGATCGGCCTCGCGGAATTGTCCTACGCGTCCCGGCAAGTCGAGACGGAGACGTTCAAGACCTTCCAGGCCTTCGCAGTCGCGACGCTTCTCTATCTCGGCGCGGTCGCCTTGGTGGAGGCGGTCGGGCAGGCCCTGGTCTGCCGCCCGACGCTGCCGGATTCGCGCACATGAACCGCGCGGTCATCACCGACAATCTCGGCTACCTGCTGGTCGGGGCCTGGCCCGACGGGCCGATCGGCGGGCTGACGTTGACGTTGATTCTCTCCAGCCTGTCCGGTCTCGCTTCGGCGGTGCTCGGACTGATGTTCGGCATCGGGCTCGCGATGAGCGCGGGCGCGGCGCGGCGGGCACTGGTCCTCGGTCTCGGCTTCTTCCGGGCGATTCCGATCGTGATGCTGATCTTCTGGAGCTACTTCCTGCTGCCGATCCTGTTCGGCGTCTTCGCTCCGGAGATCGGGACCGTCGTGACGGCGCTCTCGCTCGTCGGCGGCGCCTATCTCGCCTACGGGGTGGCGGCCGGGATCGCGAGCATCGGAAGCGGCCAGTGGGCGGCAGGCCTGGCGCTCGGCTTCGGCCGCTGGCAGGTCTTGCGCGTCATCGTCCTGCCGCAGGCCGTGCGCGCCATGGCGCCGTCCTTCGTCAATCAATGGACCGCGCTGATCAAGGACACGTCGCTCGCCTACGTGATCGGCGTGCCCGAGCTGTCCTTCGTGGCCGCGCAGGTGAACAACCGCGCCATGGTCTACCCGGCTGAGATCTTCCTCTTCGTCGGGGTTGTCTACGCCGGGCTGTGCGCCTCCCTCGACGCCCTGGCGTCCTGGCTAGCACGACGCTCGAATTCCGCGGCTCCAGCGTGACTCACCGTGCGGGCGACGCGGCACATCCTGCCGAGCTGTCGCGGCACGGCGTGCCGGATCGGGGCAGGACGGCGCCGTCACGGTCTACGGAAGATTAAAGCGAACCGTCGAAACGTCGCGATCATCGGTTGGCCGCAAGGTCGCCGTGGGTTTGGGTCGAGGATGTTGCGTATGGGTTGCGTCGCGGTCAGCAACGTCGTGCCGTTCCGACGGGCGGTCCCCGTCCAAGTGCCCGGCGAGCGCGAGGCGCGCCACCGCCGTCGCAGCGAGCAGCGTTCGCTACTCGACGCGGTCTACGCCACCGGCAGCCTGATCATCGCGGCAGAGGACCGCGCGATGAAGCTGACGGCTTCGCGCCTGCAGGTGTACGGGTTCCTCGGGATCGAGGAGATGGCCGAAGACGGTACCGTGCGGCGGCTCCGCCCGTCCGAGGCGATTCGCGCCCGTGCAGAGCGCCCCTGGCGCCTGTCGAAGCCCGCCTGTGGCGGCGCCGTCACCATCCCGAGCCTCGACGGCTTCCTGTTCGAAACCGCCGGCCAGCCGGCCTGATTCTGGCCTATCCGAGCGGGCCTTCGACCGGCGTGCGCAACGGCGCGCCGGTCGTTTTGCGTGGGCGCGATCGTCCCGGTCCGTCCCAAACCAGATCTCCTGGCGCGTTCAGCGCGCAGCTGCGGCGCCGAGAATTCCCGCCGCTCCGCTTGCCATCGCCGGCCGTCCGTAGTATCCGCCCGGCCTTCGCGACATTCCCGATGGGTGCTCGCACCCTGTGAACGCGGTGACCGCGCCGGTGTCCCAAGACACCGCCAGCGCGGTTGAACACATGAGCCGGGGACTTTGGTCCCCATCAGGCGTCGTCCGCCGGGCAATACCGCCCGCGTGCGGAAACCCGCCTGAAACAAGGAGTCACGCACGTGATCCAGATGCAGACGAATCTGGACGTCGCCGACAACTCGGGTGCACGCCGTGTGATGTGCATCAAGGTTCTCGGCGGGTCGAAGCGCAAGTATGCCGGCGTGGGCGACGTGATCGTCGTCTCCGTCAAGGAGGCGATCCCGCGCGGTCGCGTCAAGAAGGGCGACGTCATGAAGGCGGTCGTCGTCCGCACCGCCAAGGACGTGAAGCGCGCCGACGGTTCGGTCATCCGCTTCGACAAGAACGCGGCCGTTCTGATCAACAATCAGAAGGAGCCGATCGGCACCCGCATCTTCGGACCGGTGCCGCGCGAGCTGCGCGCCCGCAACCACATGAAGATCATCTCCCTGGCTCCGGAGGTGCTGTGATGGCTGCCAAGATCAAGAAGGGCGACAAGGTCGTCGTGCTCACCGGCCGCGACTCGGGCCGGTCGGGCGAGGTCATCCAGGTTCTGCCGAAGGAAGGCCGGGCCTTCGTGCGCGGCATCAACCTGGTCAAGAAGCACCAGAAGCAGACCCAGAACCAGGAAGGCGGCATCATCTCCAAGGAGGCCGCCATCCAGCTCTCGAACATCGCGGTCGCCGACGCCAACGGCAAGCCGACCCGCGTGGGTTTCCGCATCCTCGAAGACGGGCGCAAGGTCCGGTTCGCCAAGACCACGGGGGATCAGATCGATGGCTGAGGCCGACAAGAACGCCTACTCCCCGCGCCTGCGCAAGCACTACGAGGAAGTGGTGCGCCAGAAGCTCATCGAGGAGTTCGGCTACAAGAACCCGATGGAAGTGCCCCAGATCACCAAGATCGTGATCAACATGGGCGTCGGCGAGTCCACCGCGGACTCCAAGAAGGCCTCAGTGGCGGCGGGCGACCTCGCCCTGATCGCCGGCCAGAAGCCGGTCATCACCAAGGCCCGCAAGGCCATCGCGACCTTCAAGGTCCGCGAGGGCATGCCGATCGGCTGCAAGGTGACCCTGCGCAAGCAGCGCATGTACGAGTTCATGGACCGGCTGATCACCATCGCGTTGCCGCGCGTGCGCGACTTCCGCGGCCTGAACCCGCGCTCGTTCGACGGCCGCGGCAACTACGCGCTGGGTCTCAAGGAGCACCTCGTGTTCCCGGAGATCTCCTACGACAAGGCCGAACAGACCTGGGGCATGGACATCGTCGTGGCGACCACCGCGAAGACCGATGCCGAGGCCAAGGCCCTGCTCGCCGCCTTCCAGTTCCCGTTCCGGCAGTGAAGCCCTCGGGCTTCAGACGCGGACACCGGAGATAGACCTTATGTCGAAGAAAAGCTCAGTCGAGAAGAATGAGGCCCGCAAGGCGCTGGTGAAGCGCTTCGCGGCCAAGCGGAAGGCGCTCCTCGAGATCGCCAACAACGATGGCCTCGAGATGGAGGAGCGCTTCGAGGCGCGCCTCAAGCTCGCGGAACTGCCGCGCAACTCGTCGGCCACCCGCATCCGCAATCGCTGCGGCATGACCGGCCGTCCGCGCGCCTTCTATCGCAAGATGGGAATCTCGCGCGTGGCGCTGCGCGAGCTTGGCAACCGGGGCCTGATCCCCGGCCTGGTCAAGTCGAGCTGGTAAGGAGGTCCCCATGGTCAACGATCCCGTGGGCGACATGCTCACCCGCATCCGCAACGGCCAGCTGCGCCGTCGCAACGTCGTCCAGACGCCCGGCTCGCGACTGCGCGCCAGCGTCCTCGACGTGCTGAAGTCCGAGGGCTACATCCGCGACTACGCGGCGACCGACCTCGGCAACGGTCGCACCGAGTTCGCCATCGAGCTCAAGTACTACGACGGGCGCCCCGTGATCCGAGAGATCAAGCGCGTCTCGAAGCCGGGCCGCCGGGTCTACTCGTCGGTCGGCGAGCTGCCGCACGTGGCCGACGGCCTCGGCGTCACCATCGTCTCCACCCCGCAGGGCGTCATGGCCGACCACGAGGCGCGCGAGCGCAACGTCGGCGGTGAAGTGCTCTGCACCGTGTTCTGATCGGGGCATAAGGAGGTTTTCCCATGTCTCGCGTAGGCAAGAAGCCGGTCCCCGTGCCGGCTGGCGTTACCGCCACGGTCACCGGTCAGACGGTGAAGATGAAGGGTTCGAAGGGCGAGCTGTCCTTCGTGGTTCCCTCGCTCGTCAACGTGGCGATGAAGGACGGCGCGATCGCGGTCGAGCCGGTCAACCAGTCCAAGCCGGCGCGCTCCCTGTGGGGCACGTCACGGGCGCAGATCGCCAACATCGTCGAAGGCGTGTCGAAGGGCTTCGAGAAGAAGCTCGAGATCACCGGCGTCGGTTACCGCGCTGCGATGGCCGGCAAGGCCCTCAAGCTGTCGCTCGGCTACAGCCACGACATCGAGTACGCGATCCCGGCCGGGATCACGATCGCAACCCCGAAGCCCACCGAGATCACGATCTCCGGGATCAACCGCCAGCAGGTCGGTCAGGTCGCCGCCGAGATCCGCGATTACCGCGGACCCGAGCCCTACAAGGGCAAGGGCGTGAGGTATGCGGGCGAGTTCATCTTCCGCAAGGAAGGCAAGAAGAAGTAAGGAGGGCATCATGTCTCGCAAGCTCGAAGCCCTCGATCGCCGCAAGGCGCGCGTCCGCCGCGCCCTGCGGGCGGCCGCCAATGGTCGTCCGCGGCTCTCGGTGTTCCGCTCGTCGAAGCAGATCTACGTGCAGGTCATTGACGACGTCGCCGGCAAGACGCTGGCCTCGGCCTCGTCGATCGACAAGGCGCTCAAGGGCGAACTCAAGACCGGCGCCGACGTCGCCGCCGCCAAGGCGGTGGGCAAGCTCGTCGCCGAGCGCGCCAAGGCCGCGGGCGTCACGAAGGTGATCTTCGACCGCTCCGGCTACATCTATCACGGCCGCGTCGCTGCCGTGGCCGAGGCCGCCCGCGAGGGTGGCCTGGAGTTCTGATCGGGTTCCACCGAACCCCCGTCGTTCCGGAGCTCCGGAGGCGAGTCCGGAAACCAGACCCTCGGCGCGGCAGGATCTGCACCGCCAACGGCTCTGGATCCCGGGCTCGGCTGCGCGGACCCGGGATGACGACTGAAACGGCGGAGGAGAGCGGTGCGCCGCTTTCCGCAGACGAAATCGAGCGAGCAGGCCCGCCGCCTGCGCCAGTGAGATGAACAGGTAGAAACATGGCACGTGAACGTGAAGGCGGGGGCCGCGGCCGCCGCGATGATCGCGAGGAGCGCGACAGCGAGTTCGTGGACAAGCTCGTCCACATCAACCGTGTCGCCAAGGTGGTGAAGGGTGGCCGTCGCTTCGGCTTCGCGGCCCTCGTCGTCGTCGGCGACCAGAAGGGCCGCGTCGGCTTCGGCCACGGCAAGGCCCGTGAGGTGCCCGAGGCCATCCGCAAGGCGACCGAGGCCGCCAAGCGCGGACTGATCCGCGTCTCGCTTCGCGAGGGCCGGACCCTGCACCACGACGTCAACGGCCGCCACGGCGCCGGCAAGGTGATCCTCCGCGCCGCCCCGCAGGGCACCGGCATCATCGCCGGCGGCCCGATGCGCGCCGTGTTCGAGACGCTCGGCATGCAGGACGTCGTCGCCAAGTCGCTGGGGTCCTCGAACCCCTACAACCTCGTGCGCGCCACCTTCGAGGCGCTCAAGAACGAGGACAGCCCACGCTCCGTGGCGGCCCGCCGCGGCATCAAGGTGTCGACGCTCCAGTCGCGTCGCCGCGATGCCGATCCGGCCGACCAGTCCGAAGCCGCGGTCGCGTAAGGGAGGGTCCGATGGCACAGAAGACCGTCCGTATCGAACAGATCGGCTCGCCGATCCGCCGCGAGGCCAGCCAGCGCCAGACGCTGATCGGCCTGAAGCTCAACAAGCTCCACCGCGTGTCCGAGCTGGAGGATACCCCCTCCGTGCGCGGCATGATCCGCAAGGTTGCGCACCTCGTGCGCGTCCACGGCGACGTGGCGTGAGGAGGTTCCGATGAAGCTCAACGAGATCAGCGACAATCCCGGCGCAACCAAGAATCGGATGCGTGTGGGCCGGGGCATCGGCTCCGGCAAGGGCAAGACCGCCGGCCGCGGCGTGAAGGGTCAGAAGGCCCGGACCGGCGTATCCATCAAGGGCTTCGAAGGCGGTCAGATGCCGCTGCATCGTCGCCTGCCGAAGCGCGGCTTCAACAACCTGTACGCCCAGGACCTGAACGAGGTGAATCTCGGCCGGATCCAGGAGGCCGTCGATGCGGGCAAGCTCGACAAGGCCGCTACCGTCACGGTGGAGAGCCTGGTCGCCGCCGGCGTCATCGCCCGTTCCCGCGACGGCGTGAAGCTGCTCGGCGTCGGCGAGCTGACCGCGAAGCTCAGCTTCGAGGTCACCCGCGCCTCCAAGTCCGCCGTCGAGGCGGTCGAGAAGGCCGGCGGCTCGGTCAGCGTCGTCTACGCCCAGGGTGCCTCCACCCGCGGCGGCAGCGAGGCGGCCACGGCCTGACGGGAGCGACCCCGGACCCCGTTGCACGGGCTCCGCGCACCCTTTAAGCCGATCCTTCGAGCGGCGGCCCTGCGACCACGCGGGCCGCCGTTTTTCGTTTCATCCGGGCACCCTTCGCCCGGCGACATGTCCAGGACGCGACGCTTATGGCCTCAGCCGCCGAGCAGCTTGCCGCCAACCTCAACTTCGGCGCGATCGCCAAGGCCGATGAGCTGAAAAAGCGAATCTGGTTCACGCTCGGCGCCCTCGTGGTGTTCCGGCTGGGCACCTACATCCCGATTCCCGGCATCGATCCGGAGCAGTTCGCCCGGAACTTCCAGCAGCAGGCGGGCGGCGTGCTCGGCCTGTTCAATATGTTCTCGGGCGGCGCCGTCGAGCGCATGGCGATCTTCGCCCTGAACATCATGCCGTACATCTCGGCCTCGATCATCGTGCAGCTCCTGACCTCGGTGATCCCGAGCCTCGAGGCGCTGAAGAAGGAGGGCGAGTCCGGTCGCAAGGTGATCAACCAGTACACCCGCTACCTGACGGTCGTGCTGGCGCTGGTGCAATCCTGGGGTATCGCCATCGGCCTCCAGAGCTCCTCGGCCGCCATCGATCCAGGCCCGTTCTTCCTAGCCTCGACGGTGATCACGCTGACCGGCGGCACCCTGTTCCTGATGTGGCTCGGTGAGCAGATCACGTCGCGGGGCATCGGCAACGGCTCGTCGCTGATCATCTTCGCCGGCATCGTCGCCCACCTGCCGGTGGCGATCGCGGGTGCGCTCGAGCTCGGCCGGACCGGCGCGCTGTCGCCGGCGATCATCCTGGGCGTCGGCGTCGCCGCGGTAGCGCTGGTCTACTTCATCGTGTTCATGGAGCGGGCCCAGCGCCGGCTCCTGATCAACTACCCGAAGCGTCAGGTCGGCAACCGGATGTACGAGGGCCAGACTTCGTTCCTGCCGCTCAAGCTCAACACGTCCGGCGTGATCCCGCCGATCTTCGCCTCCTCGCTGCTGCTCCTGCCGGCCACGGCCGCGAGCTTCTCCGCGAATGGCGGCGCGACCGGCTGGCTCGGCACGGTCACGGCCTATCTCGGCCACGGCACGCCGCTGTTCATGGTGCTCTACGCGGCGCTGATCATCTTCTTCACGTTCTTCTACACCGCGGTGGTCTTCAACCCGCAGGAGACGGCCGACAACCTGAAGAAGCATGGCGGCTTCATCCCGGGCATCCGGCCGGGCGAGCGCACCGCGGCCTTCATCGACAAGGTGCTGACCCGCATCACGGTGATCGGCGCGCTGTACCTGACGCTCGTGTGCCTGTGCCCGGAGATCCTCTCGTCCTACGCGGCCGCGAGCCTGGGCTTCGGCGGCACGTCGCTGCTGATCGTGGTCTCGGTCACGATGGATACGGTCGCGCAGATCCACGGGCACCTGATGGCCCACCAGTACGAGGGTCTCGTGAAGAAGGCCAAGCTGCGTGGCGCGTCGACCACGCAACGTCGGCGCTGAGGCTGGTACAGAGGCGGGACGAAGCCAAGCATCCTCCCGTCTCTGGCCCAAAGGTCCGAGTGTTTCAGCGCTCGGGACACGCTAGAAATCCTGAAATCCGGCGATGCCAGGGAGGCTTCGCCACCGCGGCTTGAGCCCGAAGAGACCGGGCCGAACGAGGACAACGCCATGCGTATCATTCTGCTCGGGCCGCCCGGTGCGGGGAAGGGGACGCAATCCGAGCGGATCGTGCAGCGCTTCGGCATCCCGCAGCTCTCGACGGGCGACATGCTCCGCGCGGCGGTGGCGGCCGGCACGCCGGTCGGCCTTGAGGCCAAGGCCGTGATGGAATCGGGTGGCCTCGTATCGGACCGGATCGTGGTCGGCATCGTGGCCGACCGGATCGAGGAATCCGATGCCCGCCGCGGTTTCATCCTCGACGGCTTCCCGCGCACCGTCGCTCAGGCCGAGGCGTTGGCCGAGATGCTCGCCGGCAAGGGCTTGAGCCTCTCTACGGTCATCGAGCTCAAGGTGGACGAGAACGCCCTCGTTGGCCGGATCGAGAGGCGTGCGGCAGAGACCCTGGCGCGCGGTCAGGCCGTGCGGAAGGATGACACCCCCGAGGTGTTCAAGCAGCGTCTGGAAGCCTATCGCGCCCAGACCGCGCCGCTGTCGGCCTATTATGCCCAGAAGGGCATGCTGGAGACCGTCGACGGCATGCAGCCGATCGACGAGGTCACGGCCAACTTGATGGCCGTGCTTGAGCCGCACGAGGAGCGTGTGGCGTCCTGAACACCTTTTGAGGTGCCGGTCCGCCGTGGGCCGGATGGGGACGCAAGGCTGAACCGGGAGGCAAAGCGCTCCTCCCCGCGCAGGAGGCGCCGTCAGGGTGATCGCGTCTGACGGCGATTGGCTCGCTCAGTCTGAACCGCTTGCCGGCTTGACTGGTTGAGTGGCGCAGCACCGATCGGATCGGAAAGACCATGACCCTGCGCTTCGTCGTCACGACGGTTGTCCTCAGCCTCGCGGTGGCGCTGCCGGCTCTGCCGGCCGCCGCTCAGAGCCCAGCCCAGTCCTTCGTGTACGGGCAGAAGCGGTTCCGTCACGCCTGCCGACCGCCCCTCAAGTTCGCTGCCGGAGCCTGTGTCCGCCGCTGCCCGGGCGGCTACCAGGATTTGGGCAGCTACTGCCGGTTCCGGAACCAGGGCTTCCGCTGAACGGCCCGGATCAGACTCGTCCCTCGCGGCGCAGGGTGCCGAAGAAGTTGGCGATATCCATCGCCAGGGACCGGTGGCCGAACAGGCGGAGCGGATAGCCTTCGGCGGTACCCTCGCGCAGCTCGATCATGGCGGTCATGACATTGTAGCGGAACACCATCCGCCGGCCTGCCAGCGTAGCCCAGAGCAGGACCGGACCGCGATCCGCGTCCTGAATCGCGACGGATCCGGGCTCCGCTTCGGCGAGCACGCCGCCGATCACGGCCAGCGTCACGGGCACGACCTCGTCCAGGGTCTCTGCGGCTTCGCGCAGGACGGCATCGGCGAAAGCCCGCAGGGTCGCGCCGTCGCTGGTCAATAGGGACATCCAGACTCCTCGATCCCGTGCATCCCGGCCCGGGGCGCGACGCAGGGAGCTACGTCGAACCGGTCATACCGCGTTGACATCGGCTCGTCCGCGCGCTAGCAGGCCCTCCTTCGTCCAACCGAACGATGGTCCGAGGTACCCTGTCCGGGGTCGCCCGCGGGCCGCGTTGTCGTTTCACGTGCGCAGGGGCCGGCCTCCACCGGACGCGCGCGACACCAGCCCGGTCCCCGGGCCTTACATGGAGAGTGTTCGTGGCTCGTATCGCAGGCGTCAACATCCCGACCAATAAGCGCGTCGTCATCGCGCTTCAGTACATTCACGGCATCGGCGCCAAGAAGGCCGAGGAGATCACCCAGAAGGTGAACATCCCCGCCGAGCGCCGGGTCAACCAGCTGACCGACGCCGAGGTTCTCTCGATCCGCGAGACGATCGACCGCGACTACATCGTCGAGGGCGACCTGCGCCGCGAAGTCTCGATGAACATCAAGCGTCTGATGGATCTCGGCGCCTATCGCGGCCTGCGTCACCGCAAGCAGCTGCCGGTCCGTGGCCAGCGCACCCACACCAACGCCCGGACCCGCAAGGGCAAGGCGAAGCCGATCGCCGGCAAGAAGAAGTAATTTTCCGGGATTGGGAGGCCGTGCTTCGCACCGCCTCCTTCCCCCGGCGCCGGATGTCCCGCATCGGGTCCGGTGCCGGGTCGGCCGCCCTGCACGGGTGATCCGGCCAAGTCCCAAAAGAATCCCGAGCGCCTGGCATTACGGGCGCGCTTGAAGGAAGAGTGAGAACAGATGGCCAAGGAACCGCAACGCGTCCGCCGCCGCGAACGCAAGAACATCGTGTCGGGCGTCGCCCACGTGAATGCCTCGTTCAACAACACGATGATCACCATCACGGACGCGCAGGGCAACACGATCTCGTGGTCGTCCGCCGGCGCGATGGGCTTCAAGGGCTCGCGCAAGTCGACCCCTTACGCCGCTCAGGTCGCCGCCGAAGATGCCGCCCGCAAGGCGTCCGAGCACGGCATGCGTACCCTCGAGGTCGAGGTGTCGGGTCCGGGTTCGGGCCGTGAGTCGGCGCTCCGCGCCCTTCAGGCCGCCGGCTTCACGGTGACCTCGATCCGCGACGTGACGTCGATCCCGCACAACGGCTGCCGGCCGCGCAAGCGCCGCCGCGTCTGATCGAAGCCTCGTGACGGAGAAGCTCATGACGGGATCGAAGCCGCTTCCGGGCGTGCTGCGTTGGAACCTCGGCGACCTGACGGTCACCGCGCTCAACGACGGCTGGTTTCAGGCCAGCCTCGATCTCGTCACGGGAATCTCGAAGGAGGAGGCCGGGCGGCTTCAGCTGGCGGGCTTCCGCACCGAGCAGCCCAAGATCACGCTGAACGCCTTCCTGATCACGGGTCCCGACCGCAAGCCGACCCTGATCGACACGGGCTACGGCGACCTTGCGCCCGCCCCGACCCTCGGCCGAATGGGCCAAGCGCTCGCGCTCACCGGCGTCGAGCCGGAGGAGATCGGCACGGTGCTCGTCAGCCACCTGCACCCCGACCATGTCGGCGGCCTGGTGAAGGACGGCGCGGCCCGCTACCCGAACGCCGAAATCGTGCTGCATGCCGACGAGGCGGCGCACTGGCTTCCGGACGCGGCGCTCGCCAAGGCGCCGGAGGCCGCGAAACCCTACTTCGAGGGCGCCCGCAAGGCGCTCGCGCCCTACGCCGGCAAGGTGCGCGAGCACCGGGGCGGCGCGGTTCTTCCGGGGATCACGGCGGTTCCTCTGCCCGGCCACACGCCGGGCCATTGCGGTTTTCGCATCGTCTCCGGTGGACAGTCGCTGCTGATGTGGACCGACGTGGTGCACCTGCCGGCGATCCAGTTCAAGAACCCGGAGGCCGGCGTCGGCTTCGATGTCGACGGCGACCAAGCGCGGGAGACGCGCAAGCGGATCCTGGACGAGGTGGCTCGCGAGCGGACGCTCATCGCCGGCGGCCATCTCGAATTCCCGGCGCTGGGCTACGTGGACCGGGATGGGGCTGGCTACAGCTTCGTCCCGGCCCTGTGGGTCGGCGGCGAGTAACGGCGGACAGACATTCAGGGACCGTTCGGGGCGCCAGGGGGCGGCGCCGGGCGGCCGAAGCGCGGGGACGGTCGTCGCGGATCCCGAGCAAGGACGAGAGGTAGGATCGTGGTCATTCAGAAGAATTGGCAGGAACTGATCAAGCCGAACAAGCTGCAGGTCACGACCGGCGACGACCCCAAGCGGGTCGCCACGGTCGTCGCCGAGCCGCTCGAGCGCGGCTTCGGCACGACGCTGGGCAACGCGCTGCGCCGGGTGCTCCTGTCGTCGCTCCAGGGCGCGGCCGTGACCTCGGTTCAGATCGACGGCGTGCTGCACGAGTTCTCGTCGATCCCGGGCGTGCGCGAGGACGTCACCGACATCGTCCTCAACATCAAGACCATCGCGATCCGCTCGCAGACGGATGCGCCCAAGCGCATGACGCTGCGCAAGACCGGCCCGGGCCTTGTCACCGCCGGTGACATCGGCACGGTCGGCGACATCCAGATCCTGAACCCCGACCTCGTGATCTGCACGCTCGATGACGGCGCCGAGATCCGCATGGAGTTCACGGTCGCGACCGGCAAGGGCTACGTGCCGGCCGAGCGGAACCGCCCCGAGGACGCCCCGATCGGCCTGATTCCGGTCGACTCGCTGTTCTCGCCGGTGACCAAGGTCAGCTACCGCGTCGAGACGACCCGCGAGGGCCAGGATCTCGACAAGGACAAGCTGACCATGACGGTTGAGACCAACGGCGCGGTCTCGCCGGAGGATGCGCTCGCTTACGCGGCCCGCATCATCCAGGACCAGCTGCAGGTCTTCGTGAACTTCGAGGATCCGCGCAAGGAAGAGGCCGCGCCGCTCGCGCCGCAGCTGCCCTTCAACCCGGCGCTGCTCAAGAAGGTCGACGAGCTGGAGCTGTCGGTCCGCTCGGCGAACTGCCTGAAGAACGACAACATCGTCTACATCGGCGACCTGATCCAGAAGTCCGAAGGCGAGATGTTGCGGACCCCGAACTTCGGCCGCAAGTCGCTCAACGAGATCAAGGAAGTGCTGGCCGGCATGGGCCTGCACCTCGGCATGGACATCCCCGGCTGGCCGCCGGAGAACATCGAGGACCTCGCCAAGCGCTTCGAGGAGCACTACTAGGCCGCTCTTCCGCGCTCCGCCCTCATCCTGAGGTGCCGGAGCGCAGCGGAGGCCTCGAAGGAGGCTTCCAAGCGGCGCAGCGTCTTCTGGATCCCTCCTTCGAGGTCCGCGTCGCGGTCATCTCGGGACAAAGGATCCGGGTTCGAGTTCCCGCCGCGGGGTCAAGCGGACAAACAGCCCCGCTTATGGGGCGCCCGGCCGTACCGTGGCACGGCGGCCGAGACCAGAAGGAAGCCAGCACCATGCGTCACGGTTATCGCGGTCGTCGTTTCAACCGCACTGCCGAGCACCGCAAGGCGATGTTCGCCAACATGTCTGCCGCGCTGCTCAAGCACGAGCAGATCGTCACCACCCTGCCGAAGGCCAAGGATCTGCGTCCGGTCGTCGAGAAGCTGATCACGCTCGGCCGGATCGACAGCGTCCACACCCGCCGTCTGGCGATGGCGCAGCTGCGCGACGCCGACATGGTCAAGAAGCTCTTCACGGTGCTCGGCCCGCGCTACAAGGGCCGCCCGGGCGGTTACTGCCGCATAATGAAGGCCGGCTTCCGTCAGGGCGACAACGCCCCGCTCGCCGTGATCGAATTCGTCGATCGCGACGTCGAGGCCCGGGGCAAGGATTCCGGTCCGAGCCAAGTCGCCGAGGCCGCCTGATCCTTCAGGCGTTTCGATAGACCTGACCTCGCAGAAGCCGTCTCGGATCCTCCGGGGCGGCTTCTCGCATTTTGGCCACCCCGCCGACCGGCCTTGCGGATCGCTGGGTCGCGTCACTGCGCTCGCCATCACGCTGCGCAGATCACAGAAAACCCGCCGGCTCGCGCCGACGGGTCTGAAGCAGGGTCCACGTCTCGGATGGTCGCGGGAGCTCGCCCTGGCGGCCCGTATATCGGACGGGCCGGGAACTCGACCGCGCCGCGCTCCGAAAACCCCTATCCCTGCTGGAAGTCGTCCGGTGGACCGTCCTGATCCGGGTCGTTGTCACGCCTGCGGCGTGGGAAGATGCCGTGATTGCTCATGGTCCACCTCCTCATCGTAACCCGGGGCCCGCAAGCCCCACGCAGGGTCAATGAGCCGGCAACCGGTCGGTTCCCGCGGCCCGGTCAGCCAGCATTCCCGGCCGCGCCGTCGAGCAACGTCGCCACCCGGGCGGCCAGATCGGCCGAGCGGAACGGCTTGGAGAGAACCGGCAGGTCCTCGGGGATCTGCATGGCTTCGGCGTGACCGGTCAGGATCAGGACGGGAAGGCCCGGCAGCCTGGCGCGGATCTCGGCAGCCAGCTCGATCCCGCTCATGCCGGGCATCGCCAGATCGGCCACGACCATGTCGAAGCGGTCGTGCCGGAGGCTCTTGAGCGCGGCCTCGCCGTCGGCCGCCTCGGTGGTGCTGTGCCCGAAACCGGTCAGGAACGAGGCCGTCACGTGCCGCACCTGCGGATCGTCGTCGACGATGAGGATGCGGGCCCGGCGCCCGGCGACCGGGGCTGAGCCGGCCTCCTCGGCAGCCTGCTCGGGCGCCTGATCGGCGAAGGGCAAGGCCAGCTCGACGCGCGTCCCCTTGCCGACCTCGCTGTCGATCACGAGCCGGCCTTTCGATTGCTGCGCGAGCCCGAAGACCATGGCCAGTCCAAGCCCGGTTCCCTGGCCCACGGCCTTGGTCGTGAAGAACGGTTCGCAGACCCGGCGCAGGATGTCTTCCGGGATGCCGGTGCCCTCGTCGGTGACACTGATGCCGAGATAGCTGCCGTCGCCGATCTCGGGATCGCCGCTGATGCTGAGGCGCCGCGTCGCCACCGTGATGGTGCCTCCGTCCGGCATCGCGTCCCGGGCGTTGATGCAGAGGTTGAGCACGGCGAGTTCGAGCTGATCCGGATCCACCTGAACCGCCAGGAGGCCCTCCTCCAGATCGGTCCGTACGGTGACGAGGCCGCCGAGGCTGCGGCCGAAGAGGTCGCTCATGCCGGTGATCAGGCCGTTCACATCCACGGCCCGGGCCTGCAGGTCGTGCGCGCGGCTGAAGCTGAGGAGGCGCTTCGTCAGGGACGCGCCGCGCTCCGCTGCCCCGCGGGCGTTCTCGATGAGGCGCTGGACCCGCGGCTGGTCGGCAATCTTCGGACCGGCGAGTTCCAGGCTTCCGAGGATCGCGGTCAGCAGATTGTTGAAGTCGTGCGCGATGCCGCCCGCCAGCGTCCCGAGGGCCTGCATCTTGTCGGACTGGCGCAGGCGCGCCTCCAGACTCCGCTGCTCGGTCACGTCGCGCTCGATCATCGCGAGATGGCTGATCACGCCGCTCGCGTCGCGGATCGGCACCCGTGTCACATGGCTCCACTGTGCGGCGCCCGTCGGGCCGTCGCTGATCAGGCTCTCGGCCACCGCGCCGGAGCGGATCGCGGCCTCGTCCGCCGCCGTCACCGGGCCGGCCTGCGCGCCGAGAAGCTCGCCCTCGCGCCGTCCCAGGCAGGCGGCGATATCGTGATGGAGGAGGGCTGCCTTGCGGGCGTTCAGCCGCACGAACCGGCCGTCCGCGTCCTTGAAGCTGATCGCATCCTGAGCGTGGTCGAGCAGACCCCGGAGCAGCGCCCGCTCGGTGGCGAGGTCCCGACCGAGTTGGTGCCGCTCGAAGGCCTGGCGGACCGTAGAGCGCAGCAGGCCCGCATCCCAAGGTTTCGTCACGTATCCGACGATGCCGCCGCGATTGAGGGCGGCAATCACCGCAGTGATGTCGGCGTAGCCGGTGAGCAGGATCGCCTGCGCATCGTGGAAGGTGCGCGCTTCGGCGAGCAACGTATCGCCGGTCAGGCCCGGCATGCGCTGGTCGGACACCACCACGGCGATGTCGGGCTCTGCGCGCAGGATCTCCAGCGCCTCGGCAGGGCGCGAGGTCGTCAGCACCCGGTAGGAATCCTCGAACAGGTCCTCCAGGGCGATCAGGATGTCCGGCTCGTCATCGACGGCCAGGATCGTCCCTACACCTGCCGTACTGTCACTCATGACTGGCCGCCTGCCGCGGGATCCCTATCACGAAGCAGGCTCCCCCACCCGGCGCCGTCTCCACGGTGAGTGAGCCGCTATGCGCCTGAACGACGCTGTAGGCAATCGCAAGACCAAGTCCCGTGCCTGATCCCACCGGCTTCGTCGTGAAGAAGGGCTCAAAGATCTTCTCGCGCAACGTTTCCGGTATGCCTGGACCAGTATCGCTGATGCGGATCTCGTCGACATCCGGGGCCGATTCGGTGGTGATGCGGATCATGCCGCCTTCCGGCATCGCGTCGGCGGCGTTGCCCAGGATATTCATCACCACCTGATTGAGCAGCGCCGGGGTGCAGTGGATCTCGGGCCTGCCCGCGAAGGTGCGCTCGACGAGAATCCGGTCGCCGAGCTTGTGCTGGATCAGGGCCAGCACGGTTTCGATCGCCTCCGGCACGTTGACGAGGGCGCGCTCACCCTCGTCGAGGCGCGAGAACTTCCGCAGGTTCAGAACAAGCTCCTGGATGCGGGTCAGCCCCAACCGCATCGAGCCGACCCGCTGCCGGGCCTTGTCGATGGCCCGGGCGGCCGCGTCCGGCGACGCGTCCGGCAGCTCACCGAGCAGGCGCTCCACTGTGCCCTGATGGGCCAGGATGAAGGCGAGGGGATTGTTGATCTCGTGGGCGATGCCGGCGACCAGCTCGCCCAGCGAGGCCATTTTGGCGGCCTGGACGAGCTTGGACTGCGCATCGGTCAGCTGGCGATTGGCGTCGGCAAGGTCGCGATTCGCCTGCTCCAGGGCATCGGCGAGCCGCGCCCGAGCCTCGGCCGCGTCGGCCTCGGCGCGGGCCCGCTCCACGGCGCGCTCCCGCTCGCCGAACTGGCCGGCGATGCGCCGATCGTCCTCTTCCAGGAGCCGGCGGCGTACGAATCCGCGAACCCGGAGTGCAAGGACCTCGGCATCGGTCTTCGAGACGACGTCATCGGCCCCCGCTGCGTAGGCCTGAACAAGGAAATCCTTGGCCGGATCGCTCCCGGCGATCGCCACGAGGTGGAAACCGGCGCCCGCCGCCTGCCCCGCGCGGCGCTGGCTGATCGCAAGGCACAGGGCGAGCCCGTCATAGGCGTGGCCGAGAAGGTCGACCGTCACGCAGTCGAAAGCGTCACTCCCGTCGGCCACGTCCAGGGCGGCCAGGGCCGCCTCCGACCCGTCGGCCGTGGCGACGTGATGCCCATCCTGGCCGAGCAGGCCCGACAGGAAGGTCCGGTAGGTGGCGCTACCGTCGATCACCAGGACACGCCCGCGGCGGAAGGCGGCCGCGCCCGGCCCTTCGCCATCGCTTGCCGAGCGGCGCTCGCGCATCAGGGCACGGATGCGCAGGATCATCAGGTCGCGGTCGGCGGATTTCGGCAGGTAGGCGTCGGCGCCGCTCTCCAGCCCCCGACGCTCGCCGCCGCTGCCGCCGGTCAGCATCAGGACCGGCAGGGCCCGGGTGCGCAGCGACAGGCGCATCTGCCGGATCAGCTCGTCGCCGTTCATGCCCGGCAGGTGGTAATCCGCCACGACGAGATCGGGCTGGCTGCGGTTGAGGTGATCGAGGGCTGTCTCGGCGGAGGGACAGCGCTCCACGGCAAAACCGTGCGCCTCGAGCAGGAGGCGCAGCTCAAGCGCCTGCGTCTCCGAATCCTCGACCAGCAGGATCCGGGCGGGCCCCTCGGGAGCGCCGGCCTCGGTCGCCGTCACGGACGCGCCCCCGGCTCCACGAGGCGCAGGACGTGGTCGGCGATCTGGTCCAGCGGAAGGACAGACCGGGCCGCGCCGAGGCGTACAGCGGCCGCCGGCATACCGTAGACGACCGCGGTGCTCTCGTGCTCCGCGACGGTCTGCGCGCCGGCCCGGTGCATGTCGGCGAGACCCGCGGCTCCATCCTCGCCCATGCCGGTCAAAAGCACGCCGATCCCGGCCGCTCCAGCCTGCCGGGCCATGGAGCGGAACAGGACGGTGGCGGCCGGCCGCTGGCCTGAGACCGGCGCAGCGTCGATCACCCGGAGGACCCGTCCCGATCCGATCTCCAGGTGCCGATCCCCGGGCGCCACGTAGACTCGGCCGGGCTCGGCCCGCTCGCCGTCCCGGGCCAAGCCGACCGGCAGCGTCACGACGCTGTCGAGCCAGCTAGCGAACCCGTCCATGAAGGCCGGGCCCATGTGCTGGACGACCAGGACCGGCAGGGGAAAGTCCTTGGGCAACGCGCCGATCACCCGGGCCAGGGCCGGTGGACCACCCGTGGAGGCCCCGATCCCCAGGAGGCTCGGCGCCTGCCCGGGTAGCTCGACCGGGGTCGCGTGCGCGACGGACGCAGTGCGGCCGGCCCACTCGGTGCCGATCGGGCGGCGGCGGATCACCGGGACCTGGGCCATGATCCGCAGCTGCGTGCAGATCTCGCCCGCCACCGCCTCGTAGCCGGCATGGGTCGTCGCAACGGGCTTCTCCACCACGGACAGGGCACCGACCCGCAGCGCGTTCATGGAGATCCTCAGGGACGAGTCCTCGACGGAATCCGCCACCACCACGATCGGGGTCGGCTGCTCGGCCATGATCCGGCGTGTCGTCTCCAGCCCGTCGATCCCCGGGAGGCGGATATCCATCGAGATCACGTCCGGCCGTACGGTCCGGAGCTTGTCCAGCGCTTCCTCGCCGGACGCGACGGCGGCCACGATCTCGAGACGGGGATCACGGGAGACGATGTGGCGCAGCAGCTCGCGCACCACGAGGCTATCCTCCACGAGCATCACGCGAACCGGCGTCATAGGAGCTGTCCGATCGTCGCGAGCAGCTGGCGCTGATCGAACTTCTGCTTGGTCAGGTACGCATCCGCCCCGAGGTCGAGACCCCGGGCCACGTCGGCGGCATCGCCGCGGGACGTCATCAGGATGGCCGGGAGCCGGGCGAATCTGGGGTCGGCCCGCAGCGCCTGGATCAGGCCGAACCCGTCGAGGCGGGGCATCTCCACGTCTGCGAGGACGAGGTCAACGGGCTCGATCTCGGCGCGCAGCCGGTCGAGGGCGTCCTGCCCGTCGACGCAGACGACCACGCGGTAGCCGGCGGCTTCCAAGATTCCCTTCTCCAAGGTCCGGGTGGTGATCGAATCGTCGACGACCAGGATCGTCGCGCGAGCAGATGCGCGCGGCGGTGCGTGAGTCGTCGAACGTGGAGCCTGCCCCATCGTTCCGGCCGAAGGTGCGACAGCCGCGCGCGCCGCGAGACCGTCCGGGTCGAGGACCAGCACCGGGACGTCCCCGGGCAGCACCGCGGTACCCGCGATGAGCTCCGGATCGGCTCCGAAATCGGGGGCCGGCAGGACCAGGAGGGGGCGCACGTCGTTCAGGCGGTCGACGGCCAGCGCCATGCGGATGCCCCCGGCTCGCAGCACCGCGGCCGTGAGCATCTCGGGATCGGCCGGATCCGAAGGCAGGCCGAGGATCTCGGCCAGTCCGATGACCGGGTGGCTCGTCGCGGTCTTGCCCTCGCCGAGCCGCAGCATCGTACGGCCCATCGCGACCGGCAGATCCGCGCGTCGCAGGCGCAGCAGGCGTTCCACGGCGCCGCCCGGCAGCGCGTAGGTGCGCCCGGCCGCCTCGACCAGGAGCAGGCTGCGCCGGGCCGCCGACAGCGGCAGGCTGAAGACCAGGGCGGTGCCGGCCGGCTCGCGCGGCTCGAGACGCACGCTGCCGGAGAGCTGGCGCGCCGCGTCCGCCGCCACCGACAGGCCGTATCCGCGCCCGGACAGGGTGTCGACGGCGTCCGCCGTCGAGAACCCGGGTTCGAATACGAGGCGTAGCAAGGTCTCCGGACCGACGGCATTCTCCGGAGCCAGGAGCCCGCGCTCCCGCGCCACGGCCTCGATCCGAGCGAGGTTGGGCCCGGGCCCGTCATCGAACACCGTGACCTGGAGGCGCGAGCCGCGCACGGCGAGATCGAGTCCCAGGCCCAGCGCCTCGGGTTTGCCGGCGGCGCGGCGGGCCTCCGGCGTCTCCCAGCCATGGCTCAGGGCGTTGCGCAGGGCGTGCAGCAACGCGTCCTTCAGCACCTGCAGCGTGCCACGATCCACCGGTAGATCGAGGCCACGCAGGTCGAGATCCACCTCGCGTCCCTGCTCCCGGGCGGTCTCGCGGATCGAGCGGGCGAGCGGCGCCAGGACCGTCTCGGCCGGCACCAGGGCCAGGCGTTCGGCCGCGGCGCGGACGCGGGACACGGCAGCCTCGATCGCACTGGTGGCGGCCGCTTGGCGTCGGGACAACTCCGCGGCCTCCCGGGCGAAGGAGCCGATTTCGGCCGCGAAGGCGCGCAATCCCGGCTGCTCCGTGGCCGACTCAGCGGCGAGCGCCTCCGCGCCGGCGCGGAGATCGCGGGCCTGGCGGGCGAGACGGGCGAGGCTTCCGGCAGCGGGGGCGCGGGCCGCCAGCGTGCTCGTGAGGTCGTGGCTCGCGCGAGCCATCGCGTCCACGGCCTCGCCCGGAACGCGCAGGAAGGCCGTTCCGGGATCGGCCGGCTCGGCTGCCGCCTTCTGGGGAACCGGCGCGCTCGCAGTGGCTGCAACCGGCGCGGCGGCCGGCGCATCGGCGGCCGGTCTGGACGGCTCGGCCGCGGCGCTCTCCCGCGCCGCGCCGGGCAGACCGAGAACCCGGCCGAGAGCCGTGAGGGCGTCCGACGGCATCTCTGGGCCGGCCCCGTCCTTGAGCCCGGCGACGTAGGCCTCGATGCGGTCGAGGGCGAGGTGGACGGCGTTGGCCGCCTCCCGGTCCAGGGCCGTCGCGCCGGTCCGCACGCCCTCGAATAGAGTCTCGAGCCGGTGAGCGACCGCCTCGACGGCGGGCAGATCAACCGCCCGGGACGCCCCCTTCAGGCTGTGGGCGCGGCGGAACACGTCGTTCCAATCCGGCGTGGCGCTGCCGAGCGCTCCGCGGATGGCCGTGACGTGCTCGCGATGCTCGACGTCGAAGGCGGCAAGCAGGAGCTGGCGGATGTCCTGGGCCAAGACGCTGCTGCCCTCAGTGCCGGTAGCGTTCGGCGAGGGCCATGAGCGCCTGGGCCAGCTCCGTGAGGTTGGCCGAGGCGGTCTCGACCTGCCGCGTGCCGGCCGCCGTCTGCTGGCTGGCCTGCCGGATGTTCTGGAGCGCCCCCATCACCTGCTCGATGCCGAGCTGCTGCTGGTTCGTCGACGCGATGATCTGCTGGAAGGTCTGGACATTCTCCTCCACCCGGGCGGTGATCTCCTCGATGGTCCGCTGCGTCGTGTCCGAGCGCGTCTTGCCGGCGGTCGCGCGCTTGACCGCCTCCTCGGTGAGCATCACCGACGTGTTGATGCCCCGCTGGATCTCGCCCAGGATCCCGCGGACCTGGCCGGTCGCGGCCTTCGCCTGATCGGCCAGCAGCTTCATCTCCGAGGCCACCACCGCGAAGCTGCGGCCGCTCTCGCCGGCCGCCGCCGCCTCGATCGCGGCGTTGAGCGCCAGCAGATGGGTGCGCTCGGAGATGTCGTTGACCGTCTCGATGATGTCGCCGATCGTCTGGGTCTTCTCCGACAGGCTGACGATGTTGCCGGCCACCGCCTCGGCCTGCTCGCGGATCGCGTCCATGGCCTTGGCGGTGTCCGAGACGGCGCGCAGCCCCTGCCGGGAGGTCTGGGCGGTGGCCTGGGCGGTGGCGACCACCTCGGTGGCGCGCTTGCTGATCTGCGCGCCCGAATGGGTGATCTCGTCGACCGTGGCGGCGGTCTCCTGCACGGCGGCGAATTGCTGCTCCACGGAGGCCGCCTGTTCCTGCGCCGAGGCGCGGATCTCGGCTGCGGCCGCGTTCAGGTCGGCGGTGGCGGCCCGGTTGGTGCGCGCCAGGTCCGACAGCCCCGCCACCATCGCGTTCAGCGTCGCGCCGAGGCGGCCGACCTCGTCGCCACCGCGGGCGTCGAGCTGTCCCGACAGGTCGCCCTCGCCGACGCGGGCCACGAAGGCCATGACCGTCTCCAGAGGGCGCACCACCGCGCGGCTGATCAGCCACGTGACGATGATGGCGAGTAGAACGGCGGCGGCCAGCGTCAGGTAGATCGAGAGGCGGGACCGGTCGTAGACGTCCTGTGCCGCGCGCTGGCCCAGGGCCATGCCGCCGTCCAGCAGGGTCCTCAGGTTCTTGATCCCCGCCAGGAACGGCACCTGGAGCTGCGTGATCTCGTCGTTGCGCGCCTCGACGGCGGCCGTGTCCTGCTTGAGGATGGCGGAAAACTGAGCCTCGCTGAGGCTCCGGACATCGCGGAAGGCGCGCTGGACCTCGCCCGCCGCCGCGGCGATGCGATCCCAGGCGGCGATGCGGTCGGCGGAGGGCGTAATGGCCCTGTACTCGTTGGCGAGCTGAATCGTGGCGGCGAGGCGGTTCTCCACCTGGCTCGCGGTCTCGCGCCACTTCGCCAGCATGTCCTCCATGCGCGTCGATTGCCCCTGAGACCGGGACTGCGTCAGCATCGCGATCACGGCGGTGCGGCGCAGGATCCCGAGATCCCGGGCCTCGTTACCGAGATCGTCGAGCTGGCGCAGCACCGTCATGTCGCGCCGCACGATGCCGTCCGTAGTGTCGCGCACCGTCCCGATCTGCTCCAGCGCGTAGAGGCCGAGCGCCACCATCACCACCGTGACGGCAAAGAAGCCGAGGAGGATACGTCGTCCGATCGAGAGCGTCACGGTCGCGGGTGGCTCCGGTTGAGGCAGGCGCCCATCAGGGCAGGACGCGGCGCAGAAGACGGGGGAGGTCGATGACGACGAAGTCGGGACGGCCGTCGCTCGTTGCGCCGGGGGCATAGCCCGAAGCGGCCTCGTTGCCCAATCCGTCAGGATCCGCGATCCCCGGCGACGCGTCCGAAGTTCTGGCGGCGCGGACGATGCCCAGCACCCGGTCGACCGCGAAGGCGATCGGCTGGACATGGCCTTGGTGATGGGGCTGTGCGTTCCGCAGCACGACCAAGTGCCCCCCTTCGGCCTCCGGATCGGGCGCGGCGTCCGGGCGCCCGAGCGCGCGCGCCAGGCTGAGCACCCCGACAATCCGGCCCGACAGGGCGACGAGCCCGATGAGGGCCGGCACCGCGCCAGGCATGGGTGTGCACGGGCGCATCGGCAGGATCTGCGCAACGGCGGTCAACGGCAGGCCATAGCGATCGGCCCCGCAGGCGCAGACGAGATGGTCGACGCCGGTATCGGATTCCCCTGCGGCCAGGCCGCGCCGGGCGAGGGCGGCGGCGCGTTCGGTCCGCAGGTCCCGGTCCGTCCGGACACGCGGCCGGCTCTCCGGCGCTCTCGATGTTGCCTCCATCAGGAACTCCTGCGGTCGGCGCCGCGGCTACGAACGAGTCCGGCGCGGGCTGCCGCCGCGCCGGCCGCGACCTCGCCGGCGGACACACCGTCACCCTCGGGCAGCTCCGTATCCGGCCGGAGGGCTTGGCTCAGGGCAATCGCATTGTCGAGGGCGCGGGCGGCCTCGTCCGGGCGGCCCAAGCCGAGGAGCAGCAGGCCGAGATGGTAGTGGGCCATCACGAAGGCTCGGTCGAGATAGAGCGCAGCCCGCAGCGCACGCTCGGCCTCCGCGTCACGCCCGAGGGTCCGGGCGAGCAGGCCCTCGTAGAAGCGCAGGGCCGGAGCGGTGGGATCCTGGTCGAGGGCAGCGCGCAGCGCCCGCCAGGCTGCACCGGTCTCGCCCGCATCCGCCAAGGCGCGGATCCTGTCGATATCATCTGGAAACGCCGTCTCCTCGCGGGGATCCGCTGCCCGCGGGGCCTCGCCGGCCGGCGCGCGGTCATGGATGGCCGAAGGTGCCTCTTCCAGAGCCGGTTCGGCCGCGTCATACTGAGTGGCGTGCGCGCGTCCCTTCGGCACCGCCAGTTCTTCGACGAGGATCGGGACCGGAGCGGATGGCGGCGGCAGCGCCTCCACAAGGCGGCGGTAGGCCACCGTGCCGGGCATGCTGACGGGGGCGAGGAAGGCCGCGAAGGCCGGGCTCGGCTCGGCGTGGCCGAGCAGCAGCCAGCCATCGTCCCGCAGCCTGCAGCTGAGGCCGCGCACCACGGCGCTGACGGTGCGGGCATCGAAATAGATCAGCACGTTCCGGCACAGGATGAGGTCGAACGCCTCGCCCTGCGGTGTGCCGGGCTCGGCGAGCGTCAGGAGGTTGCCGCGTTCGAACCGCACCAGCGCGCGGAATTCCGGCCGCAGGGCGTAGCCGCCCTCGCGCCGGATTCCGGGGGCAGGGGGAAGCCGCGTGAAGTAGCGCAGCCGGTCCTCCGGTGGCGTCGTGCGCAGGGCCCAGCGGCCGTACTCGGCGGCGCGGGCCGTGGCCAAAGCCTCGGTGCTGATATCGGTGCCGAGGATCGCGACCCGCCAGGCGGGCAGGGCCTCCCCAAGAAGCTCCCGCACCAGGATCGCCAGAGAATAGGGCTCGGCCCCCGTGGAGCAGCCCGCGCTCCAGATCCGCAGGGAGCGCTCGGAAGCCCGAGCCTCGATCAGCGCCGGCAGGATCGTCTCCCGCATGGCCTGGAATTGCTCGGCATAGCGGAAGAAGAAGGTCTCCCCGACGGTGATCTCGGCCTCGAGACGCGCCCATTCCGCCTCGCCCTGCGCGCCCTCCGACAGCAGGGCGGCGTAGGCGGCGCAGTCCGCCGAGCCTGATGCGCGGAAGCGCCGGCGCAGGCGCTCGATCAGCAGATCGTCCTTGTCGGCATAGTAATGGTGGCCGGTGCGCGCGACGATCCGTGCCTTCAGCGCGGCATAGGCCGGGTCGGCACCCGGATCGGGGCGAGGTATACCCGGACGCGGCATCGGGCGGTCAGGCGATCTGAGGCAGCGCGGCGAGCCGTTCGGCGGCGGCCTGCGACAGCGCGGCGACCCGGGCTTGTTCCTGCGCCGTCAAGAGTCGCTCCGGCGCGAGTGCGTGGATGAGGCGGTCGCCGAGGACGAGTTCGGCCGCGACACAGCCGTTGAGCGTCCCTTCCGCCTCGACCGGCCGGATCGCGGCCTCGGAGACGGTGACGAGGTCGGCGGCGCGATCGACGAGGTAGGCGTGCGGCGCGTCGCGGGTGAGGACGAGATGCGCGTAGAGGCCGGCCGCCGACGCGGCGGGACGGAGGCCGAGCAGAGCTGCCAGGTCGATGACCGGGATCGGCGCGCCACCGAGATTGAGGAATCCGATGAGCCATCCTCCGGCGGCGGGCGGATTGTGCAGATCCGGAAGCGGCAGCACCTCGGCCACGGCCGCACGGGGCAGGGCGCAGGGTGTGCCGGCAACGTCGAGGACGAGATAGGCCGAACCGTTGCTGGCCACCGCCACCCGCTCCCCCCTTATCCGGTCGCGACCGAACCGAGACGGCTCGCGACATAGGCCGTGTTAACGCTCCCGGCAATCGTCGGGTCCGCAACACAGGTGGAGGCGGAACCAAGTCTTGTCTCAGCCGCTTATTTTCCGACGCAGCGGAATCGCACCTGACGAGGTGCGCGGCCTTGCCTGCGCCGGTCTACGCCAGGGATTGACGATGAAGAAACTTCTGTTGGCCGCCGCGTCGCTGACGCTGCTCGCGGGCTCCGCCTACGCCCAGGGCAACTCGCCCTACAACTCTTCCGGCTCGCAGGCCGGTGGCCCCCGGGGTGGCATGGAGCGCGCGGCCGAAGGCGCTGCGATGGAGCAGGGTGCCGCTCCGGCCGCTCGGCCGATGATGCGCAAGCGCATGAAGCACAAGCGGATGATGAAGCATCACCGCCGGATGCGCCATCACATGTAATCACCGTCGGGCCTCGCCGCGCTGCGCGGCAATGCCCATACGGCTTGGCCTGCCGCAACCGCGGCAGGCCTTTTTCGTGGCTGTTCACCGGCAAACGCCGGCGGAGCAGTCAGGCAGCATAATGCAGCCCGCCCGCCGGTTGCCGGACGCGCAGGCGCGGTCCAAGCTCGCCCGAACGCAGCACCGATCGAAAGATGTTCGCAAACGAACATCTTTCGATCATCGGTAGTGCATGCTGAGTGGGGAAACGCGGGAGGATCAATGTCACGACCGCTCGACCGGAGGTCCGAGGACAGGATCGAGGCGACCGGTGTCGAGGGGCGGCGCAGCGCCATCGTGGCGTCCGTGCGCCAGCGGGGGTTCGTCACCATCGAGGCCCTGGCGGCGCAGTTCGGCGTCACCGTCCAGACGATCCGGCGCGACCTCAACGAGCTGAGTGCCGAGGGCCGCCTCGAACGCTACCGGGGCGGGGGCGGCTTGCCGTCGAGCGTCGAGAACATCGATTATGCCGACCGCCGCGTGACCCTGCTGCCGGAGAAGACCCGGATCGGTCGCTTGGCGGCAAGCCGGATCCCGTCGCATTGCTCGGTCTTCATCAACATCGGCACGACGCCAGAGGCGGTCGCCCGAGAACTCACCCGTCACGACGACCTGAGCATCATCACCAACAATCTCAACGTCGCGATCTCGTTGGCAGACATGACGGAGTTCCGCATCGTGGTGGCCGGCGGCACCGTGCGCAACCGCGACGGGGCGGTGCTCGGCCAGCTCACCTGCGATACGCTCAGCCAGTTCCGCGTCGACGTGGCGGTGATCGGGATCAGCGGCATCGACGCCGACGGGGCTCTTCTCGACTACGATTACGAGGAGGTGCGTGCAACGCAGACCATCCTGGCGCATGCGCGGAAGACCTTCCTGGTCGCCGACCACACCAAGTTCACCCGCCGCCCGATGGTCCAGGTCGGGCAACTGGATCAGATCGATACCTTCTTCACCGATCAGATGCCGCCCGCCGAGATCATCGCACTGATGGAGCGCCAGGGCGTCACGCTGGCCGTGGCCGAGGGTGGCGGCGAACCCTAACGAACAATCATTTTTCGCTTGCGAAAATCTCGGGATGGCTCGATATATCTCCAACCCGCCGGCAGGGCGGGAGAGGAGGAACCATGGCGGCAGCAACGGGCCAGTGCGCGCCGTCCGACGCCTACGATCTGCTGATCATCGGCGGCGGCATCAACGGCACGGGCATCGCCCGGGATGCGGCCGGCCGCGGCCTGTCGGTCCTGCTGGCCGAGCGCGGGGATCTGGCTGGCTTCACCTCCTCATCCTCGACGAAGCTGATCCACGGCGGCCTGCGCTACCTCGAATATTACGAGTTCCGCCTCGTGCGCGAGGCGCTCGCCGAGCGCGAGCGGCTGCTGCGGCTCGCCCCGCACGTGATCTGGCCCCTGCGCTTCGTCCTGCCCCATGACGAGGGCCTGCGCCCGGCCTGGATGCTGCGGCTCGGCCTGTTCCTCTACGATCACCTCGCGCGGCTGCGCACCCTGCCGGGCTCCCACGGGGTCGATCTCCGCAGTTCCGCCTACGGCGCCCCCTTGCAGAAGCGCCTGACGCGCGGCTTCGTCTATTCGGACTGCTGGGTCGAGGACAGCCGCCTCGTGGTGCTCAACGCCATGGATGCCCGGGAGCGCGGCGCCACGGTTCTGACCCGCACCGGCGTCGTCTCGGCCCGGCCCGAGGGCGAGGGCTGGGTCGCGACCCTGCGCGACGAGCGCGGCGGGGCCGAGCGGACGATCCGCGCGAAGGCCGTCGTCAACGCCGCCGGCCCCTGGGTCAGCGAGACCCTCGGCGGCACGCTCGGCATCAACAGCCGCGCCGCGGTGCGGCTGATCAAGGGCAGCCACATCGTGGTCAAGCGTCTGTTCGCCGGCGATCAGGCCTACATTCTGCAGCAGCCCGACAAGCGCATCATCTTCGCGATCCCCTACGAGCGCGACTTCACGCTGATCGGCACCACCGACGTCCCCTACGACGGCGAGCCCGGCCCGGTCTCGATCTCCGCGGACGAGACCGACTACCTCTGCGGCTGCATCAACCGCTCGTTCGACACCAAGATCACCCCGGCCGACGTGGTGTGGAGCTACTCGGGCGTGCGACCGCTCTACGACGACGCGGCCGAGAACGCCTCGGCGGTGACCCGCGACTACGTCCTCGATGTCGAGGACCAGGGCGGGACAGCCGCCGTGCTGTCGGTGTTCGGCGGCAAGATCACGACCTACCGGCGGCTCGCCGAGCACGCGCTGGAGAAGCTGAAGCCCTACTTCCCGCACCTCAGGAAGGCCTGGACGGGAGAGGCGGTGCTACCCGGCGGCGCCATGAAGGATGCGGATTTCGACCGGTTCCTCGCCAAGCTGAAGGCCGAGAAGCCGTTCCTGTCTGACGAGACCGCCCGGCGCCTCGCCCGCGCCTACGGCACCCGGGCGCGGGACATCGTCGGGACAGCGCAGTCGATGGCGGATCTCGGCGAGGCCTTCGACGGTGGGCTGACCGCGGCCGAGGTCGATTACCTGCGCACCGAGGAATGGGCGGTCACCGCCGACGACATCCTGTGGCGCCGCTCGAAGCTCGGCCTGCGCACGAGCCCGGAGAGCGCCGCGCGCCTTGCCGCCTATCTCGATTGCAGGGCCGAGGCGGCCTGACGATTTCGGACCCGTTCCGGCACAGACCGACCGGGCATAACAGGGGAGGGAACGATGAGCCGTTACGTCGGGGCCATCGATCAGGGCACCACCAGCAGCCGCTTCATCGTGTTCGACCGAGAGGGCGGCGTGATCACGCTCGCCCAGGCCGAGCACGCGCAGATCTACCCGGCCCCCGGCCATGTCGAGCACGACGCCACCGAGATCTGGACGAAGACGCAGGGCGTGATGCGTGAGGCGCTGGAGAAGGGCGGCCTGCAACCCTCCGATCTCGCCGCCATCGGCATCACCAACCAGCGCGAGACCACGCTGATCTGGGACCGGACGACGGGCAAGCCGCTCCATAACGCCCTGGTCTGGCAGGACACCCGCAACGACCGGCTGGTCGCCGAGTTCGCCCGCGACGGCGGCCGCGACCGGTTCCGCGACCTGACGGGCCTGCCGCTGGCGAGCTATTTTTCGGGTCTCAAGCTGCGCTGGCTCCTCGATCACGTATCCGGCGCCCGCGAGAAGGCCGAGGCCGGCGACGTATTGTTCGGCAACATCGACACGTGGCTCGTCTGGAACCTCACCGGCGGCACGGAGGGCGGCCTTCACGTCACCGACGTGACCAATGCCAGCCGCACGCAACTCATGTCGCTCAAGACCCTGGAATGGGATGACGGCATGCTCGAGACCTTCGGCATCCCGAAGGCGATGCTGCCGAAGATCGTCTCGTCGAGCGAGGTCTACGGCGAGACCAAGGCGCCGTTCTCGGGCGTGCCGATCGCCGGCATCCTGGGCGACCAGCAGGCGGCCCTGTTCGGCCAGACCTGCTTCACCCCCGGCGAGGCCAAGAATACCTACGGCACCGGCTGCTTCGCGCTGATGAACACCGGCGAGGAGCCGGTTCCTTCGAAGGCCGGCCTCGTCACGACGCTGGCCTACCGCCTCGACGGGCAGAAGCCCGCCTACGCGCTCGAAGGCTCGATCGCCATCACGGGCGCCCTGGTGCAGTGGCTGCGCGACAACCTGCACATGATCAAGGATTCCGCGGAGGTCGAGACGCTCGCCACCACGGTCGAGGACAATGGCGGCGTCTACTTCGTGCCGGCCTTCTCGGGCCTCTACGCGCCGCACTGGAACGAGGGCGCCCGCGGCCTGATCATCGGCCTCACCCGCTACGTCAACCGCGGCCACATCGCCCGCTCGGTGCTGGAGGCGACCGCCTTCCAGACCCACGAGGTACTGGACGCGATGGCCAAGGATTCCGGCATCCCCGTCAAGGAGTTGCGCGCCGACGGCGGCATGGTCGCCAACAACACGCTGATGCAGTTCCAGGCCGACATGCTCGACGTGCCGGTGGTGCGCCCGAAGGTGGCCGAGACGACCGCGCTCGGCGCCGCCTACGCGGCGGGTCTCGCGGTCGGCTACTGGAAGGGACTCGACGACCTCAAGCGCAACTGGGGTGTCGACAAGCGCTGGACGCCGAAGATGGATGCCGGCCGGCGCGAGACGATCGCCGCCGCCTGGAGCCGGGCGGTGCAGCGCTCCTTCGATTGGAAGACCGACGAGGATTGAGGGGCGGACAGCCGGGTCCGTGCGCGCGGCGCGTGGGCCTGCCAACCTCGTGACCGCCTCCATCCCACCCGCGACCTCATCCCGAGATGCGGCGAAGCCGCCTCGAAGGAGGGTTCCAGCCAGTCGCACGATCCCTGGAGCTCTCCTTCGCGGCCTACGCCACGCTTCGGCACCTGAGGATGAGGGAGGTGAATTGGATCTGCGCCGATAACGGTGGCCGCCTTCGGCGATCACACGCTCGCACAAGCTTTAAGCGCTCACAAAAAAGCAGCGAACGGGGGAGACGAAACGATGACATCACCCTTCCTGGGCGAATTCCTGGGCACGATGACCTTGATCGTGCTCGGCGACGGCGTCGTGGCCGGCGCCCTGCTCAAGCATTCCAAGGGCGAGAACGCCGGCTGGATCGCCATCACGGCGGGCTGGGCCTTCGCGGTCCTCGCCGGTGTGTTCGTGGCCAACGCCACAGGCAGCGCCGACGCCCACATCAACCCGGCGGTCACCGTGGCGGGCGCCGTCAGCTCCGGCGATTACGGCAAGCTCGCCACCTACATCCCCGCCCAGATGCTCGGCGCCTTCGTGGGCGCCGTGATCGTCTGGCTCCATTACCTGCCGCATTGGGGCGCGACCCAGGATCCCGACCTCAAGCTCGCCTGCTTCTGCACCGGCCCGGCGATCCGGGACGCGAAGGCCAACTGGCTGTCCGAGATCATCGCGACCTTCTTCCTGATCCTGACCATCTCCGCCCTCGTGACCACCACGCTGGGCTCCGCCGGCGCGATCCCGCGGGCGGTCGCGCCCTACATGGTCGGCATGCTGGTCTGGGGCATCGGCCTGTCGCTGGGGGGCACCACCGGCTACGCCATCAACCCGGCCCGCGACCTCGGGCCGCGCGTGGCCCACGCGGTGCTGCCGATCGCCGGAAAGGGCACCTCCGACTGGGGCTACGCGCTGATCCCCGTGGCCGCGCCCCTGGTCGGGGCGGTGCTGGCCGGGCTGCTCGTCCGGGCGCTCGGGATCTGACGGAACGGCCGCACCCTCAATTACCGCGGGGCGGCCCGGCGTCGCGGCGGTTTGCGGCGCGCGGCCTTGAGCCTTAAGTCAGGGCGATCCCGAACGCGCCCCCGGGCGCCCCCACGCGGTGTGGCAGCCCCCGACCCATGGCCGTCGTCCTCGACATCCTGAAGAATGATCCGCGGGCGGACCGCCTGCGCCATCCCGAGAAGGCGCACCGGCCCGATCAGCCGGTCCAGGCCAAGAAGCCGGACTGGATCCGCGTCAAGGCACCGGGCTCCAAGGCCTGGACCGAGACCCAGAAGATCGTGCGCGAGCACGGGCTGGTTACGGTCTGCGAGGAGGCGGGCTGCCCGAATATCGGCGAGTGCTGGGAGAAGCGGCACGCCACCTTCATGATCATGGGCGACACCTGCACGCGGGCCTGCGCCTTCTGCAACGTGCGCACCGGCCTGCCCAACGCCCTCGACCTGGGCGAGCCGGACAAGATCGCCGACTCGGTGGCCAAGCTTGGCCTGCATCACGTCGTCATCACCTCGGTGGACCGGGACGACCTGAAGGACGGCGGCGCCGAGCACTTCGCCCGCACGATCGCGGCGATCCGGCTGGCGAGCCCCGGCACGACCGTGGAGATCCTGACCCCCGACTTCCTGCGCAAGGACGGTGCGCTCGAAATCGTGGTCGCCGCCAAGCCCGACGTGTTCAACCACAACTTGGAGACCGTGCCGGCCAAGTACCTGACGGTGCGGCCGGGGGCCCGCTACTTCCACTCGGTGCGCCTGCTGCAGCGGGTGAAGGAACTCGACCCGTCGATCTTCACCAAATCGGGCATCATGGTCGGGCTCGGCGAGGAGCGGAACGAAGTGCTCCAGCTCATGGACGACCTGCGCTCGGCCGACGTCGACTTCCTGACCATCGGCCAGTATCTGCAGCCCTCGAAGAAGCACCACGAGGTCGTGCGCTTCGTCCCCCCCGACGAGTTCAAGGCCTACGAGACCACCGCCTACGCCAAGGGTTTCCTGCTGGTGTCGGCCACGCCCCTGACGCGCTCATCGCACCACGCGGGCGAGGACTTTTCGCGCCTTCAGGCGGCGCGTCTGGCCAAACTGTCGCCCGCGCTCTCGGCCTGAGGAAATTCGAACACCATGCCGTCCTTCCGGGTCACCCGCGCGGTGAAGCACTCGCCGCAGCAGATGTACGACCTCGTCGCCGACGTGGAGCGCTACCCCGAGTTCCTGCCGCTCTGCAAATCCCTGCGGGTGATCCGCCGGCAGGAGACGCCCGACGGCGGGCAGGTGCTGATCGCCGAGATGGGCGTGGGCTACAAAGCGATCCGCGAGCGCTTCACCACCCGGGTGACCCTCGATCCGGCGGATCTCAAGATCGTGGCCGAGTATATCGACGGTCCGTTCCGGCACTTGGAGAACCGCTGGCTGTTCAAGGACGGCCCGAATGGCGGCTGCGCGATCGACTTCTTCATCACCTACGAGTTCAAGAGCCGCACCCTGGGGCTCCTCATGGGCACGATGTTCGACCGGGCGTTCCGCAAGTTCACCGACGCCTTCGAGGGGCGGGCGGATCGCATGTACAGGGCGCGGGCGTAGCCGCCGTCATCGCGAGCAAAGACGATGCGCAAGGACGGCCTCAGGCCCGCGCCGGCATCCGCACGTGTTCGGGCCGTACGCCCATCCCGATCATCCGCGCCGGCAGGACCTGAAGCTGCGGCAGGGCATCGAGAATCCGCAGCGCCAGCGGCGCCCGGAACGGCGCGTCGGCCGCGAGCGACGCGGCAATCACCCGGGACTGGATCATCCGCTGAAGCGCCTGCGTCGCCCGCACCGGGAACATCCGCCTGGCCTGAACCCCGGCGAGGTCGGCCTCCGTGGGACGACCCGCCCGCAGCGGCTCGGACAGGAGGTTGGCTGTCGCCACCGCATCCTGGATCGCGAGGTTGATCCCGACGCCCCCCACCGGCGACATCGCATGGGCGGCGTCGCCGATGCAGAGCAGGCCCGGGCGATGCCAGCGGTCGAGCCGGTCGACCGTGACGGTCAGGAGCTTGACGTCGTCCCACGCCGCGATGGCGTCAGTGCGGTCGGCCAGGAACGGCGCGATCTGCGCCACCGCGGCCCGGAAGGCCGGCAGGCCCTTCGCGCGGAGCGCCGCGTCGCCGCCCTTCGGCACCACGTAGGCGCATTGCCACGAATCGCCCCGGTCGAGGGTGATCAGGATCCGCCCCGGCCCGAACCGTCCGGCTGCCGCCTCCGGGTCGCCGTCCCGGCGCGGCAAGCGGAACCATAGGACGTCGATCGGGGCGCCGAAGGCCCGCGGCACGAAACCCGCCTGCGCGCGCATCCGCGAGTGACGGCCATCCGCGCAGAGCACGAGATCGGATCGGATCTCGACTGGACCGTCCGGCCCGGCGGCGCGCACGCCCGCGATGCGGCCTGCCGCCTCGATCAGGTCCTGCGCCTCGGTGCGGCGGATCAGGCGGAACGTCCGGTATCGTGCGGCCTCGCCGGCCAGGAAATCCAGGAAGTCCCATTGCGGCATGAACGACAGGAAGCGGTTCCGGGTCGGCAGCCGGCTGAAATCGGCGACCCGGTAGCTGCGCCCGTCGACGACGCCGGAGAAATTCTCGACGCGCCGCTGGGGGAGGGCGCGGAAGCGCTCGGTGAAGCCGAGCTCGTCCATCAGGTCGAGGGTCGAGGGGTGGATCGTGTCGCCGCGGAAATCGCGCAGGAAATCGGCGTGCTTCTCCAGCACCGTGACGTCGATGCCCGCGCGGGCAAAGAGCAGTCCGGCCATCATCCCGGCGGGGCCGCCGCCGACGATGCAGAGGCGGGTCGTCACCGTGTCCATGGGCGGTCCTCCCCTACCGTGATCAGTCGCCGCGGGCGTCCTCCAAGAGACCGAGCGCGTCGGCCACGGCGGCGCGTCGGATGCCCGCGCGCCCGAGATCGCCGTAGCGCCGCTCCAGATGACGCGTCTCGCCATCCCGCAGGCCGAGGCCGAAATGAACCAGCCCGACCGGCTTCTCGGCGCTCCCACCGCCGGGGCCGGCAATGCCCGTGATCGCCACCGCGACGGAAGCCCGCGATGCGGCCAGCGCCCCGGCCGCCATCGCCCGCGCCACGGGCTCGCTGACCGCGCCGTGCCGGCAGATCAGGTCCATGGGCACGCCGATCGCCTCGGCCTTGGCTTCGTTCGAGTAGGTGACGAAGCCGCGCTCCAGGACGGCCGACGAGCCCGGCACCGCGGTGATCAGCCCGGCCACGAGGCCACCCGTGCAGGATTCGGCCGTGGCGATGGTGCGTCCGTCCGCCGCGTAGGCTGCCACCAGCGCCTCGGCCCGGGCGAGAAGCTCTGCGTCGTCAATCATCGCGAACGGGCTCCCCTCGGGCGGCGGCGCCCTATCTCACGGTGTGACTCAAGGCCGAGCCCGGCTCAAGGACCGGTGGCCCCCGATCGGAGACACCCTTTCCATGATCTTCCCCGCGACCACGGCTTTCTATGCCGGGCTGCTCGCACTCGTGTATCTGGGCCTTTCGGGATGGGTGATCGGGGCCCGCGTCTCCGAAAACGTGCTGTTCGGCGACGGCGGCGACGACACGGTGCTCAAGCGCGTGCGCTCGCACGCCAATTTCGCGGAATACGTCCCGCTGGCCCTGATCGTGATCGGCTTGCTGGAGGCGAGCGGCGGCAGTCACGGGCTGGTTCAGGCGCTGCTGATCGCCCTGTTGGTCGCCCGGATCCTGCACCCGATCGGGATGTTCGCGCCCCCGAACTCGCCGCGCCAGTTCGCCTGCCGGGGCGGCGGCATCCTGCTGACGATGGCGGTCCTGGGCGTCGCGGCGATCGTACTGCTGGTGCGGGTAGCCTGAGGCCGAGCACGACACGCCTCCGCTCCCGTACGGGAGAGGGAATCCGCGCCCGGTCCGGAAGCCGCGTTGCCCGTGCCGACGCGTGAATTGACAACCCTGCAACGGGAGCGGGCCGGCCGCGCCCTGTTCCGTCCCCGCTCGCTCCGAGACCGTTCAGCCCTGCCGCATCGCGGTCTCAGCCTGCGCGTCGAGGGCGGGGCCGTCCTCCTCGGGCAGCCGGACCGTCGCGGCGGCCTGTGCGGCGAGACCTTCCGCCCGCCCGACGAAGCCGAGCTTCTCGGTGGTCGTCGCCTTGATGGAGACGCTGCTGAGCGGCACGCCCGCGATGGCGGCGATGCGCGCGCGGATCTCCTCGCGGTGCTTGCCGATGCGCGGCGCCTCGGCCAGCACGGTGATGTCGAGATGGTCGATGCGGCCGCCGCGGGCGCGGACCAGATCGCAGGCATGGGCCAGGAACTGGTCCGAGGCAGCCCCGCGCCAGCGTTCATCGGAGGGCGGGAAGTGGGTGCCGATATCGCCGTCCGCGATGGCGCCGAGCAGGGCGTCGGTCAGCGCGTGCAGCGCCACGTCGCCGTCCGAATGGGCGAGCACGCCGCGGTCGGCCGGGATCTTCACCCCGCCCAGCCAGACATGGTCGCCGGTGGTGAAGGCGTGCACGTCGAAGCCGGTCCCGAGGCGGGTCACGTAGGTGGTCATGGCGCGGGCTCCCGGCGCTGGCAAGTCGGTGGTCTCGGTCGCGAAGGCGCGGTCCGCTTCGATCAGGTCGGCGGGCTGGGTGATCTTGCGGTTGGCGATGTCGCCAGCGAACACCACCACCGGCAGCCCGGCCCATTCGGCGAGGGCGCCGTCGTCGGTGAAGCCGTCGAGGCCCTGCGCAGCGGCGTCCCGGTGGGCGCCGAGCAGCGGGCCAAAGGCGAAGGCCTGAGGGGTCTGGACCGCGCGTAGATGCTCCCGCGGCGGCGTCTCATGCACCCGGCCGATGCCCGGGGCGATGTCGACGACGCGCTTGACCGTGTCGGTCACCGGCACGCCCGGAACGGCGGCGCCGTGGTCGCGCCCGGCGGCGATCGCCCGGGCGATCAGCGCGGAATCCACGTAGGGCCGGGCGGCATCGTGGACCAGCACGATCTCGGGCGCATCGCCGGAGGCCAGGGCCTCGAGACCGGCCTTTACGGAGAGCTGGCGCGTCGCGCCGCCCGCGACCGGCGCGGTGATCTTGGCGCGGATCGCGGGCGCGAGCTCCTCGAGGCAGTTGCGGAAGAAGTCCGCGGCGTCGGCGGCGATGACCGGCTGGATCTGCGCGATCGCGTCGTCGGCCGCGAGGGCCGCGAGGGTGCGGGTCAGGACCGGCTGCCCGCCGACCCGGCGGTACTGCTTGGGGGTGCCGCCGCCGATGCGGATGCCGCGCCCGGCCGCCACCACCACCGCGGCGACGCCGGCTCCCACGCTGGCGGGTCCGGTGGCTGGCGTGCCGGTGGCGGGCATGGGCGACGAACTCGTGAAGTCCTGAGGGGCGGAGGGGCGGCCGGCGCGCGGGCCAGCCGTGCCGGCGTCACCCTGCCGCGATGGGTGCCCGTCGTTTAAGCGGGGGAGGGCCCGAAATCAACGCGCGGTCCCGCTTGCCAGCGGACCGGCCTTGCCTCATTGTTGTGCAGAATGATGACTGACCATTATTTGAGCGCGCTGTGCCGCGAAGGTGTGAAGGCCGGGGCGGCAGATTCTGCCCCGCTCTGCCTGCTCGCTCCCCTTTCGGGCGTCACCGACCTGCACATGCGCCGCATCGCCCGCCGCTGCGGCGCCGACGCGGTCATCTCCGAGATGGTGGCGGCCCGGGAATTCACCCGCGGATCCAGCGAGGCCGCGCTGCGCGCCGAGGGTTCCGGCGTCGACCTGCACGTGGTCCAGCTCGCGGGCTGCGAGGCGGCCCCGATGGCGGAGGCCGCGCGGCTCGCGGAGGCCGGAGGCGCCCACGTGATCGACGTGAATATGGGCTGCCCGGCCAAGATCGTGACCGGGATCGCCTCGGGCTCGGCGCTGATGCGCGATCTCGACCACGCCGCGCGCCTGCTGGCGGCGGTGCGGGACGCCGTAGCGATCCCGGTGACGGTCAAGATGCGTCTCGGCTGGGACGATGCGAGCCGCAACGCCGCCGATCTCGCCGCCCGCGCCGAGCGGCTGGGCCTCAACGCCGTGACGGTCCACGGTCGGACCCGCCAGCAATTCTACAAGGGCAGCGCCGACTGGGCGGCGATCCGCGCCGTCGTCGCGGCGGTATCGATCCCGGTGATCGCCAACGGCGACGTGACCGATCTCGCCAGCGCCCGCGCCTGCCTGGACGCCTCGGGCGCCGCGGGGGTCATGATCGGCCGTGCGGCGACCGGCCGCCCCTGGCTGGTAGGACAGGTTGCCGACGCGCTCGCGGGCCGGCCGGCCGCGGAGCCGTCCCGGGCCGAGCAGGCCGCCCTGGCCGCGGAGCATTACGCGGGGCTGCTGTCGCTCTACGGCCGCGACATCGGCGTGCGCCACGCCCGCAAGCACCTCGCCGCCTATGCCGAGACCGGCGGCGCGCTGACGGCCACGGAGCGCGCGGTGCTCCTTACCACCGCCGAGCCGGAGGTCGCGCTGACCTTGCTGGCCCGGGCCTTCGCGGACTCGGCGGATCGCGTCCAGGAGGCCGCGTGAGCGACGACTCTCTCCCGAAAGAGTCCGGCAACCGGCGCGACACCGCCGCCGAGGCCGTGCTCAACGCCCTGCCGCTGCCGGTCCTGACCATCGGCGGCGACGAGCGCATCCTCCACTGCAACCACGCCGCGGAGGCGTTCTTCGACTACTCGGCGCGGCTGATGCTGCGCCGCCGCCTGCGCGACATCATCCCGTTCGCCTCGCCGATCATCGCCCTGGTGGCCGAGGTCCGGCGCCGGGGCGCCAGCGTCAGCGAGTACCGGGTCGAGCTGACCCAGCCCCGTCTCGGGCTGGAGCGCAGCGTCGACGTGTTCGCCACCCCGCTCGGTGACGACGGCGACGCCGTGGTGATGATGCTCCAGGAGCGCACCATCGCCGACAAGATGAACCGCCAGCTCACCCATCGCGGCGCGGCGCGCTCGATGGTGGCGCTCGGCGCGATGTTGGCCCACGAGATCAAGAATCCGCTCGCGGGCATCCGCGGCGCCGCGCAGCTCCTGGAGAGCACCGGTGCCGAGGAGGACCGGCTGCTCACCCGCCTGATCTGCGACGAATCCGACCGGATCGTCCGCATCGTCGAGCGGATGGAGCTGTTCGGCGACGAGCGTCCCTCGGACCGCGGCGCCGTCAACGTCCACGGGGTGCTCGACCAAGTGAAGCGCTCGGCGCAGTCGGGCTTCGCGCGGCATATCCGGTTCATCGAGACCTACGACCCGTCGCTGCCGCCGGTGCTGGGCAGCCGCGACCAGCTGATCCAGGTGATCCTGAACCTCGTGAAGAACGCCGCCGAGGCGATCGGCCCGGACGCGGTCGAGGGCGAGATCACCCTGTCGACCGCCTTCCGCACCGGCCTGCGCCTGCAGGTACCGGGCTCGCGCGAGCGGGTCAGCCTGCCGATCGAGGTGGCGGTGCGCGACAACGGCCCCGGCATCTCGGCCGACCTCCTGCCCGACCTGTTCGACCCGTTCGTCACCACCAAGGCGCAGGGCTCCGGCCTGGGTCTTGCTTTGGTGGCCAAGATCGTCGGCGATCACGGCGGGATCGTCGAGTGCGATCCTGCCCCGCGCCGCACGGCGTTCCGCATCCTTCTGCCGATGTCGAGTGCCCGGGACGGGCGCGAATCGGCGGTCGATCCGTGATGTCGATCCCCAAATCCGGCCCCCCGTCGGAGGTCTGAGTAGAGAGTCATGCCGAACGGCCACATCATCGTCGCCGACGACGACGCCGCCATCCGCACCGTGCTCAACCAAGCGTTGTCACGGGCGGGCTACGAAGTCCGCTCGACGGGCAATTGCGCGACCCTCTGGCGCTGGGTCGCGCAGGGGGAGGGCGACCTCGTCATCACCGACGTGGTGATGCCCGACGAGAACGTGTTCGATCTGCTGCCGCGCATCAAGCGGGTGCGGCCGGAGCTGCCGATCATCGTGATGAGCGCGCAGAACACCTTCATGACGGCGATCCGCGCCTCGGAGCGGGGCGCCTACGAGTACCTGCCCAAGCCCTTCGATCTGAAGGAGCTGATCGCCATCGTGGGCCGGGCGCTCTCGCGCCCGCGCGGTACGGCACCGGCCGGGGCACCGCCCGAGAACGAGGACATCCCGCTGGTCGGCCGCTCGCCGGCCATGCAGGAGATCTACCGGGCGCTCGCCCGGCTGATGCCCACCGATCTCACCGTGATGATCACCGGCGAGTCGGGAACCGGCAAGGAGCTGGTCGCCCGGGCGCTGCACGATTACGGCCGGCGCCGCACCGGCCCGTTCGTGCCGGTCAACATGGCGGCGATCCCGCGCGACCTGATCGAATCCGAGCTGTTCGGCCACGAGAAGGGCGCCTTCACGGGGGCGCTCCAGCGTTCCGCCGGCCGGTTCGAGCAGGCCGAGGGCGGCACGCTGTTCCTCGACGAGATCGGCGACATGCCCATGGAGGCGCAGACCCGTCTGCTGCGCGTGCTCCAGCAGGGCGAGTACACAACGGTCGGCGGCCGGGTCCCGATCAAGACCAACGTGCGGATCATCGCGGCGACCAACAAGGACCTGCGGATCTCGATCCAGCAGGGCATCTTCCGCGAGGACCTGTTCTTCCGGCTCAACGTCGTGCCGCTGCGGCTGCCGGCCCTGCGCGAGCGCTCGGAAGACGTGCCGGACCTCATCCGCCACTTCTTCGTGCTGGTCGAGCGCGAGGGCCTGACCCGCAAATCGCTCGACGGCGACGCGATGGAGCGGCTCAAACGCTACCGCTGGCCCGGCAACGTCCGTGAGCTGGAGAACCTCGTCCGGCGGCTCGCCGCACTCTACCCGCAGGAGACGATCACCGGCCCGGTGATCGAGGCCGAGCTCGATACGCTGCCGCTCGCCGCCCCCGCCCCGAACGGCAACGGCGCCGCCCGCAAGGCCGGCGGGGAGTCGGAGAGCCTGTCGAGCGCCGTGGAGCGGCACCTCTCGGACTACTTTTCCGGTTATCGCGACACGCTGCCGCCGCCCGGGCTCTATCACCGGATCTTGCGGGAGATCGAAGGCCCGCTGATCGGCGCGGCGCTGGCCGCCACCCGCGGCAACCAGATTCGCGCGGCGGAACTCCTCGGGGTCAACCGCAACACCCTGCGCAAGAAGGTGCGGGACCTCGACCTGCAGGTGTTTCGAACAGCGCGGTAGGGCGATCAGCGGGGTTCGGGGGGGCGATACCACCCGGATGCCTCATCCGCGGATGCCCGCGGGAGCAGGCCGCAAAGGGGGGTTCCAGGGATCGCGCGCTGGCCGGGAGGGCTCCTTCGCGGCCCCCGCCGCGCTCCGGAACCTCAGGATGCGGCCGGGTGTGCGATGAAGAGGTCGCGAAGGGGCGCTCAGCGGCCCGGCAGGATCGGATCGCCGCGCATGAGTGCGTGGAGCCGCTCGGTGTCGAATCCGTTCGGGATGCTGGCCACGGCCGCCTTCGGCGCGGGCGCAGCCTTCGCCGGGGCCGGGAGCGACCCGGTTGCGGAGGGTTCGGCCTGAGCGGCGCGGACCACCGGCGCCGGCGCCAGGTGCGCGAGCCGATCGGCGCTGACAAGAGCGACCGTCGCCGTCGAGATGAGGACGAGGACGGCGCCGAAGAGGGAACGCAGGATACGCACGCGACGACCCGGAACGCGACTTGAGACGGCAACAGATTAGCGGTGCGGCCGTTAACGAAGCCCCACTCCAAGTCTTCGGGAGGCGATATTGACCAACGCCCAGGCCACTGCGAGCGACAGCCCGTTCATCCAGGGTCGTAATGCCCGCCTCTACGGCAAGCCCATCAGCGAATGCCCCTATCCGGAAGGCTCCCAAGAGCGCGCCGCCTGGATGGAGGCTTACGAGGAAGCGGCGAATTCGGATCTGCCCGAGAAGCCCTGATCGTGGGACAGGCCCCGCTCCGAGCCTGCGGATCCGGGCATCCGGCTTGACCTCGCCGGGTGCGCGGCGCTTCGTGCGCCGCAGCGCAACGCGATCCGCGAGCCCCGATGTCCCTGAAGCCCTCGCCCGAGTCCAAGCAGACCTTCGCGCCCGCGACGCGCCTCGTCCATGCGGGCCGCGATCCGGGCGAGCAGCACGGCTTCGTCAACACGCCGATCTATCGCGGCTCCACGGTCCTCTACCCGACCTACGACGCCATCAAGCACCGGCGCGGGCGCTACAATTACGGCACCTCGGCCACGCCCACCATGGACGCTCTCACGAGCGCCTGGACGGAGCTCGCCGGCGCCGCCGGGACGGTGGTGACGCCCTCCGGGCTCGCGGCGCTCACCGTGGCGCTGATGGCCGCGGTCTCGGCGGGCGACCACCTCCTCGTCACCGATTCCGCCTACCGGCCGACCCGCCAGTTCTGCGACGGCGTGCTGGCCCGCTACGGCGTCGCGGTCACCTACTATGACCCGGCCATCGGGGCCGGCATCGCCGAGCTGATGCGCCCGAACACCCGGGCCGTGCTGGTCGAGGCGCCCGGCTCGCAGAGCTTCGAGATGCAGGACATCCCGGCCATCGCCGAGGCCGCGCACGCCAACGACGCCTGCGTGATCATGGACAATACCTGGGCGACGCCGCTGCTGTTCCCGCCGCATGAGCGGGGCGTCGACATCGCCGTGGAGGCCGGGACCAAGTACCTGAGCGGCGGCTCGGACCTGCTGATCGGCCTGACCTCCGCGAACACGCGCTACTACCCGGCCGTGCGCCGGACCTTCGACCATTTCGCCATGTGCGCCGGCGCGGAGGACATCTTCCTGGCGCTGCGCGGTATGCGCACCATGTCGTTGCGGCTGCGCGAGCACGGCCGCGCCGGGCTCGAGATGGCCCGGTGGCTCCAGGCTCGACCGGAGGTGCTGCGCGTCCTGCATCCCGGCCTGCCTGAGGATCCCGGCCATGCGATCTGGAAGCGCGACTTCTCCGGCGCCTCCGGTCTGTTCGGGGTGATCCTCAAGCCGGTTCCCGAGAAGGCGGTCGCCGCCATGCTGGACGACCTCCAGCTCTTCGGGATGGGCTTCTCCTGGGGCGGTTTCGAGAGCCTCGTGATCCCGTTCGACTGCGCCGGCTACAGGACCGCCACGCGATGGTCCCCGGGCGGTCCGGCCCTGCGCTTCCACATCGGGCTCGAGGACACGGCCGACCTCAAAGCCGACCTCGACGCCGGCTTCGCACGCCTGCGGGCCGCGTCATGACCGCGCCGAGCCGGCGCCGTCTCATCCAGGGCGCGGGCGCTCTGGCCCTCGCAGGAACGCTACCGGCCGCCGCTGCCGAGACGGATGTGACAGGCCGGCTCGCACGCTACATGGCCGCCGCCCGGACGCAGCCGCTTCCCCCTGAGGTGCTGACCGCCTGCAAGCACCGCATCCTCGACACCCTGGCCGCCATGGTCTCCGGCGCGCGGATGCGGCCGGGCGAGATGGCGCTCACCTACGTGCGCGGCCTGGGCGGGACCGAGCAGGCCGGGGTCGTCGCCTCCGATTTCCGGACCACCACCATCAACGCGGCGCTCGCCAATGCCATGTGCGCCCATGCCGACGAGACCGACGATTTCGAGCCAGTGACCAAGGCCCATCCCGGCTGCGCCACCGTGCCGGCGGCCCTGGCCATGGCCGAGCTGCACGGCAATTCGGGCGCGGACTTCGTCCGGGCGGTGGCGCTGGGCTACGATCTCTGCTGCCGCCTGCTCCTGGCGCTCGGACCCGACCACGTGCGCGGCACGCACCGCAGCGCCGAGGGCACGAGCTCGACCTTCGGGGCGCTCGGGGCCGCCGCCGCGCTCGCCCGCCTCGACGAGCAGGGCATGCGGTTCGCGCTGTCCTACGCGGCCCAGCAGGTCTCCGGCCTGTGGAGCTGGGTGCGGGACAAGGACCACGTCGAGAAGGCGTTCGACTTCGCCGGCATGGGCGCGCGCAACGGCGTCACGGCGGTCGGCATGGTGGAGGCCGGCCTCACCGGCGTCGCCGACGTGCTCGACGGCCGGCACAACCTGCTGAACGCGCTCTCGACCGCGCCGAAACCGGACCTGATGCTCGACGGTCTCGGCAGCCGTTTCTTCGTCACCGAGACGGCGATCAAGACCTTCTCGGTGGGCTATCCGATCCAGTCGCCCCTCGACGCGACCCTGACGCTCCGCAAGCAGTATGGGCTGACGCCGGAGGCCGTGCGGCACATCCTGGTCAAGGTCCCCACCGACGCCGTCGGCATCGTCGGATCGAGCGCCATGCCGGATGTGAGTTGCCAGCACCTCGTGGCGCTCGCGCTCGTGAAGGGCGCCGTCTCCTTCGCCGACAGCCACGATGCCGGCCTGATGCACGATCCCGCGATCGCGGCCGAACGGGCCAAGGTCGAGCTGGTGGGCGATCCGGCGCTGATGGATCCCGCCGCCCCCCGCGGCGCCGTCGTGACGATGACCCTCGCGGATGGCCGGATTGTGGAGCATCACACCCGGCATCCGCCCGGAACGAAGGAGAACCCGCTGAGCACCGAGGCGGTGAACACCAAGGCGCGGGATCTGATGGCGCCGGTGCTCGGAACTGATTCGACCGAGCGCCTGATCGCGCGCATCAACACCCTGGAATCGGTCGCCGACATGCGCGAACTGCGCCCGCTCCTGACCGCCTGACGCATGGCCTGCACACCGTCGCGTATTTGACCTGCCCGCTCGATCCTGATTGACCGGCCCGACATGACCACGAGCCTCTCCGCCGGCGGAACGCCGCGCCTCGCCGCTGCCGATCGTGTCGGCCGGGGGCTCGACGCGCTGAGCGTCAGCCACGGCCGGGCGGTGGCCGCCCTCCTGGCGCTCTGCCTCGTCCTGTTCCTGCCGGGCCAGATCTCGCTGCAGCCGATGGACCGGGACGAGCCGCGCTTCGCCCAGGCCTCCAAGCAGATGCTGGAGAGCGGCGACCTCGTCGACATCCGCTTCCAGGGCGAGGCGCGGCACAAGAAGCCCGTGGGGATCTACTGGGCGCAGGCCGCCGCCGTCGCGGCCGGCGAGGCTTTGGGCGTGCCCGAGGCCCGCACGCAGATCGCCCTGTATCGGATCCCGTCCCTGATCGGGGCCATCGCCTCGGTGCTGCTCGCCTATTGGGCGGCCCTGGCCTTCCTGCCGCGCCGCGCCGCGCTTCTCGCCGCCGCCCTCTACGGCGCCTGCCTGATGCTCTCGGCCGAGGCGCATCTCGCCAAGACCGACGCGCTGCTCGCCGCCTGCGCCACCGCGAGCCTCGGCGCGCTGGCCCGGACCTGGTTGGATTCCCGCGAGGGCCGCCCCCCGGCGGGCTCGGTCTTCGCGGCCTTCTGGCTGGGCCTGGCGCTCGGGATCCTGGTCAAGGGACCGATGGTGCCGCTGTTCGTCGTCCTGCCGGCCCTGATCCTGTCGGTGACGGCACGCTCCGGACGCTGGCTCCTCGCCCTTCGGCCGCTTCCCGGCCTCGCCCTGACCCTCCTGCTGGTCGCGCCCTGGTTCGCCGCCATCGCGTGGAAGAGCGGCGGTGCGTTCTACGCCGAGGCGGTCGGGCACGACATGCTGGGCAAGGTCGGCGGCGCCGCCGAACGGCACTGGGGGCCGCCGGGCGCCTACGCGCTCGCCGTCTTCGCGATCTTCTGGCCCGGCGCCGCCTTCGCGGCCATGAGCCTGCCCTTCGCGTGGCGGGCACGGCGCGAACCCGGCGTGGCCTTCCTGATCGCGGCGGTGCTGCCGGCGTGGCTGATCTTCGAGGCGGTGCCGACGAAGCTGCCCCATTACGTCCTGCCGCTGATGCCGTGGCTCGCGATCCTCACGGTCCTGGCGACGACGCGGGGGGCGCTCGATCCCCGCCTGCGCGGGGCGCGCCTGACGGCCCTGCTAGTGCCGGCCATCCCGGTGGCGCTCACGCTCGGCCTCTGCCTTGCCGGCTGGCGCCTGGATGCCCACACGATCCCGTGGCCCGCTTTGCCGCTGCTCGCCGCCGCCTGCGGCGTCGCCGGGCTCGCCTGGATGGCCTTCGCCAAAGGACCGCCGGCGGAGGCCGCCGAGCGCGCCCTCGTGCTCAGCGTCCTGGCCTCGTGCCTGCTCGGGCCGGCGGTGCTGGGCGTGGCCCAGCGCGCGCTGCCCGCCCTCAAGGTCTCGCCCCGGCTCGCGGCCCTGCGCGACCGGATGCCCTGCGCGGATCCGCAGGTGGCGAGCCTCGGCTACCGGGAGCCCAGCCTCGTGTTCCTGGTCAGCACCGGCCTCGCCCTGCCGCCGGACGGCGCCGCCGCGCGGCGATTCCTGGAAGCCGGCGGCTGCCGGCTGCTGTTCGTGGAATCCCGGGACCGGGACGACTTCAACGCGGCCTGGCCGGTCGGACGCGGCGTGCCGGCGCCCCTGGCCGAGGTTGAGGGCTTCAACCTGAATACCGGCCGGCGGGTCTTCGTCACGGCCTACGCGGTGGCCCCGTGAGCGGCGCCCCGGTTCTCAGCGTCGTCGTGCCGGTGAAGAACGAGGCCGGCAACATCGCGCCCCTCGTGGCCGAGATCGAGGCCGCCTGCGCGGGGCTCGCCTTCGAGCTGATCTACGTCGATGACGGCTCCACGGACGGCACACCGGCCGCCCTGGCGGCCGCCCGCGCGGGCCGGCCCTGGCTTCGGGTCCTGCGCCATGCCCGAAGCGGCGGCCAGTCGGCCGCGGTGCGCAGCGGCGTCCTGGCGGCCCGGGGCGCGATCGTCGCCACCCTCGACGGCGACGGCCAGAACGATCCCGTCTTCATCCCCGCCCTCCTGGCGGCGCTGGAGACGGCCGGTCCCGGCGCCGGTCTCGCGCAAGGGCAGCGGCGCGGGCGCAAGGACGGGCGCTTCAAGATGCTCCAGTCGCGGATCGCCAACGGCGTGCGCGGGCGGATCCTGAAGGACGCCACCCGCGACACCGGCTGCGGCCTCAAGGTCTTCCGGCGTGCGGCCTATCTCCGCCTGCCGTATTTCGACGCCCTCCACCGATTCATGCCGGCGCTCGTCGTCCGCGAGGGCTTCACGGTGGTCCACCGCGACGTGATCGACCGCCCGCGGCTCACCGGCGCGTCGAATTACGGGCTGTTCGACCGTCTCTGGGTCGGGCTTCTGGATCTGGCCGGCGTCTGGTGGCTGATCCGGCGCAAGCGCGCCGATCCGCAGCCCCGGGAGATCGTGAATCCGGTGCCCACGCCGGCAGACCAGGATGTCGGATGCTGATCCAGCTCGCCCACGATCTGCCGGCCTATTTCTACGACGTCTTCGTCACGCGGCTCGATTTCTGGTTGGTCTTCGGCATCGTCGCCCAGCTGGTCTTCGGCTCGCGCTTCATCCTGCAGTGGATCGCCAGCGAGCGGGCGGGGCGGAGCGTCATGCCCCTCTCGTTCTGGTTCCTGTCGATCCTCGGCGGGATGATGACCCTGGTCTACGGCTTCGTCCGGCGCGAGCCGGTGATCATCATCGGCCAGGGGCTCTCGACCGGCATCTACCTGCGCAACCTCGCGCTGATCTTCCGCGAGCGGCAGCGGAAACGGAGCGGCGCATGACCCGCGCGCCGCTGCCCGGCTTCTACGACGATCTGGACGCCACGTTGCGCGAAGTGTGGCGCCTGCTGGCCGACGGCGCCGAGCAGGGCCGGAGCGGATTCCACCTGCCGACCCTGGCGACACGCGGTCGGGACGGCGGCCCGCGGGCCCGGACCGTGGTGCTGCGCGCGGCCGATGGCGCGGCTGGCAGCCTCCGGTTCCACTGCGACCGCCGCTCCGACAAGGCCGCGGAGATCCTGGCGCACCCGGCCTGTGCGCTGGCCGCCTACGACGCCGCCACGAAGGTCCAGATCCGCATCGAGGGCCGCGCCACGCTCCACACCGACGATCCCGTGGCGGAGGCAGCCTGGGCCGAGTCCCGGGCGATGAGCCGGGTCTGCTACGGCGCGGAACCGGCGCCGGGCACCGCGCTGCCCGAGGGCGGCGCTTACAGCCTTCCGGACGAGGCCTCGGCCACGACGCTGGGCCGTCCGCGCTTCGCCGCCGTGCTGGTGCGGGCCGAGCGCCTGGACTTCCTCTACCTCGACCGGCGCGGTCACCGGCGGGCCGCTTGGTGCCGGAGCGAGCCCGGCTGGCAGGGCGGCTGGCTGGCACCCTGACGGCCAAGGGCTGGATGCGCGGCGGGACGACGAGACTTCCCCAGGGGCCAGCCGTGCCGGCATCACTTTACGTTCCGTCCCGGCGATTCACGCCACGGCCGCGAACGCGGGTTGACGAGTTGCCACGCTTCCGTACGGCGTTTGCCGCGTAACATCCACGCCGTCATGCCGGGGCGCCGCAGGCGGGCCCGGACCCGGAGGGGCACGCCGGAAGCGGGCAATCCAGATCCGCCGACCGTGCCATGCCGTGCGCGCGCCACGGATCTGGATTCCGGGCCCTGCTCCACAGTCCCGGAATGACGGGATGGCCCCTCCGCGCTGGGGCCAAGCCTTGTTAACCCGTGTTCGGAGCGCTGGCTTCACGCACTGACAGTTGACAGGCCGAGAAAAATCGCAATCTCAAGATTAAGATGCCTGCATTTCGGTCTCAATGTTGATGTCATTCGTCCCAGTCGTGCGATTTGCTATCGACGCCGCCGTACCCCGGCACATAGGCAATGCTCGTTTCGGAGCCATTCGTCTGTGCGGCGCAACTTCAAAATCACCATCGCCTTCAAGATCGCTTTCGCCTTCGCGTTCATAGCCGCGAATGCGATCGGCTACCTCTGGTACATTTCCAGCCGCATGGTCGCAGCCGACACGGCCTACAGCGCCTATCTGGCCAACGATGCCACGGCGGCCACGATGGCGGCACGGCTGGGACGCGTCGTCTATCAGATGAGCTACGTGGCCTTCCGCGCCCTGGGTGAGGCCGATCCGGACGAGTCGGACCGCGTCGGTGCCGCCTTCGAGCCGCTTCCCGCCGAAGCCGCGATGCTCCTCGACGGCGCGCGCCGGAATGCACCGGCCTTCCACACCCAGACCGGCCGGATCGCGGACCTGCTCGACACCTACGCCGTGCTCACCGGCGAGATGTGCGCCATGGCCAAGAAAGGCATGAGTGCCCAGGCGCTGACGCTCGCGCACAAGCGGGTGGATCCGCTCCAGAAGACGCTGTTCGCCGAACTCGATACCTTCGTGGGCGATCTGAGCGCGTCGATCCGCACGGGCTCCGAGGGCTTGAGTGCGGAGACACGCACGACCGTGTTCTGGGCCATCGGCGTGTCGGCAGGCGGTATCGCCGCCAGCATCCTCATCGGTGTGCTGGTGGTGAATGTCGGTGTCGCGCGCCCGCTCGGCCGGCTGACGGCCGCATTGAAGACCATGTCGGCGGGGCAGCTCGACATCGAGGTCCCGGAGGCGCGGCGCGGCGACGAGATCGGCGCCATCGGCGAGGCCGTCGAGGGCATCAAGGCCCTGGTTGCCCGGACGTCCGCCGAGCAGGCCGAGAGCCAGCGGCGGACGGATGAGGCGGCGGCCGCCGATCGCAGCCAGACGCGGCTGCGGCTCGCCGCGGATTTCGAGGACATTGTGGGCCGGATCATCGGCCTCGTCGCCGGTTCGGTCGCGACCTTGCAGACGGTCGCCCGGACCATGACCGAAACCGCCGCGCGGGCCGCCGACCAGTCCATCTCGGTCGCGGGCGCCGCCGAGGAGGCCGCGGCCAACGTCAGCACGGTCATGGCCGCCGCCGAGCAGCTCGGTTCCTCCGTCGCGGAGATCGGCCGGCAGGTCGGCGGCTCGGCCAAGCTCGCACAGAACGCCGTCTCGGAAGCCGACCGGACCGCGTCCCTGGTCCAGGATCTCAGTGCCGCCGCCACGAAAATCGGCGCGGTGGTCGCGCTGATCGAGGGCATTGCGAGCCAGACCAACCTGCTGGCTCTGAATGCCACGATCGAAGCCGCACGCGCCGGAGAGGCCGGGCGGGGCTTCGCCGTCGTGGCGGGCGAGGTCAAGGATCTTGCCGGGCAGGCCGCCCGGGCGACGGGTGAGATCACGGGGCAGATCGGCCGGATCCAGCGCGCGACCGATCAGGCTGTCGCGGTGATCGCCTCGATCACCGCCCGGATCCGCGAGATCGACGCGGTCGCAGCAGGCATCGCGGCCGCGGTCGAACAGCAGGGGGCGGCCACGCGGGAGATCGCGCGCAACGTCGCACAGGCCTCGGCCGACACCCGTGCGGTCACCGCCACCACGACCGGCGTTGCCAAAGCCGCCGGCGAGACGGGGACGGCCGCCGGTCAGGTCCTGGCCTCCGCCGCCGCGCTGGCCCGGCAATCGGAGGAACTCGGCAGCGCGGTCCGTTACTTCCTGGCCACGATCCGGGCCGCCTGAGGCCCCCAGGCGTGCGCCGGGATGGCAGACCTGCGCCGCCGTCCCTGACAGGCGCCAGCCGCCTGCGCTAAAGGCTTCGGACCCGGCCGCCCATCCGGGTCGACCGGGAGGAACCCGTGGGCCTCGTCTACGCGCTCGCCGCCTACCTGAGCTGGGGCCTCCTGGTCCCGGTGCATTTCCGGATGCTCGGGGCCTACAGCCCGAACCACATTCTGGCCGAGCGTATCGTCTGGTCCAGCCTGTTCGCGGGTGCGCTGGCGCTGATCCTCGCGGCCCGCCACCACCTGGACCTGCCGCGGCCGCTGCGGCGGCGCCACGCCCTGCTGCTGCTCTCGGCGGCGATGATCGCGGTGAACTGGCTGCTCTACCTCTATGCGATCAGCAGCGGGCATCTGCTCGATGCAAGCCTGGGCTACTACATCAATCCACTGGTCAGCGTCGCCCTCGGGCGGGTCGTGCTCGGCGAGCGGCTCAGGCCGATGCAGATGGCGGCCGTCGGCATCGCGGCGGCGGGTGTGGCGATCGCGGTGGGCTGGGCCGGCGAATTGCCGCTGCTGTCGCTCTCCCTGGCGGTGTCCTTCGCGCTCTACGGGCTCGCGCGGAAGGTCGCCGCGGTCGACGCCCTGGTGGGCTTCCTGGCCGAGACGCTGCTGCTCCTGCCCGGGGCGATCCTCTGGCTCGTCCTGACCGCCGAGCCGTTTCTGCCCGCGGCGCCGTCGGACCGGGCTCTGCTGATGCTGACGGGGCTCACCACCGCCCTGCCGCTGATCTGGTTCGCCGCCGCGGCCGTCCGCCTGAAGCTCACCACCCTCGGCCTGTTGCAATACGTGGCGCCGACCTGCCTGCTCGGCCTGAGCGTGCTGGCCTACGGCGAGCGCGTCGAGCCGCACCGGGCCCTGATGCTCGCGCTGATCTGGGTGGCGCTCGCCCTCTACAGCATCGACGCCCTGCGCCTTCGGCGCAGCCCGGAGGCCGGTCCGGTCCGGTCGGATCCCGACACGATGCGTGTATAAGGAATACCGGTAAGAGCCGCCGCGGGGCGGATGACAGGATAGCGCGTGGCCGATGAGCGAGACTGAGGGCGGCGCGCAGGCCGTCACGGATGCCGACTACCGGAACCTCGCCGAGACGCTGCCGCAGCTCGCCTGGATCGCCGAGGCCGACGGCACCATCATCTGGTACAATCAGCGCTGGTACGACTACACGGGCACGACGCTGGAGGAGATGCGCGGCTGGGGCTGGCGCACCGTCCATCACCCCGACCATGTCGCGGCCGTGACCGAGCGCTACCAGGCCGCGATCACGCTGGGCCGGTCCTGGGAGGACACCTTCCCGCTGCGCGGTCGTGACGGGACCTATCGCTGGTTCCTCTCGAAGGCGCTGCCGCACCACGACGCGTCGGGAGGGATCCTGCGCTGGTACGGCACCAACACCGACATCACCGGCCGCCGCACCGTCGAGGAGCGCCTGCGCCATTCCGAGCAGCGGTTCCGGGCGCTGGTGGACGCCTCCGCGGCGGTCATCTGGAACACCAACGCGGCCGGCGAGCTGATGCCGCCCCAGGTCCGGTGGAGCATCTATACCGGCCAGACCGAGGAGGCCTACCAGGGCTGGGGCTGGCTCGACGCGGTCCATCCCGACGACCGGGGTCACGCGGCCGATGCCTGGGCGGCCTGCGTGGAGGCGCGCCAGACCTACGAGGTCGAGTACCGCCTGCGCCGCCACGACGGCGCGTGGCGCGCCATGGAGGTCCGCGGCGTGCCGGTGCTCTCCGAGGACGGCAGCTTGCGCGAATGGGTCGGCACCTGCGTGGACGTCACCGAGCGGAAGGAAGCCGAGGAGACGGTGGAACGCGCACGGCAGGCCGCCGAGGCGGCAAACCGGGCGAAGAGCCAGTTCATCGCCAATATGAGCCACGAGTTGCGCACGCCGCTCTCGGCGGTGATCGGCTATTCCGAGATGCTCGGCGAGGAGCTGGAGGATATCGGCCAGGCCGCGCTCCTGCCGGATCTGCGCAAGATCGAGGCGGCGGCGCGCCACCTCCTGTCGCTGATCAACGACGTGCTGGACATCTCGAAGATCGAGGCCGGCCGCATGACCGCCTCCGCCGAGACCTTCGCGGTGGCGGAGCTGCTCCGGGACGTGTCCGATTCCACCGGCTCGCTGGTGGAGAAGAAGGGCAACCGCTTCGTCCTCGATGCGGGGGCCGGGGAGGGGGCGGTGCTGGGGTCCATGCACCAGGACCAGACCAAGATCCGCCAGTGCCTGCTGAACCTCATCGGCAACGCCGCCAAGTTCACCGAGACCGGGACGATCACCCTGACGGTGCGTCGGCACCGGGAGGGGGCCGCGGACTGGCTGTCCTTCGCGGTGACCGACACCGGCATCGGCATGAGCGAGGAGCAGATCGGGCGCCTGTTCGAACGCTTCGTGCAGGCGGACGATTCGACCACGCGCCAGTTCGGCGGCACCGGCCTCGGGCTCGCCATCACCCGCGCCTTCTGCCGGACGATGGGCGGCGACATCAGCGTCACCAGCACGCCGGGCGCGGGCGCGACCTTCACGGTCCGCCTGCCCGCCATGCTCCAGCCCGAGGACGCGCCGCCGACCGAAGCCGAACCGCACACGCCCGTGGAGCCCCACGAGCAGCACGAGACGGTGCTGCTGGTCGACGACGATCCCGCGGCCCGCGAGCTGCTCCAGCGTTTCCTTGAGCGTGAGGGGTTCCACGTGCGCAGCGCCAGTGACGGACGCGCCGGCCTGACGCTCGCCCGGGCGCTGCGGCCGCGGGCGATCCTGCTCGATGTCGAGATGCCGCGCATGGACGGCTGGGCGGTGCTGCACGCGGTGCGCAACGACCCCGACCTCGCCGGAACGCCGGTGATCATGACCTCGGTCGTGGCCGAGCAGGGGCTCGGCCAGGCGCTCGGCGCCACCGACTATTTCGTCAAGCCGATCGATTGGGACAGGCTCAAGGGCCTGATGGAGCGCTACCGGCCGGAGGCGCCGGGCGAAGCCCGCATCCTCGTGGTCGACGACGACGCGGATGCCCGCGAGCGCCTGCGCCGGTCCCTGGGCCGCGAGGGCTGGACCATCGACGAGGCGGAGAACGGCCGGATCGCCCTCGAGCGCGTCAGCCAGGCGCGCCCGAGCCTGATCCTCCTCGACCTGATGATGCCCGAGATGGACGGGTTCGGCTTCCTGCGGGCGCTGCGCGCGCGGCCCGACGGCGACGTGCCCGTCGTGGTGCTCACCGCCAAGGAGATCACAACGGCCGAGAAGGAGAGCCTGAACGTCCAGGCCGACCGGGTGATCGCCAAGGGCTCCATGAGCCTTGCCGAGATCGGCCGGCAACTGCGGGTGCTCTACGCGCGTTCGGCGAGCGAGCCGGTGCCTGGACAGCTGCAGGGCCTGATCGCGCGGCTCGCGGAGCAGGACGGGGAGGACAGGGCATGAGCGGCGACGGGATCGATCCGGACAAGGCGGTGGCGATCCGCCTGCGGGCGCGGTTGGCGGTGGTGGAGCGGGCGGCGTGGTTCGGCATGGTCCACGCCATGAAGACGCGCCCGGCCGAGACCGAGGCCTACATCACCTCGGAGCGGGCGCGGTGCACCGATGGGTTCGGCAGCGGCGCCTGGGCCAAGGACCTCACCGACGCCGAGCGGACGATGCTCGCCGACGAGGTGGATGCCGGTCTGGCGCAGCTGCTGGAGGATGCGCGCGGGGAGGTGTGAGCCGCCGCTGTTGCGAGCGGAGCGAAACAACCCAGTGTAGCGGCACGCCCTGCGAGGTCGCGCCGCCCTGGGTGAGGTCGCTTCGCTCGCGATGACAGTGTGGGCCGCGTTTGCGCCGGAGCCTAAGACCCCCGAAACACGTCCCTCCATGCGGGCGGCAGGCCGGTCCAGGATAACGGCGGCGCCACAGCATGCCCCGGCAAGCGCGTGGCGGAAAACACCCCGCGCGCCACAGCCCGCGCCAGGACCCGCGCGGCGGCATCGCCCAGACGCGCCATCTCCACCACCGGGTCGGCCACCGGCACGGCGCCCGTGGCGACCGCGAAGACCAGATCGCCGTCCAGCGGCGTATGGGCCGGCACGAGGGCGCGGGCGAGCCCGTCCTGCGCCGCGACCGCGAGGCGCCGGCACTGCGCCTTGGTCAGCGCCGCGTCGGTCGCAACCACGGCAAGCGTCGTGGCGGCGCCCGGAAGCGCGCGCGCGGGGAAGGCGAGGGCCTCTGGGGGCACCCGGGCCGGGGAGCCCAGACCGCCGAACTCGTCGCCCGCCTCGAAGGGCGCGGCCCAGAAATGCGGCCCGTCACCGATCGTCGCGTTGCCGAAGGCGTTCACGGCAGCGAGCGCGCCGACCCGGAACCCCGTGCCGGCCACAAGGGCGGACGCCGACCCGATCCCGCCCTTGAGCCTGCCGGTGCGGGCGCCGGTCCCGGCCCCGACCGAGCCCAGGGCAAAATCCTCAGTCGCGGCCGCTGCGGCCTGGAAGCCCATCTCGCGATAGGGCGGGTAGCGGCCCCACGCCTTGTCGCCGCCGTTCAGGAGGTCGAACAGGATCGCCCCGGGAACGATCGGGACCCGCATGGTGCCGACCGGGAAGCCGCGCCCGGCCTCGGCGAGCCACGCCATCACGCCGGACGCCGCATCGAGCCCGAAGGCCGAGCCGCCGGAGAGGACGAGGGCGTCGATCCGCTCCACGGTGCGCTCGGGATCGAGCAGATCGGTCTCCCGGGTGCCGGGCCCGCCGCCGCGCACATCGACGGAGGCGACCACCGGCGCCTCGAACACGAGCGCGGTGACGCCGCTGGCGACCGCCACGTCGCTCGCGTGGCCGACCCGCAGGCCGGGAATGTCGGTGATGCGGTTGCGCAGCATGCGCCGACCTTGCCACGGCGCGGGAGCGACGCAAATGCGGGGGCGCCGTTGACCCCCGGTCCGGGCTTCCCAGGTTGGCGGGCGACACATCAGCGTCGAGGAGCACGGCATGGACGTCGGATTCATCGGAATGGGGCGTATGGGCCGGGCGATGGCCGCGAGCCTGGCGCGGGCGGGCCACACGGTCCGCGCCTGGAACCGGACACCGGAGGGCGCCCGCGGGATCGACGGGGTCACCCCAGTGGCGAGCGCCGCGGAGGCCTTCGCCGGAGAGGCGGTGATCACGATGCTGGCCGACGATGCGGCATTGGAGGCCGTGATCATCGCCGGCGGCCTGCTCGACCGGGCCGAACGCCCGGGGCTGCATATCGGCATGAGCACGGTCTCGGTGGCCCTGGCCCGGCAGCTCACCGCCGTGCACGGGCGGGCCGGCGTCCCCTACATCTCCGCCCCGGTCTTCGGACGGCCGGACGTGGCGGAAGCCGGCAAGCTCAATATCGTGGCGGCGGGCGAAGCGCCCCTCCTCGACCGGGCCGCGCCCTTGCTGGACGCCATGGGCGCCAAGACCTGGCGCTTCGGCGCGGAGCCCGTCCGGGCCAATGCCGTGAAGCTCGCCGGCAACTTCATGCTGATCTCGGCCATCGAGGCGATGGGCGAGGCCTGCGCCCTCACGCAGGGCCACGGCGTCGCGGGGGCCGACTTTCTCGACCTGATGACCAACACCCTGTTCGCCTCGCCGGTCTACAAGGGCTACGGCGCCTCGATCGCGCAGAACCGCTACGAACCGCCGGGTTTCGGCCTCAAGCTCGGCGCCAAGGACGTGCGGCTCGCCCTTCAGGCCGGGGAGGGCGCGGGCGTGCCGATGCCGTTCGCCAGCGTGCTGCGCGACAACCTGATCGAGGCGATCAGCCATGGCGACGGCGAGAAGGACCTCGCGGCCCTGGCGCGCGTCTCCGCGCGGCGTGCAGGGCAGAGTTGAGGATGGACGCCAACTGTCGCGTTCTAGACGAAGATCAACACGTTCTCTAACCTCACGAAACAATGTTCGTGCGAGCCATAGGAACGGACACAAGTCGACGCGCGCATATTCCTACCCGCCAAGCAAGGCGACCTTTGTCCACGGAGGTCATGATGCTGGCGATGCTCGCGGTGATACTCACCGCGGGCGCCGTCTGGATTACCGTGTCGCGCCGGACGTGGTCGCAGCTGGAGGAGCGGCAGCACAGCAACGGCGGGCAAAACCCGCGAACCCCGGCGCTCGTCCTGGCCGCGCGTGTCGAGGCCAGATCGCCGGCGTGCAGACCTCGACGACGGCGGCCGTGGCGGCCATCGGCCGGATGGGCGAGCCGATGCGGTCGGTCAGCGCCGCCACGGGCGGCATCGCCGCGGCGGTTTCGGCGCAGCGCCCGGCCACCGCCGCGATCTCCGCAACGTCGCCGACACGGCCGGGGCCACCGAGGCCGTCGCGGGCGGCCTCGGTGGCCGGCGCCGCCCGGCGCTCGGCCTGCATGGCCGCCGCCGTCACCGCGGCGGCTCAGACCGTGGACCGCGTGGCGGCCGACCCGGAAGGCGAGATCGACCGCTTCCCGGGGCAGGTTGCGGCGTGAGCGCTCAGGCCTCTCAGAGGCCGAAGCGGGCGAAGGCGGCGCGCTCCTCAAGGGCGGCCAGCGCGCCCTCCGCGAGCCCGCTCCCGATGCCGCCCGGGGCACCGCCGCGGCGCAGCAGGCGGGACAGGAATCCGCCGCGCGCCTCGGCCACGAGACGCAGATCCACCTTGTCGCCGTAGCGCGCCCGCATCGCGGTGCGCACGTCGCCGAGGGCATCGACCAAGCCGAGGCCGAGCGCCTGCCGCCCGGTCCAGACCGCGCCGGTGAACAGGTTCTCGGCCTGCGACAGGGTCGGGCGGCGGGCCGTGACCAGGCCCGTGAACAGGTCCTGGACGTCGGCCTGGATGCGCTTCAGACGCTCCACGTCAGTCGGATCCTCGGGGCGGAACGGGTCGAGCATCGACTTCGCCTCGCCCTGCGTGTGCACCCGGCGCTCGACGCCGAGCTTCTCCAAGAGGCCGTGGAAGCCGAACCCCGCCGAGACGACCCCGATCGAGCCGACGATGGAGGTCGGGTCGGCGACGATCTCGTCGGCCGCGCAGGCGATCATATAGCCGCCGGAGGCCGCGACATCCTCCACGAAGGCGATGACCGGCAGCCGCTTCTCGTCGGCCAGCGCCCGGATGCGGCGGTGGATCAGGTGCGACTGCGCCGGCGATCCGCCGGGCGAGTTGATCACGATCGCCACCGCCTTGGCCCCGGGCATCCCGAAGGCCCGCTCCAGGCTGCCGGCCACGCCTCCGATCGAGAGCCCCGGGCGGATCGGCGACACCGCCCCGATCGTCCCGGAGAGTCGGACCACGGCGACCCGCGGGCGTCGATCCCGGAAGCGGCGCGGCAGGAAGGCACGAAGGGAGTCGGGAAGCGCGAGCGGCATGGGAATCGGACACAAACTCGTCGAAGGGCCCGGCCGGAAGCGGCACGGTGCGGCCTTCCGAAACTGGGCTTTCCGTTGCCGCACGCAAGGGCGACAGGTGGGCCGGGCGGGGCAGGGCAGGGCGGCCCGTCTGCGCAGTCACGACGGATCGAACCGTTTGCCGACCCTGGCGGTTTCTGGCGACGGCGCGAGCCTCGTGCCGGCCCGGATCCGCTGGACTCGGCCGGGCGCTCACATGGGAGAGAAACGATGCGACCCTGGCCTATCCTGGTCCTCCTCGCCGCGCTGCTCGGCGGGCTGGCGAGCGCGCCGGCCCGCGCGGCGCCCCTGCCGGTCCCGGCGACCGCCGAGGCCGCAGCACCCGAACCGGTGATCCAGCAGGCCCGCTGGCACTACCGTCGCCACTGGCACCGCCGCCATCATTGGCATCACCGTCGCCACTGGCATCACCGCCGGCACCATTGGCATCGCCATTACGGATACCGCCGCCACTACGGATACCGCCATCACGGCTACCGGCACCACGCGTTCCGCGGCCGCGCCGTGGGCCACCGCCACCTCACGTTCTACTGAGCAGACCGCCCCGCGTCCCGGCCCGATCCGGGCGGGACGCGGCCCTGCCGGCGCACCTATGGACGACCGCGCTACGACCTTGCAGGCGGGCTCGGAAAACCTTATTTAACCGTCTGATATCACTGCTCTTCCGAGAGGCCGTTCCGGCGCATCGCGCGCCACCCTGGAGCGGTCGTGAGCACCGCCCGTCCGGGCTTCAGAACGGAAATCGACTTGGCCGAGAACGATCCGACTGGCGCAGCCCCGCCCGCCAGCGACATCCGCCCCGTCTCCATCACCGACGAGATGCGCCGCTCCTATCTCGATTACGCGATGAGCGTGATCGTGAGCCGGGCGCTTCCCGACGCGCGCGACGGCCTGAAGCCGGTGCATCGGCGCATCCTCTACTCCGCCTTCGAGTCCGGGCACCTGCCCGAGCGGAAATACGTCAAATCGGCGCGCATCGTCGGCGACGTGATCGGTCTCTACCACCCGCACGGCGACCAATCGATCTACGACGCCCTGGTGCGGATGGCGCAGGACTTCTCCATGCGCCTCATGCTCATCGACGGGCAGGGCAATTTCGGCTCGGTGGACGGCGATCCGCCGGCGGCCATGCGCTACACCGAATCGCGGCTCGCCAAGCCCGCGACCGCGCTTCTCACCGACATCGATAAGAACACCGTCGATTTCCAGCCGAACTACGACGAATCGCGCGAGGAGCCCAAGGTTCTCCCGGCCCGGTTCCCGAACCTGCTGGCCAACGGCGCCGGCGGCATCGCGGTCGGGATGGCCACCAACATCCCGCCGCACAATCTCGGCGAGCTGATCGACGCCTGCGTGGCTCTGATCGACGAGCCAGGCCTGACCATCGAGCAGCTCACCGAGATCGTCCCCGGTCCGGATTTCCCGACCGGCGGCATGATCCTCGGCCGCGCCGGCACCCGCCAAGCCTACGCGACGGGACGCGGCTCGGTGATCATGCGCGCCAAGTCGCATGTCGAGGAGCTGCGCAAGGAGCGCGAGGCGCTGATCTTCACCGAGATCCCCTATCAGGTGAACAAGGCGACGCTGGTCGAGAAGATCGCCGAGCTGGTGAAGGAGAAGCGGGTCGAGGGCATCTCCGACCTGCGCGACGAATCCGACCGCTCGGGCATGCGCATCGTCGTCGAGATCAAGCGCGACGCCATGGCCGACGTGGTGCTGAACCAGCTCTACCGGTTCACCCCGCTGCAATCGTCCTTCGGCTGCAACATGGTGGCGCTGAACGGCGGCCGCCCCGAGCTGATGAACCTGAAGGACCTGCTCCAGGCCTTCGTGGACTTCCGCGAGGAAGTCGTTTCCCGGCGGACCAAGTTCCTCCTCGGCAAGGCCCGCGAGCGGGCGCACGTCTTGTGCGGTCTGGCCATCGCGGTCGCCAATATCGATGAGGTGATCCGGCTGATCCGCACCTCGCCGGACCCGAACACGGCCCGCGAGGCCCTGATGGACCGCGACTGGCCGGCCCACGACATCGCGCCGCTGATCGCGCTGGTGGACGATCCGCGCCACCGCGTCGCCGAGGACGGGACCTATCTCCTGTCCGAGACCCAGGCCCGCGCCATCCTCGACCTGCGCCTGCAGCGCCTCACGGCTCTCGGCCGCGACGAGGTCGGCGACGAGCTGAAGACGCTGGCCGATGAGATCGCCGACTACCTCGACATCCTGCGCTCGCGCGTCCGGATCCAGGGCATCGTCAAGACCGAGCTGGCCGAGGTGCGGGCACTTTTCGCAACGCCGCGCCGGACCGAGATCGTCGATTTCGACGGCAGCGTCGAGGACGAGGACCTGATCGCCCGCGAGGACATGGTGGTGACCGTGTCGCATGCCGGCTACGTCAAGCGCGTGCCGCTCTCGACCTACCGGGCCCAGCGCCGCGGGGGCAAGGGCCGCTCCGGCATGGCGACCCGCGACGAGGATTTCGTCACCCGCCTGTTCGTGGCCAACACCCACACGCCGGTGCTGTTCTTCTCCAGCCAGGGCCAGGCCTACAAGGAGAAGGTCTGGCGCCTGCCGATGGCCGCCCCGAACGCCCGCGGCAAGGCGCTGGTCAACATCCTGCAATTGCAGGACACCTCCGAGCGCATCACCACGATCATGCCGCTGCCGGAGGACGAGGCGTCCTGGGAGACGCTGGACGTGATGTTCGCGACCGCCAGCGGCAACGTCCGGCGCAACAAGCTCTCGGACTTCACCACGGTGAACCGCAACGGCAAGATCGCCATGAAGCTCGATCCGGGCGACCACATCGTCCATGTCGAGATCTGCCGGCCGGACCAGAACGTGCTGCTGACCACGGCGCTCGGCCAGTGCATCCGCTTCCCCGTCGAGGACGTGCGCGTGTTCAAGGGCCGCGATTCCACCGGCGTACGGGGCATCCAGCTCGCCAAGGACGACCGGGTCATCTCGATGACGATCCTGAACGCCTTCGACGCCACCGCCGAGGAGCGTGCCGGCTACCTGAAGATGCGCCGCGCCGTGACCGGCGAGGCTGAGGAGAACGGCGACGCGGAGGCTGAGGACGGCACCGAGGCGGCGGCGATCTCACCGGAGCGCTACGCCGAGATGGGCGCGGCCGAGCAGTACGTGCTGACCCTCTCGGAGCGGGGCTTCGGCAAGCGCTCCTCGTCGTTCGAGTATCGGACCTCGGGACGCGGCGGCAAGGGCATCACGGCGATGCGGGTCAACGCCCGGAACGGCAGCCTCATCGGCTCCTTCCCGGTGGAGGCCTCGGACCAGATCATGCTGGTCACGGATGGCGGCCAGCTGATCCGCGTGCCGGTGGACGACATCCGCATCGTCGGCCGCGCCTCGCAGGGCGTGACGGTGTTCAACACCGCCAAGGACGAGAAGGTCGTCTCGGTGGAGCACATCGAGGGTGAGGACGAGGGCGCCGAAGCCGGCCCGGAGGGCGGCGAGGAGGCGTGAGGCGCGTGCTGGACGGGGTGGTCACCGCCTGAGGTTCCGTCCGGCGCGAAAATGCTCTAGGTCGGGCCGCAATGACCCGCACCGCCCTCTATGCCGGCTCGTTCGATCCGGTCACGAACGGCCATCTCGACGTGATCCGCCAAGCCTGCCGGCTGGTGGATCGCCTCGTGATCGCCATCGGCGTGCATCCGGGCAAGGCGCCGCTGTTTTCCGCTGAGGAGCGCGCCGCCCTGCTCACCGAGACCTGCGGGCCGGTGGCGGAGGCGGAAGGGGCGGCGCTGGAGATCGTCACGTTCAACGATCTCGCCGTCTCGGCCGCCCGGCGCTGCGGCGCCGCACTCTTCATCCGCGGCCTGCGCGACGGCACGGATCTCGACTACGAGATGCAGCTTGCCGGCATGAACGGCGCCATGGCGCCGGAGGTGCAGACCGTGTTTCTGCCGGCCTCGACGCAGGCCCGCCCGATCACCGCGACGCTGGTGCGCCAGATCGCCGGCATGGGGGGGGACGTCTCGCCCTTCGTGCCCGCGGCCGTCGCCGCGCGCCTCCGCCAGCGCTTCGCCGCCCATTCCTGACTTGGAAGGACTCCGATGAATCGACGCCACGCCCTCCTCGCGCTCGCCCTCACGCTCGGCACGGCCCAATCGGCCCGGGCCGCCGATGCCAACACGGTCTATCTCCAGACCAAGGACGGGCGGATCACCATCGAGCTGCGGCCGGACCTGGCGCCCAAGCACGTCAAGCAGATCAAGACGCTGGTCTCCCAGGGCTTCTACAACGGCCTGAAGTTCCACCGCGTCATCGACGGCTTCATGGCACAGACCGGCGACCCGAAGGGCAACGGCACCGGCGGCTCCAGCCTGCCGAACATCCCGGCGGAGTTCTCGCAGTCGGCGCAGTTCCGCCGCGGCACCTTGGGCATGGCCCGCTCGCAGGATCCGAACTCGGCGAATTCCCAGTTCTTCATCTGCCTGGGCGATGCGCCGTTCCTGAACGGCCAGTACACGATCGTCGGCAACGTCACCGACGGGCTCGACGTGCTCGACAAGATCAAGAAGGCCGCGCCCGGTGCGCCCGGCGGCGCGGTTCAGGACCCCGACAAGATCGTCAGCATGACGCTTGCCGAGAAGGCCAAGTAGCGGCCGCATGCCGGGCCGGCGCGCCGCCTCGATCCTGCTGCTGAGCCTGATCCCGGCGGCAGCGGCGGCCTATGACGGCAGCCCCTTCTACGGCTACGCTGTCGAGCCCGGGGGCGCTTATCCCTTGAGCCTGCCGCAGACGCTGCGGGCGACGATCGCTGTGCCGGTTCCCCGGATGGCGACCAGGCCCGCCGACACCCTGGCCGAACTCTATCCGGCGCTCGCCGCATGCTGGCAGGCGCCGGCGGGTCTCGGGGCCCCGAGCGCGGGGTCGGACGATGTCGAGATCACCCTCAGGCTGTCGCTGCGCCGCGACGGCAGTCTGATCGGGCCGCCGCGCGTCACCTACGCGGCCGGCGTCTCCGGGCCGCAGCGGACCACCCTGGTACGCGGGACCCTCGACGCCCTGGCACGCTGCACCCCGGCCCACATCACGCCGGGCCTGGGCCGGGCGATCGCGGGCCGGCCGGTCGCGCTCCGCTTCGTCTACCGCCCGCCGGCCTGAACGCCGGCGACCCCGTCACGGGCGCTGGCCGGATCCGGCGCGCGCCGATACAATTCCATCAACCGGAAGGACAGACCTATGGCTGACAACGAAACCATCGTGCTGGAGACCACCAAGGGCCGCGTCGTGATCGCGCTGCGCGCCGACCTGGCGCCGGGCCATGTCGAGCGGATCAAGACGCTTGCCGCCCAGGGCTTCTATGACGGCGTGCCGTTCCACCGGGTGATCGACGGCTTCATGGCCCAGACCGGCGACCCGACCGGCACCGGCTCGGGCGGCTCGGACCTGCCGGATCTGAAGGCCGAGTTCAACGCCGAGCCGCACGTGCGCGGCACCTGCTCGATGGCGCGGACCAACTTCCCGCACTCGGCGAACTCGCAGTTCTTCATCTGCTTCGACGACGCCCGCTTCCTCGACAAGCAGTACACGGTGTGGGGCAAGGTCGTGGAAGGCATGGACGTGGTCGACACGATCAACAAGGGCGAGCCGCCGCGCTCGCCGGACAAGATCGTGAAGGCGACCGTCGCGGAAGCCTAAGACCGAAGCGATTGTTCGCAGGCCCGAGACCGTCTCCGCGAGACGGTCTCGGGCCTGCGTCTGTGCGAGCAGAGCGAAGCGATCCAGGGGCGTCACGTCGTCAGGTGTGTCGCTGCCCCCGTGATGACGGCGGAACTGCATCACCCACGGCATAGGGCTTCCGCCGCCGCCAGATCCTCCGGCGTGTTGACGTTCAGGAATGGGTCCACCGGCTCGACCGGCCAGGACGCCACTGCGGCCCCGTGGCGCGTGACGAAGGCGCCGACGCGCCGCTCGCCCCGCTCCAGAGACGCGCGCAGGTCGTCGCGCAGGGCTGTCGGCCAAAGGGCGATCGTGTAGTGCTGCCGCGCGCCGGAGGCCGCAAGCGCGATGCCGGTCCGCGATCCGGCCGCGTCGAGGCGCGCCACCAGATCCTCGGGCAGGAACGGCGCGTCGCCCGACACGCTCACCACCCGGGTGACACCCTGCGCGGCGGCGTGCTCCAGCCCGGCGAGGATGCCGGCCAGAGGACCCGGCTGGTCCGGCAGCGGATCCGGCAGGACCGGTCCGGGGAACCCGGAAAACCGCGCCGGGTCGCCGTTGGCGCTGAGCGCCAGTCCCGCACCGCATTGCGGCCCCAGCCGCTCGACCACCCGCTCCAGAAGGGTCCGCCCCCCGAGGCGCAGCAGCGGTTTGTCGCCGCCGCCCATCCGCCGCGCCTGCCCGCCGGCCAGGATCAGGCCCAGGATCGGCTGAGGAACATCCGGCGGCGCCACGGCCTCACTCGAAGACGATCTTCGGCGCCGTCCGCCCGGCCGGCGCGCCGGACAGGTTCGCCCAGAGCTGGGCGGCGATGTCCCGGTACACCTTGGCGTGCGGACCCTCGGGATCGGTCGCCACCACCGGCCGGCCCGCATCCGAGGTCTCGCGGATCGTCATGTCGAGCGGCACCTCGCCGAGGAACGGCACGCCGAGGCGCTGCGCCTCGATCCGCGCACCGCCATGCCCGAAGATGTGCGAGGCGTGGCCGCAATTCGGGCAGACGAAGGTCGCCATGTTCTCGATCACGCCGAGGATCGGAACCGCGACCTTCTTGAACATGGTCACGCCGCGCCGCGCGTCGATCAGCGCGAGATCCTGGGGCGTCGAGACGATCACGGCACCTGAGAGCGGCGTCGCCTGCGCCATGGTGAGCTGCGCGTCGCCGGTGCCCGGCGGCATGTCGACGAGCAGCAGGTCGAGCTCGCCCCAGAGCACGTCGCGCAGCATCTGGGTGATCGCCGACTGGACCATCGGGCCGCGCCAGATCATCGCCGTCTCGGGCTCGATCAGGAAGCCGATCGACATGACCTTGAGCCCGTAGCCGACCATCGGCTCCATGGCCTTGTTGTCGACGACATTCGGCTTACCCGAGAGGCCGAACAGCTTCGGCACGGACGGGCCGTAGATGTCGGCGTCGAGGAGGCCGACCTTCAGACCCTGCGCCTGGAGCGCCAAAGCGAGGTTGCAGGCGGTGGTCGACTTGCCGACGCCGCCCTTGCCGGAGGCGACCGCCACGATGTGGCGCACGCCCGCGATCTGCGGGCCCTGGTTCGGCGGCGCGCCGGGCCGCGGCGGGGCCACCGGCGGCGGCGACACGGGACGCGGGGCGGCGCTGCTCTGGGCCGGGTGGCTCTGGCTGCGCTCGGAGGTGAGGCTCGCGAATACGCCGGAGACGCCCGGCATCTGCAGGACCCGGCCCTCGGCCTGCCGCCGCACCGGCTCGAACCGCTCGGCCTCGCTGGGATCGACCAGGATCGAGAACATCACCCGGTTGCTCGGATCGACCACGACCTGGGAAAGCCGGCCGGAGCCCGGCAGGGTGGTGCCGGCGGCATCGACGGTGACGTCGGCGAGCGCCTTCAGCACGTCGTCGCGGGTGATCGCCAAGATGTCCTCCAGCGGGGCAAGCAGGTATGCCAGTGCATGTAACCAAGCGGGCCCAGAACACCAGACCCCAGGTCCGCATTCGACAGCGGCGCCGATGGCCTGCGTCCCTGTGGACGACTCGGCCGAGCGGCTCGCGTCAGTGGGGGCGGGCGATGAGGTTGCATGCCTCCATGGGGCCGCGCACCACGGTCCCGTCGCCGCGCCGGTAGACCCCATGGCGCAGGCGGCGGCAGCCGAGCGGGCCGCGCAGGCGCTTCGCCCGCGCGATGTGGACGCTGCCGAAGCGCCGGTTCGAGAAGTCGTGGCCGCCGATGCGCACGCTTGGGCCGAACTGCACCTCGGCGGCCGCCGGCAGCAGGCCGACGCCGAACGCGACCAGCGCCGCCGCTGCGCGGCTCATCACCCGAGCACGATTCATCCGAACCTCCGTCCTCGCGCGGGCAAGCTGAACCAACGGGAGATTGATCCGTTGTCGGGGCAGCCTTCGGCCGGGCCCTCTCCGGAGACCCCGCCGGGACCGAAACAACGCGTAGGAGACCATTTTCATGCATCAGGGCAACCACCGCGACCACGAGGGCGCGAAGAAGCTGTTCGAGCTGATCAAGGACGTGAAGATCGCCATGATGACCACCGTCGATTCCGACGGTACGCTCAACAGCCGCCCGATGTGGAACAACGACGCCGACGAGAACGGCGACCTGTGGTTCTTCACCAAGCTGCACTCGCCCAAGACCGCCGAGATCAGCAAGGACAATCAGATCAACCTCGCCTTTTCCGACCCGTCGAGCCAGAACTACGTTTCGGTGGCCGGCAAGGCCGAGATCGTCCGCGACCAGGCGATCATCGATGCGAAATGGAATGAGAGCCTGAAGACCTGGTTCCCCAACGGCAAGAATGACCCCGAGGTCGCGCTGATCCGGGTGCACCCGGAGAAGGGCGAATACTGGGACAGCCCCAACAGCACGATGCTGCACCTCTACGGCTACGTGAAGGCCTCGCTGACCGGCGAGAGCCCGAAGACCGAAACCAAGAAGGTCGATCTCGCCTGAGCGTCCGAGGCTGACGCAAAGCGATCCCGGAAAAGGTTTTTCGGTCTCTCGGGGCGGGTCACTGAGCACAGGCTCGTGGCCCGATGCCCGTCCATGTCAGCCTCGTCATTCCGGGACTGCGGAGCCGGGCCCGGAATCCAGAACCGCCGGCGGTGCCTGCCCTGACACATCTCAGCGGCTCTGGATTCCGGGCTCGCCTGCGGCGCCCCGGAATGACGGCCGGGAGGCGGCGCGGCCAGCCAGGGCGGGAAAAGCCGGGGCCCCGCGAAGCCGAGTTCCACGTTTCGGCAGGTCTGCCTTCTCCTTGACGGGGCCGCGCTCGGCATGCGCTCTGCGTGCGAGAATCGTGCGGTCGAGTCCCGAGAGCATGCTGGATCTGGCGAAGCGCGTCTACGACCACAGCTTCCGCATCGACCCGATCGTGCGGTCGCTGCTCGATACCGATTTCTACAAGCTTCTGATGGCGCAGACGATCCTGCGCCGGCATCCCGACATCCAGACCACCTTCGGCATCACCAACCGCACGCGGCGCATCCGGATCGCCGACGAGGTCGAGGCCGGGCTGCTGCGGGAGCAGCTCGACCACGCCCGGGCTCTGCGCCTCAGCAAGGGCGAGGTCACGTGGCTGCGCGGCAACGTGTTCCGCGGCCAGGGGCGCATTCTCGGCCCCGAATTCGTCACGTGGTTCGAGAACTTCCGGCTGCCCGAATACGAACTTGCCGTCCATGACGGGCAGTACGAGCTGACCTTCCACGGACCGTGGATCGAGACCACCATGTGGGAGGTCCCGGCGCTCGCGATCCTCAATGAGTTGCGGGCGCGTGCCGTGCTGCGGGGTCTGGGCAAGCTCGACCTGCAGGTGCTCTACGCCCGCGCCATGACCCGGGTCTGGGAGAAGATCCAGCGACTGCAGAAGCTGCCGGACCTGTCGGTGGCCGATTTCGGCACGCGCCGGCGCCACGGTTTCCTGTGGCAGGATTGGTGCGTGCAGGCCATGGCGGAGGGCTTGGGCGGCGCATTCCTCGGCACCTCGAACTGCCTGATCGCGGCCCGGCAGGAAGTCGAGCCGGTCGGCACCAACGCCCACGAGCTGCCGATGGTCTACGCGGCGCTCGCCGAGGACGACGCGGCGCTCGCCGCCGCCCCCTACGCGGTGCTGGCCGACTGGCAGGAGGATTACGGCGGCAACCTGCTGGTGATCCTGCCCGACACCTACGGCACCACCGGGTTCCTGGCGAACGCCCCCGACTGGGTGAGCGACTGGACCGGGATCCGCATCGACTCGAAGGACCCGATCGAGGGCGGCGAGGAGGTGATCCGCTTCTGGCAGGAACGCGGGCACGACCCGCGGGACAAGCTCGCGATCTTCTCGGACGGACTCGACATCGACGAGATCGAGCGCATCCACGCCCGGTTTCACGGGCGCATGCGCATCGGCTACGGCTGGGGCACGCTGCTGACCAACGATTTCCGCGGCCTGCTGCCCGACGGCAAGCTCGATCCGGTCTCCATCGTCTGCAAGGTCACCGAGGCGGAGGGGCGGCCGACCGTGAAGCTCTCCGACAACCCTACAAAGGCGCAGGGACCGGCCGACGAGGTGATGCGCTACCGCCGGGTTTTCTCGGTGGGCGCGCAGGAGGCGCTGCCCGTGGTGGTGTGACGCGCCGCACGAAGGCATCCGGCGCGACTGGCAGGGTATGGGTTTCAGTCATACGCGAGTGAAAGCGACCCGCTCACGGAGCGCGGCGTGAGGTGGTATGGCGTCGACCATCAGGGAGAACGCCATGTCGATGAACCGCCGCTCGCTCATCGGGGCCGCCGGGCTTGCCCTCACAACGCCGGCTCTGCGCGGCGCCGAGGCTGCCGACACGCCGAAATCCACCGCCAAGGCCCCCGCACCGCCGGTCACGAAGATCCTCGCCCAGTGGATCCTCAGCTCGTCCTACGACACCCTGCCGGATCCCGTCCGCCGCGAGGGTGTGCGCAGCTTCCTCAACTGGGTGGGCGTGGCAATCGGCGGCTCGCACCACGAGACCGTCGACGTCGCGGTCTCGGCGCTGCAGCCGTTCTCCGGGCCGCCCCAGGCCGGGCTGTTCGGCCGGACCGAGCGGTTCGACATCATGAACGCCGCCTTCCTCAACGGCGTGGCGAGCCACATCTTCGACTTCGACGACACCCATCTGAAGACGATCATCCACCCGGCCGGCCCGGTCGCCTCGGCGATCCTGGCCTATGCCGAGATAAAGCCGGTTTCGGGCAAGGACTTCCTCGACGCGCTGGTGGTTGGGATCGAGACCGAGTGCCGGATCGGCAATGCGGTCTATCCGAACCATTACGACGCAGGCTGGCACATCACCGGCACCTGCGGGCCGTTCGGCGCCGCGGCGGCGGCCGGCAAGCTGATGGGGCTGACCGAGCAGCAGATGGTCTACGCGCTCGGGCTCGCCGCCTCGCAGCCGGTCGGCCTGCGCGAATCCTTCGGCTCGATGAACAAGAGCTTCAACCCGGGCCGAGCTGCGTCCAACGGGCTGTTCGCCGCGATCCTGGCATCCAAGGGCTACACCTCGTCCGACGGGATGATCGAGGCCAAGCGCGGCTGGGCCAACACGATCTCCACCAAGCAGGACTGGTCCGAGATCACCGACGGCCTCGGCACCCGGTACGAATCCGCGCTCAACACCTACAAGCCGTTCGCCTGCGGCATCGTCATGCATCCGACGATCGACGCCGCGATCCAGATCCGCGACGCGGACCACGTCGCGCCGGAAGACATCAAGCGCGTCGACCTCAAGGTCCATCCGCTGGTGCTGGAGCTGACCGGCAAGACCGCGCCGAAGACCGGCCTTGAGGGCAAGTTCAGCATCTACCACGCCGCGGCGGTCGCGTTCGTCGAGGGCGCGGGCGGCGAGAAGCAGTTCAGCGACCGGGCGGTGAACGACCCGCGCGTGGTGGCGCTCCGCCAGAAGGTGGTGCCGGTGATCACCCCCGGCATCGACGCCGCGCAGGTCGACATGATGGTCACCCTGAACGACGGACGGACCGTCCATCGGCGGATCGAGCACGCCATCGGCAGCGTCGAGAAGCCGATGTCCGATCAACAGCTGGAGGCCAAGTTCGCCGACCTCGCGGCGGGCGTGCTGCCGGAGGCGCAGGCCAAGCGCGTGATGCAACTGTGCTGGTCGCTCCCTGAACTCAAGGATGCGGGTGACGTGACCCGGGCCGGGGTCCAGGGCGCCTAGCCGCCCGCGGCGGCGGGATCGTTTTCGGGCTCCGTGCCGTTCCCCGTCCGCAAGGCGCCCTGAGACCCCGGCGGGCGCCGGCGCGTGGCGTTCGGGGCGCGGATCACGGTATGGGCACGAGAACCCCGGTCGGGGTCGAGGTGGCGGCGCGACCCGGAACCCCGCCGCGACCGACCCGCGTCGCTGCGGCCGAGACGCCGCGGGCGGCGATGGCCTCGCCGGTCGTGGTCGGGGCCACCATCATCGCGGCCCTGTATTTCGGCCGCGAGATCTTCATCCCCATCGCGATCGCGCTGCTCCTGTCCTTCGTGCTGACGCCGCTGGTGAACCGCCTGCGGCGCCTGCGCCTGCCGCGGCTGGTGGCCGTGGGCCTGAGCGTGTTCCTGACCCTGGGCATCGTGGCGGCCCTGGCGACCCTGATCGGCATCCAGGCCGCCGACCTCGCCGGCGACGTCCCGCGCTATCGGTCCACCATCGAGCGCAAGGTCGAGGGGCTGCGCGACTCACCCGTCGGCCATCTCACCGCCTATGTGGCCAATATCGGCCGGGCCCTGCATGTCGGCGGCAAGGAGGCGGGCCGCGAGCCGTCGCCGCCGACCACCGCGCCGCCCGCCGAGCCGGCACCCGCGGCTGGCCAGGGGCCGGCGGTCCCGAAGCCCGTCCTGGTCGAGATCGCCGCCTCGCAGCCGGGGTCGCTGGAGATGCTCTCGACCGTGCTGTCGCCGGTCATGCATCCGCTCGCCACGGTGGGCATCATCTTCGTGGTGCTGCTCTTTGTGCTGATGCAGCGCGAGGACCTGCGCGACCGCATGATCCGGCTCGCGGGATCGAGCGACCTGCATCGCACCACCGTGGCGATCGACGATGCCGCGCGGCGGCTCAGCCGCTACTTCGTGGTGCAGCTCGCCTTCAACGCCGCCTTCGGCGTCGTGATCGGCATCGGGCTCTACGTCATCGGCGTGCCAAACCCGGTGCTCTGGGCGATCTTCTCGGCCCTGATGCGCTTCGTGCCCTATCTCGGGGCCGTCCTGTCGGCGCTCCTGCCGATGGCGCTCGCCGCCGCGGTCGATCCCGGCTGGAACATGATGATCGCGGTTGCGATCCTGTTCGTCGTCCTGGAACCGCTGACCGGCCAGGTGTTCGAGCCGATCGTCTACGGGCAATCCACCGGGCTCTCGCCCTTCGCCGTGCTGGTCTCGGCGCTGTTCTGGACCTGGCTGTGGGGGCCCGTCGGCCTGCTCCTGTCGACGCCGCTCACCGTCTGTCTCGTGGTGCTCGGACGCTACGTGGAGCACCTGGAATTCCTCGATGTGCTGTTCGGCGACCGGCCGGCCCTCACGCCCGTGCAGAATTTCTACCAGCGCATCCTGGCGGGCGACGCCGAGGAGGTGCTGGGCCATGCCGAGCTCATCCTGCAGCAATGCTCGCTGTCGTCCTACTACGACGAGGTGGTCCTGAAGGCCCTCGAACTCGCTGCCCGCGACGCGGCCCGGGGCGTTCTGACGGCGCGCCAGAAGGCGGCGATGCGTACGGCCCTCGGCGAGTTGATCGCGGACCTGTCCGAACGCAGCGACGCGGTCGCCGATGCCGCCGGCGAGACCACCGAGAGCGCCTGCAGCCCGATGCCGATGGGTCCGGCGCCCGACGCCCTGTCCCAGGCCTGGACGCGGCAGGGCGCGGTCCTGTGCGTCGCCGGGCGCGGCTTCCTGGACGAGGCCGCCGCCGCCATCCTCGCCCAGATCCTGGAAAAGCGCGGTCTCGGCGTCCGCACGGTCCCGTTCGCCGAGGCCGCCTCGGCGCGGATCGCGCGCTTCGAACCGGGCCCGGCCCAGATGGCCTGCGTGGTCTCCCTGGCGCTGGACGGCGAGCCGACCCATCTGCGCCGCTTGATTCGCCGCCTGAAGGGCCGGATGCCGGGGGTGCCGATCCTGCTCGGCCTCTGGCTCACGCAGGACGAGGGGCCGGATCGGGTGACGGAGCAGACGACCGGTGCCGACGGCCGCGCGGTCTCGTTGCGCGAAGCCGTCGAGGCCGTGCTCGCTGCCGCAGAGCGGAAAGCCGAGCCGCAGGCGGACGATCACGCCGGGATGCCCCCGCCATCGGATCGCGGCCCGGACGCCGGCGAGGGTACCGCCCGCGAGCCGGCGCGGGCGGACGCATGAGCCCGGGGGGGGTTGACGGCCGGGGGTGCACCCCGGTTTCGTCACGCATCGGCCGGACGATCGATCCGACTGCGGACGCAATCAGGGACATGATCCGATGAGCGTGGTCGAACTCGGACGGTTCATGGACGACCTCGCGGACGCGTCCGGGAAGGCGATCCTGCCGTTCTTCCGCGCCCAGTTCGGCCTGGATGACAAGGCCCGGGGCGGCGCCCCCTTCGACCCCGTGACCGAGGCCGACCGGGCCGCCGAGGTCGTGCTCCGGGCGATGATCGGCCAGACCTTTCCGGGCCACGGCATCCTCGGCGAGGAATTCGGCTCGGAACGCACCGATGCCGAGTGCGTCTGGGTTCTCGATCCGATCGACGGCACCCGGGCCTTCATCGCGGGTCTGCCCACCTGGGGCACGCTGATCGGGCTGACCCGCAACGGCGCGCCGGTGCGCGGGCTGATGCATCAGCCCTACCTGGCGGAGCGCTTCACCGGGGACGGGCGCAACGCCCGCCTGCGCGCGCCCTCGGGCGAGCGGACCCTGCGCACGCGCCGCTGCGGGGATCTCGCCCAGGCGATCCTGGCCACCACGGATCCGCGGCTGTTCGCGGCGGGCGAGGAGGCCGACCGCTTCCGGTCCCTCGAAGGCCGGGTGCGGATGTCCCGCTACGGTGCCGATTGCTACGCCTATTGCATGCTGGCGGCGGGACAGATCGACCTCGTCGTCGAGGCGGGCTTGAAGCCCTACGACATCGTCGCGCTGATCCCGATCGTGGAAGGTGCCGGCGGCCGGGTCACGGCCTGGGACGGGGGCTCGGCAGCGGCCGGCGGCCGTGTCGTGGCGGCGGGCGACCCACGGCTGCACGAGGCGGCGCTCAAGGTGTTGAACCCGTGAGGGTGGCACAGTCGAACGTCCCGGTGGGAGGCCCGCGCTCCGATCCGGAGGAGACGCGCTCTCCGTCCACCCTCTGCGGGGGAGGGCGGCTCGGCCGTCAGGCCGGGTGGGGAGAGGGGAGCGCGGCTTGCGAAAGTCGGGCGGCCTCCACGCGGCACAGAGCGTTGTTCTGCACCGTCGCCCCCCTCTCCCGACCCGCTTCGCGGGCCACTCTCCCCCGCAGAGGGGGGTGGGAGACCTTTGTGGCTCCGATCCATCACGGGAACGTTCTCGCGTGCTGCTGAATGCGCTGGCTCTGCTCGCAGGTCTGGTTCCTCAGGCAGAAGCAGGAGCGGAGGCCCTGTTGCACGCCAAGCTGCCCGTCGTGGCCGCCCCCGCAGAGTCGGCGCCGCCGCGCTTCGACCCTGCGACACGCTCCGTCTCCAACTGGCACGCGCAGACCGGCGCGCAGCTGCAGCCGCGGGCGCTCGCGGTCACCGCCTCTCTGGCGGAGGACCCGCCCTACGTCGCGCGCTGCGTGCGCCTCAACAACGGCTGGTGCATCAAGTCCGCCCGCTGGCCCGGCGAGATCGGCGCCGACGCCGAGGGCCACACCGCCTTCGCCACCCTCGATGACGGGGCCGACGCGGCGGCGAGCCTGCTGCGGCGCTACTATCGCGACTACGGCCGGCACACGGCCCTGGCCATCGTGCGCCGCTGGGCGCCAGCCGAGTGCCGATCCATTGCCGCGCCCGCGCGCTCGGGACGTCCGGTGGCGGCCTCCGCGGTCTCGGCCACGCTCGCGCCCCGGGGGCTCGGGCGCACGCTGCGGGCACGCTTCCTCGCCACGCACCGGCCCGGCGGAGCCCCCCGCGGCCGGGCGGGCCTGCGGGTCCAGCCCTGGTCGCCGCTCGCCCGGATGGCCGGCCATGCGGGCCGGCGCCGGGCCCCCGTGCCGCACGTGGCCACGCTCCAGCCGATCCCCGACATCGCCACCGGCCTCACGGCGCCGGCCGACCCGTCAGGGCAGGCGACGCGCCGACCGGCCCGGGGCGTCGCCGACCCGGCCGCGCTCCTCGACCGGAGGACGGATCGCCGGGTGCCGAGCCCCGAGCGGATGGTGGCCGAGTCGGCGCTTCTCCCGGCGATCGCCACCGGGCTGCCGATCCTCGACCTGCGCCTGCCGGCCCCGCTCTGCACCGGCGACGAGGTGCGGATCCAGGCCTACGCCGCGCGGATCAGCGGCAGCGCCGGGCTGAAGCCCGGCGACGACCTCGATCTGTTCGGGCCAGACGGCGCGCCCCGCGCCAATCTCGCACCCGTGATGCTGGCGATGTCGGCGGTGGAACTCGGCACGCTCCGGGCCGGGCCTGATCTGGTCGCCGGGGCGATCGCCCGCCTGAGACCGCTCACGCCGGCCGCCAATAGCGCCGCTCCGTAGCGTCAAGCCTTGCGGTTCGGCCGCCGCCGCGCCACCTCTGCCCGGCCTGTTCCCCTCACGACGAGCCTGCCCGTGCCCCTGACCGACCTTGCCGCGCGCGCCGGCTCGGCCGTCAAAGCCTTCGCCGAAGCCTCGCACGACCTGCTGGTCCAGCCGACCCTGCGGCTCGGCGTGACCGGGCTCGCGCGCTCGGGCAAGACCGTCTTCACCACGGCGCTGATCCACCACCTCGTGGAGACGCACGCGCTGCCGGCTTTCGCCCCGGCGCAGGAGGGCCGACTGCGCCGCGCCCGCCTGGTGCCGCAGCCCGACGACGACGTGCCGCGCTTCCCCTTCGAGGAGCATTTCAGCACGCTGACCGAGGCAAGGCGCTGGCCGCGCTCGACCGACCGGATCAGCCAGTTCCGCCTGGAACTCGCCTACGAGCGCGCCGCCGGCTGGCGCACCGGCCCCGCGACCCTGATGCTCGACGTGGTCGATTATCCCGGCGAGTGGCTGCTCGACCTCGCGCTGATCGAGACGAACTACACGGCCTGGTCGCGGGCCACGATCAACGGCACGCGCCGGCCGGGCCGCGCCGCCGTGGCGGCTCCCTGGCTCGCCGCGCTGAAGAGCTTCGACGCGAACGCGCCGCTCGACGAGGTCGCGGCCGAGCGGGCGAGCGACGCGTTCAAGGCCTACCTCGCGGGCCTGCGCGCCGGTCCGGAATCGGTCGCCACGACGCCACCGGGCCGGTTCCTGATGCCCGGCGACCTCGCGGGCTCGCCCGCGCTCACCTTCGCGCCGCTGGACGGGCTCACCGGAACCATCGCGCCCGACAGCCTCGCCGGCCTGATGGAGCGGCGCTTCGAGGCCTACAAGGCCAAGGTCGTGACGCCGTTCTTCCGCGACCATTTCCAGCGGGTCGACCGGCAGATCGTGCTGGTCGACGTCCTCTCCGCGGTCGATGCCGGCCCGACCGCCCTGGCGGAGCTGGAGGAGGCGCTGGACGCGGTGCTGCTCAGCCTCAACATCGGCCGCAACACCGTCCTGTCCCGGCTGTTCGCCCCCCGGGCCGACCGGGTTCTGTTCGCCGCCACCAAGGCCGACCATCTCCACCAGACGAGCCACGACCGGCTCGACGCGCTGCTGCGCCTCCTCGTCTCCCGCGCCATGCGGCGGACCGAGGCCGCGGGCGCCCGGGTCGGCACCGTGGCCCTCGCCTCGGTGCGTGCCACGCGCGAGACCACGGTCCATGACGGCGGCGAGACGCTGCGCGCCGTGGCCGGGACCCCGGAGGCCGGCGAAGTGGTCGGCGACGAGGTCTTCGACGGCAACGGCGAGGCCGCGATCTTCCCGGGCGAGCTGCCCGCGCGGGCGGAGGCGGTGCTGGAGGGGGCGGTCGAGCCGGGCTCGCTGCGCTTCCCGCGCTTCCGGCCGCCCCTGGTCCGGCCCGACGGGCTCGGCCGGCCCGGCCACCTGCCGCAGATCAGGCTCGACCGTGCGATGCAGTTCCTGATCGGCGACAGGCTGGCGTGACGATGTTGGTGAGCCTGCGGAGCATCCAGCCATGACCTCCGGCCAGAAACCCCGCGCCTTCCGGATCACGCCCGAGCGGGACGTCGAGCCGGACGTCGCCACGACGCCGCTCGCCGCCCGGCCGCCGCAGGCCCGGATCGTCGAGGAGCCCTTCGAAATCGTCGACGCCGCCGACGGCGTCGCCGTGCCGGTCGCTCCGCGCCGGCGCTCGCCCTGGGGGGCGCTGTTCCTGTCGGCGGTCGGCGCTCTGGTCTCCCTGGGAATCGGCCTGTCGGTCGAGCGGATGATCGCCGACCTGTTCCAGGCGGCCCCCTGGCTCGGCTGGGTGGCGCTCGCCCTGCTCGGCCTCGCCGCCCTGGCGCTCCTGGCGATCGTGGTCCGGGAACTCGCCGGTCTGCGCCGCGAGCGCAAGATCGAGCGCCTCCGTCAGTCGGCCCTCGACGCCCTCGGCACCCGTGACCACACGGGCGCGCAGGCGGTGGTGCAGGCGCTCTCAGCCTTCTACGCCGACCGCGAATCCCTGTCGGCGGGCCGCGCCCGGATCGACGCCGCCGCCGACGCGATCCTCGACGTGGACGACCGGATCGGCCTGGCCGAGCGCGAGCTGCTCGCGGGCCTGGACCGTCAGGCGCGCAACGCCATCGCGACGGCGGCCAAGCAGGTCTCGGCGGTGACGGCTTTGAGCCCGCGGGCGATCGTGGACGTCGCCTTCGTGGTCTTCGCCGCCGTCCGGCTGCTGCGCCGGATCGCGGCGATCTACGGCGGACGGCCGGGCTTCCTCGGCTTCCTGCGGCTCGCGCGCGCCGCGGTCGCGCATCTCACCGTCACCGGCGGGATGGCGGTGGGCGAGAGCGTGATGCAGCAGGTGCTGGGGCTGGGGATCGCCGCCCGCGTTTCGGCCAAGCTGGGCGAGGGGGTACTCAATGGGCTGATGACCGCCCGGTTCGGGCTCGCGGCCCTCAATGTCTGCCGCCCGCTGCCCTTCGTGCGGGAGGCGCCGCCGCGGCTCGCCGACGTGGCCGGCGAGTTGCTGCGCTCGGCCGAGGCCGAGCCGAAATAGGTGCGGCGCTACTTGCCGCCCGCGGCGGCGCGGCGGTTGGCGATGCGGGAGAACATGTTGCCGGTGTAATCGGCGCTCTTGGGCTTCTCGGGCTCGCCGAGCTTGGCCTCGAAGGCCTCGATCCGCTTCAAGAGCGTCACGTCGTTGAACAGCGAGCTGTTGAAGTTGGACTGGGCCCGCGGCCCGAGGGCAGCCTGCACCGTCTCGAGTCGTTCCAGAAGCTCTTTACGCGTCACGGTGATCTCCAGGGGCGCCTTCGGGGCGAAGGACCGCCCGTGCCACCACTGGACGGGGCGAGGGTAAACGGCGCGTTAACAGACCTGGCTGCCCGTCACGCGCGATGGCTGCCGCCGTCTTTGCAAACGCAGCCAAGCCATCCAGGCGAAGCCACGATCCTTCCGGCCGCGCTGCCGCGGGTCGATCCGCTGCGCGCGCGGTGATGTCAGGCGCGACAACGGCGTCCAGGGCGTGCAGGCTCACAGCCCCTTCAGAAAACCGGCCAGACGCATCAGCCCCTCGGGCCAGGGACCGTGCCCGCTCGCCACATTGATGTGGCCGGACTCGCCGGCATCGACCGTGAGCGCCCCCCAGGCATGGGCGAAATCGTCGGCGCGCGCGTAGCGGCAATGCGGGTCGGTGCGGCTGGCGACGAGGAGCGACGGGAAGGGCAGGGGGTCGCGCGGGATCGGCGCGAAGGCGCGCACCGAATCCGGCAGGCCCGGCGCCTCCTCGACGTCCGGGAGAGCCACGAACAGGGCGCCGCGCACGACGCCCGGGGTGAAGCGCGGCACCGCCTCGACGCTGGCGACCACGCCGAGGCTGTGGGCGATCAGGATCACCGGCCGGGTCGCGGCGGCGACCGCCGCGGCGATCGTTCCGCACCACGCCTCCGGCGTCGGCGCGTGCCATTCGTCCTGCTCGACCACGCGGGCCGTGGCGAGCCGGCCGGCCCAACGGGCCTGCCAGTGATCCTCCTCGGACCCTCCGAGCCCCGGAACGATGAGGATGTCGCAATCGGCGGTCTTCATGCCCGGATGCCTAAAGCCGTCTCGCGGACGCGTCGAGACCATCGCGTCATTCGGCGGCGATCGGCCCCGCGCGCTCCAACTCGGCGATGTCGCGGGCGATCTGCATCGACGCGCGGTTCTTCGCCTTGGCCTCGATCTCGAAATCCGCCCAGACGAGGTGGCGGGCGACGAGGCCGTTGATCGCCCGGTTCCACATCATGTCGGAATGCGCCGCGAGGTCCCGGACCGCGTGGCCGGCCTCGCGCAGGGCCGGGAAGTCGGGCAGGGCGTCCGGATCGCACGCGGCCGCGACCGCCTCGCGCGACACGCTGATATGGGCCACGGGCCGTACGCCGCGCCAGGACGCCTGCACCTGCGCGATCCGGGGATCGTCCGGCTCGAGATATTCGCCGCCGCTCTGGACCCAATGGTGGTGCAGGTCGAGCACCACCGGCACGAGGTCGGCGAGCCGCAGCACCGCGTCGAGGCCGAAGACGTTCTCGTCGTTCTCCACCGTGACGAGGTCGCGCGCCACCCGGCTCGCCCGCGGCAGGGTCGCGCGGAAACCATCGACCCCGGGGTCGCCGGCGCCGACATGGATGTTGATGTGAGCGCCGTGCGGATGCCAGCCGCCGCCATAGCCCATGCGCTCGAAGATCTCGGCGTGATAGTCGAGTTCCGACAGGCCGTTCTCGATCGCCGCCGGGTTGCGGCTCGCAAGGAGGCAGAACGGGCCCGGGTGGAAGCTCAGGCGGACCTCGAGGCGGCGCGCCAGCGCCCCCGCCTCGGCGAGGCCGCGCTCGACGAGCGCCGCCATCTCGGGCTCCGCGTAGATCGCCTGGGCGATCGGGTGGGTGTAGCCGGGCAGGACATTGCTCGCCATGCGCAGCAGGCGCTCCAGCGGCGGCCGGGCTCCGACCCAGGCGATCTGGCGCTTGAGGGCGTCGAGATTGTGCGCCACCAGCCCGGAGAGCTTCGTCCGCCGCGCGGCGGGTTCCAGCTTGGCGAGATGGGCCATCGTGACGCTGGTGAGATTCATGTGAAGGGTCGCCTCCCGCTCCGCCTTGAGGGTGGCGTGGGTGCCGGGGGGCTCGTCGAGGACGAACTTGCAACAGAAGCCGAGACGGGGGTGATCGCGCATAAATGGCACAACGCGCGGAAGCCCGACCCGTCCCCGCGCCGCTGCGGAACGGGCGCTTCGCGGGGACGTTTGGAGTCCCGAGCGCGGCAGTTCCGCGTGTACGGCACTTCCCAGCCCATGCCCCCGTCGCCCTCGCGCCCGAGCGGACAGCCAGATACCGGCTCCATCCTGTGGATCCTGATGCTCGGTTCGGCGCTGGTCGCCCTCGCGGCGGCACCGGCGCGGCGCGGGGTACCGGCCCGCGATCGGGACGCCGAACCGCCGGTCGACCCCGAGCCGCCGCAGGAGACGGGCGCAGCGAACAAGGGCATTGCCGCCGGGGCGCGCTCGATCTCGGGCCGCGCCGCGCAACTCACGGCGGCCACCCAGCCGGAGCGCGGCCGCGCCGCCAACAGCCCCGCCGAAATGACGCGATCCGGCTGGAAGGACATCGCGGTCCGGGTCTACCTCGAGTTCAACAAGGACCGGGTGCTGGCGGTCGCCGCCGGCGTCACCTTCTACACGCTGCTGTCGCTGTTCCCGGCGATCGCCGCGCTCGTGACCTGCTACGGCCTGTTCGCCGACGTGACCGTGATCAACGACCACCTCGCGCAGCTGCACGCCGTGCTTCCGACCGGGGCCGTCGAGCTGATCGGCGATCAGGTCAAGCGCATCGCGTCCCGGGGCACCGGCTCGCTGAGCGTGACCTTCTTCACCAGCCTGGTGCTGTCGCTCTGGAGCGCGAACGCCGCCATGAAGGCGATGTTCGACGCGCTGAACGTGGTCTACGAGGAGGAGGAGAAGCGCAATTTCTTCTGGCTGAACCTCCGCTCCCTGACCTTCACGGTGGGTGCGCTCCTGTTCATCATCATCGCGCTCAACGCGATCGTGGTGGTGCCGGTGGTGCTGAACTATCTCGGCCTCGGCTCGACCGCCTGGCTGCTGGCGGCCCTGCGCTGGCCGGCCATCCTGATCGTGCTGCTCGGCGCCCTCTCGGTGCTCTACCGGTTCGGCCCGAGCCGGGAGCACGCCCGGTGGCGCTGGGTCGGGGTCGGCAGCGTGATCGCGGGCCTGCTCTGGCTCATCGCCTCGCTGCTCTTCTCATGGTACGTGGCCAATTTCGGCACCTACAACGAGACCTACGGCTCGCTCGGCGCCGTGATCGGCTTCATGACCTGGATCTGGATCTCGTCGACGATCGTCCTGCTCGGAGGCGAGATCAACGCGGAGCTGGAGCATCAGACCGCCCGCGACACGACCACGGGCGCCCCCCTGCCGATGGGGCACCGTCAGGCCCGGATGGCCGATACGGTCGGCGCGGCGGCCTGAGGGCGGGGCTGCCGAAGAGCGCCGACGCCGCGTCGTGTGCGGCTCCAGAACGGGAGCTCGTCTTGTCGGATACGCCGACCACCGCGCGAGCGACCCGCAGCGACGCCGCGTGGCGCGCGGCGCTCACGCCGGAGAAGTACCGGGTCCTGCGCGCGCACGGCACGGAGCGGGCCGGCACGAGCGGACTGCGCGCCGAGAAGCGTCCGGGCACCTTCACCTGCGCGGGCTGCGGGCAGCCGCTGTTCGAACAGGAGACCAAGTTCGAATCCGGGACGGGCTGGCCGAGCTTCTTCGCGCCGATCGCGGGCGCCGTCGCGACGTCGGTCGATCACAGCTACTGGATGGTCCGCACCGAAGTGCACTGCGCCCGCTGCCGGGGCCATCTCTGCCACGTCTTCGAGGACGGCCACGCCCCCACGGGTCTGCGCTACTGCATGAACGGCATTGCGATGCCGTTCGAACCGGCAGGCATGACGCGATCTGGGATTTAACCTGGGTTCGGAAAATCGTGCCGCGAGCCGGGATATCGGGGACAGAAGGCGCCAAGGCCGTATCTTCACCCCGGTCCGGTCTTGATTTCGTCGCGTTTTTGCTTGCGCTCTATAGTCTCATGTTGTCGCTGTCCGGTGATTGGCGGTGGAAGCGGTCAGGTGCGGGTGAATACGGCGTTGCGATTCAGCTTTTACGCCGTCATCCCCGGTTCCACTTGATCCAGTCCGCCCGATCCGGCGGACTAAGAGGCTGTCCGCCGGATCGGCGCACCGCCGACCAACCGGGAGGGGTTTTGAGTTCATGAGCACCGTTCGCCGATTCTTGGTCGCCCCATCCCTGGTCCGCCTGATCCGCAAGGAGCGGGGCGGCGCGCGCATCACCGAGGGGCATTTCCCGCCGCAGGGCGGTCGCGCCTCCTACGTGCGCGTCGACGGGCAGAACTGCCAGCTGGTGCTCGTGAACAAGGGCGCCGACGGCATCCCGGTCGAGGAGCGAACCGATGTGCCGCGTGCCCACGGCGACGCGCTGCTCGATGTCTGCCCCGGAAAGGCCGCCTATGACCGGACGACCCTGAGCGTCGGCGGGCGCGAGGTGGCGATCGACCGCTACGTCACGCCGGGAAGCCTGGACCTGATCAGCGTCGTCTTCGAGCATGACGGCGATGCGGCCGGCTTCCAGGCGCCGAGCTGGTTCGGGCGCGAGGTCAGCGGCGAGCCGGCCTTCGAGCGGCAGGCTCTGGCCATCCAGGGCGTGCCGGCCGCCGAGGAGGTCTCCCTGAGCAACGCCGCGCTCGACGCCGTGCTCGACCTGATCGAGCCGCGGTTCGGGTTCGGCCGCTACGGCAGCAGCAGCGCCCGGCCATCCGAGTCCGAGGACGGCGCGCTCAACGCGATGCGCCGCATCGTGACGCCCCCGGCGCCTGCCGCACCGGTGACGCCGCCGCCCGCGCCGGAGCCGGTCCACCACGCGGAGCCTGCAACGCCCGCCGCGGCAGCCCACGCTGAGCCCGCACCCGAGCACCACGCCGAGCCGGAGCCGGCTCCGGAGCCCGTCCACCACGCCGAGGCTGCGGCGCCCGAGGCTCCTGCGGCTCAGGCCGGCTCGCCCGAGGCCCTTCACGGCGACGCCCGGATCGACGACGTGATCGAGAGCCTGTCCCAGGCGCTCGGCGCGGCCATCCACCAGCAGCCGGAATCGGCCTCCGAATCCAAGGATGGGAAGAGCGAGGATCCGGCGTCGATGTTCGAGCGCTGGACCGTGCGCCCCCGCCGGACGCAGCAGCAGAACTGAACCGGCAGCCGGCTCGCGCCGGCGCCGATCCACGACCACATCGGGCCGCCGCGCAGATCGCGATGCGGCCCGTTTGCCGATTGTACTGCACGTGCGGTCCCGGTACGGCGGCTCGCCCGGAGGAATACCGGGCTGCAGCGACCGGGGTGGGTTCAGTTGCGGATGACCACCGCCGCGCCGCCGCGGCGGCGGGCCAGGCTGAACAGGGCGGCCGCATGTCCCGGCGCCAGGCGGATGCAGCCATGGCTCGCCCGGCGCCCGAGAGACCCCGTCGCGTAGGTGCCGTGAATGGCGTAGCCGCCCCGGAAGAACATGGCGTGCGGCATCGGCGAACCGTAATACTTGTGCGAGCGCCACATCGGAGCCATCAGCCCGACCCGGAAACGGCCGTTCGGCGTGACATAGCCGCGTCGCGCGGTGGATACCGGCCAGTCATAGGCCGGAGAGCCGTCGACGAAGACGCGCATGCGCTGGCGCGACTGGTCGATCTGCGCGACGATTCCCGCGGTCGCCGGTGCGACCAGCCCGCAAGCCAGGATCCCGCCGAGGACCGCAGCCCCGGCCCAATTGACTACAGCCACGTGTCGATCCCCCGGAATAATTCTGAATGCCGTTGATCGGACGGCGAAATCCGGCGGCGGCTCAAAACAGCCGCGTTTATCGGGATGAGCCCAATTGTCAGACTAGAGAAGTCTTCCCGGCGGGAATCGACAGGTTTTTGTCACGTCTGGTTCCCCGCAGATTACCGAGCTGCCGTTGAGGCGCGGATCGATAATCGCTAGCGTGCCGGCACATCGGGAGGGTGCGCGGCAGTCGCACGGGATCAACATGGTACAAGCAACCCACGCGACGAGTGCGGCCGCGGCGCCCCGGGAGCCCTGGTACAAGGTGCTCTACATCCAGGTCCTGATCGCCATCGCGCTCGGTGTCCTTCTCGGCTGGTACGACCCCGCCACCGGCAAGGCGATGAAGTGGCTCGGCGACGCCTTCATCGGCCTGATCAAGATGATGATCGCGCCGATCATCTTCTGCACCATCGTGCACGGCATCGCGTCGATCGGCGACCTGAAGAAGGTCGGCCGCGTCGGGTTGAAGGCCCTGATCTACTTCGAGGTGGTCTCCACCATCGCGCTGCTGATCGGCGTGCTGGTCGGCGAGGTGATCCGGCCGGGCGCCGGCTTCAACGCCGACCCGTCGAAGCTCGACGCCAGCAAGGTCGCGAGCTACGCCAGCAAGGCCGCGGCCGATTCAACCGTCGCCCACATCCTGGCGATCATCCCCAAGAGCTTCTTCGATCCCTTTGCCACCGGCGACCTGCTGCAGGTGCTGTTGATCTCGATCCTCACCGGCGTCGTGGTCACAAGCCTGGGCGAGCGCGCGGCTTCGGTGAACCATGCGATCGACACGGCCGGCCAGATCTTCTTCAAGATCATCGGCATCGTGGTGAAGCTCGCGCCGCTCGGCGCCTTCGGCGCCATGGCCTTCACGATCGGTGAGTACGGCATCCAGAAGGTCTACGACCTCGCGTGGCTGGTCGGCACCTTCTACGTCACCGCGATCCTGTTCGTGCTTGTGGTGCTCGGCACGATCGCCCGGGTCGCCGGCTTCTCGATCCTGCGCTTCCTTGCCTACATCAAGGACGAGCTGCTGATCGTGGTCGGCACCTCGTCGTCCGAGACGGTGCTGCCGCAGCTGATGACCAAGATGCGCCGGCTCGGCGCCTCGGATTCCGTGGTCGGCCTCGTCGTGCCCACGGGCTACTCGTTCAACCTCGACGGCACCAACATCTACATGACGCTCGCGACCCTGTTCCTCGCTCAGGCGGTGGGCGTGGACCTGAGCTTCACGCAATACGCGACCATCATTCTGGTCGCGATGCTGACCTCCAAGGGCGCCTCGGGCGTCACCGGCGCGGGCTTCATCACCCTGGCGGCGACCCTCTCGGCGATCCCCAACAGCCCGGTCCCGGTTGCCGCCATGACCCTCGTTCTCGGCATCGACAAGTTCATGTCCGAGTGCCGCGCGCTGACCAACCTCGTCGGCAACGGCGTCGCCTGCGTGGTCGTCAGCCGCTGGGAGGGCGAGCTCGACATGGCCAAGCTCAACGAGGTGATGGCCCACCCGGTCTCCATCGGCACTCAGATCTCCGACGAGTCGCCGCAGCCGATGTCGACCGACGGCAAGGTCGCCGCCGCGGAGTGATGGGCCAGCCCGCAGGCGCGCGCCTCGGCATCGACCTCGGCGGCACCAAGATCGCCGGGATCGTGCTGGACCGGGACGGCAGCACCTTGGCCGAAGCGCGGGTCGCTGCCCCGCGCGGCGAGTATGGAGCCACCGTCGAGGCGGTGACGGCCCTCGTGCTGAAGCTCGAGGGGATGGCCGGGACGCCCTGCACGGTCGGCATCGGCATGCCGGGCAGCCTCTCGCCCGCGACCGGCCTCGTGCGCAACGCCAATTCCTACTGGCTCAATGGACAGCCCTTCGGCGACGACCTGACGCGGCGGCTGAATCGGCCGCTGCGGATCGAGAACGACGCCAATTGCCTGGCGGTTTCGGAGGCGATCGACGGCGCCGGTGCCGGCGCACGGGTCGTCTGGGCGGTGATCCTGGGCACCGGGGTCGGATCGGGCATCGCCATCGACGGCCGGGTGCTCACGGGCCGCAACGGCATCGCGGGCGAATGGGGCCACGGCCCGCTGCCCTATCCGCGCGACGACGAGCGCCCGGGCCCCGACTGCTATTGCGGCCGCCGGGGCTGCATCGAGACGTGGCTGGCCGGTCCCGGCCTCGCGGCCGATCACGGCCGGCGGCACGGCGCGACCCAAACCGCTGAGGCGGTCGTCGCAGCGGCCCGGGCGGGCAGTCCGGAGGCGCGGGACACGCTCGCAATCCATCTCGACCGGCTCGGGCGCGCGGCCGCGCAGGTGATCAACCTCCTCGACCCGGATGTCGTCGTGATCGGCGGCGGCCTGTCCCGCATTCCCGAGCTGATTAACGGCCTGCCCGGCGCGATCGCCCCCCACGTCTTCTCCGACGCCTTCGACACGCCGGTGCGGGAGAGCCTCCACGGCGATGCCTCGGGCGTCCGCGGGGCAGCGTGGCTGTGGGAGGCGCCGCCCGGCTGAGCGCGCGCCCGGCCGGCGGCCTGCTCACGGAGACGTCTCTTGCCGGCGTGCAGGGGGCAGGGCAGGACGGCGACGCTCCAGCCTCGATAGCCCGATGATCGTCCGCACCCGGCCCAACCTGCTCACCCTGCTGTTCACCCTGCGCGGGTCGATCCTGCCGCGGGTGGCGCCGAAGCTCGCCGGGATCGTGGCGGTCTCCTGTGCGGTGGTCTGGGCCGAGGCGCGCTGGCCCGCGATCTTCCCGATGACGGCCGGAGTCACGCCCTTCACCCTGGTGGGCCTTGCGCTCTCGATCTTCCTGAGCTTCCGCAACAACGCCTGCTACGAGCGCTGGTGGGAGGCCCGGAAGCTTTGGGGCAGCCTGATCGGCGAGGTGCGCAACCTCGCCCGCGCCCTGCCGGCGCTGCTGCCGGATGCGGACGCGGCCCCCCAGCTCCGGCGGCTCTCCGCCTTCGCGCACGGCTTGCGGGCGCGCCTGCGCGATCTCGATGAAGCCGCGGCCGTCGACGGGAAAATGCCGGGCTCGGACAGCACCGGCCCCAACCCCACGGACTCGGTCCTGGCCGCGATGACGCGCGACCTTGCGGCTGCGATGCGGGCGGGTCGGCTCACCGACATCCAGTTCGGCATCCTGGAATCGCGGATCGAGGCGCTGTCGGCGGTGCACACCGCCTGCGAGCGCATCGCCAACACGCCGCTGCCCTTCGCCTACACGCTGCTGGTCTACCGCACCGCCTGGCTCTACTGCCTGCTCCTGCCGGTGGGGCTTACCGGCTCCATGGGCTGGGGGACACCGGTCGTGGTCGCGCTGGTCGGCTACACCTTCTTCGGCCTCGACGCGCTCGGCGACGAGCTGGAGGAGCCGTTCGGAACCGAGCCGAACGACCTGCCTCTCGACGCGATGGTCCGCACCGTCGACCGCATCGTGCATCACGCGCTCGGCGAGCCGATGCCGGAGGCGCTGACCCCGGACGGGTACTGGCTGCGCTAGGGCAGGGCCTCGCCGTTCCAGGCCCGCAGGACCGGCTCGGTACGGTCGTGCTCGTAGCCGAGCACGGAGATGCTGGCGGTGCCGAGAACGAGGAGCGCTCCGGCCTCCGGCGGCAGGCCGATCCAGCGCGCGGCGAGCACCCGCAGACAATGCGCGCTCGAGAACACGAGGAGCTCGGCATCGAGATCCCGGGCCCGCGCGATGACCCGGTCCGCCCGGATCCCGACATCGGCGGCCGTCTCGCCGCCCGGGCAACCATCGCGGAACAGGCGCCAGCCCGGGCGCTCGGCCAGGATCGCCGTCGTCGTCCGTCCTTCGTAGATCCCGTAATCCCATTCGGCGAGATCCGGGTCGATCGCGCGGGGATCGCCGTAACCCGCGAGCGCGCAGGTGGCGGCCGCGCGACTCGACGGGCTCGACCAGACCGCCGCGTAGGATCGCGCCTCGAGGCGCGGGGCGAGGGCCCGCGCGGCGGCCTCGCCGGCGAGCGTGAGCGGGATGTCGCTGCGTCCTGTATGCCGGCCCAAGCGACTCCACGCGGTCTCGCCGTGACGAACCAACGTGATCTGCGGAAATGAGCGTCCGGACATGCGCACCTCCCAGGACCTGCATTCAACGCGGCCACCGCGTTCCGGCCCCACGGATTCAGCAGAGGGGCTCAAGATCGCGCTTGCGCGGCGTTCGAAACGCACATAAACATATCTTTATGTCTTTCGAACGCAGGCAAGAGGCGGGTTCGATCCCATTTCCGGAGGTGCTCGGCGTTCTCCGGGCGGCGGCCGAGGAGACGCGCCTGCGCATCCTGGCGCTGCTCGCCGAAGGGGAGCTTTCGGTCTCGGATCTCACCGACATCCTCGGCCAGTCGCAGCCGCGGATTTCGCGCCACCTCAAGCTTCTGGTGGAAGCCGGGCTCGTCGAGCGCCACCGTGAAGGCGCCTGGGCGTTCTTCCGGTTGTCCGGTGCCCGCGCCGGGCTGGCCGATCCGCTCCTGTCGGGACTCGACCGCACGGCGCCGCCTCTGTCGGAGGATCACGCCCGGCTCGACGCCGTCCGGGCGCAGCGTGCCGAGACCGCGCAGACCTTCTTCGCGCGGCTGGCACCCAAATGGGACGAGTTGCGCTCCCTGCACGTGCCCGAGGCGACCGTCGAGGCGGCGGTCCTCGACGCGCTGGGCGACCGCCCGATCGGCAGCCTGATCGATCTGGGCACCGGCACCGGCCGGATGCTCGGCCTGCTCGCGCCGCTCGCAGGCCGCGCCACCGGGCTTGATTCGAGCCATGCGATGCTGTCGGTCGCCCGGGCCAATCTGGAACGACAGGGCCTGACGCGGGTCGACCTCCGACAGGGCGACATTCACGCGCCGCCCTTCGCCCGGGCGAGCTTCGACCTCGTGGTGGTGCATCAGGTGCTGCATTATTTGGATGACCCGGCCCGGGCGCTGCGCGGCGCCGCGCGGCTCGTGGCGCCGGGAGGCCGCCTCCTGGTGGTGGATTTTGCGCCGCACGAGCTGGAGTTCCTGCGCACGACCCAGGCCCATCGCCGGCTCGGCTTCTCCGCCGATCAGGTTTCCGGCTGGCTCACGGAGACCGGCCTCGACACGGTCGCGACCCGCGATCTGGCACCGCGCGAAGCGGGCCAGCTCACCGTGACCCTCTGGCTGGCTCAGGACGGGCTGGCCGACATCGACACAGAACAGCCTCAGCGCGCCGTCGCCTGAGACACTGACTTCCGCAGACTTCGTCTGAACCGACCGACATAGAGGACGAGACTCCGATGCGCCGCTCCACTCAACGCGCCAGCCGCGACGGCTACCACCCGATCCGCGTCTCGATCGAGTTCTTCCCGCCGAAGACCGACGAGATGGAGAAGATCCTGTGGGCCTCGATCGAGCGCCTCGCGCCGCTGCAGCCGAGCTTCGTCTCGGTGACCTACGGGGCCGGCGGCTCGACCCGCGAGCGCACCCACAACACGGTGGCCCGGATGGTCCGCGAGACCAGCCTCAAGCCGGCCGCCCACCTCACCTGCGTGGACGCGAGCCGCGAGGAGATCGACGCGGTGGTCCAATCCTACTGGGATGCGGGCGTGCGCCACATCGTGGCGCTGCGCGGCGACCCGGCCGAGGGCGTGGGCCACGCCTACCGGCCGCATCCCGAGGGCTACGCTTCGACCGCCGAGCTGGTCGAGGGGATCAAGCGGATCGGCGACTTCAAGGTCTCGGTCTCAGCCTACCCGGAGAAGCACCCCGAGGCGGCCTCGCTCGACGCCGACATCGACGCCCTGAAGGCGAAGGTCGATGCCGGGGCCGACCAGGCGATCACCCAGTTCTTCTTCGAGAACGAGATCTACCTGCGCTACCTGGACAAGGTCCGGGCCGCCGGGATCACGATCCCGATCATCCCGGGCATCCTGCCGGTGCAGAACTTCAAGCAGGCGGCGAACTTCGCCCGCCGCACCGGCGCCTCGGTGCCGTACTGGCTGGCCGCCCGGTTCGAGGGGCTGGAGAACGACGTCGAGACCCGCCGGCTCGTGGCCGGCGCCGTGGCGGCCGAGCAGGTGCTCGACCTCGTGGACGAGGGCGTCAACGACTTCCACTTCTACTCGATGAATCGCTCGGATCTGGTCTACGCGATCTGCCACCTGCTCGGCCTGCGCGCGCAGGCGCCGAAGCTGGCAGCCGCGAAGGCCGCGGCTTGATTCTCGAGACCGCGCCAGAGGCCCCCGATCCGTCCTCGCGAGCGCAGCGAAGCGACCCAGGGCAGCGCACATTCCGTGAGCGTGGCGCGGCTGGACTGCTTCGCTCCGCTCGCAGAGACGGGGACGCTTCCGCGCCCACGGCACGGAAGCGTCTGGTAGTACGAAGGTTTTCACCCTCCTGAGGTGCCGCGCGAGCGGCCTCGAAGGTGGGCTCCAGGGAAGACCGAGATATCTGGAGGCCTCCTGCGAGGCCTCCGCTTCGCTCCGGCACCTCAGGATGAGGTGATCTGACAGGACGCATGATGACCGCTTTTGCCCCCGTCGACGGCACCGAGATCGCCCAGGCCCTGCGCCAGCGTGCGGCGGAAAAGATCCTCGTCCTCGACGGGGCGATGGGCACGGTGATCCAGCGGCTCAAGTACTCGGAAGAGGATTTCCGCGGCGATCGGTTCAAGGAGCACGGCCACGATCAGAAGGGCAACAACGACCTGCTGATCCTGACGCAGCCCGACGCGATCCGGCAGATCCATCTCGACTACTTCCTGGCCGGCGCCGACGTCTGCGAGACCAACACCTTCTCGGGCACCACCATCGCCCAGGCCGATTACGGCATGGAATCGATCATCCACGAGCTGAACGCCCAGGGCGCGCGGCTCGCCCGCGAGGCCGCCAAGCTCGCCGAAGAGAAGGACGGCCGCCGCCGCTTCGTGGCCGGCGCCATCGGCCCGACGAACCGCACCCTGTCGATCTCGCCGGACGTGAACGATCCGGGCTTCCGGGCGGTCACCTTCGATCAGGTCAAGCAAGCCTATGTCGAGCAGATCCGCGGCCTGATCGACGGCGGCGCCGAGTTGATCCTGATCGAGACGATCTTCGATACGCTCAACGCCAAAGCGGCGGTGGCGGCGGCGTGGCAGGTCTTCGACGAGACCGGCATCCGGCTGCCGATTCAGATCTCCGGCACGATCACGGATCTCTCGGGCCGCACCCTGTCGGGCCAGACGCCGGCGGCCTTCTGGCATTCCCTGCGCCATTCCGAGCCGCTGACCTTCGGCCTCAACTGCGCGCTCGGCGCCCGCGAGATGCGCGGCCACATCGCCGAGCTGTCGCGGATCTGCGACACCCTGGTCTGCGCCTACCCGAATGCCGGCCTGCCCAACGAATTCGGCCTCTACGACGAGAGCCCGGAGGCGATGGGCAAGCTGGTCGGCGAGTTCGCCGAATCCGGCCTCGTCAACATGGTCGGCGGCTGCTGCGGCACCACACCGGACCATATCCGCGCCATCGCGGAGGCGGTCGCCGGCAAGGCGCCGCGGCCGATCCCCGAGGTGCCGCGCCTGATGCGGCTCTCGGGCCTCGAGCCCTTCGTGCTCACGCCGGAAATCCCCTTCGTGAACGTCGGCGAGCGCACGAACGTCACCGGCTCGGCCAAGTTCCGCAAGCTCATCACCAACGGCGACTACGCGGCGGCGCTGGACGTCGCTCGCGATCAGGTCGCGGCCGGCGCCCAGGTGATCGACGTCAACATGGACGAGGGCCTGCTCGACTCGCAGAAGGCGATGGTCGAGTTCCTGAACCTCGTCGCGGCCGAGCCCGACATCGCCCGGGTGCCGGTGATGGTCGATTCCTCGAAGTTCGAGGTGATCGAGGCGGGCCTGAAGTGCATCCAGGGCAAGCCGATCGTGAACTCGATCTCCATGAAGGAGGGCGAGGAGAAGTTCATCGAGGCCGCCAAGGTCTGCCGCTCCTACGGGGCTGCCGTGGTGGTGATGGCCTTCGACGAGCAGGGTCAGGCGGATTCCTACGAGCGCAAGGTCGAGATCTGCACGAAGGCCTACCGGATCCTGACCGAGCAGGTCGGCTTCCCGCCCGAGGACATCATCTTCGATCCGAACATCTTTGCCGTCGCCACGGGTATCGAGGAGCATAACGGCTACGGCGTTGCCTTCATCGAGGCGACCCGCACGATCCGCGAGACCCTGCCGCATGCCCACATCTCGGGCGGCGTCTCGAACCTGAGCTTCGCGTTCCGCGGCAACGAGCCCGTGCGCGAGGCGATGCACGCGGTGTTCCTGTTCCACTGCATCCAGGCCGGCATGGATATGGGCATCGTCAATGCCGGCCAGCTCGCCGTCTACGACGAGATCCCAGCGGAGCTGCGCGAGCTGTGCGAGGACGTCGTCCTCAACCGGCGCGACGATTCCACCGAGCGCCTGCTGGAGGCCGCCGAGCGGTTCAAGACCGGGGCCTCGGCCCAGGCCAAGACCGCCGACCTGTCCTGGCGCGAGGCCCCGGTGGCCAAGCGCATCGAGCACGCGCTGGTCAACGGCATCACCGAGTATATCGTGGCCGATACCGAGGAGGCCCGCCAGGGCGTCGAGCGCCCGCTCCACGTCATCGAAGGGCCGCTGATGGCCGGCATGAACGTGGTCGGCGACCTGTTCGGCGCGGGCAAGATGTTCCTGCCGCAGGTGGTCAAGTCCGCCCGCGTGATGAAGCAGGCGGTTGCCTATCTCGAGCCCTACATGGAGGCCGAGAAACTGGCCAATGGCGGCGACGGCAAGCGGCAGGCTGCCGGCAAGGTGCTGATGGCCACCGTGAAGGGCGACGTCCACGATATCGGCAAGAACATCGTCGGCGTCGTGCTGGCCTGCAACAACTACGAGATCATCGATCTCGGCGTGATGGTGCCGGCCGCCAAGATCCTGGAGACCGCCAAGCGCGAGCAGGTCGACATCGTCGGCCTGTCCGGCCTGATCACCCCGTCGCTGGACGAGATGGTCCATGTCGCGGGCGAGATGGAGCGCGAGGGGCTCGACGTCCCCCTGCTGATCGGCGGCGCCACCACCAGCCGGGTCCACACAGCGGTGAAGATCCACCCGGCCTACGCCAAGGGGCAGGCGGTCTACGTCACCGACGCGAGCCGGGCGGTCGGTGTGGTCTCGAGCCTGATCTCGAAGGAGACCCGCGGGCCCACGATCGAGAAGGTGCGGGCCGAGTACGCCAAGGTCGCCGACGCCCACAAGCGCTCGGAGGTCGACAAGCAGCGGCTGCCGCTGGCCAAGGCCCGCGCCAATCCGTTCAAGATCGACTGGTCGGGCTACAAGCCGGCCAAGCCGACCTTCACCGGCGCCCGGGTCTACGGCTCCTACGAGGTCGCCGACCTCGTCCCCTACATCGACTGGACGCCGTTCCTGCAGACCTACGAGTTCAAGGGCCGCTTCCCGGCGATCCTGGACGACCCCGAGCAGGGCGCTGCCGCCCGCGCCCTCTACGAGGACGCGCAGGAGATGCTGAAGCAGATCGTGGCGGAGCGCTGGTTCAACCCGAAGGCGGTGATCGGCTTCTGGCCGGCCAACAGCGTCGGCGACGACATCGCGCTCTTCACCGGCGAGAGCCGGTCGGAGCGGCTCGCCACCTTCCACGGCCTGCGCCAGCAGCTCTCGAAGCGCGACGGGCGCGCCAACACCTGCCTGTCGGACTTCGTGGCGCCGGCCGAGACCGGCATCGCCGACTACATCGGCGGCTTCGTGGTGACGGCCGGCCTTGAGGAGGTGCGCATCGCCGAGCGGTTCGAGCGGGCCAACGACGATTACCGGGCGATCCTGGTGAAGGCGCTCGCCGACCGCATCGCCGAGGCCTTTGCCGAGCGCATGCACGAGCGGGTGCGCCGGGAGTTCTGGGGCTACGCGGCTGCGGAGACCTACGCCCCCGAGGAGCTGATGAAGGAGGATTACGCCGGGATCCGCCCGGCCCCGGGCTACCCGGCCCAGCCCGACCACACCGAGAAGACGACTTTGTTCGACCTGCTGAAGGCCGAGAGCCGGATCGGCGTGAAGCTCACCGAATCCTATGCCATGTGGCCGGGCTCGTCGGTGTCGGGGATCTACATCGCCCACCCGGACGCGCATTATTTCGGCGTCGCCAAGGTGGAGCGCGATCAGGTCGAGGATTACGCCGTCCGCAAGGGCATGGATGTCCGCGAGGTCGAGCGCTGGCTCGGGCCGATCCTCAACTACGACCCGGCGCGGTATCTGGCGCAGGCCGCGGAGTAGGGGCGGGACACCGCCGTCATCGCGAGCACAGCGAAGCGAGCCAGGGCGGCGCGGCACCGGTCGGCGTGGCGCCCTCGGATCGCTTCGCCCCGCTCGCAAGGACGGCCGGGCGGCCCGAGCCGCCCGTCCGATCTCAGCAGGTCCCCGCACCCCGCGTGTTCACGTAGAGTGAATAGACCGCGTGCGAGGCGGTCATCAGCAGCAGGTTGCGGTTGATACCCCCGAAGCACAGGTTGGCGCAGCGCTCCGGCAGGCGGATCCGACCGATCAGCTTGGCCTGCGGCGAGAGCACGATGACCCCGTCCTCGGCCTCGCTCATCCCCCAGCCGCACCAGAGGTTGCCGTCGACATCGACCCGGAACCCGTCCGGCGTGCCGGTGCCGGCATCGTAGAACACGCGGCCGTTCGCGGTCTTGGTGCCGTTCTCGACCACGTCGTAGACGCGGATCAGCCGGTTGGGCTTCGCCCGGGCCTCGATGACGTAGAGCTTGGACTCGTCCGGCGAGAAGCAGAGCCCGTTCGGACCCGCCACGCCTTCCACGGCAACGCTCGCCTGTCCCGTCTTCGGGTCGATCCGGTAGACGTTGCCGGGCAGCTCCGGCGCGGCCATCGACTCGTGCGGGTTCGGCCCGAAGGCCGGATCGGTGAACCAGACCGCGCCGTCGGAATGGCAGACCACGTCGTTGGGCGAGTTCAGCGGCTTGCCGTCGAATCGGTCCATCAGCGTGGTGAGGCTGCCGTCGTACTCGGTCCGGGTCACGCTGCGGGTCCGGTGCTGGCAGGTGATCAGGCGGCCCTGTCGGTCGCGGGTGTTGCCGTTCGCGTAGTTCGACGGCTTGCGGAACACCGAGAGCCTGCCCGAAGCCTCTTCCCACTTCATGATCCGGTCGTTGACAACGTCGCTGAACAGCAGCGATCCCATGTCGCCGAACCAGACCGGCCCCTCCGCCCAGCGGAAGCCGGTGGCGACCCGCTCCACCGTCGCCGAGGCGAGCCGGTACTTTGCGAAGGCCGGATCGAGGATCTCGACGGACGGATCCGGCACCCGCGTAGACGGCTCCCAGCCGGCTCCGGCCGCCCGCGCGGCGCCCACGAGGGCCGCCCCGGCGAGCAGCCCCCTGCGTGCGATCATGACCATGGTACCTCCCTGTGATGTGGCCCGCCGCCTGTTGCCGACGGCTCGGGCCGGTCAGTGAATCTCGGGTTCCGGGATCCCCCCGGCGCCCTCCAGAAAGTCGAAATCGCACCCCTCATGCGCTTGGCGCACGTGCTGGGCGAACAGGCGGTTGTAACCCCGCGGATAGGCCCGGTCCGGCGGCACGAAAGCCTTCACCCGCGCGACGATCTCGGCCTCGTCGAGGTGCAGGTGGATCCGCCGCCCGGGCACGTCCACCGTGATCAGGTCGCCGTCGCGCACTGCCGCGAGGGGGCCGCCCGCGGCCGATTCCGGCGCCACGTGCAGGATGCAGGCGCCGTAGCTCGTGCCGCTCATCCGCGCGTCCGAGATGCGGACCATGTCGCGCACGCCCTGCCGGAGCAGGACCTTGGGGATCGGCAGCATGCCCCATTCGGGCATGCCGGGACCGCCGATCGGGCCGGCATTGCGCAGGATCATCACGTGGTCGGGGGTGACGTCGAGGGTGAGGTCGTTCACCGCGGCGTTCATCGCGTCGTAGCTGTCGAAGACCAGCGCGGGCCCGGTATGGTTCAGGAAGCGCGGGTCGGCGGCCGGCGGCTTGATCACGCAGCCGTCGGGGGCGAGGTTGCCGTACAGGATCGCGGTCCCGCCCATGGACACGATCGGCCGGTCGAGCGGCCGGATCACGTCGTCGTTGAACACCTTCATGCCGGCGAGTCCGTCGCCGATCGTGGCGCCGGTGACCGAGCGGGCGTCGAGGTGGAGGAGCGGGGCGAGCCGCACCATCAGCGCGCGGATACCGCCCGCGATGTGGAAATCCTCCATCAGCCACTGCCCCGAGGGACGGAGATTGGCGATTACCGGCACCTTCTGGGCGAAGTCATCGAACTCGGTGAGCTTGACCGGGATGCCGGCGCGCCCGGCCATGGCCACGAGGTGGATCATGGCGTTGGTCGAGCCGGCCAAAGCGTTGTGGACGACCAGCGCGTTGTCGATCGACCGACGGTCGAGGATGTCGGAGGGTTTCAGGTCCTCCCAGATCATCTCGACGATCCGCCGGCCGCAGGCGCCGGCCATGCGCGGATGGTCGGCATCGGCCGCCGGGATCGAGGCCGAGCCGGGCAGCGACAGCCCCAGCGCCTCGGTGATCGACGTCATGGTCGAGGCGGTGCCCATGGTCATGCAGGTGCCGGCCGAGCGGGCGATGCCCGCCTCCATGTCGTTCCATTCCTGTGTGGTGATATTCCCGGCTTCCTTCTCGGCCCAGTACTTCCAGACGTCGGAGCCCGAGCCGAGGATCGTGCCGCCGGAATGCCCGCGCATCATCGGTCCGGCCGGGAGGAAGATCATCGGCAGGTTCATGGAGATCCCGCCCATCACGGTGCCGGGCGTGGTCTTGTCGCAGCCGCCCATCAGCACCGCGCCGTCCACCGGATGCTGGCGCAGCAGCTCCTCCACCTCCATGGCCAGGAGGTTGCGGTAGAGCATCGTGGTCGGCTTGACGAAGTTCTCGGACAGCGACAGCGCCGGCAGCTCGATCGGGAAGCCTCCCGCCTGCCAAACACCGCGCTTCACCTGCTCCACCCGCTCGCGGAAATGCAGGTGGCAGGGGTTGATGTCGCTCCAGGTGTTGATGATGCCGACGATCGGCTTGCCGGTGAAATCCGCCCGCTCGTAGCCCATCTGCAGCATGCGGGAGCGGTGGCCGAAGCTGCGCAGGTCGGTGGCGCCGAACCAGCGCTGGCTGCGCAGGTCGCCCAGGGTCTTCTTGCGCGCGGTCATCGCTCTGTCTCCGGTCTCACAGATTCGGGCGGCCCGGCTGGACTGCGCCCTCCGCGTCGAACCGCCGATCCGCCGACATCCTGCCGGGCCGGACCGAGACCCATGTGATGGCTCCGGACGCGACGGCACAAGCCGCCAAAAAGTAAAGTCCGGCCTCGTAGGTGCCGGTGTAATCCTTCAGCCAGCCCAGGACGTAGGGACCGACGAAACCGCCGAGATTGCCGATCGCGTTGATCAGGGCGATCCCGCCGGCCGCCGCCGGCCCCGAAAGGAATTCCCCCGGCATCGCCCAGAAGGCGGGCTTGCTCCCGTAGAGCCCGATCGTCGCCACCGACATTGCGGTCAGCGCCCAGAGGCTGCCCAGCATCGGACCGGCGGCGATGAGGCCCAGGGCGGCGACCAGCGCGGCGATCACGAAGTGCCAGCGCCGCTCGTCGCGCCGGTCCGACGACCAGCTCCAGGCGATCATGCCGACGGTCCCGACGACGTAGGGCACCGCCGTGGCCACGCCGGTCTCCCAGTCGGTGAGATGCAGGCTCTTCAGGATCGGCGGCAGGAAGAAGGTGATGCCGTAGGTGGCGGTGCCGATGTTGAAGTAGATCGCCCCGAGAGCGAGCACCCGCCGGTCGGTGAGGACCTGCCGGAGCGTGAAAGACCCGTGGGTCCGGAGTGTCCACGTACGCTCCGCCGCCAGCGTCTCCGCCAGCCAGGCACGGTCCTCCGCATTCAGCCAGGTCGCCTGGGCCGGCCGGTCCGTCATCAGCGCCAGGACCGCAAAGGCCAGCAGGATCGAGGGCAGGGCCTCGAGGATGAACAGCCACTGCCAGCCGTGCAGCCCCCCTGTTCCGTCGAGCTGCAGGATCGCCCCCGAGATCACCGCGGTGAGGGCATTCGAGCCCGGCACGGCCAGGAACAGGGCGGCCACCACCCGGGCCCGGTACCGCTGCGGAAACCAGTAGGTGAAGTAGAGGATCATACCGGGGAAGAAGCCGGCTTCGGCGACGCCGAGCAGGAAGCGCAGTGCAAGGAAGCTCGCCGGGCCGGTGATGAAGGCCATGCTGCCCGCGACCAGACCCCAGGTGACCATGATCCGGGCGATCCAGAGCCGCGCCCCGGCCCGCTCCAGGAGGACGTTGCTCGGCACTTCGAAGATGACGTAGCCGAGGAAGAAGATGCCGGCCGCCCAGCCGTAGACCGTGGCGGAGAACCCGAAATCCCGGTTCAGGCCGAACGAGGCGAAGCCCACATTGGTCCGGTCCATGTAGGCGACGAAGTAGATCAGGACGATCAGCGGCAGGAGACGCCACGACACCTTGGCGATCGTGCGCCGCTCGATCTCCGGCGCTGCCGTAACCGTGGGAATGCCCGCCGCCATGGCGCCCTCCGAGCCGAAACCGTGACGTCACGGCCCGGCACCGATCGGCGACCGCACCCGGAGCGGGCGGAAGCGGCCCGCTCAGCGTCCGGTCCGCTTCCGCCAGGCGGCGAAGTCGGTCAGGCTCTGTTCGTCGGTCGCAGGATAGAGGCCGAGGATTGTGCGGCCCTTGCGTACCTCCTCGGTCACGAAATCCTCGTAGGCGGTCATCTCGACGGCCTCGTCGGCGATCGCGTCGGCGAGGTGGGCCGGGATCACCGCCACGCCGTCGCCGTCGCCCACGATCACGTCGCCGGGGAAGACGGGGGCATCGCCGCAGCCGATCGGCACGTTGATGTCGATGGCCTGATGGAGGGTGAGGTTTGTCGGCGCGGAAGGCCGCACGTGGTAGCTCGGCATCTCGAGCTGGGCGATCTCGTCGGCATCGCGGAAGCCGCCATCGGTGACGAGCCCCGCGCAACCCCGCACCATCAGCCGCGTGGCCAGGATCGAGCCGGCGGAGGCCGCCCGCGCATCCTTCCGGCTGTCGATCACCATCACGGCGCCGGGCGGGCATTCCTCCACCGCCTTGCGCTGCGGGTGGGCGCGGTCCCGGAACACCGTGATCGGGTTCAGGTCCTCGCGGGCCGGGATGTAGCGCAGGGTGAAGGCCTCGCCGACCATCGTGCCGCCGCCGGGCTTCAGCGGCTGCACGCCTTGGATCATCTGGTTCCGGAAGCCCCGCTTGAACAGGGCGGTCATCAGCGTCGCCGTGCCGACGGTCTTCAGCTTGGCGCGCGTCTCAGGGGACAACCCGGCCATCCGCTTCTCCTCCCGGGCCTCGGTCTCGACGCCGGCGAACGGTGCCAATCACGCGTCGCTTGCCCCGGCCTTGGCTCCCGTCCGCGCTGCGCACGGACTGATATCCCAGACCTTGAGTAACATGGCGCGCCGCGTCATTGTCAATCGACGCAGATTGCGACAGGCACGGTCTGACATCGACGGGGAAGCCCTTGGCCGGATCGGGATTTGCGGGTGGTGCGAGCGCGATGCCGGCGGAGGCGCAGAGGCCGCGCTCGCTGGCCGAGACCGCGTACGACGCCATCGAGCAGATGATCATCAGCCGCCGCCTGACCCCGGGCGCGATGGTCTCGGAGGGCGAACTCGGCGCGGAACTGGCGCTCGGGCGCACGCCGGTCCGCGAGGCGCTGGCGCGTCTGAAATCGATCGGCTTCGTCGAGGTTCACCCGCGGCGCGGCGTGCTCGTCACGCAGGTCGACATCATCAAGCATCTCGAGCTTCTCGAGGTCCGCCGCCCCCTGGACGAGACCGTGGCGCGCTGTGTGATCGCGCGCGGCTCGGACGACGACATGGCGCGGTTGCGGGCCTGCGTTGCCGACCTGCTGGTGGCTGCCGAAGCGCGGGACCGCGAGGTCTATTTCCGGACCAAGCGGTCTATGCACGAGACCTTGGTCGGGGCGGCCTACAACACCACCCTCGCCAGCACCATGACGGCTCTCCATGCCCAGTCCAGGCGGTTCTGGTACACGCACGAGCCGACCGCCAGCTTCCTCGATTGCGCCGGCCTGCACGTCGCCATCGCCGCGGGCGTGACGGCCCGCGATCGCGAGACGGCGCTTGCCGGGATCGGCCGGCTGTTCGACTTTCTCGAGCAAATGACCCGCCGCGCCCTCGACCGCAGGCCGCTCGTCTGACAGGCTCAAGTCCATCGGGATGCTCACAATCCGCACTGGGATATCAGATGTATCTCAGCGAAGCGGCGGGCGGCATGATCTCGCAAGAGGCTTCGGGCGCGGCCTGATTGCCAGGGAGGAACAGCTTGAGCGGATTGCCCTCACGCACCGGCGCGCAGGTGCTCGTCGACCAGCTTCTCGCGCAACGCGTCGAGCGCGTGACCTGCGTGCCCGGCGAGAGCTACCTGGCGGTTCTGGACGCCCTGCGGGACAGCGGCATCGACGTCCTGGTCTGCCGGCAGGAGGGCGGCGCGGCGATCATGGCGGAGGCTGCCGGCAAACTCACCGGCCGTCCCGGCATCTGCTTCGTCACGCGCGGGCCGGGCGCCACCAACGCTTCGGCGGGCGTCCATATCGCCCGCCAGGATTCGACGCCGATGATCCTGTTCGTCGGCCAGATCGCCCGGCGGATGCGGGACCGCGAGGCGTTCCAGGAGATCGACTACCGGCAGATGTACGGCGGCGTCGCCAAGTGGGCCGTGGAGATCGATGACGCGGCGCGCATCCCGGAGATCCTCGCCCGGGCGTTCCGGGTTGCCCTCCAGGGCCGCCCGGGGCCGGTGGTGATCGCCCTGCCGGAGGACATGCTCGACGATGTCGTGGCCGCGACCGACGCGCCGCGTGTCGTCCCGACCGAGCCCGCCCCGTCCCCGGGCGACGCCCAGCGCCTACGGACGATGCTGGCGGAAGCGCGGCGGCCGGTGGCGCTCCTCGGCGGCTCGCGCTGGACCGCGGGCGCCGTCACGGCGTTCGCGGCCTGGGCTGAGCGTCACGACATCCCGGTCGCGGTCTCATTCCGGCGGGCGCAGCTTTGTCCCGCCGATCACCCGAATTTCGCGGGCGAGCTCGGCATCGGGCCGAACCCGGCCCTTCTGGCCCGGATCAAGGAGGCCGACCTGCTGCTGATGGTGGGCGGACGCCTCTCCGAGATGCCCGCGCAATCCTACGGCCTGCTCGGAATCCCCGATCCCGGCCTGCCGCTGGTCCATGTCTATCCCGACGCGGCGGAACTCGGCCGGGTCTACCAGCCCGCCCTGGCCATCGAGGCGACACCGGACACCTTCTGCGCGGCGCTGCCGGACTTCGCGGCGACCGGTCAGGGACGCGCCGCCGAGGCCCATGCTTCCTATCGCGCATGGTCGGAGACCCCGGAACCGAAGCCGGGCGCCTTCCAGTACGGGCAGGCGATCACGTGGCTGCGCGAACGGCTGCCGCCGGACGCGGTGATCTGCAACGGCGCCGGCAACTTCGCGACCTGGGTCCACCGTTACTACCGGTTCCGCGCCTTCGGGACGCAGCTCGCGCCGACATCGGGCTCGATGGGCTACGGGCTGCCGGCCGCCGTGATGGCCAAGCGCAGCGCGCCGGAGCGGATCGTCGTGGCGCTGGCGGGCGACGGCGACGTGATGATGACGGTGCAGGAATTCGCCACCGCCGTTCAGTACGGTATCGCCGTCGTGGTGGTCGTCCTCGACAACGGCATGTACGGCACGATCCGGATGCACCAGGAGCGCGAGTATCCGGGCCGGGTCTCGGCCACCGAGTTGCGCAATCCCGACTTCGCGGCACTCGCCCGCGCCTGCGGCGGCCACGGCGAGCGGGTCGAGCGGACCGAAGAGTTCGCCCCCGCTTTCGAGCGCAGCCTCGCTTCCGGCCTACCGGCGATGATCCACTGCCTCGTCGATCCCGAGGCGCTGACCCCGACCATGACCCTCGCGGCGATCCGCGAGAAGGCGTTCGCGGCGCAGCGGGGCTGACGGGCTCCGCCATGGCCGTCCCGGTGCGGCGCGGTCGCACCCTTCTGAAGAGGAGCAGCTCATGACCGTGCGCGGCGAGAACCTGATCGGGACCGAGGCCCGGCGCGGCCGCGAGGCGGCGTTCCGGGCGGTGGAGGCCGCCAGCGGCGAACCGATGGAGCCCGATTTCCCGGGCGCGAGCCTCGCCGACCTCGACCGGGCCTGCGCGCTGGCGGAGGCCGCCTTCGACGCCTATCGCGAGACCGATCCGGAAGTCCGGGCCGGCTTCCTTGAGGCGATCGCCGCGAACATCCTGGAGATCGGCGACGATCTCGTCACCCGCTGCATGGCCGAGACCGGGCTCCCCCGCCCGCGGATCGAGGGCGAGCGCGCCCGGACCGTCGGCCAGTTGCGCCTCTTCGCCAGCGTGGTGCGCGACGGCAGCTACGTCGCGGCGCGCATCGACCCGGCGCTGCCGGAGCGCAAGCCGCTGCCGCGGCCGGACCTGCGCCTGCGCCGCATCGCGGTGGGGCCTGTGGCGGTGTTCGGGGCGTCGAATTTTCCGCTCGCCTTCTCGGTGGCGGGCGGCGACACCGCCTCGGCCCTGGCGGCCGGCTGCCCGGTCGTCGTCAAGGCCCATCCGGCCCATCCCGGTACCTCGGAACTCGTCGGCCGCGCCGTGCAGAAGGCGGTCGCATCCTGCGGCCTGCCCGAGGGGACCTTCTCGCTCCTGTTCGATGCCGGTCAGTCCATCGGCCAGGCGCTGGTCGCCGATCCCCGGATTGCGGCCGTGGGGTTCACCGGCTCGCGCCGCGGCGGCACGGCCCTGATGGCGATCGCGGCCGGGCGCCCGACACCGATCCCGGTCTACGCCGAGATGAGCAGCATCAACCCGGTGCTGCTGTTCCCGGCCGCGCTGGACGAGCGCGGTGCGGCGATCGGCCAGGCCTTCGCGGCCTCGCTCACCCTGGGGGCCGGCCAGTTCTGCACCAATCCCGGCCTGATCCTGGCGTTGCCCGGGCCGGGCCTGGACGCGTTCCTGGACGCGGCCGCGGCGGCACTTCGGGAGAGCCCGGCCGCGACCATGCTGACGCCGGGTATCCAGCGCGCCTACCGCGAGGGCGTCGCCCGGGTCGCGGGCCACGGTGCCGTCACCCTCCTGGCCGAGGGGCCGGAGGGTGCGGCGACGCAGGGACGGGCGACCCTGTTCGCCACCGACTCGGATGCCTTCCTGGCGGATCCCGCGTTGCAGGAGGAGATGTTCGGGGCTTCCGCCCTGGTCGTTCGCTGTCCGGACTTCGCGGCGATGCGGGCGGTGCTGGAGCGTCTCGAAGGTCAGCTGACGGCCTCGCTGCACCTCGCCTCCGCGGACCACGCGGCGGCGCGCGATCTGCTTCCGCTCCTGGAGCGGCGGGTCGGCCGCATCCTGGTCGATGGCTTCGGGACCGGCGTCGAGGTGGCGCATGCCATGGTGCATGGCGGACCGTACCCGGCGACCTCGGACGGGCGCACGACCTCCGTGGGCAGCCTCGCGATCGACCGGTTCCTGCGGCCGGTGAGCTATCAGGACGTTCCGGACGCCCTGCTGCCGGCCGCGCTCCAGGCCGCCAACCCCCTTGGCCTGCCGCGCCGCGTCGACGGCGCGCCCGAGCGCGCCTGAGACGGTCTTCGGGCGCAGGGCTGGAACGGCTCCGCGCCCGCGATCTGAGCGCTTGCCACACGCGCCACCGGCGTCTAGACAGCGACCGCCCACCTTGGGGCGTCGCCAAGTGGTAAGGCAGCGGTTTTTGGTACCGCCATTCCCAGGTTCGAATCCTGGCGCCCCAGCCAAATTTCCCAAGGACGACCAAGCTCACAGCTTCCGGACATAACGGACGTACCGGACCGGACGGTGTTCGCCCGGCGCACAGAAGTCGGCACAGTCCCGAACGGCCACCACCCCGGCCGCCCCGACCTCGTCAAGACGAAGGCGGTCACCGGTCAGGCGATCGACGCCGCGGCCGACGCAGCGCCGGCGGATCCGGCGACCAAAAAGTAGCCGCTCGCGAAGGGCTGAACGCTCGACCTGGTTGATCCGCGCTGCACCAACGAGCGGCCGGTCGAGGCGCAGAAGACCGACAAGCCAGCCTGGGAGCGAAGCAGGGTCCGGACCGCGATCCTGCGGGCGCAGCCGGTTAAGAGGTGAGGGCCGGGGGCGAAAATCCTAAAGCGGAAGGTCGGCATTCGGACAGCCATCCGATCACGGATCGCCCCAACGAGACGGGCTTTCGCGTCGCGCCGCGGCTGTCAGCACGAGAACCGCGTCGCGGCATCGGATCAGCAGCGCGTCGATCCGGTTGAGGTGCACCCTGCGCTCGGCCATGCTAGAACGGGCACAGAACAAATCCGATGTGCCGGTTCGGTTCACTCTGCAGGCGGGCGGTTTCTCCCGTGGCGCTGCATGGATGTGAACTCGGCTCGAACATGCCAGGCGTGGCCTGATCTTAGACGGTGCAGGCGGCTGGCGGCGAACCGAGGGCCGACCGGGGTGAGCGAGAGACGACGATGGCGATGAAGACGGCGTTTGTGGTGCAGCCGTTCGAGATCTACCGGAAGCGGCTGCGGCCGGCCCGGCAGGAGCCGGCGCAGACCGAGAGCGGGGCCGTGAAGAAGGCCGAGAACCTGGCCAAGCGGATGCCCGGCGCGGCGGCGCTGAAGGTGGTGGCCGACGACGAGACGGGCGAGCTGGAAGGCGTCACGATCCTCGGCCAGTGGGGCGAGATCCCGGACGACTTCGCCGAGAGCCTCCAGGGCGCGTAGACCAGCGTTTACCAGCGAGGCGGCGGAGGGCCACGGCGGCGGCTCAGCGGGTCGGGAATGTTTTCCCGGTGCAGGACGGTGACGGCTGCCGCCGCCGGACGGGCGTGACGAGCGTTCAGGCGCCCAGCGACACGGACCTGATGCGCAACGCGACGTTCATTGCGGCCGCGGGTCGAACGATCCGCGTGACGCGGCCGCTCGACGAGATCGCGGCGTTGGTGGCGTGTGGCGAGCGCGCCGTGCCGGAGGCGAAGGAGCGGAGGCGTGTCCGTTCTCACGCCACGTCCTGCTGAGCGCCACGGAGAGGCGGCGCGCGGCCGAGGAGCCGGCGCCTGCCGTTCCCGATCAGCCGCTCATCTTGGCAACAACGTGCTTAACAAGATAAAGACCAATCGATACCGACACCAGGGCAAACATGAGCACATAGAGATAGTCTATTTCAATCCTGGCGTAATGATAATATGCAGAGCGCATCCATTCTGCCAGCTGAAGCACCGGGTTATATTTCATCCAGCTGTATATTTTATCAGGCATATAGCTCGGAAGAAACATGACCCCGCTGGATATATACAGAATAATACTCAAGAGAGCATATCCCAGCAACCAGCCTGGAAAAAAGCCGATGATGGCGACGTTGATGGTTCCGATGCCGATGCCGAGAAGGATTGCCGACAGATAGGCGCACATTGCCACGAACGGATCGGCCGGCACTGGATTGGCACCAATGCTGACAAGAACGGCAATGATGACGATGAGAGCCAGAAAACCCGTCACGATCTCGACCAGAATTCGCGCAAAAATAACGTCGAACAGCTTAACTTGCGGATAATAGGTCAGCGGGCGGTTGGAGATGACCGCCTTCATGACTTCGCGTGAGATGTATTGGAAAACCAACACCGGGACTGCGCCCGAGGCGAAGAACAGCGCGCGGTCGTCACCCAGAGGGGCGGGCAGCTTCTGGAACGTGTAGATCGCGATCAGCATGAACACGTGCACGCAGGGCCAGAGCACGACGACGCCATAGCCCCACAGTGAGGCTCCGAAGCGCGTGCGCATGTCGCGCAGCATCAGGGCGTGCAGCACATGCAGATAGGATTCGCCCGGGCTTTTCACCGCTGCAGTGCTGGGTAATGTCGACATCGGGCACAGATCCCTGCTGGTCCCTGTGGCTGTTCCGCGAAAAATTCGGGCTAAAGTTGGTTAGACGCGTCGCCGCCCGGATCGGTATCCGGCTCCAGGAGACGAGCGCTCGTCGCAAATCGCGACGAACGCGTCACCAAGCCTGCCGGTGACGTCATCTGCTCGGCTCCGCCCCGATCGGCTCACGCGACGGGGAAGCGTCCAATCCCACCGGCGTGGGCAAGCCCATACCCAACGCGACCCTGATGCGGGATCCCCGCTTCCAGAGCGCGCCGAACCAGGAATAAGCGCAACGCGCGGCCACCGATGGCTGGCTCGCGCGTTGGCTGCACAGTTCGATCTCGCTCGGAGCGCCCGATGCTCGCCCGATCCGCGTTGGTGTTCGTAATTCTCACGTCGAGCGCCCAAGCGGCCGCCTTCGACGACCTGAAAGGATACCTGGCTTCCTGTCTGCGGTTCGAGATGGGTGGCTCCGCCGCGCAACGAGGTACGCCCCTGTCATCCCGGGTCCACGACGCGCTGGATCGTTGCTCCGACGACGTCGCCCGGCTGGAACGAGCGGACGGGCGCCGTCTGCGCGGCGATGGTGGTATCAGTCCATCGACCAAGCAGGTGATCGAGACCGTTGTGGGTCGTGGCGTTAGCGGCATCCGCAACGTCGGGTACTGAACGCCGCGATCAGAGATCTCCGCGCCCTCGTGAATGAAAAAGCCCGCACCGGGCGGACCGGGCGGGCCAAGGCTTTGCGTGGTCTCAGGAACGAACGAGAAGCCGCGCCGGCAAGGCACGTTCCAAAGCTGCGCCCTGCGGATCACTTCGAGCCACCGCTGCCCGTCGAGCCGACGCGAGAGGGCTGCCCCTCGTTGCCGGCCGCCGCGCGGTCCGTTGCGATGCTGTCTGCGGCGCGACCCGTCGGCGAGGCGGTCGCCGCGGCCGCATCGCCGGTCGACCCGGGCTGGCGGGTCACGACGCCCGGGGCGCCGGGTGGCACGATGACGGTCGTGCTGGTTGGAGTTTCGATGACGACCTGAGCGAAGGCCGGGGTCGCCAGAGTTGTGGCAAAGGCAGCGGCGAGAGCGAGCTCGATCTCGTCGATCTCCTGTCGGGATGGATGGGGTCGGCGCGTACGCCCCCGCACCGGCGAACGGCGAAGGAACGGCGGCATCTGGCGCTCTCACCCCATGCTCAACGCGAGCACGAGCTTCTGGGCGGTGAAGGCCAGACCGGCCAGGAGCCCACCGACCACGAACAGGTCGGCGAGGCCGCGCTTCGGCTGGTTCCTGGCCACAGTCCGGATCGGCGCACGCAGCTCGTGAAGCCACACCACGTTGCCTGATCGTCTCATGACCGCCTCCAGCATCATTGCTGGTTCGTATCTGGTTGTGGTGACGATCGCCCGGCATGCGCCAGCGCACATGCGAGACGCGCGGGAGCGGCATGATGAACGCGCCTCCCGACAAACGTCGCAGCCGGGTCAGGGCCTCGCCGCGTGGATAAAGGGCGACCCGCGATCAGTGCGCCATCACCATCCGAATGGCGCCTTCGCGCTGGTCCGCGACCGTAAAGCGCGCCTCGAGCGCCTCACCTCCGCTCTCGGACTCCCCGGAACGCGGAACTTTTCGGCGGGCTGCCGGAGGTGTGGAATGGGTGAGCGCGGCACTCAACGCGCGTACACGAGACCAATCTTGCGGCCATCCTGCCAAGCGACCGTGCAGGGCTGGTCGACGCGCAGGGCTGCCGAGATCAGTCGCACATCTCTTGGCAAGATCAGATCTGAAGCGACTTCGATCGTTGCACCGGATTTGTTGCGATCCCATACCAGGCAATCGCAACGTTCCAGGGTCTCGCCAAAATAGACCTGTCCGGTTTTGAGGGCGGCCCTGTGTAGCTGGTCTGTGCAATCCTCAGACATCGCCCGGCTCTGCATGCAAGATTCAGTCGGGGCTATAGAGTCCGCACGGGTCGATTCTGTTCCAAAATTTCCGCGGTCGGTCGACCCGCGCCACAGTGCCGGAGCGGCATAAGCGCGGTGGACATGGACGCTCTGTCGGGCGCATGGGCGGCCCAGACGGCCGGCCGCTTGGCCATCATCCTCGCCATCATGGATGGCTCGAGGCGAAGCCCTTGCCTGTTCCAACACGGCCTGGCGGCGAAGACCACCGGCGTTCAGTTGGTGCGCCTCGGCGGCCGCAAGCCGCGCTGTGTCCGACATCGAGAACGGATACGGCATTGATCGTCTAAAAATTGGACGAACAAGCTATCAAAGCAGCTGAAAATGTAAGCGATTTCCTCCTCAGCGAAATTGTATTTCGTATATACCGGCCGGACTCGACGGTCAGCCAGGTATATGGGATTTTGACATCGCGATCTTGGACGCGCCTCGGTGCCCCGCCGCTGCTCCGAGCCGCTGTCGCGGCGGCCGCCCTGAATCTCTGCCTCGCGGCGCCGGCTCGTGCCCTCGACAGCGTCAAGGTCGGCCTTGCCATACCGCCGACGGTCACCGACGGCAGCGTTCAGGCGATCGCCGAGGAACTCGGATTCTTCAAGCAAGAAGACCTGGACGTCACGTATGTCGTTCTTCCCGGGGCCGGCGCGTTGCTGCCGCAGCTGCTGCAGAAGACCATCACGATCGCCCTGCCGCTGCCCGAGACCCTGCTTGCCGCCCACAAGGCCGGCGAGCCGCCGCTGCCGGTTGCCTATTTCTACAATGCCGGCCCCCGCAACACGCTCGAACTCGCCGTCCGGGCCGATTCCGACATCCGCAGCCTCGCCGACCTGAAGGGCAAGCGGATTGGCGTCGGGGCCCTGACCTGGGGCACGATTCCCCAGACGCGCGCCCTGATGCGCTCGGTCGGCCTGGAGCCCGGACGGGATGTCAGCATCGTGGCGGCCGGGGTGCTCGGGGCCGGCTTCCACGCGCTCCGTGAGGATCGGGTCCAGGCGCTCAACTTCAACAGCTCCTGGATCGACATCATGGAGGACCAGGGCATTCCGGCGCGCCGGCTGGACTATCCGCCCGTCTTCCGGCGCATGGTCGTCAACGGCTTCCTCGCGCACCGATCGACGCTGGAGCAGAACCCCGCGCTTCTCGAGCGCTTCGGACGGGCCTGGACCAAGGCGCTCGTCGTCTGCGACCTGAACCCGAAAGCCTGCATCGCGGCGTTCTGGCGCAAGAATCCGTCCGTGGCGCCGCAGGCGGAGCGCGACAAGGCCCTGGATTCGAGCGCCCGGCTGCTCAGGCGGTGGATCGAGCCGGTGATGCGGGACGAGGCAGGGGCCGCCCGCGTGCCGGGCGCCTTCGACCTCACGATCATCGCCGCCTATGTCCGCGAGATGCATCGCTACGGCGAGTTCGCGACGGCCGACCTGCCCCTGCACGCCTATTTCTCGAACGCCCTCGTGCCGGGCTTCGCACGGTTCGACCGCGCGGCCCTCGAGGCGCAGGCGCGCGCGCTGCAATGACGGCGGTGCCCAATTCCGACCATGTCCGCCTCGAGGCCGTTCGCTTCGCTTATGGCGGGTCGGTCGGCACCCCCGTCCTCGAGAACCTGTCGCTGTCGGTGGAGGAGGGGGCCTTCGTCGCGATCCTCGGGCCGTCGGGTGGCGGCAAGTCGACGGTGCTGAAGCTCCTGTCCGGCCTGATTGGGCCACAGGGTGGGACCATCCGGATCGACGGCACGCCGGTGACCGGCCCGCGCCGCGATGTCGGCATGGTGTTCCAGAAGCCGATGCTCCTGCCGTGGCGGAATGTGCGCGACAACGTCCTGCTACCGGCCGGCTTCGCGCGCACCGCATCCAAGGGTGAGCGCGCGCGTGCCGACGCGTTGCTGGCGACCGTCGGCCTCTCCGACAGCGTGACGCTCTATCCGGGCCAGCTCTCCGGCGGCATGGCGCAGCGGGTCGGGCTGGCGCGGATGCTGCTGCACGATCCGCGCCTCCTGCTGCTCGACGAACCCTTCTCGGCCCTCGATGCGATGACTCGGGAGCACCTGTCCCTGGAGCTGCAGCGCCTCTGGATGGAGGAGCGCCGCACGGCGTTGTTCGTCACCCACTCGATTCCCGAGGCGCTGTTCCTGGCCGACCGGGTCGTCGTGCTCGCGGGGCGGCCGGGCCGCATCCTCGCCGACATGCCGGTGCTGCTGCCGCGACCGCGCACCCTCGAGACGCTGAGCGGCGCGCAGTTCGGGACCCTCGCGCTCGAACTGCGCCGGCTGTTCGACGAGGCCGCCCGGCCCGGAGCCCGCGCCGCATGACGCTCCTGCGCAACGTCGTTCCGCCCCTGATCACGCTGGCCCTGGTGCTGGCCGCCTGGGCCTACGCCACCGGACCGGGCGGGCTGCCGAGCTACCTCCTGCCGGATCCGCTCTCGGTCGGCCGGGCCCTGTGGACCGGGCTCGTCAGCGGCGAGTACGGGCCGCACATCCAGTTCACCCTGACCTCGACGCTCCTGGGCTACGGCATCGGCTCGGTCGCGGCTGTCGCGATCGGCGTCCTGGTGGCCGAGAGCCGGACCTTCGAGCGCTTCGTCTTCCCCTACATCGTGGCGATCCAGGCGATGCCGAAGGTCGCGCTGGCGCCGCTGATCCTCGTCTGGTTCGGATTCGGGCTCGCCTCCAAGGTCGTGCTGGTCGCGCTGATCTGCTTCTTCCCGCTCCTCGTGAACACGATCGCGGGCATCCGCCGGACCGACCCCGAGCTCATCGACATGGCCCGGTCGTTCTCCCGGCCGGCTTGGTGGATCTTCCTGCACGTGAAGCTCCCGGCCGCCGCGGGGGCGATCTGCGCGGGCCTGGAGATCGGGATCGTGCTGGCGCTGATCGGCGCGATCGTCGGCGAGTTCGTCGCCGCCGAGAAGGGGGTCGGCTACCTGATCGGTTCCGCGACGGTGAACATGAACGTCGCCACCATGTTCGCGGGCGTCCTGCTGCTCGCCGGGTTCGGCATCGCGGGAAGCGCGCTCGTGCGCTTCGCCCAGAGGCGGATCGTGTTCTGGGAACGGGCGCCGGATCCATCGACGCGGGGAGAGCGCGCATGAGCCCGGATGCAAAGCTGCCGGAGGCGCTCGCCTTCGCGTCGGCCACCGAACTGGTGCGGCGCCTGAAGGCGCGGGAATTCACGGCGCGCGCGCTGCTCGAGTTCCAGCTCGAGCGCGTCGCGCGGCTCGATCCCGAGATCAACGCGATCGTCTACACCGACCTTCCGGCCGCGCGGGACCAAGCCGACCGAGCCGACGCGGCTTTGGCCCGCGGCGAGGATTGGGGGCCGCTGCACGGGCTGCCGATGACCGTGAAGGAGACCAACAACGTCGCCGGCTGGCCGACCACCTACGGCGATCCCGCCCTGGCGGAGGCGGTCCCGACGCACAGCGCCGTCATCGTCGAGCGGCTGCGTGCGGCCGGCGCGATCATCTTCGGCAAGACCAATGTGCCGATCAACGCCCTCGACTGGCAAAGCTACAACGCGATCTACGGCACGACGCGCAATCCCTGGGATCTCGACCGCACCCCGGGCGGCTCGTCCGGCGGCTCGAGCGCGGCTCTGGCCGCGGGGCTCGTGCCCCTCGAACTCGGGAGCGACGCCGGCGGCTCGATCCGCTTCCCAGCCCATTTCTGCGGGGTCTACGGCCACAAGCCGACCCCCGGCCTCGTACCCGTCTCCGGCAACGAGCGCGGGGCCAGCCTCCTCGACAACGATCTCGTGGTGAGCGGGCCGCTCGCCCGGACGGTGGCCGACCTCACCTGCGCGCTCGATGTCCTCGCGGGACCGGCGGGGCCGGCCGCCAAGGCCTGGCGCCTGGACCTCCCGGCACCGCGGGCGACGCGCCTCGCCGCGTTCCGGGTGGCCTACGTGACCGACTCGCCCGTCGCCGAGGTGGACGAGCCGGTCCGGGCCGCGATCCGGGCCCTGGCCGAGCGCCTCGCGGGCCTGGGCGCCCGGGTCACGGCCGACGCGCTCCCCTTCGACGATCACGCCGCGCATCATGCGACCTATCTCCAGCTGCTGCGCGGATCGGCGTCGGCCCGCCTCCCGCAGGCGGTGTTCGAGGAAGCCGTCCTGCGCCTCACGGAGCCGGGCACGAACGCGACGCCCTACGTGGCGCGGATGGCGCAGGCGCATGCGCAGCGCCACCGCGACTGGATCCTGGCCGAGGAGCGCCGGGCCGCGCTGAAGCGGGATTGGGCCACCTTCTTCGAGCGCTACGACGTGCTCCTCGCCCCCGTCACGGTCTGCGCCGCCTTCCCGATCGACGAGGCGCGGCCGCGGGAGGAGCGCGTCCTCCAGATCAACGGACACGCGGTCGACTACAACGACCAGCTGTTCTGGGCCGGGCTGGCGACGCTGCCGTCCCTGCCGGCGACGGCGGTCCCGATCGGCTATGACGGCCATCTGCCGATCGGCATCCAGGTGATCGGGCCGCATCTCGAAGACAGGACGACGCTCGCTTTCGCGGCCGAACTCGAACGTTTGCATCCGTTCGTGCCGCCCCCGCGCTACGCGCCGTCCGCTGGCCGGTGACAGGAAGATCGAGCCGCGGGGCCGGCTGCGTGAACCCGTCCGCGTCGCGACGGGAGCCCGTTGCCGGTTTCGCGCGAGAATGATCTGCTTCCGGCCCGCTCGGCGCAGGCAGAAACTTCTGCCGACATCCGGCAGCAGAGAGTAAATCAATCAAACACGCGGCGCGCGCAGCGTCACGCCGGCAAAGGCCTGGCACGGTCCATGCCTCTGTGGGATGCTCACCAGGCACGGTAAGCGTCTCATCCGTTCCCGGTTGATGCGTTCACCGCTGCCATCCTTGCGAGCGGAGCGACGCAATCCAGTCAGCACGACGCCTCCCGACGTCGCGCTGTCCCGGGTCACGCCGCTGCGCTCGTGATGACGGAGGGGAACGCATCAACCGAAGCGTTCAGACGGTAGCCATCTCAGGGGAACCATGCGGAAGCCGCACGGCGATCTGGCATCCATTCAGCCGATGAGCGTGGTGGGCCTGCCATCAGCCACGCTGAAGGCGAACCAAGCCTACGACACCCTGCGGCGGGAGATCGTCTCCTGCCGCCTGCTGCCGGGCACGCGCTTCACCGAGACCGAGCTGATGGAGCGCTTCGCGCTGGGAAAGGCCAGCTGCCGGATCGCGCTCCAGCGCCTCACGCAGGACGGCTTCGTCGCCTCCATGCCGCGGCACGGCTACCGGGTCGCGCCGGTCACCGTGAAGGACGTGGACGAGATCTTCGCCCTGCGCACCGAGCTGGAGCCGCTGGCGGCCCGCGGCGCGGCCGGGCGGGTCAACCGGGGCCAGCTGGAGCGGCTCGAACAGGCCTGCCGGCGGCGCATCGACGTCGATGTCGGCAACCAGATCGACTTCTTCCTGGAGGCCAACCGCAGCTTCCACATGGCGATCGCCGTCGCGTCCGGGAACCAGCGCCTCTGCCGCGCCCTCTCGGGCCTCCTCGACGAGATGACCCGCCTCGTGGCGCTCGGCTTCGGCGTTCAGGGCGTGCGGCCCAACATCGAGAACGACCACACCGCCATGATCGAGCATCTCGTGGCGGGGGATGCGGAGAGCGCCGCCCAGGTGGCGCGCCGCCACGTCGAGACCTTCCGGGCCATGACCCTGGAGAAGGTGGTGGCGAGCCTGCGCGACACCGCCGTGATCGGGCCGGCCGCGCCTGTCCGGGCGGATGGGAGCGGGTGGTGAACGCGGTCGAGATCGACCATGTCGGCAAGTGGTTCGGCCAGCGCGAGGGCGCGCCGCTCCACGTCCTCCAGGACATCGCCCTGACGGTGCCGGAGCGGGCGGTGGTGGCGATCGTCGGCGCGTCGGGCTGCGGGAAGAGCACGCTGCTCAACATCATCGCCGGGCTGATCGAGCCGGATGCCGGCGGCGTGCGCCTGTTCGGGACGGCGGCCCGGGAATTCCGCGACTGGCGCGCGATGACCTACATGTTCCAGGAGGACCGTCTCCTGCCCTGGCGCACGGCGGCGCAGAATGTCGCCTTCGGGCTCGAGGCCGGCAGCATGCCGGCGGCCGAGCGACGCCGGCGGGTGGATAAAACCCTCGAGCTCGTCGGCCTGTCGCGCTTCCGCGACGCCTACCCGCACGAGCTCTCCGGCGGGATGCGCAGCCGGGTCGCCCTGGCCCGCAGCCTCGTGACCGAGCCGACGCTCCTGCTCCTCGACGAGCCGTTCTCGAAGCTCGATCCGACGATCCGCGCCCAGATGCATTCCGAGCTGCTGCGCATCGCGGCCCTGCGGGCGATGACCCTGATCTTCGTCACCCACGACGTGGAGGAGGCGGTGGTTCTGGCCGACCGGATCGTCGTGCTGCAGCCCCATCCGGGCCGCGTGCGCCTCGTCCAGGAGGTCGCTCTCGACCGCCCGCGGGATCCGCTTTCGGAGGCGGTGACCGAACAGGTCCGCCGCCTGCGCCTCGCCCTCTCGGCGGAGCCGGTCCCATGCTAGTCCGGACGCCCGAGGCCATGCTGCGCCGCCCGAAGCACGGCGTCGTCCGCACCCATGGCGGCACGCTCCTGCAGCGTCTGGCCCTGATCGGGCTGGCCCTGGCCGCCTGGCAGGTCGGCTCTCTCCACGCGCCGAGCTTCGTCCTGCCGAGCCCGGCCCGCGTCTGGACGGCCTGGACCGGCCTCGTCGCCACGCCGAGCTTCGCCGCCGATCTCGGCATCACCCTCGGCCGCGTCGCCGCGGGCTTCGCGCTCGCCGCCCTGGTCGGCCTGCCGCTGGGCCTCGCGCTGGGCGGAAGCCGGGCGCTCGGCGGGTTCTTCGAGCCGGTGCTCACGGTGATGAACACCGTCTCGTCGGCGATCTGGGCGATCTTCGCGCTGATCTGGTTCGGGCTGTCGAACTGGACCACGATCTTCGTGGTGTTCATGACCGCGATGCCGCTGATCCTGACGAATGTCTGGCAGGGCACGCGGACGGTCAGCGCCGAGCATCTCGAACTCGCCCGCACCTTCCGCATGCCCCGGCGGAAGGTGCTGACCAAGATCTACCTGCCGACCATCCTGCCGGCCTTCTTCTCGGGCGCCCGGCTCGCCATCGGCTTCGGCGCCCGGGTGGTGCTGGTGGCCGAGAGCCTCGGGGCGAGCAGCGGCATCGGATACAGGCTGCGTCAGGCCGCCGACCTCGTCCAGACCGATCAGGTCTTCGCCTGGACCCTCACCCTCGTCGCCCTGATGATCGGCCTGGAGACCCTGGTCCTCAAGCCGGCGGAGCGGCGCCTGTTCGCCTGGAAGAAGGCGAGCCCGGGATGAGCGCGACCCCGATCACCCTCGTCGCCCCGCCACCCCAGTTCAGGAGTCCGCGTTGACACGGATCGGTGCCCTTCTCGCCTGCGCGCTGCTCGCGGCGGCGCTGCCCGCCCGCGCCCAGGCGCAGAGCGTCCGCATCGGATACTGGAGCTCGGGCATCAGCCTCGGCTTCGGCGCGGTGCTCGAAGCCGGCCAATTCATGGAGAAGCAGGGGCTGACGCCGGAATACGTCAAGTTCCCCGACGTCAACGCGCCCACCAAGGCGATGGCGGCCGGCGCCATCGATTTCGCCATCGCGGCGAGCGCCGGGACGTCCCTCAGTGTCACCGCCGACGGCCTGCCGCTCAGCATCGTGCTGGCGACGCAGGTGGCCGATCTCGACTTTGTCGTGCCGGCGGATTCGCCGATCCGCACGATGGCGGATCTCAAGGGCAAGAAGATCGGCACGTCGCCGGCGGGCAGCGGCACGGCCGCCATCGCGGCCGCGATCCTCGAAGGCAATCACGGCCTCAAGCCCGCGGATTATCAAGCGGTGCCGGGCAACGACTCGCGGCTGGCGCAATTCCTCGTCCAGAAAGACATCGACGCGGCCGCCTTGCGGACCGTCACCCTGGCGCTTCTGCCGGACGTCAAGATGCGCCGGCTCGGGACGTTTCGCGAGGAATGGAAGCGCCTCACCCGGCAGGACGCCCCGCCCGTGCTCGGCGTCGGCCTGATGCGCAAGGCCTGGATGGCGCAGAATCCGGACGGCGCCGCCAAGGTGGTTGCGGCGATGCGCAAGGCCTTCGAATACGGCAAGGCCGACAAGCCGGCGGTCGCCAAGATCCTGATGGCCTCCGCCAACCTGAGCGCCACCGACGCCGCGGCCTACGCGGCGCTCTGGGACGGCATCTACACCGTCAGCCTGGAACCCGCCGACATCGCGTCGCTCAAGCGGGAATTCGAGATCTTCAAGGCGGTCGGCGCCGTCCAGGGCAGCCTGCCCGAGGGGGCCCTCGTGCCGGGACCCTACGAGCAGTCGAAGGCCATCCCCTAACCGTCGGCAAGAAGACCCGACGCTTTACCGAGAGGAAACTGGACCCCCATGGCAGAGACGATGCGAGCCCTCGTGCTGGAGGCGCACGGCGACATCGACACGCTGAAGGTCGTCGCCGACTACCCGAAGCCCGCTCCGGGCCCCGACGAGGTCCTCATCCGGGTGGGCGCCTCCTCGTTCAACTACCACGACGTGTTCACCGTGAAGGGCATGCCCGGCATCAAGGTGCCGATGCCGGTGGTGATCGGCCTCGACATGGCCGGCCAGATCGTCGAGCTCGGGGCCGGCGTCGCGGACTGGCGCGTCGGCGACCGGGTGCTGGTCAACCCGCTGAACAAGGCCAAGGGCCTGATGGGCGAGATGCTCGACGGCGGCATGGCCGAGTATTGCCGGGTCTCGACGAGCCAGCTGATCGCGATGCCGCCCGACGTGAGCTACGCGGACGCCGCGTCGCTTCCCGTGGCCTACGGCACCGCCCACCGGATGCTGATCACCCACAACACCGTGAAGGCCGGCGACACGGTCCTGATCCTGGGCGCCAGCGGCGGCGTCGGCACCGGCTGCGTGATGCTGGCCAAGCAACTCGGCGCCGAGGTGATCGCCTGCGCGGGCAGCGCCGACAAGATGGCGGCGCTGACGGCGCTCGGGGCCGATCACGTGGTCAATTACCGCGAGACCGACTTCTCGAAATGGGCGATCCAGACCTACGGCAAGCCGCAGCGCCGGACCTATGAGGGCGGCGTCGACGTGGTGATCAACTTCACCGGCGGCGACACCTGGGTGCCCTCGCTCAAATGCCTGAAGCGCGGCGGCACGCTCTTGGTCTGCGGCGCCACCGCGGGGCACGATCCGAAAGAGGATCTCCGCTACATCTGGAGCTTCGAGCTGAAGGTGATCGGCTCGAACAGCTTCTACGACGACAATCTCGCGGCCCTGATGGACATGATCCAGGCCGGCACCCTCAAGCCCACGATCGACAGGGTCCTGCCTCTGGAGGAGGCGGCCGAGGGCCTGCGGATGATCCGCGACCGCGAGGTCATGGGCAAGATCGTCGTCACGCCGTAGGAGCAACCGCCATGTCGGAAACCCAGACCCCCGCGCCCCTGAGCCGGGAAGACGTGGAGGCGCTGCTCCTGCGCGGGCCGTTCCACCAGTGGCTCGGCCTGTCCGTCGTCTCGGTCGGCGCGGGCGAGATCACCTTGAAGGCGACGTGGCGTCCCGAATGGGTCGTCAACGCCGAGCGCGGCTACGTCCATGGCGGCATCCTGGCGACCCTGGTCGATCTGACCGCCGACTGGGCGCTGGTGTCCAAGACCGGCCGCGGCGTGCCGACCGTGGACCTCCGCGTCGACTATCACCGCCCGGCGATGCAGGGCGACCTGACCTGCCGGGGCACGGTGGTGAAGTTCGGCGGCCAGCTCTCGGTGGCCGAGGCGCAGATCCTCGACTCCGAAGGCCGTCTGCTCGCCAGCGGCCGCGGCGTCTACATGACCGCGCCGCCGAAATGAGCGACGCCGCGGGGAGGGCGGTCCTGCCGGGTCCCGCCCTCGACCACGTGGTGATCAACGTCCTCCGCCGCATGGATGCGGCGGCGGCCCTGTTCACCGATCTCGGCTTCCAGCTGACGCCGCGCGGGCGCCATTCGCTCGGGTCCATCAACCACCTGATGATGACGCCCGGCGCCTATCTGGAGCTGGTCGGCGTGCCGGAGGACGGCGCGCAGCGCCAGGACGTCCTCGACAGCCCGTTCGGGCTGAACGGCCTCGTCGTGGCGAGCGCCGACGCGGACGAGACCTTCGCGCGGCTCTCGGCGGCCGGCCTGCCGGTCGGGCCGCCGGTGGCGTTCTCGCGGCCGGTCACCCTGGGGGACAGGACCGAGCAGGCCCGGTTCCGGACCGTACGCCTGCCGACGTCGCTGTTTCCGGCCGGCCGGATCTACCATTGCCAGCACCTGACCCCGGACCTGGTCTGGCGGGAGCCCTGGTTCGCGCACCCGAACGGGTTCTGCGGCATCGGCGGCTTCACGGTGGCCAGTCCGGAGCCCGAGACGGAGGCGCCGCGCTACGCCGCCGCCTGCGGCGCGGCGGCCGAGCGGGCCGGGGGGGCCTGGACCTTCCGCCTGGGCGAGACCCGCGTGACGATCGTGCCGGGCCCGGCGGCGCGCTTCGCCGGCCTCGTGCTGCACTTCACCGACCTGACCGCGCTCGAGGCCCGGGCCCGCGCCGTACCGGACGCGGACTGGACCCGGCTCGCCTCCGAGGAGGCGGAGCTGGCGCTGCCGGAATTCCAGCTCACGCTGCGCTGCAGGAGCGCCCGATGCGCCCCGTGACCAATCTCGGTGCCCTGGTCGACCGCGCCGGCGATCCGGATGCCCCCATGATCATCGGACTGCGTCCGGGCGCCGAGCCGACGATCCTATCCCGCGAAAGCCTCGACGCGATGGCCGACGCCTTCGCCCGCGGGCTGCTCCGCGGCGGGCTGCGGCGGGGCGAGCGTATCGCGATCCTGTCGGCCAACCGGCCCGAGTTCATCGCGCTCCTGCTCGGGGCGATGCGCGCCGGGATCGTCCCAACGCCGGTGAACCACAAATTCCCCGCCGCCACGATCCGGCACGTGCTGGTCGATTGCGGCGCGCGCCTCGTCGTCTGCGATGCACCGCGACGCGTGCAGCTTCCCGCCGACTTGCCGCCGGATCTGCGCGTTGCCGACTTCGATGCCGCGGCTGAGGACGGGATCGGGCCCTGGCTCGATCCGGGACCATTCGACCCGATCGACCCTCGCCCGGACGAGGTGGGCCTGCTGCTGTACACGTCCGGCTCGACCGGCCGTCCGAAGGGCGTGATGCTGTCGCACGCGAGCCACCTCTGGGTGGCGCGCACGCGCATGGCGGAGGACGACCTGCGGCAGGACCGCGTCCTGATCGCGGCACCGCTCTACCACATGAACGCGCTGGCCCTGGCGCTCCTGGTCTGCGCGTCCGGCGCCACCATGGTGCTGCTGCCGCAATTCGAGGCCCGCGCCTATATCGAGGCGATCAGCCGGCACCGGTGCACATGGCTCACCGCCGTGCCGCCGATGATCGCCATGATGCTGCGGGAGGTCGAGACGCTCGCGCAGGCCGATCTGACGAGCGTGCGTGCGGTGCGGATGGGCTCAGCCCCGGTCAACGACACCCTGGCGCACCAGATCCGGGCCCTCCTGCCCAATGCCCGGATCATCAACGCCTACGGCACCACCGAGGGCGGTCCGATCGTGTTCACGCAGCACCCGGACGGGCTGCCGACTCCGGTCGCCTCCGTGGGCTATCCCCATCCGGACGTCTCGGTGCGCCTCGTCGGTCCGAACGCTCCGGCGACCGGGGTGCTGCAGATCCGCAGCCCCGCCCTCATGCTCGGCTACCACAACAGGCCGGATACGCCGTCGCCGATCACCGCGGACGGCTATTACGACACCGGCGACATCTTCCGCCGGGATGAGGACGGGTTCCATACCGTTCTGGGCCGGACCGACGACATGTTCGTCTCCGGCGGCGAGAACATCTTCCCGGGCGAGGTCGAACTGGTCATCGAGGGCCACCCGGACGTGCTGCAGGCCTGCGTGGTTCCGGTCGAGGACGCGATCAAGGGCACCAAGCCGGTGGCCTTCGTCGTACTCCGTCCGGGCGCAACAGCCGACGAGGCCGAGATCAAGCGGCACGTCCTCGCCAACGCCCCGGCCTATCAGCATCCGCGGCGGGTGTGGTTCCTCGATTCGATGCTGCTCGCCTCGACCAACAAGATCGACCGGACCGGATTGCGGCAGCGGGCGGCGGCAGCGGTTCGCGCCGTGTGAGCTAGGCCCCGTCAGCCGCCGCGCCGATCCCGTCGTTCGGAGGTGATGGATGGATCGGACGCTGCGGATCATCTGTTTGCAGGATTGAAAATCGGCTTGCTTCGTCCACTGACTGGAGCGCGGCCGAAGATTGCAATCAATGCACCATAATAGTACATTTTGGCGCATAAATAGAGTTTATCGAACCGGTTAGGATTCCGGTCCGCGTCCGTGCAGGCTGGTCCTGGAGGTTTCCCGCATGGTCAGAGATGCGTCATCCCATTCGGCGGTAAGTCCACGCCGGCTTTGCGCGATCATGAGCGCCGACATAGCCGGATATAGCCGCATGATGGGGCATGACGAGGAAGGAACACATGCGCGGATGAGCCGCTATCGACGGGACATCGTCGAGCCAACCGTTGCGGAGCACAGCGGCACGATCATCAAACACATGGGCGACGGTTTTCTGGCCGTCTTCGACAGCCCGCTCGAGGCGACGCGCTGCGCGATCGTCATCCAACAAACCATCGCCGCCCGCAATGCCGCAGTATCTGACAAATCCAGCTGGCTACAGTACCGTATCGGCATCAATCTTGGCGATATCATATTTGAAGAGCATGATGTTTTCGGGGACGGCGTGAACGTAGCCGCACGCTTGCAGACCGCGGCAAGACCCGGCGACGTCAACATCTCGGGCGGCGTCTACGAGCAGATCAAGAACAAGCTGGTCTGCGGCTACCAATCGCTCGGTGACGAACGCCTGAAGAACATCACCGATCCCGTTCGGATCTACCGCGTCCTGCCGGATCCGTCAGCGGTCGTCCGGGCCGAGCACGGGATCAAGCGCGCTGTTCGGACGCTCGTCCCGATCGTCGGTGCCTGCGCGGTGACCTTTGCCGTTGGCGTCTGGTTCGCCGCCCACAAGATGACGGACCGCCCTGAGCCGGTCGGCATCGTCATCGGCCCCGGCGAGGTACCCGCGCCTGAGGCGTCAACACGGCGTGGGACCAACACGGCCCAGGTCCCGATACCCGCTCCCGTGATCGACACGGCGAGACCAGAGATAGCCGTCGCAGCTCCGCCCGCCCCGGCGCTCGAACCTGCGCCGGTCGCCTTCGCCATACCGCCGCCGCCGGCCCGGAAACCGGAGCCGCCCGCGCCGTCCAATGCCTTCAAGGACTGCGTCGATTGCCCCGAGATGCTCAAGCTGACCGGCGGGGCCTTCCGGATGGGCGGCTCGTCGGATCCGAGCGAGAAGCCGGTGCATCAGGTCGTTGTCGCCCCGTTCGCGCTCAGCCGCCTGCCCGTGACGAAGGCGCAGTGGCAGGCCTGTGTCCGAGCGGGCGCCTGTACCTACCGGCCGGACGGCCCCGACGACCTGCCGGCGCGCAATGTGAGTTGGAACGACGCGCAGCAATATACGGCGTGGCTGTCGAAGCTGACATCCAAGCCGTATCGCCTGCCGAGCGAGGCCGAGTGGGAATACGCGGCGCGTGCCGGAGCCGCGACCGCCTATTGGTGGGGCGCACAAATGGTGCCTGGCTTCGCCAACTGTAAGGGCTGCGGGACGCCGCACGATCTGGAGAAGCCGATCCAGATCGGCTTGCTGCCGCCGAACGCCTTCGGGTTGCAGGGCATGGGCGGGGGCGTTGCGGAATGGGTCCAGGATTGCTGGCACAGCGATTATCACGGCGCCCCTCGCGCCGGGGCCTGGACCTCTCCGAAGTGCCGAGAGCACGTCCTGCGCGGCGGGTCCTGGTTGAGCGAGCCCGCGGATATTCAAGTCAGCAGTCGCGAACACTACGACACCAATGTCCGCTACCCGGCACACGGGTTCCGGGTCGCCCTGGGCGAGTGAGGAGACGGTCAGTGAGGACGACACGCTACGGCTTATGGCTGATCGGCACGCTCCTGGCGTCTACGCCGTGCTCGGCTCAGACATCCGCACCGGATGATGCCGAACTCTACTTCATCTCACCGCGCGACGGCGCGAGGCTCAGAGGTCCGATCACGGTCCGCTTCGGCCTGAAGCATATGGGCGTGACCCATGCGGGCGACACGACGCCCAATATGGGCCACCATCATCTTCTGGTCGATGTCACGGAGCCGATCAGTCCAACCGAACCGCTTCCGTCGAACAAGCGGTACCTCCATTTCGGATCCGGTCAGACGGAAACGCAGGTGGATCTGCCGCCGGGACCACACACACTGCAATTGGTCTTGGGAGACGCCAACCACAAACCCTTCAAGCCGCTGGTCGCGTCGAAGACCATTCGCATCAGGGTTCTGCGGCCCAATATGAGCACCGCTACAAAGAATTAGATCCCGATCCAGATTTCGCGATCGCAGATCAGTCTATTCCAAGGGCGGTGCCGGGCCGTAGAGTGGGTTTCTGACTTCCCCATCCCAGGATGGATGGTGCTTCAATCCATGATGGAAGCGGTTCAAGGTGGAGACCACGTCTCCCGGATGCAGCCCTATGTCCTCAAGGCATCGACAATCGAGCCGACACAGATCGCGGCCGCAGGCTTTGGTGGCGAATAGAGAACGGAGCGTAACGGCTATGTGACTCAGCATCGGTGCCTCCCCATCTAGCCAGGAGAGAACGATGCCGCGTCACGGCCCCGCAAGTCGGTGCTGATCCGCACGTCCTGCTGATCCGCGCGTCCGGCGCGGAGGTTTATGCGTCGGTGCTGTGAATGACCCGCGTTCAGACAATCGCAGGCGTCGATTTCCGGGAGGGGCTGGCATTCGGGCGTCCAATGCCGTGCTCGGCCGTGTTGCGTCCGGCGGCAGGCCCTCCCGAAACACGGCCGTCCGGCTCATCCCCTTATCCTGAGGTGCGGCGTGAGCCGCCTCGAAGGAGGGCTCCAGGCATCGCCGGGGTCCAGGGTACCGTCATGTCCGGTGCCGCAACGCGACCGGGCGCGGCTCGAGTGGCGTTCAACGCGCTTGCGACGGCCCGCGCCGGGCCGAGAGGCGCAGACGCCGGCTGACCGGCCCCGCCAGCACCGATGTCCGCCAGCGGCGGATCGCCGGCCGCTGGCCCGCGCCGCCCTGGGGCCGGGAACCGGGAGGCGGGTCAAGGCGCGTCGAACCAAGGAAATCGGGACCGAGTTCGTGCATGAAACAGGGTGGCGAGCTGTACGCGCCATACGCGCGAGCGTCCGGCTCGGGCGGTTCGGCCGCTTGGTCGTTCGGCCTCGTCGGAGGTGAAGCCATCGGGCGCTCCCGGCGCGGGGTCGAGGGACGCCCGGCGCTACACGCCGAGAGGTTCAGGCTGCTCCGTGCAGGTGAATACGACGTCCCCGGTCCGCTCGCAGGTCACGCTCACGGAGGTCGCGCCACCCTGGTCGCGCTGGAGCGGCAGTTGTGCCCTGGCATGGGCGATGGCGGCTTCGAGGTCGCAGGGCCAAAGCTTCGTGGCGCTGACCCGTTTCCCCTTTCGGAAGGTGATCTTGTAGGCCATCGTTTCCTCCATTTTGGCGGAGGATACACCTTCCGTTCAGGAGGACACGCCCGCGCGGGACATGGCAACGATGCGCCGTCGGCGGGGCGTGCAGACCCGGCGGCATCGGCGTTGCGGGCTTTGAAATCGTGCCCGCAACGCGTTCGATCATGGCTTGGCCTACCGGGTCGGCACCGCCGTGGCGACGACCCGCGGGGTGGCGGGGGCGGTCGGAACGAGACGCGGCGTCGTGGTCAGCTCGGAAGCCGGGCGCAGGGCGGCCGTCGACCGGGCCTGCGCCCGATAGAGCGGCGGCGTCAGGCTGATGGTCTCGTCAGCCTGCGCAGGGCCGACCAGCGAACCGGCAGCGAGGGCGGCAAGAACGAAGGAGCGAAGGGTCATGATGTGCAATCCTCTCGTTGGCCGGTCTCAACCCGGCGTCGAGGCGTTATTTACGTTGCACAGCAACATGATCCAAACAGATGCGATCGATAACCCGTATCGATGTCGTCAATGATTGCGGGCGTCGGATGGCGCGCTGGGCCCAGTCCGCGCGGGACTGATTGCGCCGCTGCGGTGTTTGCACGCTCTGCGCACGGTTCTCGTCGGTCTCATCGTCCTGGTCCGGTTTGGTCCGGACATCGTCTACGCGGCAAGCCTGTCGACGACGTCGGCACCCGCGGTTGCCCGGGCCACCGCTCCGGAACGGCTCATCAGCCCACCTGCGGCCGTTCTGGACTGGTTCGCCCCGCCCGTTGACGGCCATCGCCGCGGCTTGACCGGTTAATGCAAAATTAATTTCCGACCCGGAGAGTCGGGCTCACAGGCGCCGGGCTTTACGCTCACGAAGATCGGATGCGTCGAATCTGATCTTCTTTCGCGAAAGGAGGCCGCCCATTGCTAGTTGCGGCCCTACTTTTCGCGTTGGGCATGGCCGAAGGCTGGAATTACCGGGCGACGGCGCTCATGGCGAGTTCGATGCTCGTCGGCCTGGGCTGGCTGGCCCTCTGGGCGCTTGTCTGGGTGGCGCTCGATCTCGAGAAGGTCCTGCTGCTGTTCGCCGACCTCGCCGCCCACCAGGCCGGCTACCTCGTCGGCGCCTATTGGCGCGGCGCGGCCAGCGAAGATCGCTAAATGCGGGGCCCTCGGCGCCGGTCTGCCCGGCCGCGCATCAGCGACGCATCGGCTGGGTCATCGGCGGCTGCGGTGTCGCCGAGTGCGGCATGGCCGATGGGGGCATGGCCGGCTTCATGTTGTTCATGATCCAGACCGAGCCGCCGACCACGACCAGCACGCCGAAGGCCAGCGCCGTGACGCTGCTGGTGTTGTCCGGCCCCGTGGTGATGTGGAGGAGGAACACGAGGTACACGCCCATCTGGGCGACGGCGCAGACCAGGACCGCCACCGGCACGGCCGGCGCCCAGGCGAATTTGGCATGCGCGATCGCGAAGGAGCAGATTGTCAGGAGCGTCGCCAGGGCGAGGCCGATGCGATAGCCCCGGATCCCAGAACAGCCACTTCCAATCGAGCGAGACGACCTGCACCTCCAGCGGCTTCTTGTCGGAGGCGAGCGGCGTGGCCGGGTCGAGCTGGTGCGTGCCGATTCAGGCGATGCCGCCCAGGAACGCGATGGTCAGGAACGGCACCGACCAGACGACGCGTTCGATCCGCCCCGAGAAGGCCCAGTCGGGCCGGCAGAGCGCCTTCGGGTCGGATTCCCGGTTCCAGAGCGCGAACACCACCGTGGCGATCATCGTCGGCAGGATGATCGCCAGCATGATGACCGTGGCGATGATCAGGATGTTCGCCTCGGCCGACCCGACGGGGCCCTTCCCGTCGAGGACGTTGTGCTGCTGGCACCCGGAGAGGAGGGGCAAGGCTGCAGCGAGAAGCAGCGCGGGGCGGAAAGCTGGGACGACGGCGCATCGTGCGGGTCAGGCCGCCGGCGGGCGGACGACGGCGGCGTGCGAACGCACGGGTCGAACAGTGCTCATTCGAAGCCTCCGGCCAGTTTCTGCCTGGATCGACCAATCCCGAAGTGCATCAGCGTGTTTCGTCCTAAAATAACGTCATTTATCCTGCGGAGATATTTTTAATATCACACCCTATTCGGATCTATTCCTGATCTATTACCCAGAAAGGAACGATTTCATGCAGCAAATACTAACATAAGTGAAGGCTGGAGCGCCGGTAACGCGCGAACGTCGCGTCCCGTCCAACATGGCCTTCCTGCCGCATGCAGCCGCCCCGCCGCCCGGCCGAGATCCGGGCTCGATCCGCGAACAGAGCCGCAGAAGGCAGTGTCCCGGGATGCCCCATGTGACCAGGCAGGTCAGCGCGCTGCTGCGGCGGCTGCCGGACGCTCAGCGGCCGAGATCGACCGGGATGCTGAGGTCGGCGACGCCCGCCTCGCCGAGCAGCCCGGCCGGCGGCGCGGCCAGCCGGCCGGTGCCCTGACCCGTGCCGGCGACCGTGCCCTGAACGGCCTGCTGGACGGCGCGGAGCGCTCGCTGATCGAGGTCCGGCGAGCCGGAACTCCGCTCGATCTCCGCCCGCTGCAGTGACCCGTCCGCGGCGATCTCCACGTGAACCAGCACGGTCCCGGCCCGCCGGGCCGGCCGCGGTCGGCTGCCGGTGCGGTCCACGGCATCGATCCGGGTGACGAGGTCCGACAGCCAGGCGCGTACCGTCGCGCCATGGGCGCCTTGCGCCGACGCAGCCCAGGGGACCAGTAGCAGACCGACCGCGACGATCCCCGGGGCGAGCATTCGTAATGGCATGCGGGACGGGCACTCCGGGCGCGTGGCGACCCGCCCGACACGCGGGCCGGCCTCTCGTGCTCCCGGATAACCGCGTGCGCTCAGGAAAGCGTTACCGATTTCCGGCCCTTCGGGCCGGCTGCGGCCAGCATGACGTCGTCGCTGCCGACCTCCAGGCCGGTGTAGCCCAGCATCTCGGCGAGTTGCGTCCGGGCGCGCCAGACGCGGCTCTTCACCGTGCCGATCTGGCAGTTCATCACGGTGGCTGTCTGTTCATAGGTGAGGTTCTCGATCGCCACGAGAACCAGGGCCTGCCGCATCGAAGGCGCGAGGCGGTCGAGGGCGGTGCGCACGTCGCTCAGGTCCAGGTGGCCGCCCTGCTCGGGCAACGACACCATCCGCTCGGCCTGTGTGCCGTCCTCGTCCTGGACCTCGCGGCCGCGCTTACGGTGCTCGTTGTAGAACTGGTTGCGCATGATCGTGAACAGCCACGCCTCCAGGTTGGTGCCCGGAGCGAAGCTGGCGCGCGACCGCCACGCCCGCAGAAGGGTGTTCTGCAGGAGGTCGTCGGCCCCGACAGGGTTGCGCAGCAGCGAGCGCGCGAAGCGCTGCAGGTTCGGCACCATGGCAAGCAGGGAGGTCTGGAACGTCTTCTCGCGGCCGTCCTGCGCCTTGCCGAACGCCGCATCGAGCAGCGTCAACAGTTCGGCGAAGCGGTCCGCGATGGGAGGCTGGACTGAATCCTGTGCGTAGGTCGCCGCCAGAAGATGGCCGAGGTGATACTGCACGCTGTCCGGGAGCCGGGGCGCCTGCGCGGCGATTGTATCACCGTCGAGCGAGAATTCGAGCATGACAGCCGATCACCTGAGCGGGATGAAAGAGCGGGTACGGTCATTAATCCCCAGGTACCAGCTTATTGCCGCAACATAGATCAGCGGTTAGCCAGATCCTAAGACTGATCTATGATAGATACCATGATCAACGCGACAGACATGCGGAGCGGGACAGCGTCTTCGATGAGAAAATTTCGAGCGCAAATCTGGCCGCCGCCACCCGGAATCTGCGGCACCGCACGGAAGATCCTCGCGACTGCGAGATCCGGGCCGCGCCACCGCCCTCGACCGGACCGAACCCCAGGACGACGCCCATGACCCGATTGACCGACCTCGAAGACGATCCGGCGTTCCAGCAGGCCGTCTTGGCCGTGCGCGGAGCGGCGAGCACCCTCAGCGGCCGAGCCGTGACCCTGGAGGAGGCCCGCTTCCTCGTCGGCATCGCCCTGACGACCTTCGCCCATGCCGGCGGCCTGAACGAGCCGAGCCGGAACCGGCTGGCCCGCTTCTCCGAGACGGTCGAGAAGGGCACGGTCGTCGAGACGCTCACGAAGCACTGAGCTCGACCGGCCGGCCGAGCCGTCCGATGCCTGACCAAACCGGCCTCTGGGCCTCGGTTCGATCGCCGAACGCCTTGAGAACGATCAAGACACGCCCGATGCGATTTTTCGCTGATTGATCAGTCTAAACCCATCGACAATTTTTCCTTCTGTCGCGCTTTATTGTTGAAGCGCGACAGGAAAACATGTTAATATCCATTAAGTCCTGTTGGCTTTTCGCTGGTGCGGCGCGTTCACCGCACGGAACCTTGACCTAAGGCCGATCGGGCCGATGGCGATGAAGCTGCATGGCGGATCGATCCGTGCAACCCGGCGCGCACGCCAGAGCTTGACAGCACAGTCCCATCTTCAAGCTTGGCATGTATTTGATGCGTCATAAGTCAGTCTCCACGTCGCTCAAACTCTGTACGGTAGCGTACACATAATATAATCCGCGCTCCGCCGTTACTAGGAATACATAGATCAGATTTATACTTGAAATCTTATCGTTTTATATTGTGCATCTCATCCGCGGTCGGCGCGGCGCCAACGGCTTGGAGTGCATCGATGCTCACCGTCCAGATCGCCGATTTTGCAGACCTTTTGGAGACCCGCCCGCTCACCCCGGACGGCTTCGTGAGAACCTTTGATCTGCCCGTGCGCGAGCGCTCGATACCGAAGCAGCATGACCTGCTGCTGCCGGGCGCCGAGCCGGAAGTCGCGCACTTGCTGCTGGCCGGTCACGCCTGCCGCTATCGCATGCTGCGGGACGGCCGCAGGCAAATCACCGCCCTCTTGGTTCCAGGCGACCTCTGCGACCTGGGCGCGATCCTCGCGAGCCGCGCGGATTATGCGGTCAACACGCTCACCCGCTGCACCGTCGGCGAGATCCCGATCGCGCGGCTCTCCACCCGCGACAGCCCGGACCTCGCCGCAGCCCTGGGCCGCCGCCTGCGTCGCGACGAGGCTGTCGCCCGCGAATGGATCGTCAACCTGGGCCGGCGAGTCGGTATCGAGCGGATGGCGCATCTGCTCTGCGAACTGCGTTGGCGGCTGGCGATGGTCGGTCTCGTCACCGACGAGAGCTTCGAGATGCGGATCACGCAGAACGATTTTGCCGACGCGCTCGGGCTGACGTCGGTGCACGTCAATCGCGTGCTGAAGTACCTGCGCGACAGCCAGCTGATCCACCTGAAGAGCGGACGGCTGACCATCCTCGACCGACCGCGGCTGGAGCGACTCGCGCAGTTCGATCCGGCCTACCTGGAGATCTGGGCCGATACCCCGTGAGCGCGCTTGGCGCGAGACGGCCTGTCCCTGGCCCGGTCTCCCAGCCCGCTCGCGATCAGAGATACCCGGTTCGGCGGGCGAGCATCATCCCGAAGGCGAGGCAGGCGGCCAAGCTGACGGCCAGCATGGCGACGTTCGTCCAGAATCGGACCGGCCGGCTGGAGCCATCAAGCCCGCTGGCGCGCAGACGCACCCACGGGACATAGAGGTAGAGGGCGGTCAGGGTCAGGATCAGGAAGGCCAAGGTCGAGAACCGGCCGGTGACCACAGCGGCGCCGGCCAGGAGGGCCCAGCCGATGACGAGGCCCAGCATCGTGATCAGGGCTGTCGAATTCACGTCCGCACGATCCCTTCAGCGCATGGATCCGGCAGGGCGGCCGCAGTGAAAACACAGACTGCGACGGGCTCGCTCACGGAACACATAGCATCAACGGAATGGCGACAAGATCCGAGAGAGTGCTGGTGCCGCGAGAGAGGATTGGACCCTCCACCTCTTCATCACCACTCATAACTTTGGCGTATCCCACTTGTTACCTGAGTTATCCGTAGAGTCCCTAAGTAATTGTTTTGTCTCAGCTTCTTTTGCAATAGATGAACTCATGTGACACCGACGTTTCCCGCTGCGGTGGTCACCGCGGCACCGGCACATGCCGGCAGCTACCGTGAAACTCACAAAGCGCGCAATAGACGCCCGAGCAGCCGGCATGGGCGAGCATGGTTCTCATGAAGTGGACCCGGCAACGCTGCCGGGTGGCGTTCATCACCTTGGCCACCGACGCCTGTACCGCGAGGCGTTCGTCTTGGTGGAAGCCGAGTTCGCGGGGCAGCCGGTCAATGACTGCCCATATATTTTCCTCGATAACGATGCCGCGCTGGCCCGGGGGTGGGCTCAGGGCTATCCCAAGTAGCTCGGCAGCGTCTTCCAGACACGCACCTTCGCGGCACCGAGCGCGGCCGCGGCTCCCCTCGCCGCCGGAAGCCGCTTCGGTGCGAGCCTGTCGGCCCATGGCGAACGCCTCGCCACGGCGCGCCTCCAGCGCGGGACAGGTCGACGATCCGCGGACCGTCTTCAGCCGCCCGACGACGATGCGCCGCTACTTCCCGACCCTCGTTGCCGGCCGGCAGGATCGGCCGGCCGTGGACGAGCCGACGCTGTCGCTGACGGACGATCTGGCCGGGGTCGACGTCTGGCACGGGTCGGCCGAGCTCAGCCTCCCCGAAGGTCAGGGCGAGGCCATGCACCGGCTTGCGCCACGCCGGATTGGGCGCGGCTATCGCTTCGGGATGGCGTATCCTGTCACAGACCTCAAGATCCTCAAGAACAATCTGGCATGATTCGATACACTGCGACTCTGGACAAGACATCAGTTGATCGGGTTTTCAATCTTCACGCCACACCTTCCGCAAACAGTAGACTCACGCAAGGACAAGCCGGATGAGGAATGATGCGCGCCTTCAGGTCCCGCGGCGCCGATGGGTCGGCGGATTGATCGTCCTGCCGGGCTTGGCAATCGCACTCTCCGGCCCGCCCGCCTACGCGGCAAGAGAGGGCGGGTTCGCCGGCTTTGCCGGATCGTGGTTCGGCTCGGGCTACGTTCAATCCGCAAGCGGCAGCGAGGCGATCCGCTGCCGGGCGCAGTATGCGGTCGGCCCGGACGGCGCGAGCGTGGAGCAGCGCCTCGTCTGCGCGAGTGCAAGCTACAAATTCAACATCGACTGCCAGGCGACGGAGTCGAACGGCGCGATTTCCGGGACTTGGACCGAGACGACGCGCAGCGTGACCGGCACCTTGTCGGGGTCGCTGCGCGGCGGCCAACTCCAGGCGCAGGTGACCTCTCCCGTCTTCACCGCCGGTCTGAGCCTCTCGACGAGCCGGAACCGGCAGGACGTCGTGATCTCACCGCAGGGAAACGACATCCGGCAAGTGGTCGTCCAGCTCCGCCGCCGCTGACGGCTTCGGCGCCTGCGAAGGATTGATCAACGCCATCGCTCAGCCCCGCCGGTTCCGGCGGGGCGCCGGCAGAACTGACCCGCGCGAGGCCGACCGTCGTGAGCACCACAGTCGAAGATCAGGCGCCTTCGCAGGTCCGGTCGTTCTCCATCGCTTTCGGCGTCGAACGCCTGGGGTTCGTCGCGTTACGGCACCCGGCGATCGTCGGATCCGCGACGGTGATGTTGATCCTGCTGGCGGTTCTCGGCGTTCGCCGCCTCGGCGTCGACGACTCGATCAGCCAGCTGTTTCGTTCCGATACGACAGAGTTCCACGAGTACGAGACCGTTTCGAAGCGTTTTCCTTCGAGTGAATACGACGTTCTCGTCGTCGTCAGCGGTCCAATCCTGCAGCGGGAGTCGATCGAAGCGCTGCGCAACCTGGCTACGGATCTGCAGCTGGTCGATGGCGTCCGCGGCATCGTCTCGCTCTTCTCGGCACGCACCGCGCCGCTGGATGGCGCCCTGCCGGGTCCGCTCTTCCCCGACACCCTGCCGGAGGGACCGGCCTACGCACAGCTCGTTCAGACCGTCGAGACGAACGAGATCATCAAGGACAAGCTGCTCTCTGCAAACGGTCAGCTGACGCTCATGGTGCTGGCGCTCGAGCCCGACAGGGTCGAGAGCAGGCAGCTGGCGCGCCTCATCCAGGAACTCAACGGACTCGTAGGCACCGATCTCAGTTCCACGACGCTGAAGACCGAGTTGACGGGTGTCCCGGTCATGCAGCTCGAGATCCGCAACGCGATCGAGCATGATCGCCTCGTCTACAACGCGGCGGGTCTCCTCGTCGGATGCCTCATCGCGATCGCGTTCTTCCGGCGCCTGTCCTTCATGCTGATGGCGGCCGGGCCGCCGCTCGCTTCGATCCTCCTCGCGCTGGGCGCGTTCGGCTGGCTCGGCCTGCAGCTCAACATCTTCCTCAACATGATGACGCCGCTGATCATGGTGATCAGCTTCTCCGACAGCATGCAGCTGACCTTCGACGTTCGCGCCCGGCTCATCGCCGGTGCGAGCACCCGGTCGGCGATCCGCGACGCCCTCTTGGTCGTCGGGCCCGCCTGTGTCCTGACCCATGCGACGGCAGCCCTGTCCTTCATCGCCCTCCAGGTCTCCGAATCGGATCTGATCCGCAGCTTCGGTCAGGCCGGGCTCCTGGCCACCGCGATCTCGCTGCTGGCGGTTCTGGCCCTGATCCCGGTCCTCGGTCTGATGCTGCTCAGGCGCACGGATGGGTTCGTCGAAGCGGCTCGGGACGCGGATCGCGGCGTCGGGATCCTTCAGCGCCTCTGCGCGCGGATCGCGGGGCAGATGGTCCACCACGCGGCCGCCTACACCGCGCTCAGCGTCGTCCTCGTCTCCCTGCTGGCGCTCTGCTATGCGCAGCTGCAGCCACGCTACCGGCTCGCCGACCAGGTTCCCAGCCATGAGCAGGCGGTCGCGGCGAGCGACAAGCTCGATCAGGAGCTGACGGGGGCAAACCCCATCAACGTCATGATCGCGTTCCCGCAGGGCGAGGATCTTTACGCGCCGCGCACCTTGGCGCTGATCGACACGGTCCACCGAATCCTGTCGCAGCAATCCGGCGTCGGGAACGTGTGGTCGCTCGAAACCCTGCGGGACTGGCTGGCCCGGAACGTCCACCGCTCCGACGTCGGGACCCTCAAGGCGTATGTCGCCGCCTTGCCGGCGTTCCTCGTGCAGCAGTTCATCGCGAGGGACGATCAGGCCGTCCTCGTGGCCGGCCGCGTCCGCGACGTCGATGCCAGCCGCCTTCTGCCGATCGTCCGCGACCTCGACCACGCTCTCGACGCTGTGCGCACGGCGTATCCGGGATACACCATCACGGTCACGAGCCTGTCGGCCATCGCCGCCCGCAACAGTGCGCAGATGATCGACAAGCTCAGCCGCGGTATCACGGTTGAGGTGGTGCTCGTCGCGGCATTCCTCGGTCTCGTCTTCCGCTCGGCCCGTATCCTGCTGGCGAGCCTCATGCCGGCGGTTTTCCCGGTCTTCGCGACGGGGACGTTGCTGTGGATGCTCGGCGATGGGCTGCAATTCGCGAGCGTCGTCGCCCTGACGGTCTCGCTCGGACTCGGCTTGAGCGCCACGGTCCACTTCCTCAATCGGATGACGCTGGATCTGGCTGCTTCGCATAGACCCGAACCGGCAGTCGAGCGGGCTACAATCCTGATGGGGCCGCCCTTGATCCTGACGACGATGGTGCTGAGCTGCGCCCTCGCGACCACCATCCTGTCAAATCTTCCGATGCTGAGGCTCTTCGGCTGGCTCAGCGCCCTCGCGATGCTGTGCGCGCTCGGTGCCGATCTGTTCATCCTCCGACCGACAATTACGCTCCTCTACAGCTTCGGTTTGAAGGGAGGCTCCAGCCTCGCCGATCGCAAATCCACGTCTGCCGGCCTTTAGGAGGCAGCTTTGGTTGCGGCTTACAGCCCGGCGATGTTCGGGCTCGGCGGCGCCACCATCGGCGCCATGGCGTCGTTCGCGACGACATGGATGACGCATCGAAGCCAGTTCCAGGACAAGAGGCGCGAAACGGAACGAGCGCGTCGGATCGATCTGTTCAACGACTTCACCACGGAAGCGGTCCGTCTCTACGGCGATGCACTCAGCCATGAACGGGACGATATCGGCGATCTGGTCATGCTGTACGCTCTGCTGACGAAGATGCAGCGGACCGCCTCGCCGGCAACGATCCACGCGGCGGACGCCGTCATCGACCCGATCGTAGACGCCTATCGCGCTCCCCATCGGAGCTTGCACGACATCCATGAGCTTGCGCGAGACGGGAAGCTGAACTTCCTGACCGATTTCGGGACGACCTGCCGATTGGATCTGCAGGCGCCGCTGTAGGATGATGAACCGCACCCTGGCCTGACCGGACAGGCGGCATGAACGCTGCCTGGTGCCGGGCGGCCAAGCGCTCCGGCATCGCGCGCATCCTGGATCGCGCACGGAACGCGCGGTCCGGCTTGCGGAGCCTGTCGGCCTCCGGGATGCCCAGGTCGATGGACTCCCATGACAGCGGCCTCTGGCTGAGAGTACGACGGCACTGACGCGAAAAGGAGCAACGATGAGCTTTGTGACCACGGCCGACGGAACGCAGATCTTCTACAAGGATTGGGGGCCGCGGATGGGCCGGCCGGTGGTGTTCAGCCATGGTTGGCCGTTGTCCTCGGACGCCTTCGAGGACCAGATGATGGCCCTCGCGGACCAAGGCTTCCGCTGCATCGCCCATGACCGGCGCGGGCATGGACGCTCGAGCCAGACCTGGTCGGGTCACGACATGGACACCTACGCGGCCGATCTCGCGGCCGTCGTCGGGGCCCTCGGCGTGACCAACGCTGTCCATGTCGGCCATTCGACCGGCGGTGGCGAAGCGTTGCGCTACGTCGCTCAGCACGCGCACGGCCGCGCCTCCAAGCTCGTGCTGATCAGCGCCGTGCCGCCGATCATGGTGCAGTCGCCAGCCAATCCCGGCGGACTGCCCATGACGGTGTTCGACGACATCCGCGCGGGCGTCGCAGGCGATCGCTCCCAGTTCTTCAAGGACCTCTCCGGTCCCTTCTACGGCGCCAACCGGGACGGCGCGACGGTCAGCCAGGGCCTGCGCGACTCCTTCTGGCTGCAGGGCATGATGGGCGGGCTGAAGGCCGAGTATGACTGCGTCAAGGCCTTCTCGGAGACTGACCAGACCGACGATCTGAAAAGCGTGACGATCCCGACGCTGATCCTTCACGGCGATGACGACCAGATCGTGCCGATTGCGGGCGCCGGCGAGCTGCAAGTGAAGCTGGTCAAGGACGCCGAGTTCAGGATCTACCCGGGCGCGCCGCACGGTATGTGCTCGACGCACAAGCATCAGGTGAATGCGGATCTGATCGCGTTCATAGCCGCTTGACGGTGGAAGCGCAGCCGATGTTCCTTCGCCGATAGCCAGCGGACATCGTACCGAGAAATCGGCAGTGCCTGTCGAGCACTGCCGCGATCAAATTTTCCCAGTTTTGCGGTCGGCTCTTGGCGTCCGGATGGCCGGCTTCGGCTGCTGGCTGGCAGGCGCCCATATGGGATCGCGCGTGTCTGCGGGCTGCACCTGCCGAGCCGGATTTTCGGCTTTGCGCCCATCCCGGTCATTCAGCCTGTTTCGAGAACGCTCCGCAGCGGACATCCCATCCGCGAAGATTCCAGGCCGGAGAAGCTCCTACACGGTGAAGATTTTCGCGCCTTCCACCTTTCGCCGCGCGCAGGCCGCGGCACCGGTCAGGCTGGCGCCGACCGCGAAGGTCCCGCCATCGACCAAACGCTCGCCGATGCGGTGCTGCACAGTGATCCTGAACGCCGCTCGAGGTCGGTCGTCCCGAGCGCCCGCGCTTCGTCCGGCAGCAGCCACGCTTCACAGCCCCCCCCTCACGGGCTGGTCGGCACCACGGCCCCGACGCTTGCCGCCCGACCCTTCAGCCTTGCGGCGGCCGCCGCGTAGCCTCCGCCAGCGCCATCGATGAAGTGCATGTGCCCGCTGCCGGGCACCGGAGGGCTGATGCAGGTCAACTGCGCAGCCAATTGCCGTTCCAGCCCGAAATGGCAGATCCCCCGTGCCTCTGCGCCGGCGAGCTGCGCCTCCAGCTGATCCGCGAAGGCCTCTGTGCAGTCCAGCGTCATCCGCAGCGCATCATCGTATTTGCGGAAGTCCGTATTCCCGACGATCTCGTGCCGAAGCGCGGCCGGATCGAACGCTCCCACCCGCAAGCCCGTGCGGTAGATCAGGTATTCGGGAATCGATCGTGCCACGAGGCGAAGCTTGCGCCAGAGGCGGCTCCGACGGGAGCCCGGCATGGCGCGCAGTTCAAGATCCAGCCCCGCCCACGGTCCGTGCATCTGCGGTCCCTCATCCTGCATCGGACGTGCGACCTCGGCACTGATCTCCACATTGTGCAGGATCTCTTGCACGAGTTGCCGGAAGGCCGGCGCGTCGCCACTGTGCTGCGGCACGAGCATGAGCGAGAGCATCAGCGCGTGGCGGGGACGGATTGCCTGCCAGCGGCAGGAGAGGCCGGTCAGGTCAGGCTGGCTGCCGGGCTCAGCCGGTGCGACGGCATAGTCGCCGGCCTTCATGGCGGCCTCTGCCCAGGGCAGGCCGCCTCCGCTGAACATGGCATAGGAAACGTGAGCACTGGGCGCGTAGCGCGCGACGCGCACGTCGAGCCCGCGATCGCGCACGGCTGAGACCGGTACCAGAGCGGTGCGCAGCTCGAGCTGCAGCGCCTCACGGACCCAGACGGCCGTTGCGGCCAGCGCTTCTCTGGCGGCGTCCACGTCTTCCGGGGCAATCGCGAAGCTTGCCCCGTCGCCGGCGAAGACGAACGGGAACGCGCGCCGGCCGAGAGCATTCGAAACGGCCGCGATGATGGCTGCGCCGGCCGCATTGACCGCCTTGTAGCGGCCGAGCCCGATCTGTTGCTGAGAGCCGACGACATCGGTCACACCCAGCCACCAAGTCGTGGGAAGAGGCCGATAGAGGCCTGGATCCATGAGGCTGGAGAAGGCGGTGAACCGGGGCAGGCTCGCGTAGAAATCAGGGGTCGTGCGGCCCATTGCGGGTTCGATTGGCTCCTCTGCACGTCCCGATGTCCTCGTCGCCGCCATCGCCCCGCTCCCCGGCACAGCCTCGGACGCGCGGCGCGCCCGGAACCCGGCACCGACATCATCCTTGGTGGGACCACCATCACCACGGTCGCGTGCACGCCTTCAAGCGAACGCGCTACGGCGGCGACAAACTGACGACCGCTCCGCGCTGCCGCTCGGCTCATGTCTAATGCGGTTGCGGTTTGAATTTCGATATTCGGGCGGCGTCTTCGGGACGAATGGGTCCGTGGTGCCGGCTCCCATCCCGTCGTCACGACAAGCTTTGGTGTGACGACGTCGGCCAACCGGCCGCCGCTGCGGGTGCAGCGGCGGCCGATCGCGCACCGGGGCCTCAATCAGCCGAAGACGGATGCTCCGTCAGCTGCAGACGCGCTCGTGTCCGAAGAACAGGGGGTTGTAGACGACGCGGCAATCCCTGAAATCCGAGCTGAGGAAGTAGCCACCCGTGGGATAATTCCAGTCGAACCCGCCGAAGTGCCGACGGTAGCCACGGTGGTGGAAGTATCGATGGTGGCCGAACCCGCCGTCCCCGAAGCGGCCGTACCCGAATCCGCGATGGCCGAAGCCGCCGTGATGGCCGAAGCCGCCGTGACCAAACCCGCCGTGACCGAACCCGCGGGCATCGGCGCTGGCGGCACCGCCCGCCAGTGTCGCGAGCGCGAGACCTGCGACCATCATCGTCCTCGTCGAAGTCGTCTTCATCGTGCTTCTCCCTGTTGGGGTGACAGCACTCTGCGCCCGACGATGGCCGGCCGCTGTGACCGCGGTCACAGAGGCCCGGAAACGCGGCGTGGCGCGGGATCTATGGCAGCCGCGCAGGTTCGCGCGTCAACCAAACCGCGATGGGTTGGGACCGTCCGCGGATGGAAGCCGTCCGCCGCTCGTCGAAGAGGCCGGCCGGCTCAACGATGCCGGCAGCCGTCAGGAGATCGGCGCTGACGGCGAGGCGGGCCTTGGCCTCCGACGCCACGGCCAGCAGGCGGCTCGCGACGTTGACGGTATCACCCGTCGCCGTGACCTGCTGATTGGTGTCGCTGCCGAGGCGCGAGAGGATCGCCGGTCCGGAATGCGCGCCGATCCGCACGTCGAGCGCCCGTCCGGCGCCTGCCAGTTCGGGATCGCGCGCGATCCAGTCGCGGGTCCGGACGATGAGATCGCTGGCCGCCCGCACGGCGTTTTCCGCCTGCGCCGGATCGGGGTCCAGGGCGCCGAACACGACCATCGCGCCGTCGCCCATGAAGTTGACGACGAGGCCTTTGTGCGACGAGGCGGTCTCGTCCACGAGATCGTGGAACGTCTTGAGGAGGGCGCGGGTGCGGACCGGGCCCAGTCGCTCACTCTGGCCGGTGAAGCCGGTCAGATCGATGAAGAGCACCGGGATCTCGCGCGTGAGGGGTGCAGCCAGATAGGTCGGGTCCCAGGCGAGCCGTTCCGCGAGCGCGGCGGGTTGAAGTCGGCGCAGGGTCTGCTCCGATCGCGCGAGCCTCAGGCCCTGGCGGCGATCCAGCGTCTGGCGGGCCACCGCGCACAGGAGCGTCGGCAGGCCAGCGGCTGCGAGCGGCAGGGCGGCGCTCATCCAGATGCCCTGGCTGAAGGCGACGGTGCCCAGAGCGAACCAGGCGGCCAGGAGGAGGAGCACGAGGATGGCTGCTGGGAGCGGTGGGGCCAGCGCGATCAGGAGCACGGCAGCGCCCGCGAGAATCACGGCCGCCACCCCGTCGAGCCGCCGAACGCGCGCATCGCGCACGAGTCCGTCGCCCGCGGTCAGATGGGCGATGCCGGTCGCCAGCAGTTCGACGCCGGGCATCACGGGATCGAACGCCGTCGCAAAGGTGTCGCTGCCCCCGAGTGCCGTCGCGCCGATCACCACGACACGGTCCGCCAGAGCGGCGACGGGTGCCGTCCCATCGAGAAGTGCGGCGGCGCTCAAGGTCTGGATCGTGCGGCGCGGTCCGTAAGGACGGAGCGGAAGATGATAGCCGAGGTCGAGCCGGATGACGGTTGGCCCGATCCGTACCTGTCCGTCGCGCAGAACCGGATCGCTTCGGGCCGCCAGGGCCGCTGTGCGCAGGACGAAATGGGCCGCAACGCCGTTGTCCGCCCTGGCAACGAGAGGAAGGTGCCGCGGAACGCCGGCGGCGTCCTCGGACAGGTTGACGAGTCCCGTCAGCGCGGCCGCGCCGATCACCGGGATCGGGCGATGCACGGCGGTGGCGACCGGGATGCCCCCTTCGTTCGTGGCCTCGTCGAAGACGGCTGCCGCCGCCAGGACGGCGGGCACCTTGCGGAGGGCGGCGGCGAGGGCATGATCCGCCTCGGGCTGGCGCCCGTCTTCGAGGAACAGGACATCGACGGCGAGCGCACGGGGGCGGGCCGCGGCGATCGTTTCGATCAGCCGCGCCATCGTCGTGCGCGAGATGGGAAAGCCTCCTTCCCGGCGGACGATTTCGTCGTCGATGGCGACGATCGCGACATCTTTGGGCGGCGTGCGTGGACCGGCCAGGCGCATGCGCAGGTCCGTCGCCGCCGCCTCCAGGTAATCGAGGGGCGTTGCCCGTCCGGCGATGTGCAGGTGCGCGAGCCAGCCGCTCCACCCCAGCGCGGCCACGAACATGAGGAGGGCGAAGCGTCGCTTGGTCCGCCCGGGGCGCGAGATCGATTCAAGCCCCGGCACCAGACCCGCGGCTCTCACCGCCCGAAGCGCTCGAGCAGGCTTCTGACGCGCTCCTGCGGCCACCGTCGCACGTCCAGGGGGGCCTGATCCTCACCGACATCGACGCCTTCACCCGGGCCGAGCGTGACGGACACGGCCGGGGTGCTCCGGCGCGCGACGGCGACGCGGCCTCGAGCCACGAAAACTGCCGTCTTGGCGGTAGTCACATCGACGGCGTAGATCGTGCCGCGCACGGAGGCAATCGCGTGGGGGGTGAGGATCTGGAAGCCGCCCCGGCGCGTGTTCGAGCGCGGCGGCAGGGTCACGAGTACGGCGCTGCCGCCGATCTCCGCTCCCTCGAGCTGCCCGTCGCCGTCCCGATCCACCGGCCGTAACGTGGCCGCTCGCTCGGCTTCGAGCGTGAGACCGTCGGTGCATCGCAGGATCCGCAGAGGCGGGTCGAAGCGGGTCGTTTCCGTGCAGCGCGTCTGGGCATGGACGGAGACCGGGACGACGACGGCCGCGCATGCGGTCACGACGCGCGCGAGATTCCTCATGTGGTGGATCCCTTCTGCCGCCTCAGATCCGTGAGGGCGCGCCGAGGGCCGCCAGACGCGGCGCGACCTTCACACGCACGCGTGAGCGCCCAAGATCGATGATGCCGGATCGACGCCAATCCTGAAGGACGCGATTGACGCTTTCCCGCGCCGCGCCAACGTAAGCGGCGAGCTCTTGCTGTGTCACCTGGATTTCGGCGCCGTAATCCTCGGACAGCATAACCAGACGCCGCGCCAGCCGGGCATCGAGGGGAAGGAGCGTAGCCTCCTCCATGCGCTCGCTCATCCAGCGCAACCGTCGGCACAGGAAGCCGATGATCCGCGCCGCCAGGGTCGCGTCGTGCGCCAGGAGTTCGAGGAAGTCCCGCCGGTCGATGACGAAGAGATCCGTCGCCTCGAGCGCGATGGCCTCTGCGGTGCGGGCATGGCCATCGAGCAGGGCGATCTCGCCGAAGACATCGCCCGGGCCGAGGAGGTTGAGCGTCACGGACCGGCCGTCCTCGGTGCCGGTGGCGATGCGGATCTGCCCGCGACGGATCGCGTAGAGGGCATCGCCTGGATCCCCCTTCTGGAAGAGGATCTCGTGACGCGCAACGCTGCGCATCCGGCAAAGGCCGGCGATGGCTTGAAGAGCGTCTTGGCCCAGCTCGGCGAAGAACGCGTTGGCGGCCAGGAGCCCGACAAGCCTGTTCGGCGCGCTCACGACATCCTCTCTCGACTGCGCCGACCCAGGCTCGTGTGCGCTCCGCAGAGTTCTCCGCGGCGCAGCCTGGTGTCAGCATGATGCCGCACCGTGTCGCCTCTGACCGGTGGGCGGGTCCGTGACAAAACTCACAGCCCGGCTGGCCACGCCGTCCCACGAGGACCGGCTATCGGCTATCGGCCAGCGATCGGCGTATGGCCGCCACCGCCGCTCGGGGAGACGCGATGCGAGCCGCCCGCCGAACCTCCGGACGGGCCTGCTATGTCGGAGCTTTCCACAGCCGGGATGCGGCTGTGACCGAGGGATCGGTTCGCCCCGAGGCTTTGCAGAAGGCCGGACCAAGACGCATCTCCGTCCGCAAGATCGACGACAATGGCGTGGGGGTGAACCGAGCCTATCACGAGAAGCGCGGCATGCAGGTCCGCGAAGATCTCCGTAACGCATTCGGGAGCCGAAGCGAACAGGCCCTCGTGAACTTCATCCCGCGCTTCCAATGTGACGTCGATCACAGTCGCGGAGGTCGAAGGCATGGAACATCCACCCGAATTCCTGCGGCTCAGGATCATTTTCGCGGGACCCGCCGTGTTGGCGGGACAAATCGTACCGCTCCTCAGCAACGGCAGCGCAGCAGTAGAAGGATGTTGCCTATCATGAGCCAGTCTCGTCGCGAGGACCGCGATTCATCCCGGCGCGCGCAGGAGAACCAGCAGCGCCTGGTCGCCGACCTGCGCTCGCAATACGATGTCATCATTTGCGGCGCCGGATCCTCGGGCTCGGTCGTGGCGCGGCGCCTCGCGGAAAATCCCGACCTGCGCGTGCTGCTGATCGAAGCCGGAGGCAGCGACGATGCCGAGACGGTGCTCGACCCTGCACAATGGCCGGCCAACTTGGGCAGCGAGCGGGATTGGGGATTTCAGGCGCAGCCGAACCCGCACCTGAACGGTCGTGCCCTGTCGATGTCGATGGGCAAAGGTCTCGGGGGCGGCTCCAGCATCAACGTGATGGTCTGGGCGCGCGGGCATCGCAGTGACTGGGATTACTTCGCTGCGGAGGCGGGCGATGCCGAGTGGAGTTACGACAGCGTCCTCCAGATCTATCGTCGAATCGAGAACTGGCAGGGTTCACCGGATCCGCGGTATCGCGGCGAGTCCGGGCCGGTCTGGGTCCAGCCCGCCTCGGATCCCAGCCCCATCGCATACGCGATTCTCGATGCGGCCCGCGAGGTCGGCATCCCGACCTTCGCGCATCCGAATGGCCAGATGATGGATGGGCCGGGCGGCGCCTCGATTTCGGACATGCTGGTTCGCGACGGCCGGCGCCAATCGCTTTACCGGGCCTATGTCCACCCTTGGCTCGACCGCCCCAACCTGACGGTCCTCACCGACACGACCGTGCGGCGCGTCCTGATCGAGCAGCAGCGCGCGGTCGGCGTCGAAGTGGTCCGCGCCGGGCAGGTCCTGGAGATCAGAGCCCGGGCCGAGGTGGTGCTGTCCCTGGGCGCCATCCAGACGCCCAAGGTTCTGATGCATTCCGGCATCGGGGACCATGCGGAGCTGACGCGCTTCGGCATCCCGGTGGTGCAGCACCTGCCGGGCGGCGGCCAGAACTTTCAGGACCATGTCTCGTTCGGATGCATCTGGGAGTATGCCGAACCCATCGCCCCCCGTAACAGCGGCAGCGAGGCGACCCTGTATTGGACGAGCCGCCCCGGGCTCGATGCGCCGGACGTGCTCTTCTGCCAGGTCGAATTTCCCGTGCCGAGCGATCGGACCGCGGCGCGCGGTGTGCCGGCGCAGGGCTGGACGATGTTCGCCGGTCTGGCGCGCCCGGCGAGCCGCGGCCGGCTTCGGCTGACGAGTACCGATCCCAGAGTGCCGTTGGCGATCGAGGCCAACATGATGTCCGATCCCGCGGATCTGACGACGGCCGTCGCCTGCGTGGATCTGTGCCGCGCGCTGGGCAACGCCCAGGCGTTTCGGCCGCATGTCCGCGGAGAGGCCATGCCGGGCGACATCAGGGGAGACGCACTCGAAGACTTCATCCGTGATGCCGCCGTGACCTACTGGCACCAGAGCTGCACGGCCAAGATGGGCCGCGATGCCATGTCGGTGGTCGATGCATCGCTGAACGTCTACGGGATCGACGCTCTGCGCATCGCGGATGCTTCGATCATGCCGCGTGTGACGGCGGGAAACACGCAGGCGCCCTGCGCCATCATCGGAGAGCGGGCGGCACAGATGATCGCTCAGGCGCACGGCCTGTGATCACCCTGCGGGTCGCGGCCCGGCCGGGTTCCGAGGCTGCCGGATCCGGCTCTTCTGCTTCGGGCGCCACGCCGCGTCGTGGTGAAGATCATTCTGGCGGTCGCCGATGACTTTCCAAGACGTTCAACACACGCTGCGGCAGATGGGCGATGCGGCAAGAGGCCTTGCCGCGATCGGTGCAGCCCTACGCCTGCGGCAGGAGGCGCCGGACATTCATCCCGAGGTCGCGCGCCGGTTGCACGACGTGGTCGCCGCCGTGGTGCCGGGCGGCCTCGATGACCTTGATCAGGCGCAGGTCTCCGCGTCCCTGGCCTCCGTCACGCACGCGCTGCAGGAGGCGCGGGATTTGTTGGAGTGTCCCGAGCGACCGCCCGTCTGGCAGGTCCGCGATCCTGCGATGTTGCAGGCTCAGGGCCAAGCCTCGCGGGTCGTCGTACGGCGCTTGGCGGCCCTGGCGGCCGACCGCCCGGCGCTCGCGGCCGCGCTCACCGGGCGCTTCCTGGATGTCGGAACGGGTGTGGGCGGCATTGCTCTCGAAGCCGCAGCGCAGTGGCCCTCGCTGCGTGTCGTGGGCCTGGACATCTGGGAGCCGGCCCTCGAACTGGCCCGTGCGAACGTGGCGGCAAGCCCATTCCGCCGCCGTATTGATCTCCGCCTGCAGGATGTGACCCAGTTCGATGATCCAGCCGGCTACGCGCTGACGTGGCTTCCGGCGCCCTTCCTCTCCCAGGACGCGGCTCGGACAGCGCTCGACCGGCTGACGGTTGCCCTCGAGCCGAAGGGATACCTTGTTGTCGGTCTCTACGCTCCGCCTCCGGATCCGGTCGGCGCCGCGCTTGCAGCCCTGCGGCTGGCCCGAAGCGGCGGCCACCTATGGTCGTGTGCTGCGATGGAGGCTGAACTTCGCGCCCGTAGATTTACCGCCATCGAGACTTCTGCGGGACAGCCGGTCACGCTCGTGATGGGACGACGCGTGTAGAGGCTTTCCGTCGAGGCGGCGGCCTGCCGCGACGCGGCGCATCAAGCCGGCCAGTACGGCCGGGTCCAAAGGCAGCGCGATCAGGACCGACGATCGGGCGGCTCGAGAGCCGCTGCCGCGTCGCGCTATCGAATGACTTCCGAAGCCGCGATCCGGTTGATGGGGCGCACCCTGAGGCCGCTGCCTGAACCGCTTCGAGTGTCCGCTCCCGTGCAGTTGGCCCCCGAAGCGGACCGGCGGGTCTCGGCCAGACTGCGTCGCGCCGGATCCCAATCGCGTGCAAGACCGGACGTTCGGGTCGGCGCCCATCCCGGTCATTCCGAAGGCCCTGGTGACGGCCCGTAAGCGGACGCTACGGGCTGCGATCGGCCAGTCGCATGCGGCTCGGCTCGTTGAAGTGGCCGCCCAGCACACGGTCGGAACGCTTACGGGGAGCACCTCCACCGCTGAGCCGTTCTCCCTCTTGTGCCTCTCAGAGCGCGGGAGGAGAGCTAACCGTGGCAGACAACGGATCAGGGCCGACGGGCGACTCATCCGGTGCGTCGAGGAGTAGACCGGGCGGCAGCCATGCGGGCGGTTCATCCGGCGGCGGTGCCGGCGTCGCGGATCCGGCCCAAGGAGAGACGCTGCGGCCCGTCACCAGCGAGGCCTCAGACACTTGGGACAACGCCTCCGAGTACGGGTCCTCCGTCGCACCATCTCCGCGAGATCGCTTCGCCGGAATCGGCCCAGGCATCCGGCAGGCTGAGGGTGTTCATCAAGGGATCGATGAACGGTCTGGGCGGCTCAACCGTTGCGGGAACAGCCACGGTGGACGGCGCCCGGCCGCCATCATGGCCAAGGGATCCGCGTGACCATGAGCCGACAACCCTCGCTCCGTGCCTGCATCCTGATCGCTCTGACCGACGAGCCGATCGGAACGCTGCAGCTTGCGGCGCGGACTGGCATCACGGCGCGGCGGCGTGGCGAGCTCGTCAAACTGGCCTGCGATGTCCTGGAGGGTGAAGGCTTGGTCGAGCGCGTTGGTGGCCGGCATCATCCGAAGTGGCGCCGGCCGACCCGCTCCACCGCCGAGATGTATACGAAGACGACCTGTTCGCCGCCCTCGGGCTGGGTGGCGCCGGGCCTCGACGAGCGCTTAGCGCGGGAATTGGTCCAGGGCCTCGTACAGTCAGCCACCGCCCGAGGGGCTGATCCTGGCGGGCGTCTGCGGGAGTTCCGCACGCTGCAGCAAGCCGCAATCGCAATGTCGCAGGACCCAGCCGTAGCCGAAACTGCCGAGCGGCTCATCCGTGCGATCGACCTCGCCCTGCAGGATTCGGCCGCCATGAAGTCACGGGCCGCTCGGCGGGTATAGGCGCCCCCGCGCCAAGCTCTCGTCCGAGGGGCTGGGCAGATGGCGGCGCGCGGCGACCCCGAAATCGCTATCGGGTTTCATCGCCCGCTTTACGGCTTCCATGGCGCTCTCGGGGGCCTTGGCCCCGCCGCGGTGCGGGGGGCGGAGCGCTCGGCTTCTGTCCTCGCTTCATCCTCGACTCCCCTGGTCCAAGCCGCTCCCCTCGATCAGCCCGGTCCAAAGCCAGCCGGTCAGGTCACGGCTGTCGCATGCCTGAGCAGGTCGAACGGGACGCGCATTAAACTTACCGAGTTCGCAAAGTTGGGAGAGATCAATTTTACGGCTACGGCTCAATAGGCAAATAGATAAACTACTCTCCGGCCGCTTTCCGCTCAGCTTGATACTTGACCCACATCGCACGATCAATTTCGGCGCGCTTGAGGCGATCAGCCTCTTTCTCGTGCGTCAACCACAGGACAACGCCGACCATCGTTGCCAGGACGAGCGGGCCGAGAAAAAGAACAATCATCTGTGCGAGCGTCAGGCTCACGCGCGCAAGGCTCCGAGCAGGTGTCTTGCTACCAGATGTAGTATACCTGCCAGGAGACGCCAACCAACCAGGAGAGCGCTGGCTGTCAGCGCGCTGGCGGTGCCCGAGAAGATCGCCACTGACGGAGAGATGCCGCCGACAGCCACGGAGGCGACTGCGACGCCGTTGACCCACATCGCCGTCAGCTTCGCCCGCTCATTGCGGATCAGCTTGGCGTCGTCGGGGCTGAGTGGCGGGATTTCGGTATCGGCCATGACACGGGGTAGCTCGGAGCAACCGAGGGGTTGAACAGAGGCTCGATCCGTGATGCCATTTAGAACAAAACAGGAACAAAATCCAGGGTCGATCTCGCCTTACCGCCGGTTTTGGCGCCACCATCTCCAATATACGAGAGCTCGGCTTTCGGCGGTCATCGGCAGCAACAGGGGGCAGATGATGTGCGTGCGCCGCTCCTTGGATAAGGTTGGCGGAGGCCTCTAAGCGCTTGATTTGCGCTGAGGTGACCGCAACTAGGCCAATCCCAGCTTCCCATGCGCCTCGGCGGGCGTCATCTGCCGAATGGCTTCTTCGGAAAAGCCAAGCTCACGAAGCGCCGCCCGCTGACGGTTCGTGATCATCAAGGAAACGACAGGAGACGCTGCAGGCGCGGTGCCCGTAGCGTTCAGGTCGGCGTCCTCGGCGTGGGCGAGACGGCCAAGGTGCGGATTCCGACGGAAGCCGGCCACTCATTCCGAGGCGAAGCCGGCCAGCGTTCCGATTTGATGTCGGCCACCATTCCGAGATGAAGCCGGCCAACCGGTAGCCGATATCGGCGACGGATCATCCCCGCGGGTCAGCAACCGCGGCATCCCTGTCCTCGACCACGAGGAGAGCGGGATGCCGGCCAGGAGAGAGCTGACCATGCGACAGATCAAACAGATGCTGCGTCTCGCCCGCGACGGGGCGAGTTCGCGAGAGATCGGGCGAACGCTGGGCATCGCCCGCTCGACCGTGCAGGACAACCTCGCCCGAGCGAGCGCCGCCGGCCTGACCTGGCCGCTCGACCCGGAAGTCACCGACGCAGTGCTGGAGTAGCGCCTGTTCGCCCGGGCCGGGGTGAAGCAGGGCATGCGTCGGCTGCCTGAGCCGGACTGGCCCTCGCTGGTACGAGAGATGCGCCGGCCCGGGGTCAATCTCACGGTGCTCTGGGAGGAGTACCGCGAGGCCCATCCGGAGGGTTACGGCTACTCCCGGTTCTGCGACCTCTATCGGGAGTTCGAGCACCGTCTCACCCCGGTGATGCGCCAGCACCATGACGCCGGCGACAAGGTCTTCGTCGACTACTCCGGCAAGAAGGTCGGGATCGTCGATCCCGCCACCGGTATCGTGCGCGAGGCCGAGATCTTCGTGGCGGTGCTGGGCGCGTCGAGCCTGACCTACGCCGAGGCGACCTGGACCCAGACGCTGCCCGACTGGATCGGCGCGCATGTCCGTCTGTTCCGCTTCCTCGGCGGCGTCCCCCGTCTCGTCGTGCCCGACAACCTCAAGAGCGGGGTGCACAAGGCCTCGTTCTACGATCCCGAGATCAACCGCTCCTACGGGATGATGGCCGAGCATTACGGCATCGGCGTCCTGCCGGCCCGGCCCCGCAAGCCGCGCGACAAGGCCAAGGTCGAGGCCGGCGTGCGCTTCGCCCAGAGCTACATCCTGGGACGGCTGCGCCGGCAGACGTTCTTCTCATTGGCCGAGTGCAACGCCGCCATCGTCGCGATGGTGGAGCGCATCAACGCCCACCTCATGCGCCGGCTCGGAACCACGCGCCGCGCCCTGTTCGAGGCGATCGAACGCGCGGCGCTGCGTCCCCTACCGGAGGAGGATTACACCTTCGCCGAGTGGCGGCTGGCCCGGGTCAACCTCGACTACCACGTCGAGGCGGGCGGCTTCCTGTACTCGGTGCCCCACGCCCTGATCCGCGAGCAGGTCGACGTCCGCCTGACAGTGCGCACCGTCGAAGTGTTCCATCGTGGTCAGCGCGTCGCCGCCCACGAACGCCGCTACACCGGACGGCGGCACGGCACCGATCCCGACCACATGCCCAGCGCCCATCGCCGCTACGCCGAGTGGAGCCCCGAGCGCTTCCGGCGCTGGGCACGCGGCATTGGGACGGAGACGGAGGGGCTGGTCATCGCCATCCTGCACGACCGGCCCCATCCCGAGCAGGGCTTCCGGACCTGTCTGGGCATCCTGCGCCTCTACCGGGGGCTCGATCCCGGCCGGGCGGAGGCCGCCTCGGCCCGAGCCGTGGCGCTCGGCGCACTCACCTACAAAAGCATCGCCTCGATCCTGGCCAACGGCCTCGACCGCGCGACGCCGCCTGCCGAGGCCGTCCCGGTGATGCTCCATCCCAACCTGCGCGGCCCGCGCTACTTCCACTGAGGGAGACGCCGATGCTCACCCACCCCACGCTCGATCTCCTGCACGAACTCGGCCTGAGCGGCATGGCCTCGGGCTTCAAGGCGCTCGACGCCAACCCGGAGGCCCGCGCCCTCGGCCACGCCGAGTGGCTCGGATTGCTTCTGGACCATGAGGCCACGGCCCGGCGGCAGAAGCGCTTCGAGGCCCGCGCCCGCGCCGCGCGGCTGCGCCATCCCGCCAGCATCGAGGACGTCGACTACCGCAGCCATCGTGGCCTGGACCGGGCATTGTTCCTCAAACTCGCCACCGGCGACTGGATCCGGGCCCGGCGCAACCTCGTGATCACCGGCCCCTGCGGCGTGGGCAAGAGCTGGCTCGCCTGCGCGCTCGGGCACAGGGCCTGCCGAGACGACCTCTCGGTCCTGTACTATCGAGTTCCGCGCCTGTTTGCGGCTCTGAGCCTCGCGCGTGGCGATGGCCGCTACGGCCGGCTGCTGCGCCAGATCGCGAAGGCGAACCTGCTGATCCTCGACGATTGGGGCCCTGAGCCGCTCCTGCCCGAACAGGCGCGCGATCTCCTGGAGATTGTCGAGGACCGCTACGACGCCGGCTCGACCCTGATCACCAGCCAGGTCCCAGTGGATCGCTGGTACGAGATCATCGGCATCCCCACGCTCGCCGATGCCGTCCTCGACCGGCTGCTGCACAACGCGCACCGCATCGAACTCGCCGGCGAGAGCCTGCGCAAACGCAAGGCGGCCGAGCCAACCGCTTGACCTGTTGAACCGACCTCGTGATCTTCACCCCCAGACCCGCGGGAGTGCCCCGTCGCTGGCCGGCTTCAGATCGGACCGGTGGCCGGCTTCGCCTCGGAATGACGGCCGGCTTCAAATCGGAATCCCCGGCCGGCTTCGTCGGAATACGCAGCCAAGGAACGCATCCTCTGCCGCAGCCTGATTGAGGAGCAGCCGAAGGTCGTCGTCAGTCCCCGCCATTCACGATCCTCATTGCGCCTTCTGCCGACCCGAGGCGTGCGCCGGATCAGCAACGGGACGGCGGTACGGCCCGCTCTGACGAAGCAGCAGGCTATAGCCGTCACGGCTGTTCCGTGGGAGCCGGATCCTGCCTACCGTCGCCCCGAGTGGAAGCGGTGACGCCAGCCCTCATCGAGCCTGCGTTCCTCCGCGGTCTCTTCCGGCGCAGCTTCCAGCCGCAGCAGGATCATCGCAAAGCCGTTCTGCTGAAGGTACACCTGCTCGTAGAGGTCCGGCGCGCGGAGGTCGCGCTTCACATCGATCCAGAGATCGGGACTGCACGCGGCGATGTCGCTCGCCCTGCTCGGCCGATGTTGAGTGCTGTGATAGAGCGAGCCTGTCGGAACCGGGCCGCCGACCGCGCAGATGATATCCGGAAAGGCGAGGCTGCGGTAGCACCGCTGCACCCGGCCGTTGCCCGCCACGACGATGGCGATCCGCTCGGGATGGTAGTGCACGTAGGCCCGAGCCGCCGCCTCCTTGCCGACCCCGAAGTCGCGCGCGAGCATGAGAACGTGCTCCAGATCGGGCTCGCGAAAGCCCGCCATGGCTCCTCGCAGCAGGTGCGGAGGCATCAGCAAGAGGGTGGCGAAGCGGTTGGCCTCGACCTCCCTGCGCTGCCGCTGATCGCCCGCCTTCGCGGTGACGCGGAGCAGGTCGGAGCTCTTGCACAGGAACCGGCCGGGCTGATCCGGGACGTGGTGCGCCATCAGGAAATGGCCGAGTTCGTGCGCGATGGTGAAGCGGCGACGCGGTTCGCCCCCGCGCTTGGCGAGGATGGTGCCTTCGGACCGCTTCGCGTCGGTCACCAGGCCGCCCTCGAACTCGCCGGTCTCGAGGTCCTCGATCCGGAGGATGCCGAGGCGGGTGCACAGCTCCTGGATCGGCACGGGCACCGGAAGTTCCGGCTCGGCCTGTAGGATGCGTGTGACGAGCGCCTCCGGCGAGCCCGCGTCCGCAAGGTCCATCCTGCTGATCGGCATCGGCGCAGCCTCTCTCGTCCTTGAGCCGCCCGATTAGGCCGCCCCGTACCGCAGTGCCAGCCGGTCTTCTCGATCAAGCGTTTCAGCCAGGCTGGCAGGCTTCGCGACCGCGTTCCTGTTGCGGATCGTTCCCGTCTCCGCTGCGGGTAGGCGAAGCCTCAAGGTTGAGCAAGGCGATCTCTTCCTCAGCGAGCCGAGCGCTTGCGAGCGCCCCGTCGCGCCCTTGCTCCCGACACGGCACCCGGTCGCGTCGCAACGGTCGCCAGTGCGCCGCTCATGGACGCCTTTATCAAGCCGGCGTCATCAAGATGGGTTTTACAGGTTGATCGAAGATCTGGGCCGCTCTGTGAGGCTGCCACGTAGCGGACTGGATTGGTGACGGCGCCGCACGCAATCCTCTGGCTCAGGCGCTCGGGCTCGGGACCGTCGGCCGCCCGCACCTCGCGGCTCGTGTGGCATCGATCTGCTGACCGGTCACGTCGGCAACGCCCTCGACGAGCGGAATGAGATGCCGCTACACGCGGTGCTCACCGGTGCGCTCCAGCACACTCGCGACGCTGTCGAGGACTTGCGACGCTGCCGAGGACCTGCGTCGCCGCTTTCGTGTCCCGGTCCTGAGGCTCACCATGGGTCTACCGTCGGTGGCCGCGATGCATCGCGGCGGGCGGGGCACGACACGGCTTCGCAGCCAGACTTCCTGAGGCTGAGCCTCAAGGGAAACAGCGTGGGTTCGCGTTGATCATGCCGAAGGCCGACCTGTCGGAGGGGCTCTATGGCTTACCCGCGGCCTTCTTCGACGGCTCGGCGGGTTTGATGCTGCCTGTCTCAGATACGCGATCACGAGCTTGATCGAAGCGCTTCTTCGAAGCGGTAAGCTCGCGCTGTGAACCGGCAAGCTGCCCCTTCGCTGCGTCACGGGCCGCAAGGGCTTGGCCGAGTTCCGCGCGGGCAGAGGCGAGTTTGCCTTGCCACTCACGAAGGAGGTCGCTGTTGGCCTGCTCCAACTCTTTCTGGCGGCCCACGAACCCGTCCCGCTCCGTTTGAAGAAGGCTGACCTGAGTCGTGAGATCGCGGTTGGCCGAAGCTTTATTCGCATAGGCCCCCCAACCCGCGAGGGCGTAAACCCCCAGGATCAGGGGCAGCAGCTGAGCACGCGTTGGCTTCCATGCAAAGAGCATCTGAAGTTTCCAGCGCAGCAGTTCGAGCAGGCGAGGCATGGACCGGTTGTCTCCCATCTCAATTGGGCGGACCCCCTTGGTCCGAACGGCTCGTCGATCAGACCCGGAATGATGCCCGCGCAGAGTTAATGCTTGTTTACGGCGAGCAACACTGAGCGGCTTCGGATGTATCGTGAGTTGCAGAGGCCGGCAGGCTGCCGATTTGCGTCCGGTCCGTCGCGCCGCTGCGCACACATCGCGCTCGCAGCATCGATGCAGCCCTTCGCCGGTGCTACCCAGCGTGTCTGCGCTGGGTAAAATGAGCGGCGATGCGGTGGCGCAATCTCAACGCGTGGACGTGGCGAGATGCTTCCGCCCTTTGGCCGAGGCCGAACGCCCAGCAAGGTAGCCGATACCGGCCGCAGCAGCGCAGACGGCGCAGGCCCGTGCAATTCTGGCCAGCGTCGGTTTGTCGGATCTGCGACCGTGCCGTACCTTCAGGGTTTGCATCTTCGCACGAACGAAGGCGTGTGCGGCGGCATCAACTTGGTCCGAAGAGAGAAGCTCCCGAGCCGCCGGGATCAGCTCCTGAGTGTAACGGCGGAGGTGCTGACCGATCAGAGCGCCGTCGAGGACCATGCCCTTCTGCGAGACCATGCCGCCCCGCCGCGATCTCGCGAGTGCATCGAGTTGGCCGATGAACTGCGCGTGCTCATGGTGCAGATCCTCGGCGAGCTGGCGCGTCCGATCCAGGTGGCGCAGCGGCGCATAGAGACTGGCCTCCAATGCCTCGGCATGAGCGGCGAGCTCATCAATCAATCCGCCCAGCACCTCCTCACGGTCGTGGATCGCCGAACCACCGAAAGTGTACCGACTCTCTGCGATCAGGTGCCCGAGGTAGGCGTGATCGTGGGCGATGAGCTGCCAAACGTTCATGCGCCGGATCACCTCTGCGGCTGGCCCTGGCCAACCCGGAGAAGGCCGGCTCGTTCCTGGCCGGCCATCCGTTGATCCGGCCTTGCGGTAGCCTCTGCGGTCTGCGGCCCGACTAGGCGAGGATGTTGACGGCGCGTGCGGCGACAAGGGCCACAGTGAGCAGAGAGATCAATGCCTCGGCCATCATCAGCAACTTCGCGCGCGGCGTCAGAGGCAGCGTGTCGGTGGGCGAGAAGGCGGTGGCGTTGGTGAAGGCCAGAAACAGGTAGTCCACGAAACCCGGCACGAACGGGTCCGCCGCATCCTGATGCGGAAGCGTCATTTGTGGAAACAGAAAATCTGGATCGCGCGCTCTCGGATGGCCGCGCAACGCGGCACCGCCGCGATCTGTCGTCCAGAACCACAGGGCGAAGATCACGACATTGGTGCCCCAGATGTTGAGGGCATCGACCAGCAGGGTCGGGCCGCCGGCTGCCTTGCCGTTCAGGAGGGCGTGAACCAGGGCTGCGAGGGCCGCGGTGTTGGCCACGGTGACCAGGGCAGTCATGAAGAGGGCCATCCTGCGGATCAGGCGATGATGGCGGTGGACCTCGGCCCAGTGCGCGTCTGTCGTGGCACGCCGCGCCCGACCCTGGTTCCAGGCCGTGGCGGCTGAAAGCGGCACCAGCAGCGCGAGTTCGAGCGTCGGGGCGAGCCAGCGGGGTCCGAGCGAGAAATCGTTCACAACGAGCCACTGAAGGCCAGCCACGCAGGCGATGGCGCTCCGGGCCAACCAGAAGTCCAGGGTACTGGTCCGAACACGATCAGGGTGCGGCGGCCTCACCATCAACGACGTCCCCTGACGAGCTGTGCCTCTGGGGCGGTCGCGCCCTAACGCTTCTTGCCCAGTTCGGCCGCGATGTCCTTGGTCATGCGACCGACCTTCCGATGCGCGGCCGTCAGCTGGTCCTGCGTGACGCCCCACCGCTTCATCCAGAACTCGACAGCCTTGCGTTCCGACAGATCGAGCCGGTCCTTGTCGATGAAGCCACGCTTGTCCTTGAGGCCGGCCATGGGGATCCTCCTGGGTTGGTGATTGCGGTCTGGGAAGGACCTCGCAACCGATCTGACGGTGAGGCGCGCAAAGGGAGGCGAGGAGCCGGAACGTCAGCCTTGCCTGACCGGTGCTTCGGCATCCGGCCGAGGCGGCCAAACCGGTGCTCCAAGATAGGGGCTGGGCTGGAGAATCAGCGCCGCTACATCGGCTGTGCGATCATACGAGCCTACTTGGACCTTGATGCCTCGAGGCTCGGGGGGCGAGTCCCCGATATGGGCTGCCGCGCACTTGATGTCATGATGCCGGCCGACACGACAGCCAAAATCGGCGTCTGCTCGATGTGCGGGATACCAGTCATGTTCGATGTGACGAAGATGTTGGCCGACGCGCTTGGCGAGCACCTCGCGCTCACCTATCAGCGCACCTTCGGCAGCCGCGAGCCCCGTTTTGCCGAGGTGATCGAGGCGTCCGCACGTCTGACCATCGAGCGCATCGTCGGCAGCGATGCGCTCTACCATGACGGCGACCACACCGCCCTCGTCACGCTCGTCGCTCAGGACATCCTCCGCGGTCGGTTCCTCGACAAGGGCATCACCCCGGAGGATTGGCTGCACATGATCCTGGCGGCCCTGTACCACGACATCGGCTACGTGCGCGGCGTCTGCTCGGGCGACCGGGCGAACGCCTTCGTCATCGACACCCAGGGCACCACCATCACTCTGCCGCGCGGTGCCTCGGATGCGGCGCTGGCGCCCTACCACATCGAGCGCTCGAAGCTGGCGGTGCAGGAGCGCTTCGGCACGAATGACCTCGTCGACGCGCAGCGGGTGATGCGCGCCATCGAGTTGACCCGTTTCCCCGTGCCCGCGGACGACGAGCACCGCGAGACCGGGACCGAGGCGGGCCTGATGCGTGCGGCCGACCTGATCGGGCAGCTCGGCGATCCGCTCTACCCCCGTAAATTGAACGCGCTGTTCCACGAATTTGCCGAGGTCGGCCTCGCCAACGAACTTGGCTATGCCAACCCGGCGGACCTCGCGGAGCAATACCCGGCGTTCTTCTGGGGCAAGATCGAGCCGGTCATCGGGGACGCGATTCGCTGTCTCGATTTAACGGTTGAGGGCCGGAGCTGGGTTGCAAACCTCTATAGTCATGTGTTCGCCATCGAGCATGACCGCCGCCGCATGGGACCTCACCCAGGCTGAGCCGCAACAGTGGCTCTCGGCGACATCAGCAGCGGTGATAGCGAGCTGCAGGCCAGCGTGCGCGAGGCCACAGGGTCCGTTTACGTCCAGTACGAGCCGTTGCGGGCGGTGGGGCGCAACGTGGGCCGGCTACCTGGCCCGTGCCAATTTTCATTGTTGTAGCAGTCACTTAAGCCAACCAAATGGCTGAGATGGAGCATTCGCCCTGCAATCTGCCTTTCCGATCCGGGGGGCGGGTGCGTCTAACTCTGGACCGGCCAGGTGACCGCCCGACACGTTGGGCATCAGGTGTGGTCGTGCTCCGCGTCCGCGACGAGGGTGATCGCCGTGGGGTCGTCCTGCATGACACGGACGATGCGGCAGCCGGGCACAGGAAAGAGCGGGGTCATGCCCCGATCTGCGCGGCAGGCTCGACCGCGCCAAGACCTCAGACGTCACACGCCTCGATCCACTCAACGCGGCGATGGACCACCCCGTGGCCGATCAACGGCGGATGCTTTCACCACGACCGCTCAACCGGCTGCGGCGGGCCTGGACAATATCGACCAACGGACGAAGAGCCCGACAGCACCGGTGGCGATGATCGTCGTCGCATATATGTCGGCCGTTGCGGCGTAGCCGATCTCCCGCACGAGGTATCCAGCCAAAAGCGCAGGAAGACTGAGGGCCAGGTAGCTCTGCAGATAATATGCAGCGAGGAGTTCGGCCCGCTCGACCGGCTGCGCGAGCGGTATGACCATTCCCAGGGCTCCCAGAAAGCCGGTGCCGAAGCCGGCTCCGCCCAGGAGTGTCCCTCCGATCAGTACCGGCACGCTTCCTCCATGCATACCTGCAAGCACGATCGCGAGTCCGGTCATCATGGCGAACGTGCCAACCGTGAGATTGGCGTTGGCGGCCCGCGTCCGCCGCGCCGCGATGGCTGAGGCGCCGGACAGCATGAGGGCCGTCACCATCGCCCCCCCGATCAAGGGCGTCCGCGTCCCAGTCGCCACCGCGACGAGAGAGGGTACGAGGGACAGGTAGAAGCCGCCGAGCATCCACATCGCCACGTTGCTCGGCGTGACGGCGACCAGGGTTCTCCTGACCTGCGGTGGCACGACGACTCGAGGCCAAAGCGACTGGAGAGCTCCGCTGCGGCGCGCGCCTGTCTCGGCCGTCAGCCAGAGCAGGACCGCCTGGACCGCGAACATCGTTCCAAGGATCGCGTAGACGAGATGCAACGGGTGCGGAGCATATTGCACGAGGATGCTCGTGCCGAGTGCGCCCACGGCCATGCCCAGGAGGGGAGCAAGCGAGTTGACGAGTTGCCCACGTGCACGATCGACATCAACGAGAGCCGCCCCGAGCGAACTCGCGGCAATGCCGGTCGCGATGCCCTGTACGGTCCGCGCCGCGAGGAGGTGTCCGGCTCCGTCCGACACCACGAAAAGTAGCATCGCTGCGAGTTCTAACAGGATGGCGCCGAAGATCACGGGACGTCGGCCGAGGTGGTCCGAAAGAGACCCGGCGACGAGAAGGGCCACCAAGAGGGCCAGCGCATAGACTGCGAATACGGCGGTCGTGACGATCGGAGAAAGGGCGTAGGTCTCCTGATAGAACCGATACAGCGGCGTGGGGGCGGACGAGGCCGCGAGGAACGTGCCCAGTACGAGCGCATGGAAGGGCAGCGCATAGCCCTTCGCGACACGGGCTTCCGCGTAGGGATCAGCCATAGCCATGCCCGCCTCTTAACGCTAAATCGTTGCATTAGGCATGTACGGCACGATCCCTACAAAAGCAAATCGTTTGCGTTTGTGGCGTGGATTCACGGCAGGGTTTGCGATGAACGCGAGGCAAGGCCCTCGACCCGGCGGGCGGAGCGCCAGAGTCCAGGCATCGGTGCAGGCGGCCGTGCGCGGACTCCTGGCGGAGATGGACCGGTCGGAGATCACCGTGCCGCTCATCGCTACGGCTGCAGGAGTGACACCGTCCACCATCTATCGACGCTGGGGCACCCTCGGAGAGCTTTTTGCCGACGTGGCGGTCGAGCGGCTTCGGCCGGATTCCGATCCGATCGACACGGGGAACGGTTGGACCGACCTTGAGGCATGGGCGGAGCAGTACGCGGACGAGATGTCGTCGGCTCCCGGGCGCGAACTCATCCGGGACGTCCTGGCGGCAGCGGACACCAACTGCGCACAGCGATGTTGCTCCTTCTCGCGCGAGCAGATCGCGATCATCGCCGAACGGGCGGCTGTCCGTGGCGAGACTTTCCCGGACCTGGAAGCCGTCTTGGATGGCGTCGTTTCGCCGATTGTCTACCGGATCCTCTTCGGCGAGGCTCCGAGCCGAGAGCGGATCCGCGACCTCGTAGGCCGCACGATGGCAGTTGCAGGATCGCACCGCGGCGAACGCCGTTGAACTTCACTCAGCAAATGGACAGAGCGCGTCCGATGTCCGCTTCGGGTAAGTCGCTCGGCATCCCGAAAGGTCTCGACCGGGTTCGGCAGGAGGCTGTCGGCTTTTCCGGCCGCTGCTCGCAGAAGCGGACCAGCGGCTTCCCGCCACAAGCTGATTGTCACATCGCCAGCTCGGGGCCCGACGATCACCGCCCGCACGCCGCACCATAGTGGCGGGCTTCCCGCACCGACTGAAGCGTCGCGCGCCGGATCATCCATTCATCGCGCCGCCCCCTCGGTACCAGAAGCCCCTGCAGCGACAGTCGCGGCGATAACGTCTTTGCCTTCCATTGCGGCGAGACGGCGTTCTAGGTTTTCGATCTCGTCTCTGGCCTCGTCAGGCGAAACACCTTCAAGATTCCGCTTGTAATCGGCAACTGTCGTGTCGAGCAGATCGTTTCGTGACTTTAGCGACCCAATCTGACTTTGTATTTCCAGTTGAGTGCGACACGGATCGCGCCAGCGACGATAGCGACAACGATAAAGAACGCTGCCGGGGCGGTCCTCACGACCTGCCAGTTGGCTGAGAAAATAGCACCCGCGTCCATAGGGCGATCCTGCACAGCCAAGCGCTTGTCATCCCTTGCCCCGCGCCGCTCTGTCGACTTGCGGCGCTTCCGTCTGACCGGTGAAATTCTCATGACCCGCACGCTTCTCGCGGCGCTGGCGCTCTCCAGTCATGCCTGGGCGGTCGACAGCGACGGCACGCACCCCGACGACCGGATCACCCCGGGCGCGATCCGCACCACCGGCAGGGCCGAGATCTGCGGCCACATGACCGACGCGTTCCGGGACATGTCGGTGACGACGAAGATCGCCGCCCGGCTCGCCTATGGCCCGATGAGCCCGAAAGCCGGCGGGTGCGCCGCCGCGGACGGCTGCGAGATCGATCACCGCGTGCTGGTCGACAGCACGAACCACCGCAAACCGCCCGGCTCCGGCCGAGGCGGTTTTTTCCTGCCCGTTTACTCCTCGGCCTCAGCCAGATCGGCGCCGGTGATCACGCCACCGTTCCCGCCAGCCTCTTCGTTCTTTCGGTCCTGAATGGCCTGAAGCGTCTCAGACGGCATCTGGGCAGCCTTCCGAGCCGCGTCTTCAGTCGCGTACAACCCTGGCAGCCATACGCCCTGATCGGACACCAAGAAGCCGTTGTCGACCGGATAGACCTTGACCATCTCCAGTCTCTAAGCCCCGCCGCGCGGGGCCTTTTGACGAGGTGCAAGGTGGGTCATTCGCTCACCTTCAGGACCTTGCGCGACTCGGCGAGCAATACCTCATGCTGCACAGATAGGGGTCCGTTGTTCGGAACAAGGGAGCCGGCTTCTGCAATCAGCTTTCGGAATTTCTGCCGGTTCAATCCCCGCCAACCCTGACTGGCGATCATGGCCGAGAGAACAGACTGCACCGCCCTGGTGCGAGCGTTCGCCTCTGCCAATGCGATCTGGCAATCTGAGAGTGAGTCGAGCGCTCGCCTCTCAGCTGCTTGCGCAATAGCAACCCTATGGCGCGTCGCGTCTTCGCCAGACGTGTCAGTCTCGTTCCGCGCGTTGGCGAGCATCCTGTGATAATCTGTCTCAGGAATACGACACCTCTTCTCAATAATATTCGCGATCGCCGTGTAGTCGTCCAAGCTCCCAAAATTTAATCCGTTACACGGAGATGTGTAAGCAAACTGTCCTACTTCTAAATTCCCATCCATGGCTACTGGACGGTATGTAGGCTGTTTATCGTCGGAACTGTAAACATCCACGCATAAAAGGGAATGTGGATGTAAAAGCTTAGCAATTGCCTCGTATGTCGATAATTTATCAAGACCGGGTCTGGCGTAGTAGTGCTGAAACATCACAAAGAGGACTTTTTCAGGACCACGCAGTGCCGAGCGAAACCGGTCAACACATCGGCAGAAATATTTGTAGTCATCGTCATTGCGATCCGGGTCGTGATGGTTGAATATATATTTTATGCCAAAATTATCCCTGTAGAATATGTTATCGGACAGGTAGTGATCGGGTTCAGGTCGTAGATCTTCTGGAACAGTTTTCAGATTTTTTCGATCAAGAAACTCTCGAAAATCGTCCGCAATTGCATGTTCGACCATCTCAGGAGAGGAAAAAATCCAGTCGAATGGCATCGACGACTTCTTGAAGCCCATCTGCTTGAGCGTCTGACTCGTCAGACACAGAGTACCCAATCCGATGACAGGCATGATGTTGCTATCAGTCATTCTCTTCTCTGAGCTGTCGATTTCCGCGACGGGATCCGACACCAAGGCGTGGCTCCGCTCTAGAACGCCGGCTTTTACACCTCGATCGTCTGGAGCGGGAGCCTCAAAGCAGACGGGTTGATTATCGAGAAGGCGAGACCCTTATCGTCATCGTCGAAGCCTCCCAAAGCGATCACGAAGCGAACCGGTCCGAGGCTGAACAGGTGTCGCGCATCACCGCAGACGCTGATAAGATCGGACGCTCCTCCGCCCCCTGATCAGATCGGGCCGGGACTGACCGGGCGTCACGCCTGCCAGCTTCGCCGAAGGGGACCTTCTCGTCAGCGCTGCACTGCCTCGATATCGTCCTCATAGATCGAGTCCGGCTGGCAGGCGTGCCACTCCTTCTTCTCGTCGGTCTGCCCCTTGCGCCCCCAGCAGTAAGCGGCCTGGGCCAAGCGGCCGCTGAGCCGATCGCGGAGGCGGCACTGCTCACGGATGATGGCGGGATCCCCGGAGCCCTCACAGGCCTGAGAGGCTTTCAGCTCCGCGGTCAGCAGCTCCGGAACAGTCGGCAGCTGCTGCTGCGCGCTGGCCCCACCGGGAGTGACGACGAGTGCGAAGGCGGCGAGGGCTGTGCGCATGTGGGCAGGATAGCGGAGTCCCGACATCCGACAACGGGACCGCTTCGGAGATGCCGCCGCCCGAACTGGCCCGCCGCTTGCGGCCGACGAACCATTCCTCCCGGGAACTCACTCAGCCCCGCCGGCACCGCCGCGCGGGGCTTTTCTTCGGCCATGATCCGGCTAAAAGCCCGCCCGGATCCAAGCCCATCCCCCTCCGGCATGGATCTGGGAGAGCCCGCCCGGCCCAGCGCCGCGGCGGCCTCTTTTGTGGCGATGATACCGTTCGCACCCACGACGCGATGAGCCTCTGTCGATGACACAAGCTTGATCGCGCAGCCGAAGGGTCGCAGCCCTTTTCTAACCTGGATGACAGCGCACCCTGCTTCGCTGTGGCAAGCTGCTGGCAATCGTGCGCTCCGGTCTAGGCAAGTGCGCGAGCGAGGGCATCGCCCCCGCCTTTCACCGGCGGGAGAGCCTTGTGCCGCGCTACCACTTCAACGTCTATGACGGTGTGACCTTGCTCGACAAAAAGGGTGTCGAATTACCCGACACCATGTTCGCACGCCGTGAGGCTATTCGGTATGCGGGGGTTCTTCTCGAGGAAGGCGCAAGGCTAGAGAGCCTCGGTCAGGAATGGCGGATGGAAGTCACGGACGGGACCGAACTGATACTGTTCAGGCTCGACTTCTTTGTGACCCCGTCGGCCGCAGTCACCTCGCTCGAAAAGCCATAGTGGGCATCCGTCAGCTTTCGACGCCTTGAACCTTGCGATCTGCTTCAACGCGGTATCGAAGTCGGCTTCATCCCGATGGCGCCAGCCTCGGAAGCAACACGTGACAGATTTGCTGGTGCGGGCCCCTTCGTCTCCACGGCGCGGCGAGCCTGGATTGGCAACGAAGCATTAACCGTACGGCGATAGGTTCCGATGAGCGACCAGCCGGGCGGTTGAGCGTCGGCAGATCAGCACCGTTCCGGTATACCGGTGCGGCCTCGCCGTAGCAGTCGCATAAAGCCCGCCCGGTCCGCCGGCGCGGGCTTTTTCGCGCGCTGGTCCGAGGTCAGTTCCGAACCTGCGGCCGGTCGCCGATGAAGGCTGCCATGCCCGCCGCCTCAACCATCGCGATGAATGCTGCGCGCGCCTCCTCCTCCGGCGCGAATGTGTCCTGCCACCGGGTGCAGCCGCCGAGGAGGTGGACCGCGTCCAGGCGCCAGAGGTCCAGCGTCCCGGCAAACCGATCGATCTCGACGTCGACCATGTGGCCGTCGAGCATGAACGCCCCGACAGCCGGGCGTGCTCGAACGCGCGATCCTCGCCGTCCAGTCCTGCAGCCTCATAGTGTCTCAGTTTGATATCGGGCTACCGCGTGATCGGAGGCCGTTGAAGGTTTGGCGCCCGTGCCTGCGTATCGCTATAACTCGTCGGTTTTTCAATTTTTACCGAACCGTTTAAAATTTTCGCATCATGGGCGCGAACTATATCTATATATTCCGACATTTCTTTGGACGGATTTTCGCCCGCCGCGATTTTAAGACATAGTATATCAAGTTCATCTCTCGTAATTCTGTTTGCCTTCCATTTGCGCTCAAATCCACCAAAAACACCAACAGCCGACGAAACGGACCCTGACAAAGCAATGGCCGGTATGAAGTCGGCCAGTTTTATGCCAAGAAGCATCGTATCTTTGCCCGCAATGGCCGCTACTACAACGCCCGTTATAGTTGAGATGCCAAACGCCAAGTGAAACGCCGTGCTCCATAGCCTGCATCCAATATCGGCCTGCCTGCGACGTATAGAAATCTCGTTCGCAAGCTGTTCTTTGGTCATGGCCACCTCGATGAACATGCCTATTGAAGTCTACAATTTTTTTGTACGGCCCACGTCAGCCGGGGATGGTCGCAGCAGCCTCAACCAGCGCGGCGATGTAGTTCATGCTCCATACCCGGCCCCTGATCGCTGCCGCAATCACACTGCAAGATCGGACGCTCCCCCGCCCCGTGAGCAGATCGGGGCGGGGCCGGGCCGACGATTAGCGGGTCGGCAACCATTCGGCCGTACCCCGCCGGCATGTCCAACTTCCCACCCGCCGTTGCCTCCTGGCGCGACCAGATCGAGCGCCTGTCCGAGCACGCATCGCCGTGCCGCCATCTCCTGTCGGCGAAGTGGGCGGCGATGCGGACGAACGCGTTGGCCTTCCTCGATCAGCACGGCGCCGAGGCGCAACGGCTCGGCTGGACGGCGCCGCAATTGTTCGGCGTTCACCCGGAGCATGGCTTCCTGCGCGTGGAATATGCCGGCGCGCTGATGGTGAACGGCAACCCTGTGGTCGCGGTCGAGAACGAGCGGATCGTGTTTGAGCGGTTCTCCGGCTACCGGAACAAGCAGGGCCAGACTTGGGGACCTCCTGTCTGGGAGTACGCGGCCAAGGGTATGGGTCGGTGAAGCGCTTGGTTTAGATCAGGATCGGCAGCCGGGATCGCTGGTCGGCTTCAGGGTGCTGGCGACAGCTTTGGCGGCCTTCGGGCCAACCGGGTTGGTGCCATGACCTCCCGCCCTGAGTTTGTCCCTGCGAGCGGGGCCGGGACCCGAATTTGGGAGCGGAAGGGATAAAACAGGCTCCAGCTACGTTAGCGCGTGAACGAACCGCTCGAGTTAAGGACCCAAAATGCGCAGCCTCATCGTCGCCGTCGGTCTGATTGTTATCGCCGCCCCTGCCTCGGCACAGGCGCTAAATCGTGGCAATCAGGAACTGCAGACCAATTGTGCGGGTGACGCCATCGCGTTCTGTTCCGGCATCGATCCGAACAGCCCGCAGATGGACGCCTGCTTCAAGAAGAACATGAGCCAGATGTCCGCAAACTGTCGTCGTGCCATTGATGCTTACAAGGCTGGCGGCGGCAAGTAACGAGCGGCTTGCGTGTAAGCCCGACATTACTACCCGGCCGGCCCATGATCAGATCGGGCGGCGGGGCGGGTTCTCTATCAGGTAAGCGCCTGGGCTGGGGCATCCCGCCCTGGGCGTTCGCGGCCGGGGGGCGCTGCTGATTCCGGCTGTGACCAGCGGGGATTTCGGGGGTAACTCCGGTCTTAGCCGACACAGGATGTTGCGCCGGCCAAACCATTAACACGCCGAGCCTTTTCGCGGTGCATCATCCCGGTATGTCGAATTACATACCGAGCCAGCCATGCACTTCGAGATCCGCTCCACCGGACGACACCTCTGGACCTGGGTGCTGCTCGACGCCACCCAGATGACGGTGCTGGAATCCGACCGAACGTTTCCGTCCGAGACGCAGGCCTCCGCCGCCGCCTTGGCCTTCTCGAAGCTCGTCACCCGGGCCGGTCGCTCGTTGACCGCCGGCCCAGCGGGCGGACTGATCTGAGGCCCGTCTGCCAGGGCGGCGCAAGCGCCTGCCGGACTTCACGTATTCCGACGTCATCCACACCGCTCCACCGCCATCGCGGCCGCCCACGCGGCTGTAGGTTGAAGCGCGACGCCGCCTCGGGTCTGTTCCGTATTCGTTCGCGAACGGGGGGCACCAGAATGGGGCGTCTGGGCGATGCAAAGCCTGGCCGTGTCTATGTCGATTGCGCCTCCTGCAAGCGCTCGGGACGCTACACCGTCGCCAGCCTGATCGGTCGCTACGGAGCCGACATCTCGACGTTGGACCTGCTGCGCCACCTCACGGCCTCCTGCCGCTACCAGCGCCGCCCCGGGGGCCCGCCCGCGCGGAAATACGCGCACCTCTGCCTCGCCGCGATCACGCTGCCGCCGCCCGCTAAGAAGATCCCGCCTGTGCCACCGGGCGTCCCCTACACGATCGAGGTCTGGCGCCAGACCGGCGGCAACATCGAGCTGCACCTCGCGACGATCTACCCGCTGACCGTGGCGCTCGCCGCATTCGAGGTTGCCTGCAGGGACTGGCCGACGCACGAGGTTACGTTGCGGGATCGTGCTCGAATCGTGCGGAGGCGGGAACGGCCGCCGCAGAGCGCCACCGCGTGCGGTCTCGGCGGGTCTCGCTGACGGCGAGCCCGTCGGCCTTCGGGCGCAGCCGTGCGCGGGTCGCGTGCATGGCGCGGTCCCGGCCGGGCAGCCCGGCGCGCTCGGCGATCTCGCTTGCGGTGGACGGCTCGGGCGTGAGCGCCGCCAGGACGCGCGGGCGGATGTCTTGGCGCGGCCGGGCGCCGCGAGGCGAGGGCGCCGTCGGCATCGCCGCCGAGCTACGCCACCGTCTCAATCATCCGAGTTCGCGCCGCGACGAGGCGCTCCGCGTCCGTGTGCACCGGCATGTCGGCGGCGACCCGTTCGACGATCGGAAGCGTGGTAGCTTCGTCCAGGCCGAGCCCGCAAGCGAAGCCGTACAGCCACCGCATCATGGGATCGCAGTGCGCGCGTGCGTGGCGTCCGGATCGTCGCGCATTCCCAAGCCCTCAGAGCGAGAAGCTTTAACCTGTCCGGTGCGCCAGACGGTTGCGCAGGTCCACGAGGTCGTCGGCGTCTGCAACGTCGAGGCCAGTCTACGGCACGCCTTCGACCCGGGCGGGCTCACCCGTGCGCACAGTGTAGACCGTCCAGCCCTCGTCATCCGGGCGCATGTCGTATCTCTCGGCGTTGCTGTTCGCGGGATCGGGCATCCCTCCGGGCAACTGCAGCTTGGTCGCGGCCGACTCCATCAGGCCGAGCCGCACGCCCAACGCCATCAGATCACCGTCGGTCAGCGTCTCACCGTCGACAAGCCAAGCATCGAACTCTACGCCCCGCGGCTCGACCGTGTGGCCGCGCAGCCTGAGCGCTTCAAGGGCTTAAAGAACCGGATCGCGGCCTTCGCTCATAAGGCGCGGCTACAGCGGGCAGGGGAGGGGCGTCTATGAGCGCGGACGCAACGAGCATGATTGGGCCAGAATGAACCCAATCACAGGTTCGCCGAAGCGCGCGAAGTTCGCGTGAACCTCCGAGCACTTCCTAAATTTCCAGCTATGTCGTTGGAATGTATGGTGCTGCGAGAGAGGATTGAACTCTCGACCTCTTCATTATCAAACCTCTGCCATGGGCTAACAGCCCCTAACAGATCAGGTGATTGAGGACGGGAGAAACCACAAGCAGCACTGTCACTTGGCGCCACTGTGAGCCATTGGTAATTACACTGGGTAACAGGCCATAACGGCCGGAATGCGTTACCCAGGTGATACCCAGGGCTCACGACAGATGACCGCGAAGGTGCTGACCGTGCAAGCCGTCGAACGTCTGAAGCCGGACCCGCTCGTCCGGCGCGAGATCCCTGATGCCGGGATGCCATCACTCTACCTGATCGTGCATCCGACCGGTCGCAAGGGCTGGTGCGTGCGCTACCGGTTCGGCGGGCGTCCGCGGAAGATGATGCTTGGACCGTACCCGGCGCTCGACCTGCCGGCGGCGCGCGATCGGGCCCGCGAGGCCGTGCGCACGCTGGCTCTGGGCCGCGATCCCGGTGCCGAAAAGATCGAGGCAGCGAAGGCCACAGCGGCTTTTCAGAAATCCGCAGGCCCCCTGCGAATGTTCGCGTTTTGAACGCCCGGACTTTCGCAGAATTCGCAAGTTTCGCACGGGGCACCCGGAAAACCGCAAATCGGGGGCTGCTCCAATGACCCCGGCCGAACGCGACCGCTTCGAGAAGTGCCTCGCCCTGGCCAAGGGCGGCGGCACCGCCGGAGAACGCGCAGCAGGCCTAGCCGCGGCCGAGCGTGTTGCTGCCTCCGCCGGCCTGACTCTGGTAGACGCCAATGCGGCCGTCGGACGCTCTCGGCCAGCACCGCCAAAAATGGATTGGCCGCACGCACCACCCCACGCGGCACGTCGGACCCCGTCTAGGGCGAAACCGAAGCGGCCCGTGAAGCCGCCAACCCTGGATGAGGTGCTTCGGCAGAGGGCTGAAGCTGATGCGGAAAGGCGTCGGGCAACCGCAGCGGCAGATCGCAAGCTGATGAAGGAACTCGAAGAGCAGGCAGCCTATGAGGCGCAGCAGCGTGAACTGCAGGCTGAACCTGACCGAGAGTGGGCACGGGCGCGGGAAGCGCAGTCCTGGTGCGCTTAAACGATCAAGCCACGAGGCTGCATACGCCTCATGACTACCACTGACGCCCACTCGCTCGGCTATCTGGGTAATCTTTGCAGAAGGGCTTCAAGTTGAGACGTGATTTTCTGTTGATGCCGCACCAAGACACGATCTCGTCTACGATCATCGCGCAAGGATTATCGACGTGGCATGGCGGATGAGTTGCTTCAGAAATAGATTTGCACTGCGCAACGATCATTGATGCCTTTGCGCGTCCAGCTGTCGCAAGACACGATCCATCCCTTGCAAGCGCGGCACCAGAGACTGCAATTAATGCGCCAAACAGGGCGACGGTCTTCATCACAATTCCTCCGTCCAGATAAATTGACGACCGATCATATTCAGTGGTAAGCGATTATATATCGCCTGCCAACAATGATAGATCTTTTTAAGATGCTTTTATTATTGTTATTTCTGGGTATCACGCCCGCCAATGCTGTTCCTCGCGAGCCATCATGCCTTAAAGCAACAAATGCCGAGAATACATCTCGACTTGTCGCGCAATGCAAAGCAATTTCGGAACCGAACCGGCCTTCATCAGCTTGCAGTTCGCAAAAATCTTGCACGGTCATCATCCGCGAGATCATAAGGCTCTGCAACAATCACCCCAGCGGCCGTTCCTACGTGAAGGATTTCTGCAAAGATTATCCCGCAGATATGGGGCTGCCCGAGGATTGATACGCCCTTTTGCTGCGCTCATTGAGAACCGCGCATGAACTCGGAGCGCAACGCAAATCCGGGATCGCACGCGTTGCACGGGCTGACCCAGACATATGGCGTCCCTGTCGCGGCACCGAGCAGAACCATGATTGCTCCGCGATCATACGATCGGAGCAATCTCGCACCCGATTTGGGTGCATTGTAAACACGCACCGTCGATCCCGTCGTATATAATTTACCACCACCTCTTCTATCAACTTTGTACTTCGTTTTTGGTGGATCGAATGACGGTCTATCGTTCGCTTCATCGTATGCCGCAAAAGTGGCGGCTGGCAGAACAAGCCAAATCACCAACGCTAAGAATGCCGTTAGCCGCATCATCACTTTTCAACTCCATTCAATTGGAGAGCGTCTGGTAGGCTATTGCTTCGATGATGTTCACAAAGAGCACATGTCAGTTGTGATTATTGTCAAGGACGCGAGATGACAGGTCCATGGTGCGACATATTGTCAGCAATTTAGCAGGCCGAAGATAACGTGACACAACAATACATAACTTAGGACAAAAAAGCGCATTGACTGTTCGCCTCCCCATTTGCGGCAAGGGCTTTCTGAATTGGCATGAAAGAACCAAGGTATTAGCTACGCAGTGATTGAGGCGCAGCCACATCATGACCAATACTCTTCGTCGAGATGCTTTGCTCCGGCTGAAGGTCGAAACCGACCTCGCCCAAGCGGTGGAAGCCACGGCCCGCCAGCGCGGCCAGACCATGTCTGAGTTCACGCGCCTGAGCCTGCGCGCTCATCTCGCCCGTCATGGTGTCCGGCTCGGCCCGGATGATGGCCCGCGCACCCCGCCGGCTGCTCCCGCTCTCGCTCGCGCGGCTTGAGGGAGACCGGCATGAACCTCCCCGTCGCCAACATCCGCCACGACCGCCACGTCGCCCCCCTTCGCCAGCCTCGGCCGCAGTCGTCCCAACCTGCAGGCGGTCCCACAGATTGGTCCGCGGACCTCGACGCAGATCCACGCCGAGCGTGATGCCGCCCAAGCCGAACGCGAGGCTCTGGAAGCCAGCCGTCCGGACGTGCTTCTGAACGGCACCGCCGACGACGTGGCCAACCTCGACCACCGTGTCGCCCTCACCAAGATCCGGCTCGACCAGCTGGATGTTCAGCACGCCGCTGCAGTGCTTGCCGAGGCTGAGGCTAAAGCTGCTCACGAGGTCGAACAGAAGCGCCGCCGGGATCTGCACCGCAAGGCCATGAAGGCTTCAGCCGAGGTCGAGAAGCTGGCTGCCGAGTACGTCACCGAGGCGCAGCGCCTTGTGCCGCTGTTGGAGCGGATCCGGGAGCGGGCAGCGCTGATCGAGGCTGCCAACTACGCCTTGCCCAACGGTGTCGAGCCGGTTCCGACCGGCGAGCCCCCCTGCCGCTGGGAGGGCCGGCCCGATCAGCCGCACGCCTCAATCGCTGGCCGCGATCGGCATTACCGGTCTCGGCGCGGGCGTGGCCGTGGCCGTGGCCGGCGTCGTCTCGGCGCTCAATTCGCTCGGCAGCAATCTGTCTACTCTAGGGGTGCTGGGCCGTGAAACCGGCATGGCGGCAGACCAACTCAGAGTTTTTCAAAGCGTTGCTAGCAAGTTTGGTGTTTCCGGAGATGCCTCTTCGGCTGCAGCGAAGACCTTCTCACAGAACATGCGCGACATCCGCCGCGGCGTCGGCGAAACGATGGGCTTCCTGCAGTCGCAGAACCAGATCGTAGCGCAGTTCGCGATCAAGCTGAAGGGCACGACAAACAACGACGAAGCCCTCAAGATGGCTGAGGAGTTTCTGGAGCAAATCCCGAATGCGGTGGATCGCAGGCGGTTCGCTGAGAAGCTATTCGGCAACATGGACCTGGGGCGGCTTGGTGATAAACATCTCGGCTCTATCCGGGACCTGAACGCCAAGACGGCTGAAAAGCTAGGTTCCCTTGATCCGAAAACTGTTGAGAGCGCCGAGAGGTACGAAAGAGCGCTGGATAGCCTCCGCTCCTCAATGCAGAAAGTCGGCACGGCTATTGCCACGGAGCTTATGGCGCCGGCAGAGCAGTTTGCGACGTGGGTTGATGATATCGCCTCTGGCAAGCGGAAGGATCTGATTGAGAGCCTGCGTCAGGCAATGCGCGACATCGGCGCGGAGCTGGGCAAAATCGACTGGGTGACCGCCGGTAAGAGCGCTGAGCAAGGCCTGAAGGACGCGGGTGAGGTAGTCAAGTCGCTGGCTAAAGGCGTGAAAGAAGTAGCTGAAGCTATTCGTTACATGCGAGAAGGCGAAGCCGCGCGGGTCGGACGCAGCCTTGATGGGGCCTCCGGCCCGCTACCCCGCAAGCTTGCTCCTCGGGTTGGCGATGATGGAATTGCGGCCAAGGAAGAGATTGAGGTCTTTCGCAAGCAGATCAAAGACCCATCCTTTTATGATTTTGAGAGTGGGACATCCGTCAATTTGTCTTCGCAGAATGGAGAGCGTCAAAAGCAGCTGGAGACGGCAGAAGCACGCCTGAAGGCTCTGCAAAATCGCATCCCCGAGCAACGCCAGAAGGATTTCGAGTCCAGCGAGAAGCTGCGCCGCTCGATTGACGGCCTGTCGGAGCAGCTGAAGCAGCAGCAGAACGGCAAGGATGCGACCGCGCAGAAATCGAGCCTGGACGCTGACGAGCTGTTCGGTGGCGCCCGGATCCAGGCCGCCTCGCTCGGCGCGGCTAGGATCTACGGTGGTCAGGCTGAAGCTCTGGCAGCTCGGGCGGAACTGCCGTCGCTGGCAGCAATGCGGTGAGACGTTGACGAAAACTTTTCGCCGACGTCGGCGCCAAGTTGGCGGTCACGTTTCTCGTCAAGTTGGCGACTTACAGGAGTGGTCAAGTTGGCCACTCCACGGGCTGCAGGCGCAAAGTTTGCGTCTGCAGCCCGCGCAAGCGCAAACTTTGCGGTCGCGTTCGATCAAGCGGCCAAGTTGGCCACATGAACCGTGTCGCCAAGTTGGCGACTTGGTCGGCCGAGTCTCGTCGGCTTGGTGAGGGCCAGCTCAAAGCTGAGGCGTCAGTCCAACGCTGCCATCAACGTAGGTTCGGCGCTTTGCTCCACCTGATAGGACATCGCGATGTTCGCTCCGTGGCTGATGAGCTGAGCCTGGCCGAGCAGCATCATCAGAGCGAACAAGCCCCAGATTGCGACGAATTTAATTGGAGGGCCGTCGTTGATCATTTTCGTCGCTCCTCTGTGGCGAGCAGAGAAAACTGTAATCTCGGAAGCGCAACCGAGCCTCCCCCAAACAGGGTAGACGCAGTGGAAGCCTGGATCTTCGCGGCTGGTATATTGAATGTCCCAGAGCGAAAACTGTGTAGTCTGCGAGATTATCAAATTTCCGTGAAACGGCCGCCTGCGCTTTTCCGGAAATCCCTCACGAACACCGCTCGGGTATCCTCCGCGGACCTACCCCTTCGCGACACACACCGTGACTGCGGTAGCGCCCGCTAAGGGGCGGCCGGTGTCGGCAATCGCCTTCGCTGCCGCTTGGCATGCTTCCTTGGTGGTGAACTCGACGGATCCAACCGACGCGCCTGATCCGGATCCGGCCAGCATGATGATGAGCACGTAGACCAACGCAGCCTCCTCGGTTCGAGGTTGTCACCTAGCCAAAGAACGCTGCTCGCGCATCCGGTGTGGGCGGCAGGTCGCGCGGTGGAGCTACGCAATCCAGCCGAGCACCGCCACCAAGTGATCAGCTTGGGCTCGGGTCAGGCCAGAAGCGATAGCGGCGCCGTTGCGACAGACCGCATAGGTCCCGTCAGCGGACAGGCGGATTTTGATGGAGGCCATGGAGCAAATTCCGCGACTGTATCGCGGCTGATGTCGAAGGCTCAGGACGAGCGGGCAGGGATGTGGTCCCGTCTTCGAAGGAATGAAATGCGGCGGACAGCCTCAGCGTCGGGGTAGTCCGCTCAGTTCTGAGCAAAACCTGACGAACGCCGCTCACGCATCCGGTGCGAGTGGCAGATCACGATAGCGTGAAGGTCTCTGTTACCCAACACGTTACCCAGAAGCTTTTTGGAGAGCCCGAAAACCGAGCTAAGTGACTGGTGCTGCGAGAGAGGATTGAACTCTCGACCTCTTCATTACCAATGAAGTGCTCTACCACTGAGCTACCGCAGCAGGTGACCGAGGCGCCCCGCGAGGGGCGTGTCCGTCCGGCCGAGTGGGGCCATAACGGATCGCCGACGGGTTGGCAACGCCGTGTTGCGCATCCGCGCGCTTTACGTGCGGCACGCAGCCCGGATGATGGCGGCGAGCCCCGGCTCTGACACGGCCTCGGCCGCCTCCGCGGGCGTGAACCAGCGCAGCTCCCGCTGATGCTCCTCGGGAAAATGCTTGAGCTGCTTGCGCACCTTGAGCGGGAACACCTTCACCTGGCACAGGACCGCGTCGAGGTTCTTCAGCCGCTTCTGATAGAGGTAGTGGCCGATCGGCCGCTTGCCGACCGCGCCGCGCAGGCCCGCTTCCTCGTAGGCTTCGCGGGCGGCGGCCTGGAACGGCTTGCGGCCCTTCATGGGCCAGCCCTTCGGGATGACCCAGCGGCGGCTCTCCCGCGAGGTCACGAGCAGGATCTTGGGCTTCCCGTCCCGCCCAAGCCGGAACGGCAGGGCGCCGACCTGCCGCCGGGGCTCGTTGTCGTCGTCGAGGACCATCACGACCAGGGCACGCAGCGCGGATTCCGCGCCGAATCCGACCGGGGCGGGGACGTGTCCGGGGCGGGTACGGTGCGGCAGATGATCGGGCCCTCGGTCGGTGACGCTACGCACAAGCTACACGGTACAGGGGGTCCGGCAACTCATAGTGGCAAAACCGACGCCACGAACCTCTGTTCGCGCGTCGCGGCAGCACCCCGCGCGCCGGACAGGCCGGTCACCCGGTCCTGCGCACGGCGCTTTCAGGCCCGGCGGCCGGCAACGCGACCGCCGCCATGCCGGCCGAAACGGGGTCGGGTCCGTCAGCCTTGTCCCCGCTTGCCGGGGCCGGCATGAGGGTCGGCAGCGGGCCTGCCGCCTTCGATCCGGACGCATCCTGGCCCGTCACGCCCGCGCGCGGCAGGATCGGGCCGTCACTGGGAGTGGCCGGCGCCAGGACAGGCGCGGCGGGCTTGGATTCCGGCTCCGGCTCCACGGCGGGCGCGGCAACCAGGGTGTTCGGCGGCTCGCGCCACGCGAAAGCGTCGAGACGTCCGGTGGCCGGCGAGACGGGGGCCCAGGTGTCGGAGGCGACGCCATCGGCAATCCAGACGGGATCGCGCGGCGCCCGGGCAGCGCGGGCGAGCCACTCGCGGGCCTGGCCGGAGGCGGCGCCGTGCTCGGCCTCCTCGATGGCCGCCATCATCAGGCAGGCGCGCACGGTCGGTCGATCGGCAAGAAGCGGCTTCGCGGCCTCCCGGGCGCGACCGTAATCCCGCGCGTCGAGGGCGGCCTGCGCGACGGCGAGCCGCGCCTCCGGATCCCAGGAGGACAGCTTGGCCAGGGTCTCGGCCCGGGCGAGGCGGTCGCGGACCGAATCGCCGGACCGGAGGCCGAGATAGACCTTTGCGAGATCGGGATGCGGGTTGGCCTTCCAGGCCGCCTCGACGATGCGGGCGGCCTTCTTAAGGTCGCCCCGGCGGGCGAGGAGCCGGCCGGCGATGCAGGCGGCCGGAACGAGGTCGGGTGCGAGCTTGACGGCCTGCAGCACGCGCTCGGCGGCCAGTTCCGGCTCGCCGGCCTCGCGCTCGCCCGCGACGGCCGTGAGGAGGACGGCCCTCTGACGGCGGGCACTCGCCTTGTCGATCAGGCCCAGGGAGGAGCGCCGCTCGATGGTCTCCAGAGCCGCGGCCCAATCGCCGTCCGCGCTCTGCGCCTCGAGCAGCGCCTCGTTGGCCCAGGTGACGCTCGGGGCGAGGCGCGCGGCCTCCGTGGCGTAGGCGCGGGCGGCGATCTCGTCCTCCCGGCGCCTTGCCTCGACGAACAGCCCGCGCAGGCCCAGCACCCGCGTCTCCGGATCGTCGACCATGCGCTGGAAGGCGCTCTCGGCGGCATCCCGATCACCGGAGATCTGCGCGGCCTGTGCCTTGAGCAGCAGGGTCAGCGGCTCGGTGCCGAGGAGTCGCTCGGCATCGCCCGCGTAGCGGCGCGCCGCCAGGGGATCGCCCGAGCCGACCGCCACCATGCCGCGTGAGAGGGCCGAGAGGCCCTTGGCCCGGCGCCGCTCCGCGGAGCCCCGGACCAGGGACTCGGGCAGGCCGATCACGCCGCGCACGATCGCCCAGAGCAGGCCGAGGACGAGCGCGGCCGCGATCACGCCGACGAGGGCGACCGCCAGGCTGGTACCAATCTGGTAGCCGTTCCAGACGACGGTGACGGTACCGGGCCTGTCGGCGATCCAGACCGCGCCGAAGGCGGCGAGTGCGAGCAGGGCCAGGAAGGCGAGGGCGCGCCACATGGGGTCAAAGTCTCCTCTCGACGGCCGCCTGGCGGCCGCCGCTGGGTGCGGGAGAGGCGGGGCACCTGCGCGCCCGCCCGGAGAGAGTGCAGCCGCGCTTTGCGCGGTTCGGGACCGTCACGATCCTATCGCCCCGGTGCCGCGGCGGGCGTGGCCGGAGCCGCCGCGTTGCCGGTCGGCAGGGCCTTGAAGGCGGTATCCAGCAGCGTCCGCGCGGCCGTCTCGGCGGCCGCCCGCGCCTTCAGCTTGGCGCCGAAATCGCCCGCCTCGTCCTGCGCCGCAGCCGGCAGGGCCGCGAACGCCGCGTCGGCCGCCGGCAGATCCCCACGGTCGAGGGCGGCCTGAACCTTGGCTTCCGGATCGTCGGAAGCCTCGGGGGCCGGCGCGTCGACCTTGCGCACCTGCACGATGCCGTCGGCCATGCTCAGGAGCTTGGAGCGGAAATCGCCGGTCTCGGCCGCGCTCCTGGCCCGCTGCGCCCGGCTCTTGGCGGCGATCCGCTCGGCGATCGGGCGGAAGCCGTCGGCGAGCTGGCCGGCCGTGGGGGCGCCCGAGGCCGCGAAGGGCGCGAGCGCCTTCGCCTGCGCCTCGGTCGCCGGATCGAGCTTGCGCAGGGTGGCCAGCGGCTCGGCATAGGGCATCCCGGATTCCAGGGCGGATACCACGCGATCGGCCGCGACCACCCGCAGCGCGGCCTGGACGGTCCCGACCTCGGCGCGCTGGGCGACGCTCTTGTCGAGCGCGGCGATCTGATCGGCCTGCTCCTGCAGACGCCGGTCGATCGCCTTCGCGGCCTCGGCGACCTGGGCCTGTCCGGCCTCGGCGGCCGTGCGGCTCGCCTGTGTAGCGGCCTGAACCGATTCGGTGGCGGCCTTCACCCGCGCGTCGAGATTCTGCTGGAGCGCGTCGAGCCGCTGACCGAGGGCGGCGTCGGCTTCGGCATTCGCCTTCGTCTTCTGCTCCACCTCGCTCTGCAGTGCGGCGACCTTCTTGGACGCGTCTTCCGCCGCCGTCTTGTTCGCGCCGTTCTCCTCCAGGGCTTTCAGGCGCGCATCGAGGTCGGCGACCTGTTTGGTGGTGTCCTGGAGCGCGTTGAGCTTGGTCCCCGCCGGCTGGTCGCGGCCCGGCTCCTGGCCGGGCTCCTCCTGAAGCGCGGCCACGCGCTGGTCCAGGCTGTCGAGGCGCGCCACGAGATCGGCCGGCACGGACGACGCCGGGCCTGACACTTGACCAGCCGCTTGCCCGTCCGTGGTAGCCGCGGCCGGAGCCGGGGCACCGGACGCCTTGTCGAGCGCCTGCTTGGCGGTCGACTCGGCGGAGGCGACCCGATTGTCGAGGGCCGCCAGGGCGTCTCGCGGCGCAAGCCCGTCGAGGCGCTTGTCGAGGGAGGCGAGCTGGCTGGACAACCTCTGGTCGAGGGCGTTCAAGCGCGGATCAGGCCCGATTCCGGCCTTCTCGGCCCCGAACAGAAGGCCCGCCCCGATCACGCCGCCGAGCAGTCCCGCGGCGGCGATCGACCCGAACCCGGCCCGGGCGCGGGTCGCGGGTGGGGTTACCGGCGGGGTCGTGGCCTTCGGCGCAACGGCGGGAATCGGTCCCTTCGGCGGCTCTCCGGCCGCATCCTTCACGCCGTCCTTCGGCGGCTCCTTGCCGGTGGACGTCGCGTCAGGGACGCGCTTGGCCTTCAGGTCGATGATCGGCCCGGCCGTCACGGCACTCGCGGCCGCAGCGGCCCCGGCCGCAGGTCCACCCGGCCGGCTGCCGGGCTGCGGGCCGGAACCGGGCTGGCCAGCCTTCGGCGGCTCGGCCTTGATGGCATCCGGCTTCGCGGCGTCGGGCTTGATCGGATCGGGCTTCGCGCCGGTCGCGGCCTTCGCGGCCTCCGAAGCCCCGGAGGCCGGGCTGCCGCCCATGGCAGGGTCGATCTTGCCCGGATCGGCCTTGATGGGATCAATCTTGCCCGGCTCCACCTTGATGGCGTCGGGCTTCATGGCCGTAGGCTGAGCGCCGGTGCTGAACGCCGGCTTCGGCGCGTCCGCGATGACGGTCCCGGAACCCGGCTTGCCGGTCTCGGGCTTCGCCTCGGCCGTGCCGGGCTTGGCGGCCACCACCGGCTCGGTCGCCGGCTTGGGCGGCGTGCCGGCAGCTGGATTCGGCTTGGCGCCCTCGGACGGCGCGGGTGTCACCGGCTTCCCGCCGGCGGCCGGCGCGGCCGCGGAGCGGTTGTCGGTCACGGACGGATTGGCCTGACCGGGCTTCGCGGCCGCGGTGTCCGGCTTCCGGCCGCCGGGGCCGGGCTTGTCGGCGTCGCTGGGCGGTGGCGTCACGGGCAAGTCCTCCAACTCTACGGCGTCGCCGCGCCCCCCTAGCACCGCGGCAGCCTCCGGCGCGAGGGCGAGATACGGCGGCCTGGCCTCCCTGTCACCGCACGGTCATGTGCGGCTTGGCGTAAGGGCGTCGAGCAAGTCCGATTCACGCGGGCGCGCCGCAACGAAATGGACCGGGACGCCAATCGCTTCCAGAGGGGCGGCGACGTCAACCGACAGGCAGTAATGCTTCAGGGCGCGGAAAGCTCCGCCGTGACCTGCAGCATCCGCCAACGCGAGGGCGACGGCGGCGCTGCGCCGCGAATAGTGGAGGGCGGCGTCGAGCCCGCCGCCGGCGAGAGCGCCGTCGACCGCGTCGGGCAGGGCGGGCAGGGCCTCGGCGGCGTAGGCCACGACGGTCGCGATCCGGAATCCGGCCGCGATCAGCGTCGCCGCCGGCTCGCGCTTGCGCTCGGCGCCGGCCCTGTGGAGCAGGCGCGCGCCCGGCGGCAGCAGGCTGGCCGCGAGTGCGGCGAGCCCGGCAGCGTCGCCCGGCCCCGCGCGGACCGGTCCGAGCCCGGCCTCCGCGGCGAGCGCGGCCGTCCGCGCCCCGACCGCGAAGACCGGCAGACCCCGCAGGGACCCGGCCTCCCGCGGCTCTGGCACCGCGTTGGCGCTGGTCAGGAGCAGCCCGTCGAACGGGCCGTCGGGCGGGGCGGCACCGGTCGGTCGCACCACCAGCACCGGGGCCACAAGCGGCACGTGGCCGCGCGCCGCCAGTGCCGCGCCGGTCCGCGTCGCACCCGGCTCGGGCCGCGCCACCCAGATGTGCAACGGTCAGCCTTCCAGCGTCAGGCGGACGCCGTGGCGCGCCTCGGAATCCGGGGCGAGCAGGCGCTGCGCGTCGCGCTCCGAGAGGTCCCCGGAAAAGTCGGCCCAGTCAGCGTAGCCCGTCCAGCATTCCAGCGACAGGAACGGCGCCGTCGGCTTGGTCCAGACCGCGAGATGCGGGAAGTCCGCCATCTCCATGCGGATCGCCTTGCCGGGCCCGATGAAGCGCATCCGGCGGCTGCGGGCGTTCCGGATCACGAAGGCCTCGGTGAAGATCGCCGGGTCGAGGGGCAAGGTATCGCCCGTGAGCGGGATCGGCTGCTCGTCGCGCAGCAACAGGCCGCCGGGGCCGACCTGCGGGGCGAAGGGGCGCTCCGCCTGCTCGAATTCCACCGCGTAGCCGCCGTCGCGGGCGCGGGTGCCCCCGGCGAAGGGCCACGGAAAGGCCGGATGGAAGCCGAGCGCGTAGGGCAGGGGCCCGGCGCCGGGATTGCCGACGGTCACGTCGAGGTCGAGGCCGCCCGGCCGCACCCGGGCAGCGACGTCGAGGCGGAAGGCGAACGGGTAGTGCGCCCGGGTCTCCGGACCGTCGGTCAGGCGCAGGGTCACCGCATCGGCACTCTGCGCGATGACACGGAAAGGAAGGTCGCGGGCGAAGCCGTGCTGGCCCATCGGGTAGCGCGCGGTGCCGACCGTCACGTGCCCGCCGGCCGAGGCGCCGACCACCGGGAACAGCCAGGGGGCGTGGCGGTTCCAGTGCTCCGGGTCGCCGCTCCAGAGATACTCGGTCCCGCCGACCCGCCAGGAGACCGGCTCGGCGCCGTGGGTCGAGAGCGCGGCCGTGGTGCCATCCGGGGCGGTCAGGTCGATGCGCGTGCTCACAGGAATCTCCCGCTGATCCTCGGAGAGCCGAGGTAACGGATGCGGGGCAGGGGGCAAGGGCCGGGCCTCGTTGGGCGGGCCTCATTGGGCCGGGCCTCATTGGGCCGGGCCTCACGCGGCCGTGCCGAGCCCCGGCAGCACCGCCTCGGGCGGCCCGGAGGCGACGAGCCGTCCGGCCTCCAGCACGTGGACCGCGTCGGCACCCTCCAGGGTCGAGAGGCGGTGGGCGATCAGGATCAGGGTGCGCCGGCCGGACAGCGCCCGCAGCGCCCGCATCACGGCGCCTTGCGTCTCGTCGTCAAGGGCGGACGTCGCCTCGTCGAACACGATCACGTCCGGGTCGTGGTAGAGCGCCCGGGCGATGCCGATGCGCTGGCGCTGGCCACCGGACAGCCGCGCGCCTCGCTCCCCGACCCGCTCCCCGTAGCCCTGCGGCAGGGACGCGACGAAATCGTGCGCGCCAGCGAGACGCGCCGCTCGCTCGACCGCGTCGAGGTCCGGCGCGTCGAGCCCGAGGGCGATGTTCTCCGCCACCGTGCCATCCACCAGGAACACCTCCTGCGGCACGTAGCCGATCCGGTTCTGCCAGGCCGGCAGGGTGGCAGGATCGAGGGCGACGCCGTCCACGGTGATCCGCCCCGCGGTGGGGCTCAGCACCCCGAGGAGCAGGCCGGCAAGCGTCGTCTTGCCCGAGCCGGTGCGGCCCGCGAGCCCGACCGTGGTGTTGACCGGGATCGTCAGCTCGATGCCGGCAAGCGCCGGCCGGCCGGTGCCGTAATCGAAGCCGATGCCTTCGAGCCGGATCGCCGTCGTGAACGGCAGCCGCTCCGCGGTGCGGGGCGGAGACGCCCGCTCATCGGCGAGCTCGTCGACGATCACCCGCACCGCCGGCAGGGTGAAGCGCATCAGCGCCACCGAGGTGAAGATGTTCTGGAAGGCCGGGAGCATCCGGTAGCCCGCGAAGGCGAACAGGCCGAGCAGCGGCAGGATCCCCGCGACGTCCAGGCCCTGCGCCAGCGCGAACAGCACCACCACGATCACCCCGCCGAAGGCCAGCGCCTCGATGACGAAGCGCGGCATCTGGCCGGTGAGCTGGCTTGCCGCCGTGGCGAGGGCGTAAGCCCGCGCCGGGACGTCGAACCGGCCCGCGAAGGCCTCCGCGCGCCCGTAGAGCTTCAGCTCGGTGAGCGCCCCGAAGGTCTCCTGGACGATGCGGAAGCGCGCCTCATTGTCGGCCACCGTGCGGGCGCCGAGCCGCGCGAGGCGGGCCCGCATCACCATGTAGATCCCGACATAGAGGCCGCCGAAGCCGCCTCCGAGGATCAGCGCGAGCTGCGGCGCATAGGCCAGCAGGAAGGCAATCACCGCCAGTGCCGAACTCGCCCGCGAGGCCAGCACGGTGGCGGGCGTCAGGGCGCCGATCACCAGCCGGTCGGTCTCCGACAGCACGTTCTTGGCGAGCTCGGCGCTATTGGCCTGCGCGAAGAACAGCCGCTCCCGGTCGAGGTAGCGGAACAGCAGCCGCCGGCTGAGGCTGTAGCCGGCCAGATGGGTGAAGCGAAGCTGCGCGTAGGTCAGACCCGCATTGACCAGGGCCGTGACCAGAATCGCCGCCAACGCCGCACCGCCGGTCACCAGCAGGAAGCTGCGCTCGTCGGCGAGCCCGAGGAACGCCCGGGTTTGGGCGAGGTAGGGGATGCGGGTCACCGCCGACGGGTCGCCGACCAGCGTCAGGAACGGGATCACCGCGGCGACCCCCACCACCTCCAGAAGGGCCGCCGCGGCCAGGCCGACGGCGATCAGGGCGAGGCGCCGCCGGTCGGGGGCCCGCAGGGCGCGGACGAGGTCGATCAGCGCGCGCATGGCGTCGGACAGGTCGGCGGGGCGGCTCGCATGACGAGCTCGGGCTTAAGCGTGCCGCCCCGGCCTGTCCACGCCGGGCTCAGCCGAGCTTCTTGAGGGTGCCGAGATCGACGTCGCCGTCCTGGCTGGAGAAGGTGAGCGTCTTCGAGGATCCATCCGCCTGCGACACGCCACGGATCCGGTGATCGCCGCTGTCGTAGGTTGTGACCTGGCCGTCGCGCTGGATCAGCAGGCGTTGCTTGTCCGGAAAGACGGCATAGTTCATGCCGTTTTGCGCGCCGCTGGTCGCGGGCTCGCCGAGATCCTTCGGCCACCAGGGCTCCGCGCCCTTCATCGGCTCCATACCCTTCATGGGTTCCATACCCTTCATGGGTTCCATGGGCTTCATCGGTTTCATCGGTTCCATCGCACGCACCTCCTGCCGTCCGGTAGACAGGAGGACGCGGCAGGGCGGGAAGAGTTGCATGCCGGTCCCGCCCGGACGGGCTCACAGCATCGGCTGCTCGCGGATCTGCCCGTCGAAACCGACATGGAGCTGGCGCTCGCGCCCGTCACGGTCCTTGGCGGCCATCTCGATGTGGCGCGGGCCGCGGCCGGTGACGCGCAAGTCGCTGTAGCCGGCCGCCTGGACTGCGGCCGTCAGGGCCGGCAGGTCGGGCTTCGGCCCGAGGCCGATACGATCCTTGGCCCAATCGAGGCTGCCGGTCGGCGGGCCACCCGCCGGCCCGAGCACCACCGTGCTTCCGTCCCCGTGGGTGAGGAGGCTGGCGTGCAGGAAGCCCTGCTCGAACCGGCCTTGCACAATCACCGCCTCGCCCTTGGCGACGAGTCCGCCGCCCTCGCCCGCGTGGCCGGTCTCGACCAGCGCCCGGCCGGTGCCGTCCTGGACCACGAACTTGTTGCCGAAAATCTCGGCGACCTCACCCTTGATGGCGGTCGCGCTCGAGGTGGCCAGGGCCTGGATCGCCACCGGCACCACCGGGGTCGGCCGGAAGCTCGTGCCCTGCGCCAGGGACAGGCCCACGGCGCCGAGGACCAGGGGAGCCGCGATCGCACCCACCACCCAGGTCCGCCGGGGAATCGCGGTGCGGCTGCCGCCGGCCGGCTCTCGGATCTCCCGGGCCGTGCCGTCGATCGTCTTGTTGTCGCTCATGATGTGTCGCCTCTGAAGGGTCCGGACCCGTTCGATCCGTGGCGACTGCGTAAGGGGTCGCCTCCAATCCGGCCTGAACCGCCCGGTTCAGGCCCGGTTTAATCGCGCGTCCTAGAGCACGTCCTGCGGAACCCGTGCGGGTTCAGAGGCTTGGCGGCAGGAGCTGATGCACGCACACGACATAGGACCGGGACGCGCCGGATCGGCTGTCCCATTGGCACACTCATCCTGAGGTGCCGGAGCGCAGCGGTCAGCTCAGGATGAGGAGGTCGGCTGGGGTTCGCCCGGTCACCCTTGGCAAGACGCGCCGTCGTGGACCGTGAGGCAGGCCAGCGGATCGGCGCCGACACGGCCGCCTGCGCGTGCAACATGAGAGCACAGCCCTAACTCCTCACGCCAGCGAGGTTTGCGGCCACGGGACCCAAAGGACTTGGATCGGGCCGGGATCCGGAATCAAAGGTCAGACGGGGGAGATAGGACGGGTGAAGATCCTGCTGGTGGAGGACGACGCGGCCCTCGCCGCCGAGGTGGCGAAGGTGCTGCGGGCGGAGAACTTCGTCCTCGACCACGCCGCCACCGGCGAGGATGCCCAGCATCTTGGCGAGACCGAGGGCTACGACGCCGTCGTGCTGGATCTCGGTCTTCCGAAGGGTGACGGCGTCTCCGTGCTGCGGGCCTGGCGGACGGCCGGACGGACCCTGCCGGTGCTCGTGCTCACCGCACGGGACGGCTGGAGCGACAAGGTCGCGGCCTTCAAGGCGGGGGCCGACGACTACCTCGTCAAGCCAGTCCGGGTGGAGGAACTGGTGATCCGCCTGCGCGCCCTCGTGCGCCGGTCGCAGGGCGGCGGGGCGAGCCGCATCGTCTGCGGCCCCCTGAGCTTCGATCCGGGGCTCGGCGCCTTCGAGCACGAGGGCCTGCCGCTCAAGCTCACCGGCCTCGAATGGCGGGTGCTGTCCTGCCTGGCGCTGAACCGTGAGGCCGTGGTGCCGCGCCTGCACCTGATCGAGCGGGTCTACGAGGGCGATGCCGACGTCGATTCGAACTCCGTGGAGGTGATCATCACGCGGCTGCGCCGGAAGATCGCCCCGGCCCGGATCGAGAACGTGCGCGGCCACGGCTACCGCCTGCACGCGGATCCCGCCTGATGGCGGACGCGACGCCGCGCCGGTCGCTGCGCGCCCGCCTGCTCGCCGCCGCCCTGGTCCTGGTGCTGGCGGCCCTGGTGGTGGCGGGGCTCGCCATCGGGGTGATCCTGCACCGGTTCGTGCGCGGGCAGCTCGACGGGCGACTGGACGCGCAGATCACCGCCCTGCGGGCCGGGCTCGAAGCCGGGATCCTGCCCGGGAGCCTCGACGCCCCACCCTACGACCGCCCCGGTCCCGGCTGGGCCTGGGAGGTGCGCCGCGGGCCCGAGACGATCCGCTCCGGCTCCCTGCGGGGCGGCGACATCCGCCTGTTCGATCCGGGGCCGGCGGACGATCCCGACCGGCCGCACCCGGCCTCCGCGACGGGGCCGCGGGGTGAGCCTCTCGTCGCCCGTGTGCTCACCCTGGCGGGGCCGCCGGCCGCGACCATCGTGGTGGCCGCGCCGGAGGGCGAGTTGCGCGGACCCCTGCGCGAGGCGCTGACGAGCCTCGCCCTGGCGCTCGGGATCCTCGCCCTGTGCCTGCTCGCCGGGCTCGCGTTCCAGGTCCGCCTCGGTCTCGCGCCGCTGACGCGCCTGCGGGTCGACCTCGCGGGCGTGCGGGCCGGGCAACGCGAACGCGTGCCGGAGGACCAGCCCGCCGAGATCGCGCCCGTGGTGGCAGAACTCAACGCGCTCCTCGACCAGAACGCGCAGAATCTGGAGCGGGCCCGCGGCCACGTCGCCAACCTCGCCCATGCCCTCAAGACACCGCTCGCCACCCTGTCGATGGCGCTGACCGACCCCGCACGCGACCCGGACGGAGCGCTGCGCCGGCAGGTGGACGACATGGACCGGCGGGTGCGCCATCATCTGCGCCGGGCCCGGGCCGCGGCTCTGGCGGGCTCGACCCGGCGCCGCACGCATCTGGCGCCGCGCCTCTCGGATCTGCGCGACGCGCTGGCGCGGCTCTACGCCGAGAAGGGCGCGGCGATCGATCTCGCCGTGCCGGAGGACCTCTCCGTACCCTGCGAGGGCCAGGATCTCGACGAGATGCTCGGCAACCTCGTGGATAATGCTTGCCGCTGGTGCCGGACTCGCGTCCGGATCGGCGTGGCCGCCCAGGACGGCGGCATTCACGTGCGCGTGGAGGATGACGGTCCCGGCCTCGACGCCGAGGCCGCGGCCTCCGTCATGGCACGCGGCCGGCGCCTCGATGAGGGCGTCCCGGGCCACGGCTTCGGGCTGCCGATCACCCTCGAGCTTGCCGAGCTCTACGGCGGCGGTCTGAGCCTCGCGCGGTCGGATCTTGGCGGATTGCGGGCGGAGCTGGTGCTGCCGGCGTGACCCGGGAGGATCCTGCCGTGCGGCGATCGAGGACGCAGCGGAGAGGCGAGAGATGGGACGCCTCCCCGGATCCCGCGTATCCGCGGACGCTTGAGCCGCCATCCCGTCGTCCCGGTGCGCCGAAGGCGAGCCCGCGACCCGGAGCCGCCGACGGCGCACATTCTGGGTTTCACAGGGGTTCTGGATCACGGGTTCCGCTTCGCGGCCCCGGGATGACGGGGTTGTCCTCAGGGCAACCCAGACAACGGCCGCACCGCGCCGGATCAGGGGACACGGCACCGGTGATGGCGTCGCAAAGGCCTTGTCGGTCCGGATCCAAAACCCTGCCTGGGGGCAAAGCGAGGCCTGGTTCATCGGGGCTCCGCCGCAAGACACCGCACAAGGGCAGGCCCTTCGGAAAGCCCGTTTGTCAGCCGAGCGCCTCCCGCAGGATCGGGCGGATGCGCGGGTCGGCGCAGTGGGCGACGTTGAAGCGCATGTAGCCGTTCCAGGAATCCGACAGGCTGAACGAGGTGCCCGGCGCCAGCACCATGCCGCGGGCCAGCGCCCGGCGGGCGACGTCGGCCCCGTCGCGCCCGTCCGGCAGGCGCATCCATAGGAAGAACCCGCCCCTGGGCTGCGACCAGGGCTCCAAGCCGCAGGCGCGCAACTCCGCGAAGGCCTGCACCATCGCCCCGGCGATGCGGCGGCGGGTCTCGGCGAGGTGGCGCCGATAGGCGCCCTCGCTGATGAGCGTGTGTACCAGCGCCGCCGTCAGGTGGCCGTTGCCGAGGCTCAGCGCCAGCTTGAGATCGACCAGCGGCTCCACCCAGTCGGCCCGGAGCGCGATCCAGCCGCAGCGGGCGGCGGCCGAGAGGGTCTTGGAGAAGCTGCCGATCTGAATCACCCGCTCCAGCCCGTCGAAGCCGGCGAGCCGCGGCGCCGCCTCAGGTTCGAGGTCGCCGAAGATCTCGTCCTCGACGATGAGCGTGTCGTGCGCCTCGCACAGCTTCAGGACTCGGTGCGCCACATTCGGCGCGAGGCTCGCCCCGGTCGGGTTCTGGAGCGCCGCGTTGGTCAGGTAGAAGCGCGGCCGGTGCTGCTCAAGCAGGGTCGCGAGCGCCCGCAGGTCCGGGCCCTCCGGCGTGATCGGCACCCCGACCACCGCGACCCGCTGGGCACGCAGCAGCGCCAGGAAGTTGAAGTAGCAGGGATCGTCCACCAGCACGGTGTCGCCGGGCTGGAGCAGGAAGCGGCAGACGAGATCGAGCGCCTGGGTGGCCGATTCGACGAGCACGATCTGGTCGGGCTCGGCGCCGACGCCCTTCTCGCCGACCTTGCGGGCGATCTGGTTGCGCAGAGGCTCGTAGCCCAGCGGCCGGTCGTAATTGGTCATCTCGGTGAGGTCGGCCCGGGCCACCCGGCGCAGGCCCCGGCGGATCGCCTCGTGGGGCATCCAGTCGTCGGGCAGCCAGCCCGCGCCCGGCTTAAGCTGGTCGGACCCCGCCTGCTGCGCCTGCCGGGTGATCCAGAGCGGATCCACGATCCGGTCGAGCCGCGGCCCCATCGCCTGGAGCGAGAGCGGCCGGGTCTTGCCGGCGACGTAGAAGCCCGAGCCCGGCCGGGCCACCACGGCGCCCTCGGCGGCGAGACGCTCGTAGGCTTCGACGACCGTGGATTTCGACACGCCCATCGTGCCCGCGAAGGCGCGCACCGACGGGATCCGCACGCCGGGAACGAGCCGTCGGGCCGCGATCCGCTCCCGGATCTCGCCGATCACGGCCTCGACGCGGGTCCCGGGGCTTCTGCCTGCGATCGACATCCGTACTGCTCACTCGTCCGGACAATTCTTCCGAATCGTACCGAAGTGTTCCTGTTGCCGCCAGCCCCGGGCGGTCAGGATCGCCCCGCCCCACAGAGACGGAGGAGGGGATCGTGGACCATTGCTTTTCCGAGACCACCGGCCCTGCCCGGACGCCGCGGCTCGCCCGGGTGGCAGCGATATGCGCCGGAGTCGTCGCGGAGATCCGAGCCGGCCTGTCGCGTGCGGCCATGAACCGGCGCGTTCTGCAGCGGCTCTCGACGCTGTCGGAGCGGGAATTGAAGGATATCGGGCTGACGCCGCAGGATGTGGCGGATGCCTGCGGGCCGGGGACGGGCGACGCCATCGACATGCTGGTCGGCCGCCGCGACGAGCGCCGCCACGCCCGCGCGACGGCACGGCGTTGGTGAGGCGGCCGGTCGCGGCCTAGGATGCATCCATGACGCTGCGTGACGGGCTGGCCGCGACCCTGGTGGTCACGATTCTCGGGCTGGCCTTCGTGGCCATCAAGGCCGGCCTGGAGACCGTGCCGCCGCTGATGCTGTGTGCCCTGCGCTTCGGCTTCGCGGCCCTGCCGGCGGCGCTGGTGATCCGGCCGCCCCGGGCCTCCGCCACCCTGGTGGTCGGGTTCGGGCTCGCCCTCGGCGTCGGCCAGTTCGGGCTGCTCATGACGGCGATTCGCCTTGGTATGCCGGCCGGGCTGTCGTCGCTGCTGATCCAGGTCCAGGTGCCCCTGACCGTGGCCCTCGCCTGGGCGGTGCAGAAGGAACGCCCGCGCGGCCTTCAAGTGCTGGGGGGCGGGATCGCGCTCCTCGGCGTCGCCGTGGTGGCGCTCGAACGGGGCGGAAGCGCCCCGGTGGGGCCGCTGCTCCTGGTCGTCGGCGCAGCCCTGGCCTGGGCCTGCGCCAATATCATCGTGAAGCGGATCGGCCGGGTGGACCGGCTGGCGCTGATGGTCTGGGGCAGCCTCGCCACCACGCTGCCACTGCTCGCGCTGTCGCTGGTCATCGAGGGGCCGTCCGCCCTGGCGGCGCTGGCGCATCCGAGTTGGGGGGCGATCGGCTCGGTCGCCTTCCAGGCCTATCCGACGACGCTCCTCGCCTTCGGCCTCTGGAACGGGCTGCTGACGCGATACCCGGCGGCGGCCGTGACGCCCTTCGCGCTCCTGGTGCCGGTGGCCGGCATCCTGAGCACGCATTTCGTGCTGGGCGAGCCGCTCAGCGCCGACACCCTCGCCGGCGGCGTCCTGGTTCTGGCCGGTATCGCGCTGAGCCTTCGGGGCGCCCGGACTGCTCTCGGCGGTCCGGCACGATCGGAGATGGCCACGCCCGAGAAGGTGGCCTGACGCCCGGCGTCGCGGTTCGGCAGATGGCCGTCCGCCCGAAGCCGAACTGTTCGGATTGTGAGATTGGAGAAGACGTGGCGCGGGCGACGGGGCTCGAACCCGCGACCTCCGGCGTGACAGGCCGGCACTCTAACCAACTGAGCTACGCCCGCACGGCGTGATCGCCTCGAAGGGGCGTTTCGCCCGGCGACGGGGCGGGGTTTATGGGGCGCTAGGGGACCTGTCAAGCGTATCCGGGGCGGATTCGGCGGACCCGCGACACCCGGGACCTGCGCGCTTCCGCCGTGTTGCAGGCATGCCGCCCATTCCCATTTCAGGGGAGCACTGACAGCGCGCTTTGTGCGACGCGACAAGCCATTGTCACGGGCCGGCGGCTCGACTAAGCCTCCGGCCGCGCGCATCCTGGCATAAGAACAATTCCACGGGCGAGTCCGGGTCGGCGTCGCACCGCGGTTTCCTACGTCTCGCGAGGCCCTGGCATGACCGGATTGTTGGCGGATTACCTGCCGCTCATCGTCTTCATCGGCGTGGCGCTGTTCATCGCCACGGCTCTGCTGGTCGTGCCGTTTCTCGTGGCCTTCAAAAGCCCCGATCCGGAGAAGCTGTCGGCCTACGAATGCGGCTTCAACGCGTTCGACGACGCCCGCATGAAGTTCGACGTGCGGTTCTACCTCGTGGCGATCCTGTTCATCATCTTCGACCTCGAGGTCGCGTTCCTGTTCCCCTGGGCGATCACCTTCGGGGATCTGGGCTGGTTCGGCTTCTGGTCGATGATGGTCTTCCTGGGCGTGCTGACCGTCGGCTTCGTCTACGAGTGGCGCAAGGGCGCCCTCGAATGGGATTGAAGTCCCGCCGCTCGCCGCCCGCACTGAATTCTTGAGTCGCCGATGGCCCTGATCACCGATACCAACCGCGCCCCCGCGATCGCGCCCCAGCCGAAGGGGATCATCGATCCGAACACCGGCCGCCCGATCGGGGCGGACGATCCGACCTTCCTGTCGATCAGCGACGAGCTGGCCGACCGAGGCTTCCTGCTCACCACAACGGACGAGCTGATCAATTGGGCCCGGACGGGCTCCCTGATGTGGATGACCTTCGGTCTCGCCTGCTGCGCGGTCGAGATGATGCAGATGTCGATGCCGCGCTACGATTGCGAGCGATTCGGCTTCGCGCCCCGCGGCTCGCCCCGCCAGTCCGACGTGATGATCGTCGCCGGGACGCTGACCAACAAGATGGCCCCGGCGCTGCGCAAGGTCTACGACCAGATGCCGGAGCCGCGCTACGTCATCTCGATGGGCTCCTGTGCCAACGGCGGCGGGTACTACCACTATTCCTACTCGGTGGTGCGCGGCTGCGACCGGGTGGTGCCGGTGGACATCTACGTCCCCGGCTGCCCGCCCACCGCCGAGGCGCTGCTCTACGGTGTGCTGCTGCTGCAGAAGAAGATCCGCCGGACCGGCACGATCGAGCGCTGAGGAGCGGCCATGACGAACGGCATCTCGATCCTCCCCCACACCCAGCCGGTCTACGGCGAGGACGCCGTCGCGGCGATGGCCGAGCGGGTCGTCGGCGCCCTGGGACCGGCGGTGGTGTCGCACACCATCACGTTCGGCGAGCTGACGCTGGTCGTCCAGGCGTCCGACATCGTCTACGCGCTCACCTACCTGCGCGACGATCCGGCCTGCGCCTTCCGCAACTTCATCGACATCTGCGGTGTGGACTACCCGCAGCGCGAGAAGCGCTTCGACGTCGTCTACCACCTGCTGTCGCTGCGCCATAACCTGCGCATCCGGCTGAAGGTGCAGACCGACGAGGTGACGCCCGTCCCGTCGGTGATCGAGGTGTTTCCCGCCGCCAACTGGTACGAGCGCGAAACCTACGACCTCTACGGGATCCTGTTCTCGGGCCATCCCGACCTGCGCCGCCTGCTCACCGATTACGGCTTCGAGGGGCATCCCCTGCGCAAGGATTTCCCGCTCACCGGCTTCGTCGAGGTCCGCTACGACCAGGACGAGGCGCGGGTCGTGTACGAGCCGGTGAAGCTGACGCAGGAATTCCGGAACTTCGATTTCCTCTCGCCCTGGGAAGGCACGGATTACGTGCTGCCGGGCGACGAGAAGAAGTCGGCCTGAGAACGGAGCCGGCCGATGACCGAACACAACATCCGAAACTTCGCGATCAACTTCGGCCCGCAGCACCCGGCGGCGCACGGCGTGCTGCGCCTCGTGCTGGAACTCGACGGCGAGGTGGTCGAGCGCGTCGACCCGCATATCGGGCTGCTCCACCGCGGCACCGAGAAGCTGATCGAGTACAAGACCTACTTGCAGGCGACGCCCTATTTCGACCGGCTCGACTACGTGTCGCCGATGAACCAGGAGCACGCCTTCTGCCTGGCGATCGAGAAGCTCGCCGGGATCGAGGTGCCGCGCCGGGCCAAGCTGATCCGCACGCTCTACTGTGAGATCGGCCGGCTGCTGTCGCACCTGCTCAACGTCACCACGCAGGCGATGGATGTCGGCGCCCTCACGCCCCCGCTCTGGGGCTTCGAGGAGCGCGAGAAGCTGATGATCTTCTACGAGCGGGCCTCCGGCGCCCGGCTCCACGCCAATTACTTCCGGCCCGGCGGCGTTCACCAGGACCTGCCGCCGAAGCTGATCGACGACATCGATGCGTTCTGCGACCCGTTCCTGCAGGTCGTCCAGGATCTCGATGACCTCGTCATGGCCAACCGGATCTTCAAGCAGCGCAACGTCGACATCGGCATCGTGTCGGTGGACGAGGCGATGCAGTGGGGCTTCTCGGGCGTGATGGTCCGCGGCTCCGGCATTCCGTGGGACCTGCGCAAGGCGCAGCCCTACGAGTGCTACGAGGAGATGGAGTTCGACATCCCCGTGGGGAAGAACGGCGACACCTACGATCGCCAGGTGATCCGCATGGAGGAGATGCGCCAGTCGGTGCGCATCATGAAGCAGTGCGTCGCCAAGCTGCGCGAGCCCGCCGGCCAGGGGCCGATCGCTTCCGTCGACGGCAAGTTCGCGCCGCCGCCGCGCCGGGAGATGAAGCGCTCGATGGAGGCGCTCATCCACCACTTCAAGCTCTACACCGAGGGCTTTCACGTGCCCGAGGGCGAGGTGTACGCGGCGGTCGAGGCGCCGAAGGGCGAGTTCGGCGTGTACCTGGTGTCCGACGGGACCAACAAGCCGTATCGCTGCAAGATCCGCGCGCCGGGCTTCGCGCATCTGCAGGCGATGGACTGGATGTGCCGCGGGCACCTCTTAGCCGACGTGTCCTGCGTGCTCGGCACGCTCGACATCGTGTTCGGCGAAGTGGATCGGTAAGACAAAAGCGATGGCAAACCGCAGACTCGCCCCCGCCTCGGAGCAGCCCCAGAGCTTCGCGTTCTCGCCCGAGAACGCCGAATGGGCGAAGACCCAGATCGCCAAGTACCCGGAAGGCCGGCAGGCCTCCGCGGTGATCCCGCTCCTGTGGAAGGCGCAGGAGCAGAACGGCGGCTGGCTGCCGCGGGCGGCCATCGAGGCGGTGGCGGCCGAGCTCGGCATGCCGAACATCCGCGTGCTCGAAGTGGCGACCTTCTACACGATGTTCGCTCTGGAGCCGGTCGGGCGCTTCTGGATCCAGGTCTGCGGCACGGTACCGTGCGATTCCTGCGGCGCGCGGGGGCTCAAGGAGATGCTCCAGACGCGGCTCGGCGCTCCCGGTCACGTCTCCCCGGACGGTAATTTCTCCTGGCTCGAGGTCGAATGCCTGGGCGCCTGCTGCAACGCCCCGATGGTGCAGATCAACCAGGATTACTACGAGGACCTGACGCCCGAGTCCCTCGGCCAGCTGATGGACGACCTCGCCGCCGGCCGGCCCGTGAAGATCGGCTCGCAGACCGGTCGGGTCTCGTCCGAGCCGCTCGGCGGTGCCGACACGCTGACCGACCCGACCCTGTTCGACGGCTCGCGCGTCGGCGCGTGGCGCAAGCGCTTCGAGGAGGCCGGCAGGGCCGAGGATCCGGCCGCCAAGACACCGGCCGCCAAGACGGGCGAAGCGGCCGCCAGCACGCAGCAGGCCGCCGAGAACCCGAAGCCGGCCCGGCCCGATGCCGGCCGCCCGGTGGGGCGCATGGTCACCGACGCGCCGGCCCAGCGCGCCGCCGCCGGTGAGACGCCGGTCAAGTCCGAGGATCGCGCCGACGCGGCCGAGCGCGGCCGCTCCACCGCCAAGCACGGCGCCGCCCGCCCGGGCGACGCGGACGTGCTCGACTCGCCGGCCAAGCGCGTCGCCGAGGGCGAGCCCGCCGCCGGCGAGCAGGGCCACCAGGACGTGCCGGCGCGGGACGCCGTCCCGCAGCAGCCCGAGGCCTCCGGGGCCAGCGAGGGCGAGGTCGCCGCCGAGGCCGAGGAGGCCCGCGTCGCCGGCGCGCTTGCGGCTCTGCCGAAGGACGCGAGCCCCGAGCAGAAGGCCGACGCGGTCGGCAAGCGCCCCGCCGGGCTGGACGCGGCGCGCGCCGGCCAACCGGACGACCTGACCCGCATCCGGGGCATCGGCCCGGGCAACAGCCAGCGCCTGAACGGGCTCGGCATCTTTCATTTCGACCAGATCGCCGCCTGGTCCCGCGACGAGATCACCTGGGTCGGCACCTACCTCGCGTTCCCGGGTCGCATCGACCGGGAGGATTGGGTGGGGCAAGCCAAGACCCTGTCGGGCACCGGAGCGTGACCGCCATGGCCGCGGTGTCGAACGCCCTGATCTACGACGTGCTTAAAGCGATGCCGGCACGTCTCGGCAATATCGAAGAGGGTGTGGGCGAAGTGCGCGGCAAGGTGCGGGCGCTTCGGACGACCGTCCATGGCGTGCAGGGCGATCTGCACAATCTCGACGAGGCGTATAGCGCACGCGATGATCGCGCCGGGCGCATCGAACGCCGCCTCGACATCGTCGACACTCCGGTCAGCTGAGGGACGCAGCACATGCTGTCGGATCAGGATCGCATCTTCACCAACCTCTACGGGTTGCACTCGCCCGGCCTTGACGCCGCCAAGAAGCGCGGCGCCTGGGACGGGACCAAGTTCCTGCTGGAGCAGGGCCGCGACTGGATCATCGAGGAGATGAAGGCCTCGGGCCTGCGCGGACGCGGCGGTGCGGGCTTCCCGACCGGCCTCAAGTGGTCGTTCATGCCCAAGAAGTCCGACGGGCGTCCGCACTACCTCGTGGTCAACGCCGACGAGTCGGAGCCTGGCACCTGCAAGGACCGGGAGATCATGCGGCACGATCCGCATCTCCTGATCGAGGGCTGCATGCTGGCCTGCTTCGCGATGAACGCGCATGCCTGCTACGTCTACATCCGCGGCGAGTACGTCGCCGAGAAGCATGCGCTCCAGAAGGCGGTGGACGAGGCCTACGCGGCCCGCCTCGTCGGCCAGTCGAACGTCCACGACTACCCCTTCGACATCTACGTCCACCACGGCGCCGGCGCCTATATCTGCGGCGAGGAGACAGCGCTGATCGAGAGCCTCGAGGGCAAGAAGGGGATGCCGCGGCTGAAGCCGCCGTTCCCGGCCAATATGGGCCTCTACGGCTGCCCGACGACGGTGAACAACGTCGAGTCGATCGCGGTCGCCGGCACGATCCTGCGCCGGGGCGGCGCGTGGTTCGCCGGCCTCGGCGGCAAGAACAACACCGGCACCAAGCTCTTCTGCGTCTCCGGCCACGTCAACAAGCCGTGCAACGTCGAGGAGGAGATGGGCATCACCTTCCGCGAACTCATCGACCGCCATTGCGGCGGCATGCGCGGTGGCTGGGACAACCTCCTGTGCTCGATCCCGGGCGGCTCCTCGGTGCCGCTGGTGCCGGCCGAGCAGATCGTCGACGCAAAGATGGACTTCGACACCCTGCGCAACCTCGGCTCGGGCCTGGGCACCGCGGCGGTGATCGTGCTCGACAAGTCCACCGACATCGTCGCGGCGATCACCCGCATCTCGTACTTCTACAAGCACGAGTCGTGCGGCCAGTGCACGCCCTGCCGCGAGGGCACGGGCTGGATGTGGCGGGTGATGCAGCGCATGACCGAGGGCCGTGCGCAGAAGCGCGAGATCGACATGCTGTTCGAGGTCACCAAGCAGATCGAGGGTCACACGATCTGCGCGCTGGGCGACGCTGCGGCCTGGCCGATCCAGGGCCTGATCAAGCATTTCCGCCCCGAGATCGAGAAGCGCATCGACCGCTACACCGCCAACCCGCACAGCGAGCCTGTGCCGATGGCCGCCGAGTAGTCCGATGACGAGCCAGCCTGACGACCTGATGCTCGTGTACCTGCGGCGGATCGACGGGAAGGTCGATCGCCTCGGCGACGATGTCCGTGAATTGAACGGCCGCGTGACCGCGGTCGGAGAGAATCTGGCTGGCGTCCACCGGCGGATCGACAGGGTCGAGCTTCGCATCGAGCGAATCGAGCGTCGCCTCGATCCCGCCGGCGCCCCGCACTGAGATTGCACCGATGACAAAAATCCTCGTCGACGGCACCGAGGTCGACGTCCCCGCCGATTACACGCTGCTTCAGGCCTGCGAGGCTGCGGGGGCCGAGATCCCGCGTTTCTGCTTCCACGAGCGCCTGTCGATCGCCGGCAATTGCCGCATGTGCCTCGTCGAGCTGAAGGGCGCGCCGAAGCCGGTGGCCTCCTGCGCCTACGCGGTGAAGGATTGCCGCCCCGGCCCGAACGGCGAGCCGCCGGAGGTGCTGACGCGCTCGCAGGGCACCAAGAAGGCCCGCGAGGGGGTGATGGAGTTCCTCCTCATCAACCACCCCCTCGACTGCCCGATCTGCGACCAGGGCGGCCATTGCGACCTGCAGGACCAGGCCATGGCCTACGGGGTCGATTCGACCCGCTACCAGGAGAACAAGCGCGCGGTCGAAGAGAAGCATATCGGCCCGCTGGTGCGGACCGCGATGAACCGCTGCATCCACTGCACCCGCTGCGTCCGCTTCCTCGCCGAGGTGGCGGGCGTGCCCGACCTCGGCGCCATCGGGCGCGGCGAGGACATGGAGATCACCAGCTACCTCGAGCAGTCGATGGCCTCGGAGCTCCAGGGCAACGTCGCCGACCTCTGCCCGGTAGGCGCCCTGGTGCATCGGCCACAGAGCTACAACGTCCGGCCGTGGGAGCTGAACAAGACCGAGTCGGTCGACGTGATGGACGCGGTCGGCTCGTCGATCCGGATCGACACCCGCGGCCGCGAGGTGATGCAGATCGAGCCGCGGATCAGCGAGGAGATCAACGAGGAGTGGATCTCCGACAAGACCCGCTACCACATCGACGGGCTGCGGATGCAGCGCCTCGACCGGCCCTACCTGCGCGAGAACGGCCGGCTGCGGCCTGCCTCCTGGGGTGAGGCGTTCCAGGCCATCGCCGCGAAAGTGAAGGGCGTGGATCCGAAGCGGATCGGCGCGGTCGTCGGCGACCTCGCGGGCGTCGAGGAGATCTTCGCGCTGCGCGAGCTGATCAAGAGCCTCGGCTCGCCGAACCTCGACTGCCGCCAGACCGATGCCGGCCTCGACCCGGCGCTGGGCCGCGCCTCCTACATCTTCAACCCGACCATCCCGGGCATCGAGGCCGCGGACGCGATCCTGATCGTCGGCGCCAACCCGCGCACCGAGGCCTCGCTGCTGAACGTCCGCATCCGGAAGCGCTGGCGCATGGCGCCGCTGGCGGTGGGCGTCATCGGCGAGCCGGTCGACCTGACCTATCCGAGCCACTACATCGGCGCCGGTCCTGACTCGCTCGCGGCGTTGGCGAGGGGCGAGCACAGCTTCCTCGACGTGCTCAAGGAGGCGAAGGCGCCGCTCGTCATCGTCGGCGCCAACGCCGAGCCAAGCGTCCTGGCCGCGGCGGCATCGCTGGCCAAGTCGATCGGCGCGGTCTCGGGCGAGGGGAACGGCTTCGGCGTGCTGCACACGGCCGCCGCCCGCGTCGGCGCGCTCGATCTCGGCTTCGTGCCGGGGGAGGGCGGCCTGACCTTCGCGCAGATGCTGGAGCCGGGGGCACTCGACGTCCTGTTCAACCTCGGCGCCGACGAGCGCGACGTCGCCCCGGGCGCCTTCGTGGTCTACCAGGGCAGCCACGGCGACCGCGGCGCCTCCCGCGCCGACGTGATCCTGCCGGGAGCCGCCTACAGCGAGAAGTCGGCGACCTGGGTGAACACGGAAGGCCGGGTCCAGATGGGCAACCGCGCCGCCTTCCCGCCGGGCGACGCCCGCGAGGACTGGGCGATCCTGCGGGCCCTGTCGGACGTGCTGGGCAAGCGCCTGCCGTTCGACTCGCTGACCGCGCTCCGTCGGGCGCTCTACGCCGCCCACCCGCATCTCGCGGCGGTCGGCGCCGTAGAGCCCGGTACCGTGACCGAGGCGGTCGATCGTCTTGCCGGGCGCGGCGGCTCCGCGACCGGGCCTGCCTTCGCGTCGCCGGTCACCGACTTCTATCTTACCAACCCGATCGCCCGCGCCTCGCGCATCCTCGCGGAGTGCTCGCGCCTCGCCCGGGAGCGCGCCGCTGAGGCGCGACCCCTCGCGGCGGCCGAGTAGGAGCTCAAGACCGATGACGTCGCTCGAAATCCTCGGGACCGTGCTCCTGATCGTGCTGAAGAGCTTCGTGCTGCTCTCGGCGCTGCTCGTGTTCATCGCCTACGCGCTGCTCGCCGACCGTAAGATCTGGGCGGCGGTGCAGCTCCGGCGCGGCCCGAACGTGGTCGGGCCGTTCGGCCTGTTCCAGTCCTTCGCCGATCTGATCAAGTTCGCGATCAAGGAGCCGGTGATCCCGGCGGGCGCCAACAAGGCGATCTACCTGCTGGCGCCGCTGGTCTTCGCCATGCTCGCCCTGTCGAGCTGGGCGGTGATCCCGCTCGCCGACGGCTGGGCGATCGCCGACATCAACGTCGGCATCACCTACATCTTCGCGATCTCGTCGCTCGGCGTGTACGGCGTCATCATGGGCGGCTGGGCCTCGAACTCGAAATACGCCTTCCTCGGCGCCCTGCGCTCGGCGGCCCAGATGATCTCCTACGAGGTGTCCCTCGGCTTCGTGATCATCTGCGTGCTGCTCTGCGCCGGCTCGCTCAACCTCTCGCGCATCGTGATGGCGCAGGACACCAGCCTGGGCCTGTTCGGCTGGTACTGGCTGTGGCTGTTCCCGATGTTCGTGGTGTTCTTCGTCTCGGCGCTCGCCGAGACCAACCGCCCGCCCTTCGACCTGCCTGAGGCCGAATCGGAACTCGTGGCCGGCTACATGGTCGAGTATTCGTCGACCCCGTACCTGCTGTTCATGCTCGGCGAGTACGTCGCCATCATGAGCATGTGCGCGCTGGGGACCATCCTGTTCCTGGGCGGCTGGCTGTCCCCGATCCCGTTCGCGCCCTTCACCTGGGTGCCGGGCGTGATCTGGTTCACCCTGAAGGCCAGCTTCCTGTTCTTCCTGTTCGCCATGGTGAAGTCGATCGTGCCGCGCTACCGCTACGATCAGCTCATGCGCCTCGGCTGGAAGGTGTTTCTGCCTATTTCGCTCGTCTCGGTGGTGGTCGTGGCCTTCGTGTTGAAGCTCACCGGCCTGGCCCCGGGCGCCTGACGCTTGAAACCGGAGATCGTGGCATGAAGCTCGATCAGATCGCCAAGAGCCTTCTCCTGAAGGAGTTCGTGTCCGGGATGATCCTCGGCATGCGCTACTTCTTCAAGCCGAAGGCTACGATCAACTATCCCTTCGAGATGGGCCATCGCGGGCCGCGCTTCCGGGGCGAGCATGCCCTGCGCCGCTATCCCAACGGCGAGGAGCGCTGCATCGCCTGCAAGCTCTGCGAGGCGATCTGCCCGGCGCAGGCCATCACCATCGAGGCCGGTCCGCGCCGCAACGACGGCACCCGGCGCACGACGCGCTACGACATCGACATGGTGAAGTGCATTTATTGCGGCATGTGCCAGGAGGCCTGCCCGGTGGACGCCATCGTCGAGGGGCCGAACTTCGAGTTCTCGGTCGAGACCCGGGAGGAGTTGCTCTACGACAAGCAGAAGCTCCTGCTGAACGGCGACCGCTGGGAGCGCGAGATCGCCCGCAACATCGCGATGGACGCGCCCTATCGCTGACGCATCATTCCGTGCTCCGGTCGCCGGCGCTCGGGAGAAGATGACGCGAAAACAAGGCTCTAGAGCATCGCCCCGGTTCCCGGTTCCGGTGCGATGCTCTAGAGCCATGCCGGGGGCGCTGTTGTGCCCCCGTCGACCGGGTTCTATAGACGGGCCGCCCGCCGCGGACCGTCTCCACGCACGGCAGAAGGGGCCGCTCCGGCGGCCGATCCCGATCAGCGCATGACCGCAGCAGCCGCCTTCTTCTATCTGTTCGCGAGCATTACGGTCGCGTCGGGCTTCATGGTGATCGCCGCGCGCAATCCCGTCGCCTCGGTGCTGTTCCTGATCCTCGCCTTCGTGAACGCCGCGGGACTCTTCGTCCTGATGGGCGCCGAGTTCCTGGCGATGATCCTGGTGGTCGTCTACGTGGGCGCGGTCGCAGTCCTGTTCCTGTTCGTGGTGATGATGCTCGATGTCGACTTCGCCGAGCTGCGCCAGGGCTTCCAGCAATACCTGCCGGTCGGCGCCCTGATCGGCGCGATCTTCCTGGTCGAGCTGCTGCTCGTGGTGGGTTCCTGGAGCATCGATCCGGGCCTCGTCCAGGCCCCGCTCGGCAATGTCGCGGCCGCTGAGAACCTGACCAACGCGCAGGCCCTGGGCCGGGTGATCTACACCGACTACGCCTACTTCTTCCAGCTTGCCGGCCTGATCCTGCTGGTCGCCATGATCGGCGCGATCGTGCTGACCTTGCGCGACCGGCCGGGTGTCAAGCGCCAGAATATTTCGGTCCAGAACGCCCGCACCCAGGCCATGGCGGTGGAGACCCGCAAGGTCCCCTCGCGCCAGGGTGTCGAGGTCTGATGCGAGGTCCGATGATCGCCAGGAGATTCGAACGATGATCGGCCTGAGCCACTACCTCACCGTCGCGGCGATCCTGTTCACGCTCGGCGTGCTCGGCATCTTCATCAACCGCAAGAACATCATCGTCATCCTGATGTCGGTCGAGCTGATCCTGCTCTCGGTCAACATCAATCTCGTCGCCTTCTCGACACAGCTGAATGACATCACCGGACAGGTCTTCGCCCTGTTCGTGCTGACGGTCGCGGCCGCCGAGTCGGCGATCGGCCTCGCCATCCTGGTGGTATTCTTCCGCAACCGCGGCTCCATCGCGGTGGAAGACGTGAGCATGATGAAGGGCTAGGGCCTCCTTCCCCGCCGCCCCGATTCACATCCGGACGCCGCCGCATCGCGGCCGGCCCGGAGGACGGACTGCAAGAGAGCGATGTATCACGCGATCGTCTTCTTCCCGCTCATCGGCTTCCTGATCGCCGGCCTGTTCGGCCGGTACATCGGGGCGCGGGCCTGCGAGTACATCACCACGGCGTTCCTCGCCTTCACGGCGTTGATCGCCTGGGGCGTGTTCATCGACGGCGGCCACGCCGAGCGGGTGCAGGTCGCATCCTGGTTCTCGGCCGGCGACCTGCAGGTCGACTGGGCCTTCAAGGTCGACACCCTGACCCGGGTAATGCTCGTGGTCGTCACCACGGTCTCGACCCTCGTGCACCTCTACTCCGTGGGCTACATGGAGGAGGATCCACACCGGCCGCGCTTCTTCGCCTATCTGTCGCTGTTCACCTTCGCCATGCTGATGCTGGTGACGGCCGACAACCTCGTGCAGATGTTCTTCGGCTGGGAGGGCGTGGGCCTCGCCTCCTACCTGCTGATCGGGTTCTGGTACGAGAAGCCCTCGGCCAATGCCGCCGCCATGAAGGCGTTCATCGTCAACCGCGTCGGCGATTTCGGCTTCTCGCTGGGCATTTTCCTGGTCTTCGTGCTGACCGGCTCGGTGGCGTTCGACGCGATCTTCGGCAAGGTCGACGCGATCAAGACGCTCTCGTTCCACCTCCTCGGCTACGACTGGAACGCCCTGACGCTGGCCTGCCTGCTGCTGTTCATGGGCGCCATGGGCAAGTCGGCGCAGTTCCTGCTGCACACGTGGCTGCCGGATGCGATGGAGGGCCCGACCCCGGTCTCGGCGCTGATCCACGCCGCCACCATGGTGACCGCCGGCGTGTTCATGGTCGCCCGCCTGTCGCCGCTGTTCGAGGAGGCGCCGAACGCGCTGACCGTCGTCACGGTGATCGGCGGCATCACGGCGTTCTTCGCGGCCACGATCGGCCTCGTGCAGAACGACATCAAGCGGGTGATCGCCTACTCGACCTGCTCGCAGCTCGGTTACATGTTCGTGGCGCTCGGCGTCGGCGCCTATTCGGCCGGCGTGTTCCACCTGTTCACCCACGCCTTCTTCAAGGCGCTGCTGTTCCTCGGCGCCGGCTCGGTCATTCACGCGATGCACCACGAGCAGGACATGCGGAACATGGGCGGCCTGCGCCGCTACATTCCCTATACCAGCGCCATGATGGCGATCGGCTCCCTGGCGTTGATCGGCTTCCCCTACACGGCCGGCTACTACTCGAAGGACGCGATCATCGAGGCGGCCTATGCGTCGACCCGGCCGGGCCACACCCTCGCCTTCCTGTGCGTGGTGGTGGCGGCGTTCTTCACCTCGTTCTACTCCTGGCGGCTGTTCTTCTTGACCTTCGAGGGTCCGGAGCGCTGGGGTGCGCACGCGGCGCACGACCACCACGACGCCCCCGCGGTGGCGCATTCCGCCATGGCGCACGAGGCCGACGGTGCGCCCGGCCATACCGAAGGCGTTGCCCACGACGATCACGGCCACGATATCGAGCCGGCGCATAAGAGCGACCTCGTCGCCGACGACCATCACGGCCACGGTCACCACGGCGACCACACGCCTCACGAGAGCCCGCTGGTGATGACGATCCCGCTGGCGATCCTCGCCTTCGGCGCCCTGTTCGCCGGGATCATCTTCCACAACCGCTTCATCGGCGACGGGATGGACGCGTTCTGGGGCCACGCCCTGGCGCACGGCCCGAACAACCACATCATGCACGAGATCCACGAGGTCCCGGCGCTGGTCTCGTACGCGCCGCTGATCATGCTGATCCTCGGCTTCGTGCTGGCCTTCTGGATGTATATCCGCCGGCCGGAACTGCCGAGCGCGCTCGCCGCGCAGCAGCCGTCGCTGTACCGGTTCCTGCTCAACAAGTGGTACTTCGACGAGATCTACGACCGGATCTTCGTCCGCCCGGCCAAGGATTTCGGCCTGTTCCTCTGGAAGCAGGGCGACGGCCGGATCATCGACGGCCTCGGCCCCAACGGCGTCGCGGCCCGCGTCGTGGACGTGACCCGCGGGGTGGTCCGCCTGCAGACCGGCTACCTCTATCACTACGCCTTCGTGATGCTCATCGGCGTCGCCGGCCTGATCAGCTGGTACCTGATGTCCGGCCTGCCCAAGGGGGCTCACTGACATGCTCGGCCTCGGCATCCTCTCCGGCCTGCTGATCGTGCCGCTCTGCGGCGCGGCCTTCATCCTGACACTGAACGGCGACGAGGAATCGGTCGCGCGCAACAGCCGCTGGGCCGCGCTCGCCACCACGATCATCACCTTCCTGCTCTCCCTGGTCGCCTGGAGCCGCTACGACACCGCCTCGTCGAGCTTCCAGCTGGTCGAGAGCCACGCGTGGCTCACCGAGACGATCCGGTTCAAGCTCGGCGTCGACGGCTTCTCGATGCCGCTGATCCTGCTGACCACCTTCCTGATGCCGTTCTGCATCGGCGCCTCGTGGCACTCGATCCAGTTCCGCGTGAAGGAGTACTTCGTCGCCTTCCTCGTCCTCGAGACGACGATGATCGGCGTGTTCGCCTCCCTCGATCTGCTGCTGTTCTACTTGTTCTTCGAGGCCGGCCTGATCCCGATGTTCCTGATCATCGGCATCTGGGGCGGGCAGCGCCGGATCTACGCGAGCTTCAAGTTTTTCCTCTACACCCTGCTCGGCTCCGTGCTGATGCTGCTCGCCGTGATGGCGATGTACTGGCAGGCCGGAACCACCGACATCCCGACCCTGCTGCAGACCCGCTTCCCGGCGCAGATGCAGACTTGGCTGTGGCTCGCGTTCTTCGCCTCCTTCGCGGTGAAGATGCCGATGTGGCCGGTCCATACCTGGCTGCCCGACGCCCATGTGGAGGCGCCCACCGCCGGCTCGGTGATCCTGGCCGGCATCCTCCTGAAGATGGGCGGCTACGGCTTCATCCGGATCTCGCTGCCGATGCTGCCGGTGGCGAGCCAGGACTTCGCACCCTTCGTGTTCGCCCTCTCGGTCATTGCGATCATCTTCACCTCGCTCACCGCGATGATGCAGACCGACATCAAGAAGCTGATCGCCTACTCGTCGGTGGCCCATATGGGCTTCGTGACGCTGGGCCTGTTCACCCTGAACGAGCAGGGCATCCAGGGCGCGCTGTTCCTGATGATCTCCCACGGCATCGTGTCGGGGGCGCTCTTCCTCTGCGTCGGCGTTGTCTACGACCGGATGCACACCCGCGAGATCGCCGCCTATGGCGGCCTCGTGAAGCGGATGCCGCTCTACGCCGTGGCCATGCTGATCTTCACCATGGCCAATGTCGGCCTGCCCGGCACCTCCGGCTTCGTGGGCGAGTTCCTGGCGATGCTCGGCGCCTTCAAGGCGAACCCGAACGTCGCTTTCTTCTCGACCTTCGGCATCATCCTGTCGGCGGCCTATGCCCTGTGGCTCTACGCACGGGTGATCTACGGGAAGCTTGAGAAGCCGAACCTCCAGGGCATCCTCGACCTCGATCTCCGGGAGAAGATCATCCTGGCGCCGCTGGTGGCCCTGACGATCTATTACGGTGTGCACCCGTCCCCCGTGCTCGACGTGTTCGCGCCCTCGACCGACGCGCTGATGACCAGCATGAAGGCCGCCCTGTCCAACACCCAGACCGCGGCCGCCGCGCTGCCGGTCCCGCGCTGAGACGGAACAGATGCCCACCGTCCACTCCGTCCTGCCCTCGCTGGCGCCGCTCCTGCCCGAGCTGATCCTCGGGATCGGCGTCATGGTCCTGATCCTCTACGGTGCGTGGCGCGGTGACCGCTCCGCCGAGACCGTGAGCATCGGCGCCCTGATCCTGCTCCTCGTCGCCCTTTCGGTGGTGATCTCCCAGCCGGTCCACGGACGGGTCACGACCCTATCGGGCGCCTTCGTCTCGGATTCCTTCTCGAAGGTGATGAAGTCGCTGGTGCTGCTCGGCTCCTCGGCGACGATCCTGCTGGCGCACGACTTCTTCAAGCGCGAGCGGATCGACCGGTTCGAGTTCCCGGTGCTGATCCTGCTCTGCACCATCGGCATGATGGTGATGGTCTCGGCCAACGACCTGATCGCGCTCTATCTCGGGCTCGAGCTGCAGTCGCTCGCCGCCTACGTGATCGCGGCGTTCCACCGGGACGACGTGAAGTCCACCGAGGCCGGCCTGAAGTACTTCGTCCTCGGCGCGCTCTCGTCGGGCATGCTGCTCTACGGCGCCTCGCTGGTCTACGGCTTCACCGGCACGGTCTCGTTCCCCGGCATCGTCTCGGCGCTGAACGAGAATGCGGGCCTCGGCATCGTGCTCGGGATCGTGTTCCTGGCCGCGGGCGTGTGCTTCAAGATGTCGGCCGTGCCGTTCCACATGTGGACGCCCGACGTCTACGAGGGCTCACCGACCCCGGTGACCGCCTTCTTCGCCACGGCGCCCAAGATGGCGGCCGTCGCGATGACCGTGCGGGTGTTCATCGGCGCGATGCCGGACGTGACGGCGATCTGGCAGCAGATCTTCATCTTCGTCGCGGTCGTGTCGATGGCGCTGGGCTCGTTCGCGGCCATTGGCCAGAGTTCGATCAAGCGCCTGATGGCCTATTCGTCGATCGCCAATATCGGCTACGCGCTGATCGGCCTGGCCTGCGGCTCGGAGGAGGGGATCAGCGGGCTCGTCACCTACATGATCATCTACCTCGCCATGACGCTCGGCACTTTCGCGATCATCCTTTCGCTCCGGCGCCGGGACGTCATGTTCGAGAAGATCGAGGACCTGTCGGGCCTGTCGCGGACCCATCCCTGGATCGCCTTCTGCCTTGCCGCGATGATGTTCTCCCTGGCCGGTATCCCGCCCCTCGCCGGGTTCTTCGCGAAGTTCTACGTCTTCGCCGCCGCCATCAAGGCGGGCCTCGTGACGCTCGCCGTGATCGGCGTGGTAACCAGCGTGGTCGGCGCCTACTACTACCTGCGGCTGGTCAAGATCATGTATTTCGACGAGCCGAAGGAGCCCTACGAAGCGATGGCCCCGGGCCTGCGCATCGTGCTCGCTTTGTCGAGCGTGGTCGTGGTGCTGTTCTTCCTGCTGCCCGGCCCGCTGGTCGGCGTTGCCGGCCGGGCTGCGAAGTCGCTGTTCTAGGACGGCCTTGCGCTACCGACTCGGGCCCGCGGCGCGCAGCCAGGGCCACCGCCTGCATGTCCACGATACCCTCGGCTCCACAAACACGGAGGCGATGGCGCAAGCGCGGGCAGGGGAGACCGGCCCGCTCTGGGTGGTGACCCACCGGCAGGAGGCGGGCCGCGGCCGCCGGGGCAACAGCTGGGCGTCCCTTCCCGGAAACCTCGCGGCGAGCGTGCTCTGGCCGGTGGCCGGCGTCGCGCCCGAGCACCTCGCCGAACTCGGCTTCGTGGCGGGCCTCGCGCTGGTCGAGGCGCTGGAGGCGGCCTGCGGCACCCTGCCGGATACCGCTTCGAACCTCGACACCCGATCTCTGAAGCTCAAATGGCCGAACGATTTGCTGCTCGCCGGCGCGAAGCTGGCCGGCCTGCTGCTCGAGGCCGAGACGCTGCCGGGCGGCCGGCGGGCTGTCGTGATCGGCTTCGGCGTCAATGTCGCGGCGGCCCCGGATGGCCTAGGCGCGACGAGCCTGGCCGCGACGGGTTACGCCGGTGGCGCCGAGGCGCTACTGGAACACCTCTCGGACCGGATGGCCGCACGGGCGCGCCTCTGGGATCGGGGACGGAATTTCGCTGCCCTGCGCGCCGACTGGCTGACGCGGGCCGCCGGTCTCGGATCGGAGATCGCGGTGCACAGCGGCGGACACATCCTGCGGGGCGTGTTCGAGACGATCGACGAGGGGGGGCGGCTCGTGATCCTCGCCCCCGACGGGAACCGGCATACCGTGACGGCGGGCGAGGTGCATTTCGGATCGGCCGCGACGGCGGCCTGAGTTTGGACGACGACAGATGGCAATGGGACAGGAGGAGCTGGTCTTCCTGCCGCTCGGCGGCGTGGGCGAGATCGGGATGAATGCGGCGCTCTACGGCTTCGGCCCGGAGAAGGGCCGGAAGTGGATCATGGTCGATTGCGGCATGGGCTTCGCCAGCGAAGAGAAGATGCCGGGCGTCGACCTGATGTATCCCGACCTCGCCTTCATCGAGGAGCGGCGCAAGGACCTGCTGGGGATCTTCATCACCCACGCGCACGAGGACCATATCGGGGCGATCTCGGAGCTGTGGCCGCGGCTGAAGGTGCCGGTCTACGCCACCCGCTTCGCCAAGAACCTGCTGGAGACCCGGCGCCTGTCCGAGCCCGGCGCCCCGAAGGTCGACCTGCGCGAGGTGAAGCCCGGGCGGCGGGTGACCGTCGGGCCGTTCGAGCTCGAATACGTGCCGGTCTCGCATTCCATCCCGGAATCGAACGCGATCGCGATCCGCACCGCAGCGGGTCTCGTGCTCCACACCGGCGACTGGAAGATCGATCCGACGCCGGTCGCCGGCTCGGTCACCTCGCCGGAGGCGTTCACGGCGCTCGGTGACGAGGGCATCCTCGCCATCGTCTGCGACTCGACCAACGTCGTGCGCGAGGGTTTCTCCCCGAGCGAGAGGACCGTCGCCGAGACCCTCAAGACGCTGATCGCGGACGCCCCGCACCGGGTCGCGGTGACCACCTTCGCGTCGAACGTCGCCCGCATCCGCGCGGTCGCCGAGGCGGCCGCCGCCTGCGGCCGCGAGGTCATCGCGGTCGGCCGGGCCATGGACCGGGTGATCGACGTCGCCCGCGAGTGCGGCTATCTCGACGGGCTGCCCGAGTTCCGCCGCGCGGATTCGTGGAAGAGCCTGCCGCGCGAGCGGGTCGTGGCCCTGCTGACCGGCTCGCAGGGCGAGCCGCGGGCGGCGCTCGCCCGGGTGTCCCGCCGGGACCACCCGGATATCAGCCTCGCCCCGGGCGACCAGGTGATCTTCTCCTCGCGCGCCATCCCCGGCAACGAGCGCGACGTCGGGTCGATCATCAACGACCTGATCGAGCAGGGCGTCGAGGTGATCACCGACCGCACCGAGCTGGTCCACGTCTCCGGCCACCCGCGCCGGGACGAGATGGTCGAGATGTACCGGTGGACCCGTCCCGGCACCGCGATCCCGGTCCACGGCGAGGCGCTGCACCTCGACGAACATGCCCGCTTCGCCCGGGCGCAGGGCGTGCAGAATGTCGTCAAGGCCCGCAACGGCAGCCTCGTCCGCCTGAGCCCCGGGACGCCGGCGGTGATCGACAACGTCAAGGCCGGCCGCCTGTTCAAGGACGGCGATGTCCTGATCGACGAGAAGGACCGGGCGATCCCGGAGCGGCGCAAGCTCATGCAGGCGGGCCTCGTCTCGGTGGCGATTGCCATCGACGAGGACGGCGTCGTGCTGGGCGAGCCGGCGGTGGACATCATCGGCCTGCCGAACCGCGGCCGGTCCGGCGAGCCGCTGATCGAGACGGTGGTCGATGCGGTGTCCCGGACCCTGTCGGGCATGTCGCGGGGCAAGCTCAAGGACTCGGAGAGCGTCGAGAAGACGGTCGATCGGGCCGTGCGCACCGCGGTCAACGAGGCCTGGGGCAAGAAGCCGGCCTGCCACGTGCAGGTGGTGGAGGTTTAGGGTACGAAACCACACGACGCATCACGGCAGATCCAGCCCCAATCCCTCATCCTGAGGTGCCCGCGTCAGCGGGCCTCGGAGGAGCCGTCCAGCCGGCCGCGCGATTTCTGGAGCCCTCCTTCGAGGCCTCCGCTGCGCTCCGGCTCCTCAGGATGAGGCCGATGGATGGAGAAGGCGGCAGCCTGCCGATCGGTGCGCGAACGGGGAGGAAACACCATGATCGGCCGTCTCAATCACGTGGCCATCGCCGTCCAGGATCTCGACGCCGCCTGCGCGGTCTATCGCGACACGCTGGGCGCCACGATCACGCCGCCGCTGCCGCAGCCCGAGCACGGCGTCACGGTCGTGTTCGTCGAACTGCCGAACAGCAAGATCGAGCTGATGGCGCCGCTCGGCGAGGGTTCGCCGATCGAGGCCTTCGTGGCCCGCAATCCCGGCGGCGGCATCCACCACGTCTGCTACGAGGTCGACGACATCCTGGCGGCGCGCGACAAGCTCAAGGCCCAGGGTGCCCGGGTGCTCGGCACCGGCGAGCCGCGGATCGGTGCCCACGGCAAGCCGGTTCTGTTCCTGCATCCGAAGGACTTCCTGGGTACGCTGGTCGAGCTGGAGCAGGTCTGAGCCGGATGATGGCGACGCTCTCCCGCTCGACGCCGATCACGCTGGCCGTCATCACCGTGCTCGTCGCCGCCTTCGTGGCGGCGGGGGTGGGCCTGTTCAAGCTGACCGTGGGCGGCGCGATCGCGCTCTACTTCGTCGTCTGGTGGACACTGCTCTTCGCGGTCCTGCCGCTGCGCAACCAGCCGGAGACGCGGCCGAGCCACGTGGTGCCGGGGCAGGACCCAGGTGCACCGGCGGCGCCGCGTCTGCGCGAGAAGGCCATCTGGACGACCCTGGTCGCGGGCGCCGCCTTCCTGATCGCCCTGGCGGTATTCCCGCTTACCGGGCTGTAGGACCGCTCGGAGCGGCGATCCCGAAGGCATCGCCGGAAGCGCAAAGCCCGCGCAGAGGTGGCGATGTCCACGCGGCCCGGATGCCGGCCGGCTCACGGATCTGGCCCGCCTCGTCCGATACATGACTGAACGGGCAAGTGCTCCGCTTCTCGGCCGACGATATTGGTGCACGGGCGCGCTGTGCCGGCGGACCGGGACGGTCCGGCCAAGGCGACGAACCCAGAGACTGCCAAGAATAAAAAAAGCAAGGCCAGAGGCCTTGCTTTTCAAGATTCAACGGCTCGACCTTTGTAGATCCCACGCATTGGCTGCGGGGCGGTCGCTTTTCCTCCCGAGACTCGGACCTTGCGCCACCTCTTCCGGGAGTCGCAAACATCGCGGGATGCTTATAGGAACAACAATTCGTGTTGTCACCGGGTCTGCGAGAAAAATCTGCGCTTTCTTGCCGGCAAATAGGCAGAGCGCTTCCCGCGTGGGCAACATCCCGTCCGCTCAGGTCCAACGCCTCGGCTTCGCCGCGATTACGCCGCGCCGTGGTCGCGCAGTGCTTGTAATTTCCGGCTCCGGCGTGTTGTGTGCCGGCGTGCCGCGGCTCCCCCCGGCCGGCCTCACTTCCAAGATTCCGACGACATGCGTCTCTCCCGCTACTTCATGCCGACCTTGCGCGAGACGCCCAAGGAAGCCGAGATCGTCTCGCACCGGCTGATGCTGCGCGCCGGCCTGGTCCGCCAGGAGGCCGCCGGCATCTACGCGTGGCTGCCGCTCGGCCTGCGGGTCCTGGAGCGCGTCTGCGCGGTGATCCGCCGGGAGCAGGACCGCTCCGGCGCTATCGAGATCCTGATGCCGACGGTGCAATCCGCCGAGCTGTGGCGCGAATCCGGCCGTTACGACGCCTACGGCAAGGAGATGCTGCGCCTGAAGGACCGGCACGACCGCGAGATGCTGTACGGCCCCACCGCCGAGGAGATGGTCACCGAGATTTTTCGCGGGAGCGTCAGATCGTACAAGGATCTCCCGAAGAACCTCTATCAGATCTCGTGGAAGTTCCGCGACGAGGTGCGGCCGCGCTTCGGCACGATGCGCTCGCGCGAGTTCCTGATGAAGGATGCCTACTCGTTCGACTTCGACCAGGCCGGCGCCCGTCACGCCTACAACCGGATGTTCGTCGCGTACCTGCGCACCTTCGCGGGCCTCGGCCTGAAGGCGATCCCGATGCGCGCCGATACCGGCCCGATCGGCGGCGACCTGTCCCACGAGTTCATCATCCTGGCCAAGACCGGCGAGAGCGAGGTCTTCTGCGATAAGGCCTATCTCGATTTCGACACCCCGCCGGAGACGGTCGATTTCGACGACGTCGCCGCCCTCCAGGGCATCGTCGATGCCTGGACCTCGCACTACGCCGCCACCGAGGAGATGCACGAGAAGGAAGCCTTCGCCGAGGTGGCCGAGGACAGCCGGCTGGCCGCCCGGGGCATCGAGGTCGGGCACATCTTCTACTTCGGCACGAAGTATTCCGAGCCGATGGGCGCCAAGGTCGCCGGGCCGGACGGGATCGAGCGGCCGGTCCATATGGGCTCCTACGGCATCGGCCCGAGCCGGCTGGTGGCGGCGATCATCGAGGCGAGCCACGACGAGGCCGGCATCATCTGGCCGGATTCGGTCGCGCCGTTCGACGTGGCGCTGATCAACCTCAAGGTCGGCGATGCCGGCACCGATGCCGCCTGCGCGCAGATCCAGTCGGATCTCGAGACAGCCGGCCTGTCGGTGCTCTACGACGACCGTGACGAGCGGCCCGGCGCCAAGTTCGCCACCGCCGATCTGATCGGGCTGCCCTGGCAGGTGATCGTCGGGCCGAAGGGCCTCGCGGAGGGCAAGGTCGAGCTGAAGCGGCGCGCCGGGGGTGAGCGCGAGAGCCTCGCCACCGTCGATCTGCTGGCACGCATCCGGCGCGTCTGAGGGGTGCCGATGGCGGCATCAGCGGCGCTGGACCGAGTGAAGGGCATCGCGGCGTCGTTCCGCCAGGGGACCGCACCCTTCGCGCCGTTCGAGTGGATCCTCGCCGGCCGCTACCTGCGCGCCCGTCGCCGGGGCGGCGGCGTCTCGGTGGTGGCGTTCTTCTCGGTGCTGGGGATCGCACTCGGCGTTGCCACGCTGATCATCGTGCTCTCGGTCATGAACGGCTTCCGGGCGGAGCTCCTGTCGAAGATCGTCGGCATCAACGGCCACCTGTTCGCGACGCCGATCGACCGGCCGCTCAACGACTGGACGGACCTGTCCGAGCGCCTGTCGAAGGTGGCCGGCGTGCGCGCCGCGGTGCCGCTCGTGGAGGGGCAGGCCTTCGCCTCGTCGCAATATGGCGGCTCGGGCGTCGTCATCCGCGGCGTGCGGGCGGCCGATCTCGACGCCCTGGCGGCGGTCTCGTCCTCGATCCGCGGCGGCACCCTGGAGGGCTTCGACGACGGCACCGGCGTGCTGATCGGCCGGCGGCTCGCCGACACGCTCGGCCTGCAGGCCGGGGACACGATCACGCTGGTGACGCCCAAGGGCTCCTCGACGCCGTTCGGCACCGCGCCGCGCACCAAGAGCTACACCGTCAAGGCGGTGTTCGAGGTCGGGATGACCGAGTTCGACCAGACCTTCGTGTTCATGCCGCTGACCGAGGCCCAGACCTTCTTCAACAAGGATGGCGACGTCAGCATGATCGAGATCTACGTCGACGATCCCGACCATGTCGGCGACATGCGCGAGCCGCTGGAGATGGCGGCCGAGCGCCCGATCCTGCTCACCGACTGGCGCCAGCGCAACCGGACCTTCTTCGGGGCGCTGGAGGTGGAGCGGAACGTGATGTTCCTGATCCTCAGCCTGATCGTCGTGGTGGCGACGCTCAACATCGTCTCCGGCCTGATTCTGCTGGTGCGCGACAAGTCGAGCGACATCGCGATCCTGCGCACCATGGGGGCGACGCCCGGCACGATCATGCGGGTGTTCCTGATCAACGGCGCGCTGATCGGCGTCGTCGGGACGCTCAGCGGGCTGGGGCTCGGCATCCTGATCACCCTGAACATCAAGCCGATCCAGCACGTGCTGTTTCCGGGCGCCTGGGACCCGACGGTGCGGTTCCTCGCCGAGATCCCGGCCCAGATGAACCCGAAGGAGATCACCGCCGTGGTGATCACCTCGCTGCTGCTGTCGCTCGCGGCGACGCTGTATCCCTCCTGGCGCGCCGCCCGGCTCGATCCGGTGCAGGCCCTCCGCTACGGCTGACGGACCGCCCACCGATGAGCGATTCGAAGTCAGCCGGCGACCAGCCGGTCCCGGCCCTGTTCTTCTCCCGCGTCGAGCGACGCTATCCCCAGGCCGAGGGCGCCCTGGAGATCCTGCGCGGGGCCGACCTCGCGATCTGGCCGGGCGAGCTGGTGGCGCTGGTGGCGCCGTCGGGCGCCGGCAAGTCGACCCTGCTGCACCTGGCCGGCCTCCTGGAGCGGCCGGACGGCGGCGAGGTCTATATCGGCGGCCAGCCGACCGCCGCGATGCCCGATGCCGAGCGCACCCGCCTCCGGCGCGAGGAGATGGGCTTCGTCTACCAGTTCCACCATCTGCTGCCGGAATTCTCGGCGCTTGAGAATGTGGTGATGCCGCAGCTCATCCGCGGGCTGAAGAGCGCGGAAGCGAAGGCCCGCGCCACCGAGCTGCTCAGCTTCCTCGGCCTCAAGGAGCGGCTCCTGCACCGCCCGGCGGAATTGTCTGGAGGCGAGCAGCAGCGTGTCGCCATCGCCCGGGCGGTGGCCAACGGCCCGCGGCTGCTGCTCGCCGACGAGCCGACCGGCAACCTCGATCCCGGGACGGCGGGTCATGTCTTCTCGGTGCTGATGGCCCTGGTGCGCGCCTCAGGCCTCGCCGCCCTGGTGGCGACCCACAACCTGGACCTCGCCGCCCGCATGGACCGGCGGGTGACCATCCGCGACGGGCTGATCACGCCGCTCGAGTGAGGGCGGCCACGGCCCCGCGACGGTCCGGGTCATCCGGACAGGCGTGGATTACCTCTGACGGGATGGCGCGAGGGTCCGGCCTCGCCGCTCCGCACCGATAGTGCCGCAGGGAGCCGAGCCCGCCTTCGCCGCGGGGCGAAGAGCACGCGCATTTTAATCCACCCCGCCGCGTGCGGGGAGGCACGCCACAGAAGATGTCAGCTCGTTATATTGCAATCACGCAAGATAAAACAGAGCCGATCAACCGGCCTGGTCTGCGCTATCTCTGGAGCGACGCTATGAAGAACCGTATTGTTATTGCTATGACAGCCCTGATGCTTGGCGCCGTCCCGTTCTCGTCCGCCATGGCGGCCAACGAGGCCCGGTGGACCGGCTTCGCCCCCTACACGCCCGAGACCACCGGCGCGCTCGGCCTCGGGGTGCACGACGCACCTTTCTACGAGGGCTGCCCGATGAGTTCGGCCGCCGAGGGCAACGCCAATCAGCAGACGCGCCCGATCAAGCAGTACGGCCAGACCGCCGGCGGGTACCGCTGCTGAACCGGCGGGGAGGCCGATGAAGCTCAAGGTCCTGTCCTACGCGATGATCGGCGCCTTCGTGAGCGGCCTTCTCGTGACGCTCGTCGGCTCGGCCAGCGTCCTAATGAGCCACTGACACCCCGGCGCCGCCCCACGCGGGCGGCGCTTCGGGATGCCCCCTTCAGCGTGCCGTCGCGGATCCGGTCCGGGCCTCCGGCGCGGCCAAGGTCTCCACGTAATCGCAGGCCTGCGCGATCGCGTCGCGGCTCTCCATCATGCGCGCCCGGGCCGTCGCGCAGGCCTGCGCCACCGCCGGATCAGCGAGCAGCCGCCTCAGGATGCGGGCGGCGCGGGCGGGCCGGAAACCGCGGCGGCTCAGGGTGGTGCCGAGGTTGCGGTCCTTCAGGCGCCGGCCCTCGTCGAAATGGTCGAACGCCACCGGCACCACGAGCTGCGGGATGCCGGCAGCCAGCGCCTGCGCCACCGTCCCGACGCCGCCGTGATGGACCAGGGCGGCGCTGCGCGGCAGCAGCCTGCTCAACGGCGCGTAGGGCAGATGGATGATCCCGGGCGGCAGCGGCCGGGGAATCTGCCCGTCCTGCGGGGCGAGCAGAACGCCGCGACGGCCCATCCGCCGGCACAGGTCCACCGCCGTGTCGAAGAAGGCCGCGCCCTGGCGCATCGCCGAGCCGTAGGTGAACACGAGCGGCGCATCGCCCGATCCCAGGAAGGCCTCGAGCTCCGGCGGCAGGACGGCGACGTCGCCGAAGCGGTCGACCAACGGGAAGCCGAGCTGGACCGCCTGCGCCGGCCAATCCGGCTGCGGCGCCGCGTACCAGTCCGGGAACATGAGCAGCATGCGCGTCGGGCTGTTCCACCAGTGCCGCAGCCGGTAGACCGGATCGAGGCCGAGGCGCGCGCGCAGGGCATTGAGCGGTGGCAGCGTGAACGGGCCGACCGCGGCTTTGTCGACGCCCATGTTGACGTAAGCGCGCAGTGTGGCGGGCAGGAAGCGCGGCAGCGGCAGGCCCGGCAGCCGCGGCGGGTCGAACCGGCTCTCGATCAGGAACGGCATCACGTGCAGCGTGGCGGTCGGGAGATCGTAGAGATCCTGGGCGAGCCGCGCGCCCCAGGCCAGGGGCGAGGCGACCACGACGAGGTCGATGCCGCGCGCCCGTGTCGCCCCGAGCCACAGGCAGGCGGGTTCGGCCACCTGCAGGGCATAGTCGAACATCGGCCGGAAGCCCTGCTGCGGGTGCCAGAGGTCCGGCTGGCGGATCACCGCCTCGTAGTCGGCCACCGTACCGAGAGGCTGAAAGGCGAGGCCGGCGCGGCGCGCCATCGCCTCGAACGGCGCCGGCGCCGCCAAGGACACGCCGTGGCCGCGCTCGAGGAGTTCGTGGCCGAGCGCGATGAACGGCAGCACGTCGCCGTGTGTGCCGACGGCCACAAGAGCGACGTCGACCTGTTCGACCGTCCGGTGCGCGGGAATGGCTTGCTCCTTCGAACCCCCCGGTCAGAAATCGAGTTCGTCTGGGCGCCGGCCATGCCAGCCTGCCCGCTCGGCATCAAGACACTTTTTACCATGATCGGAAGCAGCGGCCGCACAGGACCCACAGTGGCTTTCATTAGAACAAAACATGAACATACTGGAGCGCGAAAGCAGGAGGCACGGCGATGCTGAGGCGGTTGGTCCTGACCGGAATGGTCGAGCTCATGGCGTTCGGAATGCTGTTCGCGGCGGTGGGTGCATGGGCCATAGCCTTGGCACCGGTCCGTTAGCCGATTTCTGCCGAAGGCTGCCCGGTTCCGGCCGGGAACGACTTATGCACAGGCGATCAGCCCTCCGGTACCGATTGTCCACAGGGGCGTCGCGAAGTGGTGCTCCGGGGGCACGACCGGTGGATATCGTCCGCGGTGGGCCCGGCGCACGTCGACTTGAAGCCGCCAAATGGGGATGCTGCGCGACCCCGGAACAAGGTCGGCCATGCCACGCCAGCTCAAGGAGGTCGGATTCGTCCACCTCCATGTCCACTCGTCCTATTCCCTCCTCGAAGGGGCGCTGAAGGTCGGGTCGCTGATCAAGGCTGCGGCTGCCGACCGGCAGCCGGCCCTGGCGCTGACCGACACCAACAACCTGTTTGGGGCGCTGGAATTTTCCGAGAAGGCGGCCGGGGAGGGCATCCAGCCGATCGCGGGCGTTCAGCTCTCCGTGGCGTTCGAGGCCGCGGATCCACACCAGCGGCAGGCGCCGACAAGTCACGGGATCGTGCTCCTCGCCCAGGACGAGACCGGCTACGCCAACCTGCTGCGGCTGGCGAGCCGCGCCTATTTCGATACGGCGCTCGGCGAGGCCCCCCGCCTCGATGCCGGGGCGTTCGTCGGCGCCTCGGACGGCCTGATCGCGCTCACCGGCGGGCTGTCGGGGCCCCTCGACACGGCCTTCCGGGCCGGCCGGCCCGAGTTGGCGCTCGCCCGCCTGAAGCGGCTCAAGGAGGCCTTCGGCGAGGACCGGCTCTACGTCGAGCTGCAGCGCCACGGCCTGCCGGAGGAAGGGCGGGTCGAGACCGCGCTCCTCGACCTCGCCGGCCGCCACGGCCTCGGGATCGTGGCGACCAACGAGCCCTACTTCGCCAAGCCCGACGATTACGACGCCCACGATGCCCTGCTCGCCATCGCGGAAGGCCGCGTCGTCTCGGACGAGCGCCGCCGCCGGCTGACGCCGAGCCACGCCTTCAAGACCCGCGCCGAGATGGCCGAGCTGTTCCGCGACCTGCCGGACGCGCTCCAGGCCACGGTCGAGATCGCCATGCGCTGCGCCGTGCGGGCGCGGACCCGCAAGCCGATCCTGCCGAATTTCGGCGCCGTGGCGGCGGGCGAGGCGGCCCCGATGGCGGACGCCCTGGCGGAGGCGTCGGAATCCGGCGTTCAGGCGGTCTCGGCCGACGAGCCGACCGAGCTGCGGCGGCAGGCCGAGGCCGGGCTGGAGCTGCGCCTGAAGCAGCACGGCACGGCGCCGGGCTTCTCCGAGGAGGATTACCGCAAGCGCCTCGAATTCGAGCTCGACGTCATCGTCAAGATGAAGTTCCCGGGCTACTTCCTGATCGTCTCGGACTTCATCAAGTGGGCCAAGGACCACGACATCCCGGTCGGTCCGGGCCGCGGCTCCGGCGCCGGCTCCCTGGTGGCGTGGTCGCTGCTGATCACCGATCTCGACCCGCTGCGCTTCGGCCTGCTGTTCGAGCGGTTCCTGAACCCCGAGCGCGTCTCGATGCCGGATTTCGACATCGACTTCTGCGTCGAGGGTCGCGAGCGGGTGATCAAGTACGTGCAGCAGCGCTACGGCGAGGGGCAGGTCGGGCAGATCATCACCTTCGGTACGCTGCTCGCCCGCGGCGTGCTGCGCGACGTCGGCCGCGTCCTGGAGATGCCCTACGGGCAGGTCGACAAGCTGACCAAGCTCGTGCCGCAGAACCCGGCCAACCCCGTGACGCTGGCCCAGGCGATCGAGGGCGAGCCCAAGCTCCAGCAGGCCATGGAGGAGGAGCCGATCGTCGGCCGGCTGATCGACATCTCCAAGAAGCTCGAAGGCCTGCACCGCCACGCCTCGACCCACGCGGCCGGCGTGGTGATCGGCGACCGGCCGCTGGAGGAGCTGGTTCCGCTCTACCGAGACCCGAAGACCGGCATGCGGGTGACCCAGTTCAACATGAAGTGGGTCGAGCAGGCCGGGCTGGTGAAGTTCGACTTCCTGGGCCTCAAGACCCTCACCATGCTGCGCTGCTGCACCGATCTGCTGAAGAAGCGCGGCATCGACATCGATCTGGCCGCCTTGCCGCTCGACGACGAAAAAACCTACGGGCCCATGGGACGCGGCGAGACGGTCGGCGTGTTCCAGGTGGAATCGGCCGGCATGCGCAAGGCGCTCTGCGAGATGCAGGCCGACCGGCTGGAGGACATCATCGCCCTGGTGGCGCTCTACCGGCCGGGCCCGATGGCCAACATCCCGGTCTATTGCGAGCGCAAGCTCGGCCGCGACGCCGGCAACGAGGCGACGTGGTATCCGGATCCGAAGCTGGAGCCGATGCTGAAGGAAACCTTCGGCATCATCGTCTATCAGGAACAGGTGATGGAGATCGCCAAGGTCCTGGCCGGCTACTCGCTCGGCGAGGCCGACATGCTCCGGCGCGCCATGGGCAAGAAGATCCGCGCCGAGATGGACGCGCAGCGCGACCGGTTCCTGAAAGGCTGCACCGAGCGCGGGCTGACCAAGGCCAAGGCCAACGAGATCTTCGACCTGCTCGCCAAGTTCGCCGATTACGGCTTCAACAAGAGCCACGCGGCGGCCTACGCGCTGCTGACCTACCAGACCGCCTACCTGAAGGCGAACTACCCGGTCGAGTTCCTGGCCGCCGCCATGACGCTCGACATCGACAACACCGACAAGCTCGCCGAATTCCGCCAGGACGCGCAGCGCCTGAAGATCACGGTCGAGCCACCCGCGATCAACACCTCGGGCGAGGTGTTCGAGGTGCGCGACGGCAAGATCTTCTACGCGCTCGCCGCCATCAAGGGCGTCGGCCGCGAGGCGGTGCGGGCGCTGGTCGAGGCGCGGGGCGACCGGCCGTTCAAGGACCTCGCCTGCCTCGCCCGCCGGCTGAACCCGCGGATGATCAACAAGCGCACCCTGGAGAGCCTCGTCCAGGCCGGGGCGCTGGACTGCATCGAGCCGGACCGGGCGCGCGCCTTCGCGGCGGTGGAGCCGATGATGAAGCTCGCCGCCAGCGCGGCGGAGGCCGAGAATGCCGGCGTGACCGACATGTTCGGCGGCGTGGTGGCGGATGACGTGTCCCTGCGGATCCCGCCCCACGAGATCTGGCCGATGGCCGACACCCTGAAGCGCGAATACGCGGCGATCGGGTTCTTCATCTCGGGCCACCCCCTCGACGAGTACGGCGACCTTCTCGACAAGCTGCGGGTCCAGAGCTGGGCCGATTTCTGCCGCGCTGTGCGGGCCGGAACCTCGAGCGTCGGCCGGGTCGCGGCCTCGGTGCTCGACCGGGCGGAGCGGCGGACCAAGACCGGCAACAAGATGGGCATCGTCACCCTCTCGGACCGGACCGCGCATTTCGAGGCGATCATCTTCTCCGAGGGGCTCGGCCAGTACCGCGACATCCTGGAGCCGGGCCGGCCGCTGGTGCTCCAGCTTCAGGCGAACCTGGAGGGCGAGGACGTGCGCGCCCGCATCCTCACCGCGGAGCCCCTCGACCAGGCGGTGGCCCGCCACCAGAAGGGCATCCGCATCCATCTGAGCGACCCGCGCGGTGTCGCCCCCGTGCAGCAGCGGCTGTCGATGCGCGGCGAGAGCGAGGTCTCGCTGATCCTCAAGCTCGACGGCGGCGGGCGCGAGGTGGAAATCCGGCTGCCAGGCAAGTTCCAGGCGACGCCGACGCTCGCCGGCCAGCTCCGGACCGTGCCGGGGGTGGTGCAGGTGGAGGTGAGCTAGCCTCCCTCGGCGTGCGGGACGACCGTCCCGTCATTCCGGCATTGCGAAGCAGGGCCCGGAATCTGGAGCCGCTCGTGTGCGCCCGTTCTCGTCGGGAGGACGGCACCCGCACCGATCTGCGGCGGAGGCTCTGGATTCCGGGCTCTCGCCCGACGGCGAGCCCCGGAATGACGACAGCGATGCCTGACTGAGAACAGGCTCGAAACCCGACCGTTTGGACCTCGGCGCACCCTGCGACGAGGATCGATGGACCAGCGCCGCCCGAAACCCGCCGCCGACGATCCGGACAGGCCGCGCGCGCGGCCGCCTCGAGGCGCCGGCCGAGCCGCCTCAGAACGGCGCCGCGAGGCAGCCGGCCAGCGCGCCCTTCAACGCCGCGGCATCGGTTTCCGCCACCGTGACCGTCGCCGTCAGGGCCGGATCCTGGCTCCGCGGGCTCGCCTGCGTCCAGGTGAGCTTCGTCCCGGGCTGGGTAAGGGCCAGGGCGACGCCGCGCAGGGGATCCTCGCCGCGGTGGGCCCCGGCCACCGTCAAGGTGAAGCCCGAATCCGCCCCGGTCGCCACGCCCCGAACCGGCATCCGCACCGAGCGCACGGTGCCGGCGCCGGAGACCAGGATCCCGGTGAGCGGCGCCGTGCCGCCGCTTTCGAGCCCCGCGAAGTCGAAGCGCGGCGCCAGCTCGGCGAAGCGGGGCACGATCAGAGCCGCCGACAGGCCGGTGCCGCCCGGATCGCAGGCGACGTGCAGGGTCACCGGACGCTGGTCCGTGCCGAGGGCCGCGGTGCCGGACAGGTCCGCGCCGCCCCCGGGCGCCCGGGCAGCGCCGGCCAGCAGCGGCGTCCGCCCGGTGACGATGTCCGACAGCCGGTCGCCACGGCTCAGCGGTCCCGCCAGGAGGGCCGCGACGGCGATCACGACGACCGCCAGGGCCACGCCGATCCGGAGCCGCATCCCATCCTCCGCCTGTGGACATCCCGGGCCGGCGGCATAGACGATCGCGGCCCTGCCGCAACCCTCCGTTCACCACAAACGCAATAACCGCATCGCGACAGCACCCGCGTGCGTTGCAGAAACTCCGTAAAAACCGATCGATCCTATGCACCGTCGCTCAAGCTTGAGCTTCGCCATGCGCACGAAGATCCTGCTCGCTCTCACCCTTCTGGTCTATGTCACCACCGGCCGCGCTCCCGGCATCCGGGAGCCGCGCAACCCGGATGCGGAGCATGGCGGTGGCCGGGTCGTGATCGCGATGAAGCGGGCCTGGGCCTGAGCCGCGTCCGGTTCCCGGGGAAGCAATCGTCATCGCGCGCAGCGGAGAGGCCCGGGGCGGCGCGACATCTCGACCGTGACGCCACCGGATGGCGTTGCTCCGCGCGCAACGACGGCTGCACCGACGCGATCGACAGCGAAGGCCTCACGCCGCCGGTGCGCACGCCCTGAGCCGCGCGGCCACCAGGGCCTGGAGGCTCCAGAGATGCCGGTCGCGGATGCCGAGGCGCTCGCAGGCCTCAACGGTCCGGAACAGGTACTCGGCGCTCGGCCCCTTATGCCCGCAGGCGGCGGCGATCTTCCCGGCGATCTCCGAATCCGAGAGGCGGCCCGCATAGCGGTCGCTGGCGCGGTTGGCCAGGAAGGTCAGGGCCGAGACGGTCCCGGCCTCGGTGGCGACCGGCAGCCAGCGGGCGACATAGCCCCGGCCGCGCATCTCCCGCCGCCAGACCGGCATCAGGGCCTCGCGGATCTCCATCCCGGGCAGGCGGAAGGCCACGCCCCGGCACAGGCCGCCGCGATCCAGCGCCAGGACGAAGCCCGGCCGCTCCGGCGTGCCGCGGAACCGCCGCTGGAGCAGGCAGAACCGACGGTGGAAGCCGCGCACCGTCCCGATCCGGCGCTCGGCCACCGGAAATTCCGGATTCCACATCAGCGAGCCGTAGGCGAAGACCCAGAGGTCGCTGCCCTCGCGCCCCGCGACGATCGCATCGAGCCCCGGGCGCAACTCCGCATCCGAGAGAACCGCGAGCGCGCTCGGGTCGTCGGGGATCGGGACGGAATGGGCGCGGGCGATCAGGTCGAGGCTGAGGTCGAGGGTGCGGGCGGGCGCGCTGGGCATGGCCCTCAACGCGGCGGCCTCAGGGCTTGTTGCCGAGCGCGTCGAGTTCCGGAAAGGGGCGGGTGCGGTGACCGGTGCAGACCTCGTCGTCATCGAGCACCGTGAGCCGGTCGCCCGCGTCGCGCAACGTCACCTTCGGGCGCTCGGGCTTGCCGAAGGTCCGGCCGTACATCCGGCCCGATACGCAATAGATCACCCGGCCGCCATCCGCGATCGGCCCCGCGATCCGACTGCCCTCGAACCGCACCGGCAACAGCGAGACCGAACCGAACTCGACCTGCTTCAGCGCCAGGGCGGCGATCCGCTGGAGGAGGGCCGGGGATGGGGCGTCTTCGCGCTCGGGCTTCTGCGTCCGCGGGGCGGCCTGCGCGCCGACGGCGGCGAGGGCAAGGAGACCGGCGAGGGTGGCGCGGGGCGGCATCGCTCATCGCTAGCCGGCCAAGGCTGCCCGAGGCTGGCCAGCGGGGCGGGCAGCGCCGGACGCCGCGGCTTCCTATATGGAGGCGACCCAGCGGAACGCCTCCGGCGCACCGCGCCCTCTCACTGCGCGACGCGACGCTCGATGCAATGGACCGACGACGCCGTGGTGCTCGGCCTGCGCCGGCACGGGGAAACCGGCGTCATCCTGGAGGCGATGACCGAAGCCCACGGGCGCCATCTCGGCCTCGTGCATGGCGGGCGCTCGCGCCGGATGCAGCCGGTGCTGCAGCCCGGGAACCGGGTGCGGCTGACGTGGCGGGCGCGCCTCGACGACGGCCTCGGCTCCTACGCGGTGGAGCCCCTCGACTCGCAGCTCTCGCGGCTGATCGGATCGAGCCTTGCCCTGTACGGCATGAACCACCTAGCCGCCCTGCTGCGGCTTCTCCCCGAGCGCGACCCGCATCCCGCGCTCTACGCGGCGGCGGGAATCCTGGTCGAGCATCTCGACGACCCGGCGATCGCCCCGCCCCTGATGGTGCGCTTCGAGCTGGCGATCCTGTCGGAGCTCGGCTTCGGCCTCGACCTGACCGCCTGCGCGGCCACCGGCGGCAACGATGCCCTGGCCTACGTCTCGCCGAAGAGCGGCCGGGCAGTCAGCGCCTCGGCGGGCGAACCGTACCGGGACCGCCTGCTGGCGCTGCCGACCTTCCTGCACGCGGGCGGATCCCCCGGCCCGGATGGCGTTGCACAAGGGTTTACCTTGACGGGATACTTCCTCGACCGGCACGTCTGGGGCCCGCGCGGCCTCGGGCCGCCCGAGGAGCGGGCGCGATTCGTTGCGCTCGGCCGCGAGCCCGGATAATGTTCGCGTTCTGTTCTATAAACGTCCGGGCGTGAGCGTTGCTCGACCCGGGACGAACAAACCCGTCATTCCGGGGCCGCCGCCGGTCGGCGGCCCCGCCCTGAGACAGGAGCCGTCATGGGCCAGCCCTTCGAGCCGCCGTCCGGTGACGGGATCGAGAGCGTCGAGCTGAAATCCGCGCTGGAAGAGCGCTACCTCGCTTACGCGCTCTCCACGATCATGCACCGCGCCCTGCCGGATGCCCGCGACGGGCTGAAGCCGGTGCACCGGCGCATCCTGTACGGGATGCGGCTGCTCCGGCTCGACCCGAACACGGCGCACAAGAAATGCGCCAAGATCGTCGGCGACGTGATGGGCGACTTCCACCCGCACGGCGATCAGGCGATCTACGACGCGCTGGTGCGGCTCTCCCAGGATTTCGCCCAGCGCTACCCGCTCGTCGACGGCCAGGGCAATTTCGGCAACATCGACGGCGATGGGCCTGCCGCCTATCGCTACACCGAGGCGCGGCTCACCGAGGTCGCGCGCCTGCTCCTCGACGGGATCGACGAGGACACGGTCGATTTCCGTCCGTCCTACAACGGCGAGAAGGACGAGCCGATCGTCCTGCCGGCGGCCTTCCCGAACCTGCTGGCCAACGGCAGCCAGGGCATCGCGGTCGGCATGGCGACCTCGATCCCGCCGCACAACGCCGCCGAGCTGTGCGACGCGGCGCTCTACCTGATCAACCATCCCGAGGCGACCTCGGCGCATCTCGCCAAGTTCGTGCAGGGGCCGGACTTCCCGACCGGCGGCATCCTGGTCGATTCGGCCGAGTCGATCGCCGAGGCCTACCGGACCGGCCGCGGCGCCTTTCGGGTCCGCGCCCGCTGGCACAAGGAGGATCTCGGCCGCGGCACGTGGAACATCGTCGTCACCGAGATTCCGTACGGCATCCCGAAGGGCCGGCTGATCGAGAAGATGGCCGAGCTCCTGCAGGAGAAGAAGCTGCCGCTGCTCGCCGACGTGCGCGACGAATCGGCCGAGGACGTGCGCGTGGTGCTGGAGCCGCGCTCGCGCACGGTCGATCCGGTGATCCTGATGGAATCGCTGTTCCGGCTGACCGAACTGGAGGCGCGGATCCCGCTCAACCTCAACGTCCTGGTCGGCGGCCTCGTGCCGAAGGTGATCGGGCTCGTCGAGTGCCTGCGGGAATGGGTCGACCATCGCCGCGTCGTGCTGCAGCGCCGCTCGCGCTACCGCCTCGGCCAGATCGACCGGCGCCTGGAGATCCTCGGCGGCCTGCTCATCGTCTATCTCGACCTCGACGAGGTGATCCGCATCATCCGCGAGGAGGACGAGCCGAAGGCCGCCCTCATGGCCCGGTTCGAGCTGACCGAGCTCCAGGCCAACGCGATCCTCGACACCCGCCTGCGCTCCCTGCGCAAGCTGGAGGAGATGGAGCTGAAGCGCGAGTTCGAGGCGCTGACCGCCGAGAAGGCCGAGATCGACGCCCTGCTGGACTCCGAGCCGGCCCAGTGGAAGGCGATCCAGGCGCAGATCCGCGCCGTGAAGAAGACGTTCGGGCCCGAGACCAAGCTGGGCAAGCGCCGCACGACGCTGGCGAGCCCGCCCGATGTCGGCGGCATCGACTTCACGGCGGCGTTGGTCGAGCGCGAGCCGATCACCGTGATCGTCTCGACCAAGGGCTGGATCCGGGCGCTGAAGGGCCACGTCGCCGATCTGTCGGGCGTGGCCTTCAAGGGCGACGACACGCTGAAGATCGCCTTCCCGACCGAGACGACCCAAAAGATCCTGCTGCTCGCCACCAACGGCAAGGTGTTCACGCTGGAAGCCTCGAAGCTGCCGGGCGGCCGCGGCTTCGGCGACCCGGTGCGGCTGATGGCCGACCTCGACGACGGCACCGAGATCGTGGCGGCGCTGCCCTACCGGCCGGAGACCAAGTTGCTGATCGCGGGCTCGGACGGGCGCGGCTTCGTGGCGCCCGCCGACGCGCTGGTCGCCAACACCCGCAAGGGCAAGAACGTGCTCGGCCTCGACGGCGACGCCACCGCGGCCGTGCTGGTGCCGGCCGACGGCGACCACGTCGCGGTGGTGAACACGGAAAAGCTGATGCTGATCTTCCCGATCTCCGAGGTGGCCGAGCTCGCCCGCGGCAAGGGCGTCCGGCTGCAGCGCTGCCGCAGCGGCGGGCTCGTCGATGCGCACGTGTTCAAGCTGGCCGACGGCCTGCCCTGGCAGGACGGCTCAACCGAAGGCCGGCTCGCCAACGTCTCGGTGCTGGAGAAGTGGCTCGGCCATCGCGCCGAGGTCGGGCTGATGATGGCGCGCAGCTTCCCGAAATTCGAGCGGTTCGGGCGCTGAAACGCAGCGGGACGGTGACGGATCCCCAACCCGCCCCCGCATCCTGAGATGCGCCGTGAGCCGCCTCGAAGGAGGGCTCCAGGGATCGCGCGGCCGGCTGGAGGCCGCCTTCGAGGCCTCCGCTCCGGCACCTCAGGGTGAGGGCGCGGGTGGGACAAACACCGTCTCGCGGTTCCCTCCGTCATCACGAGCGCAGCGAAGTGACCCGGGGCAATGCGACATCAGGAGGCGTCGCGCCGACTGGACGGCTTCGCGCCGCTCGCGAAGACGGTGGCGCTGCCATCAACGCCCGGATCCCTGTCCCGGCCCCTTCACGGCCGCCTCGTCCGCCGCCCAGAGGTGCTGCGCCGCGTAAGACCGGAACGGCCGCCAGGCCTCGGCCCGCTCCAAGAGCGCCGCCGGGCTCGGCCGCCCGGTGGCGGTCGCGAGCGCTCGCAGCAGGCCGACATCGCCCACCGGCAGAGCGTCGGGCAGCTTGAGCACCCGCATGGCGATGTACTGCGCCGTCCAGGGCCCGATCCCGCGGATCGCCGTGAAGCGCTGAACCGCCGACTCCAGGGATTCGGCCGGGGCGAACAGGTCCGGATCGGCCAGTGCCGCCGCGGCCAGCGCCCGGATCGCGGCGCCGCGGGCGCGCGGCATGTTGAGCACCAGGGCGACATCCGCCTCGACCAGATCCTCCGGCGCGGGAAACACATGGGTCAGCCCGTCCACCGGCCCGGCGAGGGGCGTCCCGAACGCCGCGACCAGCTTCCCAGCGAGCCCGATCGCGGCCGCCACCGAGACTTGCTGGCCGAGAATGGCCCGGCAACCGGTCTCGAACGGGTCCCACGCCCCCGGCAGACGCAATCCCGGCCGCGCGGCCACGAGCGGGGCCAGGACGGGATCCCCGGCGAGGCAGGCCGCGATGGCGCCGGGATCGGCGTCGCAATCGAAGAGGCGGCGCAGGCGCCCGACGACCGCCTCGGCATGCGCGGACGCGACGCCGTGCAGCGCCACGTGCAGGGAATCCTCGCCGGGGGCCACCGTCACGCGGCCGTGCCGCCCCGCGACGCGGATCGTGCGCGCATAGGCCGCCGCGGGATCCATCGTCTCGACGCCTGGGATCGCCCGCTTGGCCAGGAAGGCACGGATCGCTGCCCAGTCATAGGGTGACCGATAGGGCAGGCGGCATTCGATCGCCCCCACAAACGCGAAGGGCGGCCTCCCGGCCGCCCCGCCGATCGTGGTTCGGGACAGGTCCCGCCTCAGCCGCGCTGGTCCACCGCCACGTAGTCGCGCTGGGCCGGGCCCACGTAGAGTTGGCGCGGGCGGCCGATCTTCTGCGACGGGTCCTCGATCATCTCGGCCCACTGGGCGATCCAGCCGACCGTGCGGGCCACCGCGAACAGCACCGTGAACATGTCGGTCGGGAAGCCCATCGCCTTGAGGGTGATGCCCGAGTAGAAATCGATGTTCGGGTAGAGCTTCTTCTCGATGAAGTACTCGTCCTTGAGGGCGATCTGCTCCAATTCCATGGCGACCTGGAGCAGCGGGTCGTCGGTCTTGCCGAGTTCCTTCAGCACCTGGTGGGTGGTGTGCTGCATGATCCGGGCGCGCGGGTCGTAGTTCTTGTAGACCCGGTGGCCGAAGCCCATCAGGCGGAACGGGTCGTTCTTGTCCTTGGCCTTGGCGACGTACTTCCCGACATTCTCCGGGGTGCCGATCTCCATCAGCATCTTGAGCGCCGCCTCGTTGGCGCCGCCATGGGCCGGGCCCCACAGGCAGGCGATGCCGGCCGCGATGCAGGCGAAGGGGTTGGCGCCCGAGGAGCCCGCGAGCCGCACCGTCGAGGTCGAGGCATTCTGCTCGTGGTCGGCGTGCAGGATGAAGATCTTGTCGAGGGCGCGCGCGAAAACCGGGTTCACCTCGTATTCCTCGCACGGCACCGCGTAGCACATGCGCAGGAAGTTCGACGTGTAATCCAGGTCGTTCTTCGGATACACGAAGGGCTGGCCGATCGAGTACTTGTAGGCCATCGCGGCGAGCGTCGGCATCTTGGCGATCATGCGGATCGACGCGATCAGCCGCTGGCTCTCGTCCGTGATGTCGGTCGAGTCGTGGTAGAAGGCCGAGAGCGCACCCACCGAGGCCACCATCACGGCCATCGGATGCGCGTCGCGGCGGAAGCCGGTGAAGAACCGGTTCATCTGGTCGTGCACCATGGTGTGGCGCGTGACCCGGTACTCGAAATCGGCCCGCTGGGCGGCGGTCGGCAGGGCGCCGAACAGCATCAGGTAGCAGGTCTCGAGGAAGTCGCCCTTCTCGGCGAGTTGCTCGATCGGGTAGCCGCGGTACAGCAGCACGCCCTCGTCACCGTCGATATAGGTGATCTTCGATTCGCACGAAGCGGTCGAGGTGAAGCCCGGGTCGAAGGTGAAAGCACCGGTCTGGGCGTAGAGCTTGCCGATATCGATCACGTCCGGCCCGATCGTTCCGGTTTTCACCGGCAGCTCGACCGACTTGCCGTCCACGGTGATGGTGCTGGGTGCGCTCATGGATCGTGGACCCTTCTCTGGCGACGTGGCGGATGCCGGCCTCGGGCTCCCCTGAGTCGGTCCGGGGGCCTGAGCACCTCGCATTATGCTGCGGGTGCTCACAGGCATGGGTTACCCAAACGGCACTGCAGCAGCAACGGGGTCGGTGACAACCGGACCCCGACGCCAAGCAAATTCCACCAAGCGAAATCCGGGCCGGGGCGCACAGTTCCCGGCCGCGGCCGGCGGCCTCAGCCCTGCGGCACCTGATCGCCGAGGCGCGCGAGGGTTTCGTCCCGACCGAGCACCGCCATCACGTCGAACAGCGGCGGGGAGGTGGTGCGGCCGGTAAGCGCCGCGCGCAGGGGCTGGGCCACCTGCCCGAGCTTGCAGCCGGCCTGCTCAGCGTATTGGCGCACCGCGTCCTCGGTCGACGAAGCGCTCCACGCGGGCAGAGCCTCGAGGGCCGGGCGCACCCCGGCGAGCCGCGCGCGGCCCTCGTCGGGGAGGAGGGCGCGGGCCTTGTCGTCCAGCGTCAGGGGGCGCTGCGCGTACAGATAATAGGCGCTGTCGAGAAGCTCGATCAGCGTCTTGGCCCGCTCCTTCAGCCCCGGCATGGCCTGGGTGAGCTTGTCCTTGAGATCGGGCTGCAACGGCGCCGACAGGCCTCGCTCGGCGCCGACATTCGGCAGGATGGTCTCGATCGCCGCCACGAGGTCGGCATCGGCACTGGTGCGGATGTAGAGGCCGTTGAGGTTGGCGAGCTTGGCGAAATCGAACCGCGCCGCGGAGCGCCCGACCGATCCCAGGTCGAAGGCCGCGATCATCTCGTCCGTGGAGAAGACCTCCTGGTCGCCGTGGCTCCAGCCCAGCCGCACGAGGTAGTTGCGCAGGGCCGCCGGCAGATAGCCGAGATCGCGATAGGCCTCGACGCCGAGCGCGCCGTGGCGCTTCGAGAGCTTGGCCCCGTCGGCCCCGTGGATCAGCGGGATATGGGCCATCTTCGGAATGTCCCAGCCGAGCGCCGAGAAGATCTGGCTCTGGCGGGCCGCGTTGGTGAGGTGGTCGTCGCCGCGGATGATCTGCGTGACGCCCATGTCGTGGTCGTCGACCACGACGGCGAGCATGTAGGTCGGTGTCCCGTCCGAGCGCAGGAGGACGAGATCGTCGAGGTCCTTGTTGGCCCAGGTCACCCGCCCCTGCACGGCGTCCTCGACCACGGTCTCGCCCTCGATCGGCGCGCGCAGGCGGATCACCGGCTTCACCCCGGCGGGTGCCTCGGACGGGTCGCGGTCGCGCCAGCGGCCGTCGTAGCGGGGCGCGCGCCCCTCCGCACGGGCGGTCTCGCGCATCTGCGTGAGTTCCTCGGCGGTGGCGTAGCAATGATAGGCCCGGCCGGCGGCCAGCAGCTCCTCGGCGACGGCACGGTGGCGCTCGGCGCGGGCGAACTGGAAGATCACGTCCCCGTCCCAGTCGAGGCCGAGCCATGTCAGCCCGTCGAGGATCGCGTCGATCGCGCCCTTGGTGGAGCGTTCCCGGTCGGTGTCCTCGATGCGCAGCAGCATCGTGCCACCGGTGTGGCGGGCATAGAGCCAGTTGAACAACGCCGTGCGGGCCCCGCCGATATGGAGGTAGCCGGTGGGCGAGGGGGCGAAGCGCGTGACGACGGCTGAGGACATCGGTCCGGTGTGTTCGGGGGCGGGTCGCGGAGCGGAGGCGGAGAGCGGCGAGGGGCTCGACACGGCGCCCGTAGCATGAAGCACCGGCTGTAGCACGAGGCCGGCACTGCGTTAAGAATCGTCGGAGGAATCGCACGACCCCGCACAGGTCGCGCGGATCGGGACGACGGCAATGCGGCGGATCGGCGCGAGGGTGGCAGGGAGCGCGGTGGCGCTGCCGGGCCCGCGCGCCCTGGCCCCGCCGGCCATCGGCGCCTGGCTCGCCGGGGGCCTCCGCCGCGAAGCCGAGCAGCGCCGTCTGTTCCCCTGGCTGGCGGTGGCCTTCGGCACCGGGATCCTGGTCTATTTCGCGGCGGTCGACGGGACGCCGGTTCTGGCCGCACCGCTGGCCGGGGCCGCGCTCGCGGCGGCGCCGATCCCGTTTCTCGGCGCGCGACCGGCGGCGCTGGCGCTCACCCTCGCGGTGGCAGCCGGATTCCTCGGTTTCGCGGCGGCAACTTGGCGGGTCTCGCAGGTGGCCGCCCCGATCCTGAGCCGGACCACGATCGGCCCGCTCACCGGGATGATCGAGGCTCTGGACGAGCGCGAGGTCGGAGCCCGGCTGATCGTCCGGGTCGAGACCTTCGCGGGACTCGCGCCGGACCTGCGGCCCGCCGGCGTGCGGGTCTCGTTCCGCAAGGCGCCGGCCCTGCGGCCCGGAGATGTCATCGCCGCCACCGCGCGCCTGCTGCCGCCGCCCGAAGCGGCCCGCCCGGGCGGCTACGACTTCGCCCGGGACGCCTATTTCCAGGGGATCGGCGCGGTGGGTTCGCTGGTCGGCGCGGTCCGGATCGCGACGCCGCCGGTCCCACCGCCGCTGCGCCTCCGGCTCGCCGCCATGCTGGACGAGGCCCGCAACGCGCTCACCCGCCGGATCGCCCAGGCCGAGGGCGGCCAAGCGGGCGCAGTGGCGGCGGCCCTGGTGACCGGCAAGCGCGGTCTGATCGGCCCGGCGACCAACGACGCACTGCGCGCCGCCGGCATCTACCACGTCGTCTCGATCTCGGGGCTGCACATGGTGCTGGCCGCCGGCGTCGTGTTCTGGCTGGTGCGGGCGGCCCTGGCGCTGATCCCCCATTGCGCCCTGGTCTGGCCGATCAAGAAGATCGCGGCCGGATTCGCGATGCTCGGGGTCACCGCCTATTGCGCCTTCTCGGGCTGGGACATCGCGGCCGAGCGCTCGCTGATCATGACCCTGATCATGCTGGGCGCGATCCTGGTGGACCGGCCGGCGCTGTCGATGCGCAACCTCGCGCTCGCCGCGCTGATCGCCCTGGCCCGCGAGCCCGAGGGGCTGCTTGGCCCGAGCTTCCAGATGTCGTTCGGGGCGGTGGCCGGGCTGATCGCCTGCGCGCGGCTGATCGACGGGCGCCTGTTCGTGCGCCCCGGGGCGGGACGGATCGGGCGGATCGTCGGCACCGGCCTGTCGGCGGTCACCGGCACCCTGGCCACGACCCTGGTGGCGCAGATCGCCACCGCGCCCTTCGCCACCTACCATTTCCAGACGATCCAGCCGTTCGGGCTGATCGGCAACGCCCTGACGCTGCCCCTGGTCTCCCTGGTGGTGATGCCCTCCGCGGTGATCGGGATCCTCGCCTACCCGTTCGCCCTGGACCGGCCGGTCTGGTGGCTCATGGGCCAGGCGGTCGGCGGGATGCTGGCGATCTCCGAATGGATCGCCGGGTTCGAGCGGGCGACCCTGGTGCTGCCGGCGTTCGGAACCGGGGCGCTGGGACTGCTGACGGCCGGGCTGCTGCTGGCGACGCTCCCGGTCTCGCGCCTGCGCTGGCTCGCCCTGCCGCCGCTCCTGGTCGGCCTCGGCCTCGCGGCCCTGCCGGAGCGCTACGATCTCTACGTCGACCGGCAGGGCGCAGGCGCCGCGGTGCGGGGTCCCGACGGGCGCCTCGCGGCGCTGGGGAATCCCTCCGGCTTCGTCCTGGAACAGTGGCTGAAGGCCGATGGCGATGGCCGCACGCCGGTACAGCGGAGCCGCCCGTCCGCGGGCGGGCGCTGCGACCGGCTCGGCTGCACCGCGATCCTGCCGGACGGCCGGGCCGTCGCCCTGGTCCGCGACCGGCGCGCCTTCCCGGAGGATTGCGCCCGGGCCGCCGTGCTGATCACCGGCCTCGCGGCGCCCCCGACCTGTACGGGCCCACTGGTCATCGACCGCCGCTTCCTCGCCAGCCACGGGGCCGTCGCCCTGCGCGCCGGACCAGGCGGCTTCGCGATACAGGGCGCCCGGACCGATGACCGAACGGTGCCGTGGCGCCCGCATGCATTGCCCGGCCTACCCGTCGCCGCGCGGACCGGGACGGATCCCCCTGCCGAAGCCTCCCGCGGGATGGCCGCGACGGAGGACGATCCGCCGGGTGCCAACCCCGCCCCGGGCGACGCGCCGGCCGCCCCGCTTCAGTAGCGGCGGACGAGACTGACGAGCCGGCCCTGGATCTGGACCCGATCCGGGCCCAGGACGCGGGTCTCGTAGGCCGGGTTGGCGGCTTCCAGGGCGATCGAGGAACCGCGGCGGCGCAGGCGCTTGAGCGTCGCCTCCTCGTCGTCGATCAGGGCCACGATGATGTCGCCCGTATTGGCGGTGTCCTGCTTCCGGATCACCACGAGGTCGCCATCGAGGATGCCGGCCTCCACCATCGAGTCGCCGCGCACTTCCAGGGCGTAGTGCTCGCCGCCGGCTAGGAAGTCAGGCGAGAGGGTGATGGCATGGCTCTGGTTCTGGATCGCCGAGACCGGGGTACCGGCCGCGATCCGGCCCATGACGGGGATCGACACGGCGCGGCCGGCCTCGTCGATCATCCGGGCGGCGGCAGGCTGAGCCGGCTGCTTGGACTTGCCGCCCTCGACCACACTCGGCGTGAAGCGGCGCGGCTCCGCGGGAGCCGCCGCAGCCGGGGACGCCAGGCTCTCGGGAATGCGGATCACCTCGATGGCCCGCGCCCGGTTCGGGAGACGCCGCAGGAAGCCGCGCTCCTCGAGGGCCGTGATCAGACGGTGGATGCCCGATTTCGACTTGAGGTCGAGTGCATCCTTCATCTCGTCGAAGGAGGGGGGAACGCCGCATTCCTGCATGCGATTCTGGATGAATCGCAGGAGGTCCAGCTGCTTGCGCGTGAGCATCGACGGGGGCCTCGCGGCTTGGCGGACCGCCTCGGGACGGTCTCTGAAACAAATCACGAACAGGTTAAACGTTCCGCAAGTGTTCCGCAAGCGTCATACGGCCACGCTTCCGAGGACGCCATGGTCCGAGGCAGAAACGAATTGACGGCGCAAGCGGAGCCGTTTCAATGCACCACGTCCCGCCGGGCAGGGCGGCGGAGCCGGGGCGGGCTGAGATCGGGCTGGGATGACGAGGATGCGACGACCCGCGGCTCTGCTGCCCCGAAGCCTGGCTTCCGTGGGCCTGGTCTCCCTCGGCCTGGCGCTCGCGGGCTGCACCACAGGGTTCTCGTACATCTCGCGCAACTACGTCGCGCTCACCCCGCAGGTGGTTACGATCGGCTGCAAGGAGCCCTACGAGGTCTACGACAACCGGCAGATGCGCCGGATGCTCATCGTCTCCAATGCCCTGCGTGAATATGCCGGCTGCAACCTGAGCGAGGTCCGGATCGATCCCGAGCCGGAATCGACCCGGGTGAAGCGCTTCCGCACCGCCGCCCGCGCCTATCTCGACGAGACCGTGCGAGAGGATTGCCGCATCGTCGGCGAAACCGTGTTCGATCCGCTGAAGACCGAGTTCGCCTACGCGTGCGACGCGCCGATCGAGAAGCGGGGCACGGTGGTGCCGCGCCTTCCGGGCCGCAATCCGGGCCTCGGCCCGCGCTGATCCGTCGGCGGCGGCCCCTCAACGGCCCGGCTTCGGGAAGGTCCGTTCCGCCGCATCTCCGGCGGCGGCCAGCAGCGCGCGGGCGAAGGCCCGGGCCTCCGCCCGGTCGAGCACGATCGCGGCGGTGACCGGACCTCCGCCCAGGTCCGACAGGGCGAGTTCCAGACGCACCCCGTCGGGCACGGCGCTCGCCTGAAGGCTCCAGCCGGAGCCTCGATCCGTACTCTCGGCCATCTCACATTCCTCCCGCCTGCCCCGTGGAAGCCCGAAGACGCCCGCCGGAACCGGCCCCGTGCCCGGGCCTGTTCCCGAGCCGTGCCAAGCACTTCCCTGCCTCGCCTGAACGCGTTCCTCAAGGCCGCAGGCCCCGGACTCGTCGTGATGCGCGCCGACACGGATGTCGGCAGGCTGATCACGGCGGCCCGGAGGGGCGCCCGCTGGGGCTACGCGCTGCTGATTGTGCGGCATCGCCGGTATCGGCGGCCTGTTCGGCGCGCCGTGTCTCGTAAGCTGCGGGCTGCCGGACATCGTGCTGCTCGGCCGGGTCTTCACCGGGAGCTACCGGCGGGACGGCGGATCGAGGGCCCGACAAGGGGGTGGTTTACGCCGTCTCGGGGCTGACCATCGCCTTCGTGCCGGTCGGCGTGTTCGACGGGGCGGCCCGCTCTGAATCGATTGACGCGGGCTGCGCGATGATGTCTCCCGCGGGCTCCGATCAGGTGGAGTTCGAACATGCAAGAGATCTGGTTCCGCGCGGGCGAGGCCACGGTGCTGGCGGCCGAGGGCCAGTACACCGACGCCATGCCGGAGGTGCTGATCGGCTCGGTGCGCGGGCCGGTGGGCCAGGCCTTCGCGTCGATGATGGGGCAGGTCCAGGGCCACACCCGGATGTTCGTGGTGCGCGACCTCAACCAGCTGGTGCGTCCGGCCACGATGATGACCACCAAGGCCACGATCCACACGGCCGAGTATGTCGAACTCCTCGGCGGCGTGGTCCAGGCCGCCACCGGCGACGCAATCGTCGACTGCATCATCGAGGGCATCCTGCCCAAGGACGGGCTCGACGAGCTCTGCATGATCATCATGATCTGGCTCGACCCGCGCTGCGCCGAGGACGACAACCTCGACCAGAAGGATCTTTACCGGACGAACTACGAGGCGACGAAGCTCGCCATCGCCCGCGCCCTCAAGGGCGAGCCGACGGTCGACGAGCTGATCGCCAACCGCAAGACCGTGAAGCACTACGCGCTCGACGGCGTGGTCGAGTACTGAGCGGGCGCTCGGCGGGCATCCTGCGGGCTCAGGTCCGCCTCATCCCGGCGGGATGCGCCCCACCGAGCAAAGGGTCCGCATCGTGCTGCTGCCCGGGTCGGTGTAGCAGGAGGCCGACCAGCCGTTCTGCTGGATGAACGACTTGCGCCGCTCCGCGAGCGAGGTCCGGTAGGCGTTGGTGATGATCGGCTCGACGGTGGCGGCCGACTCGCCGATCAGGATCTCGGACGCCACCGACAGGTCGCGGAAGAAGGTCGCCGAGGGGGCGGGCTCGGCGGAGGTCGCCTGAACGATCGGCTCGGCCCGGCAGGTCACGTCGAACTTGATCGGGCCGGCCATGCGGATGTCGATGCTCGGGCCGGCCCGCTTGCCGACCTTGCCGCCGATGGCACCGGCGATCTGGCGGGTGAGGTCGTCGCAGCTGTCGGCCCGGGCAGTTCCCGCCAGGAGCGGCAGGATCAGCGGCAGGGACGCGCAGGCGGCGAGGAGAAGGCGCGGAACGGCGAAGCTCGACATGGGGGCACTCTACGCGCGGCGCGGGGCCTGTCGAGGGGCGGGGCTCAGTGGAAATCCCGGCTGCGATACACGCGCCGGTCCGGGGGCACGCCGAAATCCGTGTTCTCGGGGGGCAGCCGCATGCCGGCCTCGCGCAGGTCGCGGAGCGAGGCGGTGAGATCGCGAAACCCTTCGGCCACGAGATGGACCACCCCGCCCGCCCGCTGGATCCGGCCGCGCACGGCGAGGAACCGAGCCTGCATGGCGGCCCGGCGGTTGGCCTCGAACACCGCCTTCCAGACGATCACGTTCGCGATACCGGTCTCGTCCTCCAGAGTCAGGAAGACCACGCCCTTGGCGGTGCCCGGCCGCTGGCGGATCAGCACGAGCCCCGCCACCGTGACCCGGGCGCCCTGGGGCAGGGCCGGGTCGAGATGGGCCCGGGCCGGGATCGCGCCGATCCGGGCGAGGCGCCCCCGGAAGAACGCCACCGGGTGCCCCTGCAGGGACAGGCCGGTGGCGGAGTAATCCTCGGCCACCGCCTCGGACGGGGCCAGGGACGGCAGGTCCACCGCCGGCTCGTGCCGGAACAGGCCGTCATCGGCGTGCCAGGCGAAGAGCGGCAGCGGCGCCTCGAGGAGATGAGCCCGGCGCTCGCTGGCATCGGCCTTCGCAGCCTTGCGCGCCGAGGTCCCCTCCAGGGTGCGGACCATCCAGAGGGCGGCGCGTCGGTCGAGGCCCAGCGAGCGGAACGCGTCCGCCTCGGCCAGGCGCTCCAGGGTGTTGCGGGGCAGGGCGAGGGACGCCTGCAGGCCCTCGATGCTGGCGTAGCCGTTGGCCCGCAGCCGCACGAGACGGCGCATCGCGGCCTCGGGCAGGCCGCGGACCTGCCGCAGGCCGATCCGCACGGCGTGCATCTGCGGGTTCGCCGCCGGCTCCAGGGTACAATCCCAGTCGCTGGCGTTGACGCAGACGCCCCGCACCTCGACCCCGTGGGCGCGGGCGTCGCGCACCAGCTGGGCCGGCTGGTAGAAGCCCATGGGCTGGGCGTTGAGGATCGCGGCCAGGAAGACGTCGGGGTGCCGGCACTTCATCCAGGCCGAGGCGTAGACGAGGAGCGCGAAGCTCGCCGCGTGGCTCTCCGGGAAGCCGTAAGTGGAGAAGCCGCGGATCTGCGCGAAGCAGCGCTCGGCGAAATCCTTCGGGTAGCCCCGGCGGGTCATGCCGCCGACGAACTTGTCCGCGAACCCGCCGATCGAGCCGACATGGCGGAAGGTCGCCATCGCCCGGCGCAACCCGTCGGCTTCCGCCGGGGTGAAGCCCGCCGCCGTGATGGCGATCTGCATGGCGTGCTCCTGGAACAGCGGCACCCCGTAGGTCTTCTGCAGCACTTCCTTCAGCTCGTCCGCCGGACCGTGATCCGGATGCGGGGCGGGGTACGCCACCGGATCGATCCCCGAGCGCCGCCGCAGATAGGGATGGACCATGTCACCCTGGATCGGGCCGGGACGCACGATCGCGACCTGCACCACGAGGTCGTAGAACTCCTTGGGCTTCAGGCGGGGCAGCATCGACATCTGCGCCCGGCTCTCGACCTGGAACACGCCGACGGAATCGGCCTTGGCCAGCATCGCGTAGGTCGCGGAATCCTCCTGCGGCAGGTCGGCCAGCGTCTCGTAGAAGGTGCCGTGATCCCGCTCCAGGAAATCGAGACCGCGCTTGAGGCAGGTCAGCATGCCGAGCGCCAGAACGTCGACCTTCATCAGGCCGATCGCATCGATGTCGTCCTTGTCCCACTCGATGAAGGTGCGGTCCGCCATGGCGCCGTTGCCCACCGGCACAGTCTCGTCGAGGCGGCCGCGGGTCAGCACGAAGCCGCCGACATGCTGCGACAGGTGGCGGGGAAAGCCGATCAGCTGGTGGGCGAGGTCGAGCGCCTGCCGGATCGCGGGGTTCTCCGGATCGAGGCCGGCTTCCCGCACGTGCTGGTCCGGCATGCCGGTGCCCCAGGAACCCCAGACCGTGTCGGCGATCGCCGCAGTCACGTCCTCAGTGAGGCCTAGAACCTTGCCGACCTCGCGGATCGCCATGCGGGGGCGGTAGTGGATCACCGTGGCGCAGAGGGCGGCGCGCTCGCGGCCGTAGCGGGCGTAGAGGTGCTGGATCACCTCCTCCCGGCGCTCGTGCTCGAAATCGACATCGATGTCGGGCGGCTCGCCGCGGTTCTCCGAGATGAAGCGGGCGAAGAGCAGCCGGTGCTTCGACGGATCCACCGCGGTGATGCCGAGGCAGAAGCAAACGGCGGAATTGGCGGCCGAGCCCCGGCCCTGGCAGAGGATGCCCTTGCTGCGGGCGAACGCGACCACGTCGAACAGGGTCAGGAAGTAGCGGGCATAGTCCATCTTGGCGATGAGCCGCAGCTCGTCGTGAAGCGTGGCCTCGACGGGGGCGGGGATGTCGCCGGCGTAGCGCCAGCGGGCCCGTTCCCAGGTGAGCTCCTCCAGGTATTCCTGCGGCGTGCGGCCGGGGGGCACCGGCTCGTCGGGATACTCGTAGTGCAGCTGCGCGAGGTCGAAATCGCAGGCCTCGGCGATCTCGACGGTGCGGGCCAGGGCCTCCGGGTGGTCGGCGAACAGCCGCGCCATCTCGGCGGGTGGCTTCAGGTGGCGCTCGGCATTGGCCTCCAGGCGGTAGCCGGCCTCCCCGATCCGGCAACCCTCGCGGATGCAGGTGACCACGTCCTGGAGCGGGCGCCGCTCGGGATGGTGGTAGAGCGCATCCGAGACCGCGACCATCGGGGCGCCCGAGGCCGCGCCCAGTTCCGCCAGCAGCCCGAGGCGCCGCCGCTCGTCGCCGCGCCGCGTGTGGCACGCGCCGAGAAAGGTCCGGCCCGGGGCGGCGGCGGCGAGCGCCTCCAGCCGCGCCCGGAACCCCTCCGGCAGGCGCCGGGCCGGGGGCATGGCGATGAATATCTGGCCGTCGGCGGCCTCCAGCATCTCGGCGAAGGAGAACCGGCACGCGCCCTTGCGGACGCGCCGGTTGCCGAGGGTGAGCAGCCGGCACAGGCGCCCCCAGGCCTCCCGGTCCATCGGGTAGGTGACGGCCTCGAACCCCTCCTCGGTGACGAGGCGTACGCCGGGCAGGATCCGGATCACGGTGCCTTCCGCTTCGAGCGCCCGCGCCGCCGCGTGCGCCCGGACCACGCCGGCCACGGTGTTGCGGTCAGCGATGCCGATCGCGGCGAGGCCGTAGGCCGCGCCCTGCACGACGTAGTCCTGCGGGTGCGCGGCGCCGTGCAGGAAGGAGAAGTTCGTGGTGACGGCGAGTTCGGCGTAAGCGGGGCCGCTCACGCGAACAGCCCGTGGACGTACCACGCGGCCGGGCGGTCGGAGGCGTGCGGCCCGTCGCGGTAGAGCCAGAGCCGGTGCCCGGCCTCGCACTCGACGCGGTAGTAGTCGCGGGGCTCGCCGGGCGCGCGCCACCATTCGGCGGCGATCCGCTCCGGCCCCTCGGCATGGGTGACTCGATGGACCTGGGCGCGCCAGCGGAAGCGCCGGGGCGGACCCTCCGGGATGGTCGAGAGAACGTCGAGGGCGGCCTCGCCCCGGGGGAACAGCACCAGGGGGCGCGGCGGGAGGTGGTCGGGCCAGGGGGAGGGGATCGGGGAGGGGATCGGGGAAGGGATCGGGGAGGCGCGGGCAGGCGTCCTCCCTCCCTCCTCTGCGGGGGAGGGGGGCCCTCGCGTCAGCGGGGGTCGGGCCGGGATGCAGTCCCGCAAGAGGGGAGCGCGGCTTCCGGAGAGGGCGCGCTCTTCCTGATCGACACGGCCCTGTTCTGCAGCGTCGCCCCCCTCTCCCGACCCGCTTCGCGGGCCACCTTCCCCCGCAAAGGGGGGAGGGAGATGCGCCCGCATCGAGTCGAGGCCCTTATCCACTGACGATCCCTGCCTCTCTCCGGCAACCCAAACCCGGATCCGGTCAGCCTGCTCCGGCAGGTGGCTCGCCCGCGGTTCGAGCCGGAGCAGCGCCCGCCCGAGCCGTTGCGCCAGGGCGTCGGCCACCACCCCGACCCCGTCGCCTGCAGGGGCCGCGCCGAGATCCGTCTGGCGGGCCAGCAGGATGCCGGTCACCGTCACGGCGAGCGCCACCGTCTCGAATCCGAACCCGGCATCGAGGGCAGGCCCCAGCCGGTCGAGGCGCAAGGAAACGAGGGCGGCGACCCGCTCAGGGCAGCGCTCGGGTCGGGACAGGCCGAGGTCGAGGGCGCGCACCGCCCCGTCGACCCGGTGGAGCACGAGGCGCAGGGCGCAGGCACCGAGCCCGTCCCGCTCCAGCCGGGGGGCAATCACGGCCATCAGGTCCCGGGCGGTCCGCACGATGTCCGATTGCCGGCCGATCGGGTCGAGGAAGCCGCGGGCAGCGGCGTACGCGGCGGCCTCCGACAGGGGCGCCAGCGGCTCGGGACGGCGCGCCAGCGCTTGGTCGAGGCGCAGCAGCAGGGTCTCGCCGAAGCGGCGGGCGAGGGGACCGCGGGGCAGGGCGTCGAGCTCGCCGACCCGGCGCAGGCCGAGCCGCCGCAGGCCCGCGGCCATGTCGGGATCGAGGCGCAGGGATTCCACGGGCAGGTCCCGCAGGGCCTCGGCGGCCCCGCCCGGCGGAACGACGATCCGGTCGGCCTCGCCATGGCGGGCCAGCGCGAAGGCGGCGCCGGGCGTGTCGGCCAGCGCGATTCGCGCCGGAATGGTGGCGCGGGCGAGCCGGGCGGCCAGATCCGCAACGAGGTTCGCCTCGCCGCCGCGCAGATGGCTCGCCCCGGCGACGTCGATGTAGAGCCCGTCCGTCGCCTCGGCCGGCCCGAACGGGGCCACCAGGGGCGCGTAGGCCGACGCCCAGCGGCAGAGCCGGAGCAGGGACTCCCGGTCGGCGGCCGGGTCGGCAGGGTGGACCTGGAGCGGCACGCCGATCCGCGCCCGGACCCGGCCGAGGGGCTCGCCGGGGTTCAGGCCCAGGGCACGGGCCTCCGGGTCGAGGGCCACGAGCCGCAGGCCGCCGGACCCCTCGGCCGCCACAGCCAGCGGGCCGCGCTCAGGCGCGAGACCGGCCCGCCGCAGCCGCGTCACCGGCCAGTGGCTCAGGCAGATGCAGACGATGCGCGGCATGATCCCACTCCAGAAGCCAGTCGCCGCCGCGCCCGTTGCGGCAGCGTTCGAGCCGCGCCCGCCAGCGCGGCCGCTCGAGAGTGCCGAACCGGTCCCGCGCCGCGGGTGCCGCGGCGATCCGCCAGCGGGTCGCGGCCCCGTTGGGCAGGCCAGCGGGCGCCGGCCGCAGGATCAGCAGGAGCGGCGGCGCGGGCCCTTCCGCGGCGAGCTGCAGGCGCCGGCCCGGCTTCAGCGGCATCCCGTCCCGCAGGAGGCCGATCAGGGCCGTGAGCGCCCGCGCGTGCAGGGCCGACTCCAGGGCGCGGAACACCTCGGCATCGCTGCCGGCTTCGAGGAGCAGCAGACGGCCCGGGTCGAGGCCGAGGCCGGCCAAGCCGTGCCCGTAGGGCAGGGGCTGGCCGGGCGCGGCGGCGATCAGCGCCTCTCCGGGCTTCAGGGCGAGGTGGCGGGCGCAGAGCGCCAGGGCGAAGCCCAGGGCCGCGATCGCGTCCGCAGGCTCGGCCGGCGCGATCTCGTGGGGCGGCCCGAGGACGAGGCCGCCGTCGGGAAGGTGCGCGTCGAGGGCGGCCAGGCCCAGGGGCAGGACCGGGCGCCGGTCCCGGCCGTCGACCGGCGGTGCGAGGCGCGCCCGCAGGGCGGCCAGCCGCTCTCGGGACTCGCTGGACGCGGGTTCCCGCTCGGCTTCGTCCGCAGGGTCCCGCCCCATCTCCGTCGGCTCCAATCATGCCGCAGGATAGGAACATAACAGGAACAAGAACAAACCGCTTCCGTGCGGCCGCGGAATCGCGCGTCGCCGCAGAGGCTTGGCCTGTGGATGGCTGTGGACGCGTGTAGAATCACCGCGACGAGCGGTTTCAACGGCCACGGTTGACCCCAACCGTGGCGCGAGACCAATAGGCGGCCGCCGCGTGCGTGACGCGGTCGATAGGGATCGCGCATGCGCCCAGCCCTCGCCCTGACGATCCTGCTCACCCTCTCGGGGGCGGCGCTCGGCCAGCAGCCGGATCCGCCGGGGGCCGCAGGTCCGGACCCAGCCACCGCCGCGCGGCCGCGTGCGGCACAGCCGAAGGTGCGGCGCCCGCAGGTCCCGAGCCAGCCGATCATGGTCTACGACGCGCGGATCGAGGCCGGCGACCTCCGCATCTCCGGCTCGGTGCGCAAGCCGGGCGCGATCGTGGTGATGGACGACGAGATCTCGATCCAGGCCGACCGGCGCGGGCGCTTCACCTTCCGGCTGCCCTACCGGCCGTCGACCTGCGTGGTGACGCTGAAATCCGAACCGGACGAGCGCGAGGCCGCGATCGCGAACTGCGCCCCCGAGGGGCCTCCGGGACCGCCCGGCCCTCAGGGCGCCGCGGGGCCGCCCGGCGAGACGGGACCCAAGGGCGATCAGGGACCCAAGGGCGATCAGGGACCCAAGGGCGATCAGGGACCCAAGGGCGATCAGGGGGCCAAGGGCGAGACCGGCGCGAAGGGAGAGGCCGGCCCTCAGGGTCCGGTCGGTCCCCAGGGCGCGCCGGGTCCGAAGGGTGAGCCGGGGACTCCAGGCATCCAGGGGGCACCAGGCCCCGTGGGCCAGGCCGGATCGCAGGGTGCCTCGGGTCCGAAGGGCGAAGATGCGGCCTCCGCCCTGCGGCCGGTGCGCAAATCCGATTGCGCCGGCGGCTGCACCGTGACCTGCGCGACCGACGAGGTGCTGGTCACCGCCCGTTGCCTCAAGGCCGGCACGCCGGTCTACGACGGGGAGGGCGCCAGCTGCCCGGCCGAGGCCTCGGGGATCGTCGGCTTCTGCACGCGGCCCTGAGGCGACGCCTCAGCCGCCGATGTCGCGCAGCCACTCGCGCATCCCGGCGGCGGCCGCGCGGCCGCCCGCGAAGGCACCCTGGAGCAGGTAGCCGCCGGTCGGGGCCTCCCAGTCGAGCATCTCGCCGGCCAGGAACAGGCCGGGATGGTCGCGCAGCATGGACCGCCCGTCGAGGGCGTCGAGCCGGACCCCACCCGCCGTCGAGATCGCCCGCTCGATCGGCGCGGAGGCGGTGAGGGTGAGGGGCGCGGCCTTGATCAGCCCGGCAAGCGCCCCGGGATCCGCCGGGAGGGCGCCCCCGCCCGCCTCGCGCAGGAGGCCCGCCGCCACGGGCGGGAGGCCCGCGGCCTTGCGCAGCCGGGTCGCGGCCGAGTCCCCCGGTCGGGCGCCGGACAGGCGGCGGGCGAGGACCTCCCGGGTCAGGTCGGGGCGCAGATCCACGACGAGCCGGGCGCTGCCCCGGGCCGCGATCGCCTCGCGCAGGAGGCGCGACAGGGCATAGATCGCACCGCCCTCAAGGCCGGCTTCCGTGACCACGGCCTCGCCCCGCACCGCGGCGCCGTCGCAGGCGAGCGCCACCCGCTTCAGCGGCGCGCCGGAAAAGCGCTCCCGGAACAGGTCGGACCACGCCACCGCGAACCCGGCATTGGCCGGGCGCAGGGGCGCCACCGCCACGCCGAGCCCTTCGAGGAGCGGCACCCAGCGTCCGTCCGAGCCGAGCCGCGGCCAGCTCGCCCCGCCGAGCGCCAGGAGGGTCGCCCGCGGCCGGATGGCGAGCTGACCATCCGGCGTCTCGAATTGCAGCGCCTCGGCGATCCCCGCGAGCCGGTGGCGGGTGCGGATCCGGACGCCGAGGCGGTCGAGCCGCGTCAGCCACGCCCGCAGCAGCGGCGAGGCCTTGAAGCCCTGCGGGAAGACGCGCCCGCTCGAACCGACGAAGGTCGGCTCGCCGAGTTCCGCGCACCAAGCCCGCAAGGCCTCGGGCGGAAAGGCCGCGATGGCGGCGTCCAGGGCGCCCGCCGGATGATAGCGCGCGAGGAAATCGGCCCGCGCCTCGCTGTGGGTGATGTTGAGGCCGCCCCGGCCGGCGATCAGCAGCTTGCGGGCCACGGAGGGCATGCGCTCGTAGACCGTGACCGCGCGGCCGGCCTGCGCCAGCACCTCGGCCGCCGCCAGACCGGCGGGACCGCCGCCCACGATGGCGATGTCTGTCGTGAAATCCGGCATCCGACCGGAGAGCGGCAGGCCGTGGGTCCCTGTCAAGGCGGAAGGTCCGGAACGGCAGGCCCGGGCGTCACGCTGTCGGGCGGCGCGACCTGCCCTGGACGAACCGCCTCCCTTTCGCCCGGTCCGTCCCGGCCGGGCGAAGCCGTGCGCTGCGCGCTCGGCAGGTTCATCAACGACGCGATGGGAACCCAGGCGCCCCGCAGATACATTCTTCTCCGCTCTCCAGCTTGCGTAGATCGGTTATTCCCTCGATCGAGGACCATCGACGCATCCCTTCTCGCTTGCCGCCCAGCATCGCCCTCCATCCCGGAGGGCGGGCCGGGTCTGCGGCCCGGACAGAGGTAGACCCACGTGGGCAGCCCCATCGCCGTCACCGGGATCCCCGCGCAGCCGGCTGCCCCTGCCCCGCAGGACCGCCTCAGCCACAGCGAGATCCGCGCGATCGTGTTCGGGCTGATGACCGCGATGCTGCTCGCGGCCCTCGACCAGACGATCGTGGCGACCGCGATGCCGACCATCGGGCTCGATCTCGGCGACGCCGCGAACCTGCCCTGGATCGTCACCGCCTACCTGCTGGCCTCCACGGCGGTGACCCCGCTCTACGGCAAGCTCAGCGACATCCACGGAAGGCGGATCATGCTGCTGATCGCCATCGCGACCTTCGGGCTCGGGTCGCTCGCCTGTGCGCTTGCCCCCACGATGGTGACGCTGGCGCTCGCCCGAGGTCTCCAGGGGATCGGCGGCGGCGGGCTGATCGCGCTGTCGCAGACGATCCTGGCCGACATCATGTCGCCCAAGGAGCGGGCGCGCTACCAAGTGGTGATCGCGGGCGTGTTCGTGACGGCCTCGGTGGCGGGGCCGCTGCTCGGGGGCTTCTTCGCCCAGCACCTGCACTGGTCGCTGATCTTCTGGATCAATCTGCCGATCGGCGTCCTCGCCTTCGCGCTGACCAACGCCAACCTGAAGCGCCTGCCGCGCCACGATCGCCAGCACCGGCTCGACTGGCCCGGGGCCGCCCTGATGGTCACGGGCTCGATCGCCCTGCTGCTGGCCCTGAGCTGGGGCGGCGTGCGCTACCCGTGGAGTTCCGCGCCGGTCCTCGGCCTCCTCGCCCTGGCGGCTTGTCTGAGCGCCGGCTTCGCGGCGCGGCTCGCCACGGCGGCCGAGCCGCTGATCCCCATCGAGGTGCTGAAGAACCAAGTGGTCTACAGCGCGACGCTCGCCGCCTGCTTCGCCATGGGCACCTTCATCGGGCTCACGATCTACGTGCCGATCTTCCTCGAAGGGGTGATCGGATTGTCGGCGAGCGAGTCCGGCGTGGCGCTCGTGCCGCTGATGGTCGGCACCGTCACGGGCGCCACCCTGTCGGGCCGGTCGATGATCTATTTCCGGCACTACAAGCGCGTGCCGCTGGCGATGATGAGCGTCAGCCTCGCCTGCTGCGCCGTCATCGCGTGGCAGGGGCGGGCGCTGCCCTTCTGGCTGATGGAGCTGCTGTTCGCGCTGCTCTCCATGGGAATCGGGACGATCCTGCCGCTGTCCACCATCGCGATCCAGAACGCGGTGGCGCGGCACCAGCTCGGGATCGCCACGGCGTCGATGAACTTCTTCCGGTCCCTCGGCGGGGCGCTGATCGTGGCGGCCTTCGGCACGATCGTGCTCGGCGGCGCCGCCGATGGCGCAGGCGGGCACGACGTGGAGAGCCTGATCCGCGGCGCCGACCCGGCGCAGCTCGCCCTGACCTTCCGGTTCGTGTTCCTGGCCGCCTGCCTGGGACTCCTGCTGGCCTTCACGTTCCTGGCGCTCATGGAAGAGCGTGCCCTCGGCGAGCGCGGCTCGCCGAGGATGGACGGCGGGGGGTCGGACAAGCCGGCCTGAGGGTCACACCGGGCCTGCTCCGTCGCCGTGCTGGCCGCAGCCGCAGCCCGCCGCATGCGCGCCGCCGGGCCAGCGGGAGGCCCGGATCACGCTGCAGAAGTTGCCCTTGCGGAAGCCCGGCTCCTTGTCGGCGATCACGTCGGCCTTGACGTTGCCGAAGGTCGTGTCCGGCTTGTGCTTGATGCCGTCGTAGAAGGCCTGGATGATGTCCTCCTTGAAGTCCGGCGTGCGGGGAAAGGCGGAGACGACCGCCTCCCGCTCGGCATCGGAATACCGGGCGTAGGTCAGGCCCAGCACGTCCATCTCGACGCCGGCCGTGACCAGGGCGACCACCGGATGCATGTGGACCGGGATGCCCGGCGTGGTGTGGAGCGCGATGGCCGTCCAGACGGTGGTGACCTCCGCCTCGGGCACGCCGTGCGCCTTCAGGAAGTCGCGGGCGGCATTGGCTCCGTCGACCTCGAAGCGTTCCTCGGCGCTGCTGTGGTCGGGCATCAGGCCGAGGTCGTGGAACATGGCGCCCGCGTAGAGCAGCTCGCGGTCGAAGGTCAGGCCGCGGTGGACTCCGGCGAGCGCACCGAACTGATAGACCCGGCTCGAATGGTTGAAGAGCAGCTCGGTCTCGCTGTCGCGGACGAATTCGGTGATCGCCCGGGCGAGGGTGCTGTCGGGGATGGCGGCCTCGGAACGGATGCTCATGGAGGGATTCCTTTGCGCTGGCGGTCCCCATGAGCTACGTGGCCACCATCGTGGCATCAATCGCCGTGTCACGACGATTTCTGCCAACCTGCCGGCATCCCCGGCCACGGACTCCGCATGGCGCCCCGATCGATCGCCCTCCTCGCCCTGCCCGACGTCCAGCTCCTCGACGTGGCCGGTCCGCTCGACGTCTTTGCCGAGGCGAATGCGCAGAGCGGCCGTGACGCCTACAGCCTGTCGCTCATCGGGACGGAGCCGGGCCCGATCACGACCTCGTCGGGCCGGCGCCTGATCGCCGACCTCGTGGCCCCCTTCGAAGGCGGCGCAGCCTTCGACACGCTCCTCGTCGCCGGGGCGCCCCGGATCCACGAGGCCGCCCTTGCGGCCGATCTCCTCGCCTGGCTCGCCGACGCGGCGGCACGGAGCCGGCGCTACGGCTCGGTCTGCAGCGGCGCCTTCCTGCTCGGGCAGGCCGGTCTCCTCGACGGCCGGCGGGTGACGACGCATTGGGCCGTCGCGGAGATGCTGGCCGCGCGCTATCCCGGAGCGCGGATCGAGCCCGACGCGATCTGCCTGTTCGACGGGCCGCTCCGGACCGCCGCCGGCGTCACGGCGGGGCTCGACCTCGCCCTGGCGCTCGTGGAGGAGGATCTGGGTTCCGAGATCGCCCGCCGGGTGGCGGCCCAACTCGTCATGTTCTTCAAGCGCGGCGGCGGCCAGATGCAGTTCAGCCGCCGCGGCGTCAGCGCGCCCAGCGGCCGCTCGGCCCTGCAGGAGGTCCAGCGCTGGGTCGCCGCCCACCCGGCGGAGGACCATGGCGTCGAGCGGCTCGCCGCCAGGACCGGGATGAGCCCGCGCCATTTCGCCCGCGTGTTCCGCACCGAGACCGGCCTGACCCCGGCCGCCTATGTCGAGACCGTGCGGATCGAGGCGGTGCGCCGCCTCCTCGAGACCCGGGACATCGCCCTGAAGCAGGTCGCGGGCGCCTGCGGGTTCCGGGATGCCGACACGCTCCGGCGCGCCTTCACCCGGCGGGTCGGCACGAGTCCGGCCGAGTACCGGCGAAGGCACGCCCGCGGCTGACGCGCCCCGCGTTCCCGCCCCTCCGGACGCGATCGCCACCGGCGGCGCGGATGACGGGCTCCCCCGTCCGGGGGTCTGCCCTTGATTCGCCCGGTTCCCCCGCTTAACTCGCCCCTATCGGCTGCGGGCCCCTCTGGCGGACGCTGTTCAGCGTCCGTGATGTCGGAGCCGATGCTTTCCGTCCGGAATTAGCATCAGGTCCCGCATATGATGGATGTTCTCACCATCGCATGGCTCGGCAAGCCATTGTGGATGTGGCTCGGGTTCCACGTCCTGATCGCGTGCCTGCTCGCCTTCGACCTCGGGCTGCTGCACCGGGACAAGGAGCACGAGATCGGCGTCCGGGAGAGCCTGGCGCTCACCGGTTTCTATCTCGCCCTCGGCCTCGCCTTCGGCGGCTGGATCTGGTGGTATCTCGGGCCCCAGGCCGGCGAGGAATACGTCACCGGCCTCGTGGTCGAGAAGTCGCTGTCGATGGACAACGTCTTCGTCATCGCCATGATCCTGGCGGCCCTGGGCATCCCCCGTGCCGCCCAGCACCGGGTCCTGCTCTGGGGCATCCTGGCGGCGGTGGTGCTGCGCGGCCTGATGATCGGGCTCGGTGCCGCCCTGGTGCATCAGGTTCACTGGGTGCTGTCGCTGTTTGCCGCCTTCCTGATCTACGCGGGCCTGAAGATCCTGCTCTCCGGCGACGAGGAGGAAGGCGACTTCCAGAACAGCGCCGTCGTGCGCTGGTTCAAGACCACATTCCGGGTCACGCCCGACCTGCACGGCCAGCGCTTCACCGTACGCAAGACCGATCCGAAGACCGGCCGGGTCGCCCGATACTTCACCCCGCTGGCCCTGGCCCTGGTGCTGGTGAACGGCGCCGACGTGATCTTCGCGGTCGACAGCGTGCCGGCGATCTTCGCGATCACCACCGACACGTTCGTGGTCTACACCTCCAACATCTTCGCGATCCTGGGCCTGCGCGCCCTCTATTTCGCCCTCGCCGCGATGGTGGACCGGTTCGCCTACCTCAAGACCGCACTGGCCTTCATCCTGATGTTCATCGGCGCCAAGATCGTGGTCGCCGACACGTTCGAGCTCGTGACCGTGCCGCCCTGGGTTTCGCTGGTCGTGACCCTGACGCTGCTGGCCGCGGGCGTCGCCTACAGCCTGTGGCGGACGCGGTCCGACGCACCCGCCCAGGCCGTCCCGGAGCCCGGGCATCCGCACGAGGCCCGGGCCCACCGGGCCTGACGATCAGGCCGCCGGCAGGGCCGCGATCAGATCGCGCAGGGTGGTGATGGTCGAGGCGTCGGCCACGCCGTCCACCCGCGCCTGCCGGAAGTGGCGCTGGAATGCGGTGACGACCGCCCGCGTGCGCGCGTCGAACAGCCCGGTGACCGGCAGGTCGTAGCCGTAGAGGGCGAACATCGCCTGCAGCGCCTCCACGGGCTGGCCGGCATCGCCCTTGGCGAAGAAGCGGCCGTCCCGGATGGCGGCGGGCGGCACGCGATGGCCGATCCCCGCCGCGGCGAGGCGGTCCCACGGAAAGGTCTCGCCCGGATCCTCCTTCCGCTCCGGGGCGATATCGGAATGGGCGAGCACCCGCTCCGGCGGGATCGGCCAGCGGGACAGGACGTCCCGCGCCAGCGCGATCACCGCGGCGATCTGCGCGTCCGGGTAGGGCGGCAGCCCGCCGGCATGACCCGGATGGACGATCTCGATCCCGATCGCCCGAGAGTTGATGTCGGTCTCGCCCTTCCAGGACCCCGCGCCCGCATGCCAGGCCCGCCGGACCTCCGGCACCATCTGGACGATGCCGCCATCCTCGAACACGAGGTAATGGGCCGAGACCTCGCTCAGCGGGTCGCGCAGGCGCGCCAGGGCGGCGGCACCGCTCTCCATGCCGGTGTAGTGCAGGATCAGCATGTCGGGCCGGCCGGTCCGGCGCGCGCCGTGGTTCGGCGAGGGCGCGACGCGGCGGGCGAGGGGGCTGTCCGGGACGAGACTCACCGCAGCCCCCGCTCCTGTGCGATCCGGTCGTAGGCCGCGTTGATCGCGGCCAGACGCCGCGTGGCGATCGCCACGGCCTCGGCGGGCAGGCCGCGGGCCAGAGCCCGGTCGGGATGGTGCTCGGCGACGAGCGCCCGGTGGCGCGCCTTCAGGGTCGCGTCGTCGACCTCGCGGTCGAGCCCGAGCACGATATAGGGATCGTCCGGCAGGCGCACATGCCGGGCGGCGATGCGCTGGAACGCGGCCTCGTCGAAGCCGAAGATGCCCGACACGGCACGCAGGTAGCGCTCCTCCGCCTCGTGGAGCGCCCCGTCGGCGCCCGCGATCTGGAACAGGCCGTCGAGCACGTCCTCGAGCAGGGCGGGCTCGTCGCCGAAGGTCGTGGCGAGCTGGCGGGCGTAGGCCTCGAAGCCGTTGGTCGTCTTCTTGGCGAGGTCGAACAGGCGCTCGACGCCCGGACGCGCGGCCGGATCGACCTGCACGACGCGGCCGAAAGCCTCGACCTCGGACGGGAGCACGACGCCGTCGGACTTGGCCATCTTGGCGGCCAGCGCCACGAGGCCGGTGGTGAACACCACGTCCCGGGGCGTCCGGCCGAAAGGTGCGCCGACGCGGTCGAGCAGGAAGTGGCCGGCGACGCCGCCGACCAGCGCTCCGAGCGGACCGCCGATCGCCAGGCCGAGTCCGGCCCCGCCGATCTTGCCCCAGACGCCCGGAGCCCGGTCTCCCTGGCTCATGGACGGCGAGGCCCCGGTGCGACGGGGAGAGGTGGTGCAATCATCGTCGGCGGCGTGCGTCCGTCACCGGGGACGCGCCCGGCCGAGCGCCGGGATAGCCGCTCCTCAGGCGGCGCGGAAGGGCCGGGACGCGCCCGGCCCCCGGCGCGGCCGGCTCAGCGGCAGTAGATGTTGCCGTAGGCGTCGCGATAGGTGCCGTAGGGGCAGCGCGGCGCGGTCGAGGCGCCCACGATGGCGCCGCCGGCGCCACCGATCGCCGCGCCCGCGAGCGCGCCGCCGGCACGCCCCGTGGCGGCGGCGCCGATCGCCGCACCGGTGAGCGCGCCGAGGCCCGCACCGCCGAGCGCCCGGTCCTCCGGCGTGTTGCAGGCGCCCAGCGAGAGGGCGGCGATGGTGGCGAGGGCCGCGGCTGTCAGCTTCTTCATGGTCCCCAGAACTCCCTTGTGCATCCGGTCCGGCCGTTGGCCGTGATCGCGGCGGATCGCGCTGAGCTTAGCAGGAACGGAATGTCGACTATATGGCTAAGGTTCCATCGACAGCGTCCGGAGTTGCGCCGGGCTCGCCTCTCGCCCTATGCCTCGGCCCAGAGGCGGCGCCCGGCCGGGGGCCGCAGAGCCAAATCCGGCCTCTATCCGAGGGTCCCATGCCGACAGCCACCACGATCGTCCGCCGGGCCGCGGTGCGCGCCGACCGCATCGCCGACACGGTGAGCCTCGACCACGCCGCCCGGGAGGCCGTCGCGGGGTCGCTCGTTGCCGAGGGCGGCCTCGGCTTCGCGGTGGCGCTCACCAAGGCCGCGCCCCTCGAGGATGGCGACGCCCTGCGCCTCGACGACGGCCGGCTGGTCGCGGTGCGCGCCGCCGCGGAGGATCTTCTCGAGGTGCGCGCCGAGAACCCCGCCCGGCTGATGCGCTTGGCCTGGCAGCTCGGCGGCAGCCACGTGCCATCCGAGATCACCACCGACGTGCTCTACGTCCCGGCAACGCCTGCGACGGCCGAGCTGGTGCGCGGCCAGGGCTGCCACGCGAGCCCGGTCTCCCGCGCCTTCCGTCCCGAACGCGCGGCCCACGATCACAGCACCTGCGGCCACGATCACAGTCATGACCATCACGGGCATGATCACCACCATGCGGGCGATCATGGACACGATCATGGACACGATCACGCCCACGATCAGGATCACCGACACAGCCACCATGACCACGTCCACGAGCATGGGCACGAGCATGGGCACGATCATGGGCACGATCATGGGCACGTGCACGGCCCTGGCTGCAGCCACGACCACTAGAGAACGCTTGACCGGAGCCTGGACGCTCTGGCTTGAGGCGGCACGAAGACAGGTTCCGGCGCGGCGCCCGATCGAAGTCCGATCGGGCGCCGCTCCTTTTTTCCCGCCCGTCCCGTGCAGAGCGCGCGGCAGCGCCCCGCCGCATTCGCAGATTGCTTGCAAGGCTATATGCGCTGCAATCTGTCTCTTATCGTGCACATCCTCAGAAAAGTGCCAAATTTCTTGAATTGAAAGATTCAGAAATCTCTGATATTTCGAACATATTCAATCAATATACTTGATGTGTTCTGTTGCAATGCGGACACAGACGGTTGATCCGGATTGAGATACGTCGGCATCGGCATCGAATTCTCGGAACCGACCGACATGAAGAACATCCTCACATCCGCAACTGTCCTCGTCGCTCTGACGACGGCCGCATCGGCTGCAGATCTGCCCCGCCGCGCGCTCCCGCCGGCCCCGGTCCCGCTGCCGGTCTTCACCTGGACCGGGGCTTACTTCGGCATCAACGCCGGTTACATCACCTCAACCAAGGATGTCGCCGACACGGCGGGCGTGATCCGGACAAGCAGAGGCACGCCGCTTGGAACCTATTCGGCCGCAACGCCGCTGCAGCGGGACGGTTTCACCGGCGGCGGCCAGGTAGGCTACAATTACCAGTTCACGCCGGGATCCGGTTTCGTCGTCGGCGTTGAGGCCGATGCCGCCTATACGGATCTGCACGGTCGCAACAGCTTCAAGAGCAACCTCGCCGGAACCAACAGCTTCCGCCAGTCGGGCGACTACCTCGGGACCGTGCGCGGTCGCGTCGGCTATGCCTTCGATCGCACACTGGTCTACGCAACCGGCGGCTTCGCCTATGCGGGCCAGACGTACCGCGCCAGCCTCTTCCAGACGGACATTCAGCCGAACTACTACGGGAGCCGCGCGCGCACCGAGACCGGCTACGCGGTCGGCGGCGGCGTCGAGTATGCCCTGCCCACCGATTCCTTCCTGAACTTCTTCCGCTCCAGCGCGGTGACGGTGAAGGGCGAGGCGCTCTACTACGACCTCGGCAACCGCACGATCCCGGTCCTGCCGACCTACCGGAACATCAACGCCTTCGCGACGCGCTTCCAGAACGAGGGCGTGCTCGGCCGTGTGGGTGTGAACTACAAGTTCGGCAGCTACTGAGCGGCCCAGCCATGGCCTTCGGCTGAGCCTCCCCAGCCCGATCAGACTGGTCGCCCCGTCGAAGGCCGCCCCAGGACTCCGCTCCTGGGGCGTTTCGCGTTCATGGATCGGGCCTGTCGCGTCCGAAGGATCAGAGGCGCTTCGGCACGGGTCGCCGGCAATAGGCTCGGGCGTCCGCGGACGAGAGACCGTTCTGCGCGGCGACACATTGGTCGAGGCTCAACCCGATGCTGGCCGCGTAGGGCTCGTTGGGCGACAAGGCCTCGCGGGCGAGGTTTGCGAGATAGAACAGGAACGCCGCTGCTACGACGACCAGGGCGGCGGCGACGGCACGGTTCAGCATCGCGTCCGGCCCCCGGTGGAACGGACCGATCCGCGCCGGCCGCTCACGGAATCCCTCCGAGCAGGAGCGCGAGCACGAGGATCGCGAGACCGATCCCGATCAGCGCCGCAGGGGATCGGTCGAGCGCGGGCCGGCGCATGGCAGCGTCCCCGACCCGAATCAGGCATCGCGAACCGAAGCGGCATGCCGCGCGCGGCTCATTGCAGCAGCCCCCACAGGCCCGTGGCCAGGCCGAAGGCGAGCGAAAGCATCGCCGCGCCGAGCAGAGCGCGATCGATGACGCGGGCGGTTCGGTCCTCAGGTCGAATGTCGATCATTGGGGCGCCTCCTCTCCGCCAAGATTGACGAGCCCCTGTTGCTGACCTGTGTCGGTGCACAGCCCCTCTCTGTATTCCCGCATTCCAAACCAGATCCGGGCCTGTGATTCCCGAGACTCGATTGAACCGAAACGCGGGCACCGCTCCGGAACAGCCCGGACGCGGGGCGGTTGGACCGGCATTCCACCCGGAGACCACGCGTGACCACTGATCCGCTCCGCAAGTATCCCCGACCGCCCTTCGAGGCGCAGCCTCAGAGCTTCCCGGGCAAGACCGGCCGCATGGCGCCCGAGCCCGACCACGGCGAGGCGAGCTACACCGGCTCGGGCAAGCTCACCGGCAAGGCCGCGCTGATCACCGGCGGCGACAGCGGCATCGGCCGCGCCGTCGCCATCGCGTTCGCCCGGGAAGGGGCCGACATCGCCATCTCCTACCTGCCGGAGGAGCAGGCGGATGCCGAGGCGGTGGCCGGCTGGATCGAGAAGGCGGGCCGGCGCGCGCTGCTCCTGCCGGGCGACCTCAAGGACGCAGCCTACGGGCGCCAGATCGTCGCCCGGACGGTAGAGACGTTCGGGCGCCTCGACGTTCTGGTCAACAACGGTGCGTTCCAGCAGCCGAACGAAGACCTCGCCGCCATCGAGGATTCCCTCTTCGAGGACCATTTCCGCACCAACGTGTTCGGGCCGTTCTACGTCACCAAGGCGGCGCTGGCGCATCTCAAGCCCGGCGCCTCGGTGATCTTCACCTCCTCGGTGAACTCCAAGCACCCGATGCCGTCGCTCATGGCCTACAGCGCCACCAAGGGTGCGCTGAGCAACATGGTGCTGAGCCTCGCCCAGCTCCTCGCCGAGAAGGGCGTACGCGTGAACGGGGTGCTGCCGGGCCCGATCTGGACGCCGTTCATCCCGTCCGGGATGAGCCAGGATTCGGTGAAATCGTTCGGCAGCCAGGTTCCGTTCGGGCGCCCCGGCCAGCCGGCCGAGCTCGCCTCGGCCTACGTGATGCTGGCTTCCGAGGAGAGCAGCTACACGTCCGGCGCCCTGGTCACCGTCGCGGGTGCAATGCCGGTCTTCTGAGCGGCACCGGCCGCGAAACATCCTGCGACTTGGCGCACGATCGCCGCCAAGTCGCAGCATCCTCGCATCAAGCCGCGGGGCCATACCCCCATCGGGCGGGCGGACGCAGATCCTCGCGTCCGCCGGGTCCGATCAACGCTGCGCGCGGCGGGCGCAGCTCGATCTCGGTCCTTTCCGCCACGGAGACGATGCCGCGCGGCTGCGTCGCCACGACGCTGAGGCGGATCTCCTGGAGGCCCGAGGCGGGCAAGTCGAGCTAGGAGCGCCGCTGCGGCGGCAGCCGCGGGTCGGGCCCGCCGCTGCGTTGGGTCGCGGTGGCGAAGACGTCGCCGGCGATCAGGGGCCGGCGGACGTTGTTCTGCGCCGGGGCGACCACCATGCGGGTGGCCGGACGGATCTCGGCCCGGCGCACCTCCACAGGGTCGCCGCTCGACGCGCCGGCGTTGACGCGCTGCAGGCCGTCGCGGCGGATCGGGCTGAGGCCCTGGTCCTCCGCGTAGGGCCCGACCGCCACCGCGGCCGTGTGGCGCTTGCCGACGATCTCGATGATGTCGCCCTCAGGCGGGCCGAGTTCGGCCAACGACGCCTGGGGCAGGCGGGCAATGCCGCGGCCGCCGTCCTGGGGCCGCGCGTTGGCGACCTGCAGCGTGAGGGGCTGTCCGTCGGATTCCGCCATCCGGCTCGCCATCGGCAGGGCGCCGCGTCGCCCGTCCCGGCGCTGGGTATTCCTCCGCCGAACCGCGCCGCGGCGGCCCGCTACGGCGGAGCCGCGGCCAGCCGCGCCTTTTCGAGGATCCCCGTCCCGTGGTATCCGACCGACTTCCAACCCATTCGCCGGATACCGGGCGCGGCGCCCCTGGCAGCCCCGCCGTGTCGAAGCGCAGGGGCCACGGGACAGCACGGATCTGGGAACGTGACGGCGGCTGACGAACACGGCGCACTGGCGGGCTGGCGCTTCTCCGTCGCCCCGATGATGGACTGGACGGATCGCCATTGTCGGGCGTTCCACCGGACCCTGTCGGCGCGCGCACGGCTCTACACCGAGATGGTGACCACCGGCGCGGTGCTGCACGGCTCGCGCGAACGCCTGCTCGGCTTCTCGGACCCCGAACACCCGGTGGCGGTCCAGCTCGGCGGGTCGGACCCGGCGGAGCTGGCCCAGGCCGCCCGGATCGCCGCGGAGTTCGGCTACGACGAGGTCAACCTCAATGTCGGCTGCCCGTCGGACCGGGTGCAGGACGGTCGCTTCGGCGCCTGCCTGATGCGCGAGCCGGCCCTGGTCGGCGATTGCGTGGCGGCCATGAAGGCTGTCGTCTCCGTGCCCGTGACGGTGAAGTGCCGGATCGGCGTCGACGACCAGGATCCGGAGGCGGCCTTGGACGCGTTCGCCGACGCCGTGGTGGCGGCCGGCGTCGATGGCCTGATCGTCCATGCCCGCAAGGCCTGGTTGCAGGGTCTCTCGCCGAAGGAAAACCGCGACATACCGCCCCTCGATTACGGCCGGGCGGCGCGGCTGAAGCGGCGGCTCCCGGGCCTTCCGGTCTCGGTCAACGGTGGCCTGCGCGACCTCGATGCGGCGCGGGCGCAACTCGCCGCGGTCGACGGGGTGATGGTCGGCCGCGCCGCCTATACGGAGCCCGCCCTGCTCCTCGACGTCGATCCCGCGCTGTTCGGCGTACCCGCGCCGGCAGCCGACGCCTTCGCGGCGGTGGCGGCCTTCGAGCCCTATGTCGCGTCGGTCCTGGCCCGGGGCGAGCGCCTGCACGCGGTCACCCGCCACATGCTCGGGCTGTTCAACGGCCGGCCCGGGGCCCGGGCCTTCCGGCGCCATCTCTCGACCTACGGGATGCGCCCCGAAGCCGACCTCGCGACCCTCCGCGACGCGGTGGCGCTGGTCGCCCGCGCGGCCCCGGAGGCGCGGGCCGCCTGAACGAGGCTCAGGGCCGCCGAAGGATCAGGCGGTCGCCCCGGACCTCGTACCCCGACAGCCGCGACAGGAAGCTCTGGCCCAGAAGGTTCGCCGAGAGGGCGCCGGGCTTGGCCACCATGGCGTTCACCCGCCGCTCGGTGATCGTGCCGACCGTGAGCGCATCGAGCTGGATCGGCGCCGCGTAGGTGATGCCGTTGGCGGTGGAGACCCGGGCGGTGAATTCGGACGGCGCCGGCGTGAGGCCGAGGGCGGCGGCGTTCTCGGCGGTCAGCAGCACGCTGCTCGCCCCCGTGTCGAACAGGAACGGCTGGACCCGGCCGTTGACCTCGGCCTCCACCCGGAAATCGCCGTCCGCCCGCCGGGTGATGGTAACCGCGCCGTCCGCCCCGGAGGTCGCGGTCCCGGGCCGAAGCTCGCCGACCACCCGCGACGTGATCCCCTGGATCCGGTCGCGGTAGCTGTAGCCGATGACCAGCGCGAGGCCGATCAGCGTCCAGGCCAGGAGGGCCCGCAGGTTCGCGCCGAGCCGGGCGGTGAATTGCCGCCAGAACCCGGCCACCACCAGGATCAGGATCATACCCGTCCAGGCGAGGCTGGCGAGCTGGTCGGGCCCGATCACGCCGCCGACACTGTCGCTGCCGTCGCTGAGGACCAGGGCGACGAGGACGAGCGCGAGCGCGGCCAGCCCGAGATAGATCATGACGGCAGCGGCTCCTCCAGGGGCATGAGGCCGGCAACGCGCATCCGGGCTTCGAGCCCGGCCATGATGGTCCGCCGCTGCGCCTCCGACAGCGAGCCCCAGGCGCCGATCTCGTCGCGGGTCCGCCCGCAGCCGCAGCACAGCCCGGTCGGGGCGTCGAGCACGCAGACCTTGGTGCAGGGCGAGGAGGGCTTCTGGGCGGGCGACATCGGGAAACCTTGGCCGGGGGATCGTGGCCGGGTCATGACCGCGGGCGGACCGTCACGCCGCCACCGCCGCGACCAGAGCCACCAGGGCGGCGATCTCCGAGACCTGCTGGCAGGCGCCGATCACGTCCCCGGTCTGGCCGCCGATCCGGGCGCGCGCGAGCCTGACCACGGCCAGCGCCGCGAGGCCCGCGCACAGGATCATCAGCGCCACGCCGCCGAATGGCAGGCCGAGCGGCACCGCGAGGACCGCCAGCACCGCGCCGAGGCCGAGGGCGGTGGCCAGGCTCGCCCGGTCCGGACGGCCCACCGCGGCCGAGAGGCCACCCGGCCGGGCCGGCGGCAGCAGCACCATCGGGGCCAGGGCGGCGACCCGCGACAGGGCCGCGGCCAGGATCAGGCCGGTGGCGGCGGCGTAGCCGGTCCGGTCGAGGAGCGTCGCCAGGGCGCCGATCCGCAGCGCCAGCGCCAGGACCAGGGCCGCGCCGCCATAGGCGCCGATCCGGCTGTCGCGCATGATCTCCAGGCGGCGCTCCCGGGTCGTGCCGCCGCCGAAGCCGTCCGCGACGTCGGCGAGCCCGTCCTCGTGGAGCGCGCCGGTCGCCACCACCAGGACCGCGATGGCGAGCGTCGCGGCCAGGAACGGCCCGAGCCCGATCCGCCAGCCGGCCGCGAGGACCAGGGCGGCCGGCAGCGCGAGGATCAGGCCGGCCAGCGGCAGCATCCGGGGCAGGGTGGTGAAGTCGGGGCTCCGATGCGGGTCCGGCTCGCCGGGCAGTTGCGGCACCGGCAGGCGGGAGTAGAAGCGCAGGCACCCGGCGAGGTCGTAGAGGGCGCCGCGCCCGGGCCAGTCGGCTTCCCCGCCGGTCTGCCTGTCCATCGCGGTCTCTCGCTTCCGCCCGCAATTGCGCCCCGGTGGAGCGAGCTGGTCCAGTATAGTCGCCCCGATCCGGCTTCGTCTCCCCGTCCGGGGGCGCCCACAGGAAATCATCGCCGCCATGTCCGACCCGGTGACCGACCCGATGACTGCTCCCGAACCCGGCCCCTTCGACGACATCCGCAACCTGCTGAGGGCCATGCCCGGCCCGGACCGGGACGCGCAGGCCGACGTCGCGGCCCGGGACGCCGTCCTGACCAAGCCCGCGGGCTCGCTCGGGCGCCTGGAGAGCCTCGTGTCCTGGCTGGCGGCCTGGCAGGGCAAGGCACCGCCGAGCTTCGACCGGCCGCTGGTCTGCGTCTTCGCCGGCAGCCACGGGGTCACGCGCCGCGGCGTCTCGGCCTTCCCGGACGCGGTCAACCGGCAGATGCTCGACAATTTCGCGGCCGGCGGCGGGGCGATCAACCAGATCTGCGCGGCCTACGGGCTCGGCTTCAAGGTGTTCGACCTCGCCCTCGACATGCCGACCGGCGACATCACGGAAGCGCCCGCCCTCGACGAGCGCGCCACGGTCGCCACCATGGCGTTCGGCATGGAGGCGGTGGCCGCCGGCACCGACTGCCTCGGCATCGGCGAGATGGGCATCGGCAACACCACGGTGGCGGCCGCCCTCTACGCCGCTTTGTTCGGCGGCGACCCCGCCCATTGGGTCGGGCGCGGCACCGGCGTGGACCGGGACGGGCTCGGCCGGAAGGTCGCCGCCGTGGAGGCGGCACTCGCCCACCATGCCGGGCATCTCGACGACCCGCTCCAGGTGCTGGCGCGCCTCGGCGGCCGGGAGATCGCCGCCATGGCGGGGGCGATCCTGGCGGCCCGGCTGCAGCGCATCCCGGTGGTGATCGACGGCTACGTGGCCACCGCGGCGGCAGCCGTGCTGCATGCCGCCGACCCGGGCGCCCTCGACCATTGCCTGGCCGGCCATGTCTCGGCGGAGGGGGTCCACGCGGAGGTGCTGGAGCGGCTAGGCCTCGTGCCACTGCTGGCCCTCGGCATGCGGCTCGGCGAGGCCTCGGGCGCCGGCATGGCCATGGGCCTGCTCAAGGGCGCGCTCGCCTGCCACACCGGCATGGCGACCTTCGCGCAGGCGGGGGTTTCCGAGAAGGCATCCGGCTAAGCGGGCGCCGCGTGCGGATTTCGGCTATGCGTTGTGATCAGGGAGACTTCCGGCCGGCACGACTTGCCCCCTCTCCCGTGCGGGAGAGGGTCGGGGTGAGGGATCGGGATTCTCCGGAGAGGTCACACCCCTCACCCTGTCCCTTTCCCTGTGGGAGAGGGGACCAGCGCCCTTCCGGCGACCGGCCAACGATCGAAACGACATGAAGATTACGCAAGCCTTCACCTTCGAGGCGGCCCACCGGCTGCCGAACGTGCCCGAGACCCACCGCTGCCACCGGATGCACGGGCATTCCTACCGGGTCGAGCTGACCGTCGCCGGGCCCGTCGATCCCCACACCGGCTGGGTGATCGACTTCTACGACATCGAGTCGATCTTCGGCCCGCTGCTGGCGCGGCTCGACCACCATTGCCTCAACGAGATCGAGGGGCTGGAGAACCCGACCGCCGAGAACATCGCGGCCTGGATCTGGCATCGGTTGCGGCCGGACCTGCCGGGGCTGGCCCGCGTGCGGGTGGCCGAGACCCCGATGTCGTGGGCGGAGTACGATGGCGAATGACCCTGTCGGTCCCGGTGACCGCGCCGCGCTGGTGCTGTTCTCCGGCGGCCAGGATTCGGCCACCTGCCTGGCCTGGGCGCTCGAAAGGTTCGACCACGTCGAAACCCTGGGGTTCGATTACGGCCAGCGCCACCGGGTCGAACTCGACCGGCGCGCCGCCCTGCGGGACGGGCTGACGCGCATCGTCCCCGCCTGGGCGACCCGGCTCGGCGAGGACCATACGCTGCCCCTCGACGCCCTCGGGCAGGTCTCCGAGACGGCGCTGACCCGGGAGGCCGCGATCGGCTACGAGGCCTCGGGCCTGCCCAACACCTTCGTGCCCGGCCGCAACATCGTGTTCCTGACCTTCGCGGCGGCGCTCGCCTACCGGCGGGGCCTGCGCCACGTGGTCGGCGGCATGTGCGAGACCGACTATTCCGGCTATCCCGATTGCCGCGACGACACGATCAAGGCGCTGCAGGTCGCGCTCAACCTCGGCATGGAGCGCCGATTCGTGCTGCACACGCCGCTGATGTGGCTCGACAAGGCGCAGACCTGGGGCCTCGCCGAGACCCTTGGCGGGCGGGCGCTGGTCGACCTGATCGTCGAAGAGAGCCACACCTGCTACCTCGGCGTGCGCGGGGAGCGGCATTCCTGGGGCTACGGCTGCGGCACCTGCCCGGCCTGCCGGCTGCGGGCGGACGGCTACGCGCGCTTCACCGCGGCCTGAGGCCCTCGACCAGCACGGCCAGCGTCCCCTCGAAGGAGGCCGGGCTCGCGAACAGGCGCTCCATCAGCAGCGCCCCCTCCAGGGTGGCGACGACGTAGCGGGCGAGGACCGCGGCCTCCGCGCCGTCGCGGACGGTTCCGTCGGCCTGCCCCTCCCGCAGGATCGCCTCCAGCCAGGCGAGATGCCCCTCGAAGAAGGTCGCGATGTCCCGGCGCAGGCGCTCGGGCAGGGCCTCGCCCTCGATGGCCAGTGCGGCGCAGAGGCAGCCGAGCCCCTGCTCGACGCCGCCGAGATACAGCCGCCCGTAGGCCGCGAGCCGGCCTGGCCCATCCGGCACCTCGGCATGGATCGCCTCGAGGGCGGCGGCGTAGCGGGCCGCGTAGGCCACCACCAGGGCGGCCCCGAGATCGACCTTGGTGGGAAAATGGTGGTGGATGCTGGCCTTGCGGATCCCCACCGCCTCGGCGAGGTCGGCGTAGCTGAACCCGGCATAGCCGCGCCCCCGGACCAGGGTCTCGGCCTGAATCAGCAATTCGGCGCGGGTATCCCTCATCGCGGCCCTCGCATCTCCGGCTCACACCAACGTGCGCCCCGCCGGCTCCTCGTCACCTGTCTGCCACTTGACGGCGAAAAGATCTACCTACTTAATGGTAGACAACAAGAACAGGGAGGGTTCGGCATGACGGCATCCGCCGTCCATCCGCGGGAGTCGTTCGGCGTGGGGCGCACCCTGTCGCGGCGGCATGCCCTGTTCGCCGGCCTGTGCCTGTGCTGTCTGCCGAGCCTCGGCCGGGCCGCGGACTCGTTCACGATGGAGGAGGTCGGCCCCGGCCTGTTCGTGCGCAAGGGCCTGATCGCCGACGCCACCCCCGACAACGCCGACGCCATCGCCAATATCGGCTTCCTCATCGGCCGGGACGGCGTGCTGGTCACGGAATCCGGCGGCAGCCTCGCCGACGGCCAGTGGCTGCGCGCCGAGATCGTCGAGCGCACGCAGAAGCCGATCACCCACGTTGTCCTGACCCATGTCCACCCGGACCACGTCTTCGGGGCAGGGGCATTCGTTCAGGACAAGCCGGTCTTCATCGGCCATGCCAAGCTCACCGAGGCGCTCTCCGCCCGGGGCGAATTTTACCGCAAGCGCCTGATCGACCTTCTGGGCGAGGACCGGACCGGGCCGGTGGTCTACCCGACGATGACGGTCGCCGACGGGGCCGAGATCGATCTCGGCGACCGCCGGCTGACCTTCACGGCCCATGGGCCGGCGCACACCACCTCGGACCTGTCGATGCTGGATTCCGGCAGCGGCCTGCTCTTCCCCGCCGACCTGCTGTTCGTGAACCGGATCCCGTCGCTCGACGGCAGCCTCAGGGGCTGGCTGAAGGAAGCCGAGCGGCTGAAGGGCATGGGCGCCACCCGCGCCGTGCCGGGCCACGGCCCGGTGACGGTCGATCTCGGCCCGGCGCTCGCCGATCTCACCGGCTACCTGACGGACCTGCGCGACGGCACCCGCGCGGCGATCGCCAAGGACGTGCCGATCGAGAAGGCGGTCGCGACCGTCGCTTCGGACCAGAAGGACAAGTGGGCCCTGTTCGACACCTATAACGGCCGCAACGTCACCGTGGCCTATCAGGAACTCGAGTGGGAATAGGTTTTCAAGATCCCCATATCTGAATTCATCGGGAGGCACGCCATGACCCTCAGGATCGGAAAAACGCTCTCCAGCCTCGCCCTCGGCGTCGCCCTCGCGACGACCGCCCTGTCGGGACCGCTCGCCCTCTCGGCCCGGGCCGCCGGCGCCTCCGACACCGATCAGGAGCGGGCGGCCCGCTGGCAGGAGATCGCCAAGTCGATCTTCGGCGACCGCCCGATCGCCCAGACCGACAGCCTCGTGAAGATCGAGGCCCCCGGCAGGGCGCTCGACGCAGCCCTGGTGCCGATCACCCTGACCATGCCGCAGGCCGGGCAGGTCAAGGCGGTCTCGCTGATCATCGACGACAACCCGGCGCCTTACGCCGCCAAGTTCGAATTCGGCCCGGCCGCGGACCCGGCGGAGCTGAAGCTGCGCGTGCGGGTCAACAACTACACGGACATGCACGCCGTGGTGGAGACCCAGGACGGCAAGCTCTACGAGGCCAAGCAGTTCGTGAAGGCGTCCGGCGGCTGCTCGGCCCCGATGGGCATGAGCGACGAAGAGGCCATGAAGGGCATGGGCGACATGCGCATGAAGTTCGCCGACACCCAGCCCGGCAAGCCCGTGGAGGCGACCCTGATGGTCCGCCACCCGAACTTCTCCGGCATGCAGATGAACCAGGTCACCCGCGAGTACACGCCGGCGCGCTACATCGACAGGCTGACCGTCTCGGCCGGCGACCGGAAGGTCTTCACCATGACGGGCGACATCTCGATCGCCTCGAATCCGGTGATCAACTTCGCGTTCAAGCCGGACGGCAAGCCGATCCAGGTGGCGGCCTCCGACAACCAGGGCGGCCGCTGGCAGCACAGCTTCAACCCGCCCGGCCCGACGAACTGAGCATGCGGCGCCTCGTCCTGACCGGCCGGATCGCGGCGGCCTGCGCCGCGCTCCTCTGCCTCGCCGCCGCACCGGCCGATTCCCCGGTCAACGTGCCCGAGCCGGACGGGCTCTATGCGGGCCCGCCGAAAGGCTACACGCCGCCGACCCTCAAGGGCGCCCAGGTGGTCGACGCCGACGCGCTGGCCACCCTGATGGCGGGACCGGACAAGCCGGTGCTGATCGACGTCGCGGCGCCGGACCGCAAACCGTCGAACTTCCCCGAAGGCCGGCTCTGGCTGCCGGTGCATCCCTCGATTCCCGGCGCCATCTGGATGCCGGAGGCCGGGGCCGAGCCCCTGGCGCCGGCGCGCGAGGCGCAGTTCTACGCCCGGGTCGCGGAGCTGACCGGCGGCGACAGGGCCAAGCCCGTGGTGGTGTTCTGCCACGTGGAGTGCTGGGGCAGCTGGAACGCCGCCAAGCGCCTCGTGCGGACGGGCTATACCGGGGTGCGCTGGTTCCCCGAGGGCGTGGAGGGCTGGCAGGAGAAGCACGAGACCGCCAACCTGCGCGTCGATCCGGCCTGGACGGCGGCGAGCGAGCCGCAGGCGGGGCGCTGACCGGACGCCTCCGGCGGTGTAAGAGTAGGGCCGCGTGAGACTCCGCGAGCGCGGCCCGTCCCTCCGAGATAAGGCGACGGCCCCGTGCCGGCGCCGGAAGAGGTGTGAACCATGTCGCAGGTCGTGCAATCCCGCCGGCTCCGGGCGATCGATATCGGCAAGCGCAAGGCCGAGGGGCGCAAGATCACCGCGCTCACCGCCTACCACGCGCACACGGCCGGCATCGTCGATGCCTATTGCGACTTCATCCTCGTCGGCGATTCCCTCGGCATGGTGATGCACGGGATGGAATCGACCATCCCCGTGACCCTGGAGATGATGATCCTCCAGGCGCAGGCGGTGATCCGCGGCACGTCGAAGGCCCTGGTCGTGGTCGACATGCCGTTCGGCTCCTACGAGGCGAGCCGCGAGCAGGCCTTCCTCAACGCCTCCCGGGTGCTGAAGGAGACCGGTGCCGGCGCGATCAAGATGGAGGGCGGCGCCCATTTCGCCGAGACGGTGGCGTTCCTGGTCCAGCGCGGCGTGCCGGTGATGGGCCATATCGGCCTGACCCCGCAGGCGGTGAACACGATGGGCGGATTCAAGGTGCAGGGCCGGGCGCCCGACGACGAGCGCCGCCTCATGGAGGATGCCAGGGCGATCTCCGAGGCCGGCGCCTTCGCGATCGTGCTGGAGGGGATCGTCGAGCCGGTGGCGCGGGCGATCGCCACCTCGCCCCGGGTCACGGCCGCCACGATCGGCATCGGCGCCTCGGCGGTCTGCGACGGGCAGATCCTGGTGCTGGAGGACATGCTCGGCCTGTCCGAGCGCACGCCGAAATTCGTCCGCCAGTTCGGGAGCCTGCGGAGCCACATCGAAGAGGCCGTCAAGGCCTATACCGAGGAGGTCCGGGCCGGGCGGTTCCCGGCCGACGACCACACCTACGGATAGGGCAGGGCCTTCGACCCGGCCGGCGAGCCGCCGCGGATTCCTGCACGGACCGCGCCGGCCCCGTTCAGCCGGGGCGGCGTATCGGTCGGCCGGTCCTGCCATCGGGAGTGCGCGCCGTGAGGCTTGTCATCGCGTTCGCGGTCTGCGCCGCCCTCGCCGGACCGGGACCGGCCCTCGCGCTTGGGAACCCGGCCTCTGTCTTCTGCGCGACCATGGACGGTCAATCGATCCTCGCGAAGCTGCCCGATGGCGGCACGATCGGGCTCTGCTCCCTGCCGGGCCGGAAGATCGTCGAGGAATGGACGCTGTACCGGATGCTCCACGGCGTGAAGCCGACACCCGACGCCAACCCGTTCCGATAGACGGGCCGGCGCGGTTCTCGGACAGTCTTCGGCCGCCTCTCGGCGGGCCGGCACGCGCATGCGAGGCGCGCGCCCCTGCCGGCGTGATTGATTTCGCCGGCCCGAGGATGCCACTCTCGTCCTCCGAGCTCTCTCAGGCGGGATCGACGACTCATGCAGCGGGCTCGATCGCGCCGTCGCCTCGTCCGCGCGTGCCTCGTCCTCGGCCTGATCGCGGCCGGGCCCGGAGCGGGATCCGCCGGGACGATCACGCGGGCGCAGGTCGAGGCGCAGTTGCCGGCGCTGAAGGCACTGGCGCGGCAAGCCGTCGACGCGGGCGCTGTGCCGGGCCTCGCGGTCGCGGTCGTCCTCGGCGGCGAGACGCTCCTCCTAGAGGGATTCGGCCTCAGGCAGGCCGGGAAGCCCGAGACGGTCGACCCCGACACGGTCTTCCAGATCGCCTCCCTGTCCAAGCCCGTCACCGCGACGATCGTGGCGGCCCTGGTGGGCGACGGGGTGGTCGCCTGGGACTCGCGCGTCGCGGATCTCGATCCCGCCTTCCAGCTGAGCGAGCCCTATCCGACCGCGCAGGTCACGGTGCGCGACTTCCTCAACCATCGCAGCGGGCTGCCGGGGACCGCAGGCGATGACCTGGAGGCGATCGGCTTCGGCCGCGACGCGATCCTGCGCCAGCTCCGTCTCGTCCCGCCCGCCTCCAGCTTCCGCGCCGGCTACGCCTACAGCAATTTCGGCTTCACCGAGGGCGCGGTCGCCGCCGCGAGGCCGACCGGCCAGCCCTGGGAAGCCGTGGCCCGGGACCGGTTGTTCCGGCCCCTCGGGATGACCGCCACCGGCACGACCCACGCGGCGTTCCTGAGCCGGACCAACCGCGCGGCGCTCCATGTCCGGGCCGGCGGCGTCTGGACCGCCAAGGTCGAGCGGAACCCCGACGCCCAGGCCCCGGCCGGCGGCGTCAGCGGCCCTGTCCGCGATCTCGCGCGGTGGCTGCGGCTCGTGATCGGCAACGGCCGCTTCGAGGGCGCGCAACGCGTCGCGGCGGCTGCCCTGGCGCAGACGCACGTCCCGCTCATGGCCCGCGGCCGCAACCCCGTGACCGGCGGCGCGTCCTTCTACGGCCTCGGCTGGAACGTCGAGTACGGCCGCCACGGCCTCGTCTGGGGCCACGCGGGCGCCTTCAGCGTCGGGGCGCAGACGCTCGTCGCGATCCATCCGGAGGCCGGTCTCGGGATCCTCGTGCTGACCAACGCCTTCCCGTCCGGCGTGCCGGAAGGGCTGGCCGACAGCTTCGCCGATCTCGTCTTCGACGGCCGCGTCGGCCGGGACTGGGCGAAGGCCTGGGGCGCGGCCTACGAGGGCCTGTTCGCGCCGGGCATCGCCGCCGACAAGGCGGCCTACGGGACGCCGCCGGCCCAGGCTTCCGCGCCCCTGGCGCTCTCGGCCTACGCCGGGCGCTACGCCAACACCTATGTCGGCGAGGCCGTGGTGGCGGAGGCGGACGGCACCCTGACATTGACGGTCGGCCCCGCGGGCGCGCGCCGCTACCCCCTCCGGCACTTCGACCGCGACCTCTTCCTGAGCTTCCCGGACGCGGAGGCGCCCGACCGGCCCTCCGCCATCCGCTTCGCCATCGGCCATGACGGCCGGGCCGCCGCCCTGACGGTGGACGCCCTCAACGGGAGCGGACTCGGCACCCTGCCGCGACGCGACTGATCCCGGCCGTCACCCCACCCGCCGCGACGGCAGCCGCAGGCCCGGGGCCGGGCGCTCCAGCAGCACCTCGCGGCGGAAGCGCACCAGCCGCGCCGGCCGGCCGGCAGCGCCGCTGGTGACGCTCTCGGTCTCCTCGACCAGCCCCTGCTGGGCCACGAGGCGGCGGAAATTCTGCTTGTGCAGCTGCGTGCCCGAGAGCGCCTCGACGGTGCGCTGGAGCTGGAGCAGGGTGAATTCCGGCGGCATCAGCTCGAACACCACCGGGCGATACTTGATCTTGCCGCGCAGGCGCCCGATCGCGGTGGCCAGGACCCGGCGGTGGTCGAAGGCCATGGGCACGCCGGTCGGGTCATTCGGCACGGCCGGGCCGGGATTGCCCCGTGCCTCCGGGATCAGCCCGGCCTCGAACAGCAGCTCGTAGCGCTCCAGCACCCGCTCCTCGTTCCAGGTGCCGCCGTTCATGCCGAAAGTCAGGCCGAGCCGGTCGAGGCGGCGGGTCCGGGTGGCGCAATCCTCGGGCTCGGCCGCCCAGGCGGCGAGCCGCGCCTCGATGGCGTCGAGCTGGCGCGGGCGCCCCTGCCGGAAATCCTCGTAGGGGAGATAGCGGTACCAGTTCTGCCACGCCGCCTCGGCGATGCCGGCCGGCCGCTCCTCGCGGACGAGGGCCAGATACGCCACCGACAGGGAATGCACCTCCGACATGTCGGCGGTCCCGGAGCGGTCGCGGTCGCCGAAGGTGTAGAGCTGCTCGACATATCCGAGGCGCTGGTGCGTCTGCCGCTCCACCCAGGCGCGCAGGCCCCGCTCCAGGGTGGCGTGCTCGGGGACGAGGGGGCCGGCCGGCAGGCCGTCACCGCGGCCGGACGCCTGATCGGGCACCCGGATCGTCAGGGCGCGCGGTTCCCCCTTGGTCGCGGCGACGATCACCGCGACGAGGCCTACGGAGGAGCGCTCCAGCGGGGCCTGCGCCCCGCGCGCACCCGTCTGCGTCGCGGCAACATTCATCGTCCCTCGAACGCCTCTCCCCTCGGATGCGCCACGCGCGGCGGCGGACCCCACCTATAGGGGTACAGGATCACGCCACGTCAACGCCGCCGCATGACGGTTCCCCGCCGAGGACCTGTCGAGCCGCTTGCCAAGACGATGGGGCCTGCCCAAACAGGGCCGCCCGAGCGGGCCGGCACAGGGTCGGCACGGGGCTGGTCGGGCGGAGGCAGCGACGGCGATGCCAGCGAGCACGAATGCGCCAGCGGCCGGGATCCGGACGGTCGACCTGCGCCTCTACGGCCTGCTCGACGTCGGCGTCTGCGGCGCGGACGGCGCTCATCTGGCGCGGCTCGGCGCCGAGGCCGTGGCGGGGGGCTGCACCCTGCTGCAGTACCGCGAGAAGGACATCCCGGATGCCCGCGCGGCCCTCGCGCGGATCCGGGCGATCCAGGAAGCGGTGGGCGGCCGGGTACCGGTGCTCGTCAACGACCGGGTCGACCTTGCCATGGCGGCCGGCGCGGACGGCGTGCATCTCGGCCAGAACGATCTTCACCCGGCCGATGCGCGCCGGCTCCTGGGGGAGGGCGCGATCATCGGCCTCACCGTGAAGAAGGCGGCCCAGGCCGACGAGTTGTACCGGCTGCCCGTCGACTATGCGTGCATCGGCGGCGTGTTCGCCACCACCAGCAAGGACAATCCCGACCCGCCGGTCGGCCTGGAGGGCTTTTCCAGCATCGCCTTTCGGGCCCGGCTCGCCCGGGGCGCGGGCCTGCCGCTCGGTGCCATCGCGGGGATCGGCCCGGAGAACGCCGCCGCCGTGATCGCCGCGGGCGCCGATGGCGTCGCGGTGATCACCGCGCTGTTCGGTGCGGAGCCGGTCCGGCAGCACGCCCGGGCGTTGCGCGCCCGGATCGACGCCGCCCTGACCGACCGGGCGCAGGCACGATGAGCGGACCTGTCCCGATCGCCGTCACCATCGCGGGCTCGGATTCCGGCGGTGGCGCCGGAATCCAGGCGGACCTCAAGACGTTCTCGGCGCTCGGGGTCTACGGCGCCAGCGTCGTCACGGCGCTGACCGCGCAGAACACCCTCGGCGTCCAGGGCATCCACGACGTGCCGGCGGATTTCGTGACCCGGCAGATCGACAGCGTGTTTTCCGATCTCGCCGTGAAGGCCGTGAAGATCGGCATGCTGTCCAGAACCGCGGTGATCGCGGCGGTCGCCGACGGCCTCGCCCGTCACGCCGGGACGATCCCGGTGGTCCTCGACCCCGTGATGGTCGCCACCAGCGGCGACCGGCTGATCGCCGACGAGGCCGTGGCGGTGCTCCGCGACCGGCTGCTGACGCGGGCCGACCTGATCACCCCAAACCTGCCGGAGGCGGCGGTGCTGCTCGGCGAGGCGGTGGCCGAGGACGCGGCGACCGCGGTGGCGCAGGGCCGGCGCCTCGTGGCCCTCGGCGCCCGGGCTGTTCTGATCAAGGGCGGCCACGGGCACGGCCGCGAGAGCAGCGACCACCTTGTCACGGCCGACGGCGCCCTGCGTACCCTGGCGGCGCCGCGGATCGCGACGGCGAACACACACGGCACCGGCTGCACCCTGTCGGCCGCGGTCGCGGCGGGGCTCGCCCGGGGCCTGACGCTGCCGGAAGCGGTGGCGGCGGCCAAGGACTACCTCACGGCCGCGCTCGCCGCGGCGGACCGGCTGGCGATCGGCGCCGGACACGGGCCGGTCCACCACTTCCATGCCCTCTGGTCATAGGCCGACCGGATCACGGCTTTCCCAACCGTCGCGGCGACATCCGCCTTGCAACCGCATGGCGATTGCGTTTGAAGAAGCGTACGATCGTTCGGATAACGGAACGGACCAGGCGGGCCGGTGACGATGCAGGACCAAGCGGAACGGCCCGAACGGGGGCGCGGGCGCGACCTGCTGACCGGGGCGCAGGTCCTCTCAGGGCAGCTCGGCAAGACCATCCAGCGGCTGCGGAAGGCCTACAATCTCTCGCTCTCGGAACTCGCCGAGCAGTCGGGCGTGGCCAAGTCGATCATCAGCCAGATCGAGCGCAACGAGACCAACCCGACGCTGGCGACGATCTGGCGCCTGTCCCAGGCCCTCGACGTGTCCATCGAGCGGGTTCTGGCGGCCGGCGACGAGGAGCCGTTCATCGAGAAGACCTCGCGGGCGGACACGCCGATTCTGGTCTCCGAGGACGGCAAGGTCCGGCTGGCGATCATCGGCTGGCTCAAGACGATCGAGTGGCTGCAATGGTACGAGGTCACGGCCGATCCCGGCGGGGTCCTCGACTCGGACCCGCACCAGCGGGGCTCGGTGGAATCGCTGTCGGTGTCGGAGGGGGCGTTCGAGGTCGAGATCGGCGGCGTCGTGCAGCGCGCGCGGGCCGGCGAGACCCTGCGCTACCGCTGTGACCGGCCCCACCTCGTGCGCTGCGCCGAGGGGCCGGCCCGCGCCACGATGGTGGTGATCCTCAAGGCCGCCGTGATGGAGTGAGGCGCCCTCAGCGCCCCGTATTCACCCAGCGCACCACGTCGGCGAGCACGGTCACCAGCGCCTTATCGAGGGCGCGGGCGCCGTTACCGGCATCGATCTTGGCCACCGGCACCCGGGCCGTGAAGATCCGCGCGGCCGTCACCTTGCCGGTGCCGTCGGCCACGAGCTTGAACGACAAATCGACCACCGCCTCGCCGGTCCCGGCCTGGACGTCGAAGGCGCGGATCTCGCTGATCAGCTGATAATCGGCCACGACCTTGTCGCCCGGCCGGCTCACCGAGCGCAGCCGCCCGGAATTCTCCAGGCTCTGGATGATCCGCGTCTGGATCAGGCGCGGCAGCCGGTCGGCCCACTGGCCGCCGCCCAGGAAGGAGAGCGCGCCGCCGTTCTCGCGCACGATGATCCGGTCGGCCTCGAAGGGCTGAATCCCCACGGGTTCGGACACCGCGATCGAGCGGCCCGCCATGACGGGCCGCCCCGTCGGCGGCAGCGCCTCGAGGTCGAAGGTGAGGGGCACCGCGCCGCCACCGCAGCCGCCCAGAAGGGCGGCGAGCAGAGCAGCGGCGGCAATGTGGGACGAGCGGACCATACACATAACCTGAGAAGCCCCACCGGCGTGCGGCGGAGCTGTATAAGCTATGCGGTTAAAACTAATCCGCTTTGGCACTTGTGCCGTGCGCCCGGACACATCCGCCCGGATCCGCACGTTTTCAGCGGCCGCCGTTGTATTCCGGCAACGATGGCTTGCCGCCGAAGATCACCTGGCTCGGGTCGCGCTCCAGGCTGCGCACTGTGCGGTTGAGCGTGCTCAGCGTCCGCTGTCCGTCGCCCGAGAGGGCCTCGACCTCCCGGCGGCCGGTGCCGCTCAGGCGGCCGAAACTCGTCGAGATGCTGGCGGTGCGCTTGTCGAGGTTCTCCGACATGGTCCGGAACGCCTTGCCGGCGTCGCGCACCGAGATCGCGGCGGCGCGGATCTCCGCGAAGGTGCTCGAGCCCTCCTGGCCGGAGGCGGACCCCAGGAAGCCCTGCGCGCCGTTGAGCACCGCGTCGATCTTGTCGGCCGAGGCGTTCAGCTTGGCGGCGAGCGAGCGGGCGTCGTGCAGGCCCGCCTCGATGTCTGGGCTGGCCTTGGACAGGGCCGCCGAGAAGCGGTCGGCGTTGTCGATCACGTGGCCGAGCTTGACCCCGTCCACCGCCTTGACCAGCGCCGAGATGTTCGGGCCGGCATCGGCCAGCGTCTTCGAGAACGTCTCGACATTGGTGAGCGAGCGGTTGATCGCGCCCTCGTTGGCGGAGACGAGCCGGTCGAGGCGGCCCAGCATGTCGTCGGCCCGCTGCGCGACCTGGCGGGCCAGCGCCATCATGTCCTGCATGTCGGAGGAATCGGCGAAGATCGTCGGCGGCTCGCCGTTGGCCATCGGCGTCAGCACCGGCGCGTCGGCATTGCCGCCGGAGAGCGAGATCACCGAGACGCCGGTCAGCATCGCCGAGTCCAGGCGGGCGCGCGTGTCGGCTCGGAGCGGGGTCGCGGGCTCGACCTTGATCTGGGCGAGCACCCGGCGCGGATCCTGCGGCGCGAGGCGAATGTCGGTGACCTCGCCGACCTTGATGCCGTTGAAGTTCACGCTCGAGCCGCGGGACAGGCCGCCGACCGAGCCCGAGAAGACGATGCGGACGGTCTGGCTGACCTGCCGCGAGGAGCCGCCGGAGAGCCACAGCACGGTGCCGAAGCCCGCCAGGATCACGGCGATGGTGAAGGCCCCGATGAGGGCGTAGTTCGCGCGGGTTTCCATGCGGTCAGCCTGCGGTTCTGCCCGGCGGACGGGGTCCGGCCGGGCGTCTGGCCCCGGCTCCCGGATGGGAGCGGGGCGGGATTGCGGTGGGGCGGCGCTCAGGCATGCAGGGCCGTGCCGCCCATGGCGATGGTCCGGGCGCGCTTGCCGTGGAAGTACGAGCGCAGCCAGGGATGGTCGCTCGCCAGCATCTCGTCGATGGTCCCGGCCGCGATGATCTGGCCGTCGCCGAGCGCGGCGATGCGGTCGCAGGCGGTGTAGAGGCTGTCGAGGTCGTGGGTGACCATGAAGACGGTCAAGCCCAGCGTCTCCTTGAGGGTCGAGACGAGGTCGTCGAACTCGCCCGCGCCGATCGGGTCGAGACCCGAGGTCGGCTCGTCGAGGAACAGGATCTCGGGGTCGAGCGCCAGGGAGCGGGCCAAAGCCGCCCGCTTGATCATGCCGCCCGACAGTTCCGAGGGCAGCTTGTCGGCGGCGTCCGGCTGCAGGCCGACCATCTCGATCTTGAGCCGGGCGAACTCGTCGAGCAGGCGCTCGGACAGGTTCAGGTGCTCGCGCATCGGCACCTGGATGTTCTGCTTGACGGTGAGCGCCGAGAACAGGGCGCCCTGCTGGAACAGCACGCCCCAGCGCTGCTCCATCCGGCGCCGCTCCGCGTAGGTCAGTTCGTCGACGTCGCGGCCGAACACCTCGATGGTGCCCGCCCGCTTCGGGTTGAGGCCCAGGATGGTCCGGGTGAGCACCGACTTGCCCTGGCCCGAGGGCCCGACGAAGCCCAGGATCTCGCCGGCCCGGATGTCGAGGCTCAGGCCTTTCAGGATGTTGCGGTCGCGGAAGCCGACCACGAGGTCGCGCACGCGGATGATCGGGCGAGGGGCGTCCATCGGGGCGGTCATCGCGGCGGTCTCAAAAATCGATCGCGGCGAAGAAGACCGCGAACAGGCCATCGAGGACGATGACCATGAAGATGGACTTCACCACCGAGGCCGTGACGTGGCGGCCCAGCGACTCCGCCGAGCCTTCCACGGCGAACCCCTCGATCGTGGCGATCACCCCGATGGTCAGCGCCATGAACGGCGCCTTGATCAGGCCGACCATCACGTGGTGCACGCCGACCGCCGCCTGGAGCCGGGCGAGGAACTGGTCGAGCGTCAGCCCGCCGTAGAGCATCGCGGTGAGGCCGCCGCCCGCGAGCGCCGAGAGGTCGCCGATCAGCGTCAGCATCGGCAGGCCGATGATCAGGGCGAGCACGCGCGGCACGATCAGGATCTCGACGGGGTCGAGGCCCATGACCCGGAGCGCATCGACCTCCTCGCGCATGCGCATGGAGCCGATCTCGGCGGTGATCGCCGAGCCGGAGCGGCCCGCCACCATGATCGAGGTGAGCAGCACGCCCATCTCGCGCAGGATCAGGAGGCCGATCAGGTTGACCACGAAGGTCTGGGCGCCAAAGCGCTGGAGCTGGAAGATGCCCTGCTGGGCGACGATGCCACCCACCAGGAACGAGATCAGCACGATGATCGGCGTCCCGTTGAGCGCCACCTGCTGGACCTGATTGATCAGGGCGTTGCCGCGGAACGTGCCGGGCCGCAGGGCGACGCGCCCGCAGGCGGCGATCAGCTCGCCCAGGAAGGCGAGGGCGGTTACGAATTCCTGGCCCCCGCGCACGGTCTGGCGCCCGGTGGCGTCGAGCAGGCCGACGACCGGGCCGTGCCGCCGCGGCGGCGGGGCGTCGGCCTCCCGCAACCGGACCTCGCCGAGCAGGGTGCGGTGCTCCGGCCGGACGCCGAGATAGGTCAGGGTGCTGCCCGCCTGCTCGATCTCGGCGCGGGTCCGCTCCAGCACCCAGGCGCCGAGCGTGTCCAGCCGCTCGATCCCCGACAGGTCGAGAGTCAACGGACCGGCGCGGCCGGCCGCCGCGATGCGCGCGGCCGTTGCCTCGACGGTCGGTGCCTGGTCGGCGGTCCAGCGGCCGTCGAGCGCCAGCCGGCCGTCGGCCGGCCGGTCCCGCAGCCCGGCGCCGGCAACGATGCCCTCGCTCAGCAAGACCCTCACTCCTCGATCGAGGCACCACCCTGCCGGGTGGTTATGTCGAGATTACGGTTGATGAAGCGTGTCCAACGTCACCTTGCGCGACGGGCCGCCCGTCCGGATGCGAAGGCGAGCCCGAGGCCCGCCGCAGCCAACGGCGCCATCAGCAGGAAGGCGAGGGGACCGCCGGCCCGGTAAGCGAGGCCGCTGACAAGGGTCGCCCCCACCGAGATCCCGGCATTGACCGCGCTGAGCGTACCCTGCGCCCGCCCGCGGGCGCCGTCCGGGGCGTAGGCCGAGACCGCCGCCATGGCCCCGAGCTGCGTCGCCCCGAAGGTCAGGCCGTGCAGGCACTGGAGCGGCACCAGGGCGGCGAGGCGGTCGCCGAGGAGGAACATGCCGATCGCCCGCAGGATCGCGGCGGTCGCGCCCAGGGCGAGGAGCCGCACCGGGCTGCGCCACGACGCGGGCAAGGCCGGCATGGCGGCGAACAGCACGATCTCGGCGAGCACGCCGGTCGCCCAGAGCGATCCGACCCAGGCCGCCGGGATGCCCTGGCTCGTCCAGTAGATGCTGCCGAACCCATAGATCGCGCCGTGGCTCGCCTGGATGGCAGCGGCCGCGCCGATGCACAGCCACAACGTGAGCGGGAGACGCGGCCGTCCGGCACCCTCCGGCGCCTGGGGCAGGCCCGCCACCGAGCGGCTGCGCCAGGCCACCAGGGAGGCCGACAGGGCGAGGCCGGTGAGCAGCAGCGGCACCGCGAGCCGGCCGCCCAGCGCCGTGAGCAGCAGCCCGCCCGCGAGGTTCGCCAGCAGGAAGGCGACCGAGCCCGCCATCCGGATCCGCGAATAGGCGAGGCGGGCATCGCGGCGGACGGCCGCCAGCGTCAGGTAGTCGATGCAGGGCACGAGCGGCGCGCCGGCCACGGCGTTGAGCACCACCAGCCCGGCTAGGCAGGGCCAGCCGAACCCCGCGGCGGCGGGCATCAGCGCGTAGGTCAGGCCGACCGCGAGGCTACCCAGCATGATCAGCCGGCGCGGCCCGAGGCCGCGGTCGAGCAGGCTCATGAGCGGGGCCGTGGCCACGATCCGCGTGCCGATCGGCAGGGCGAGCAGCACGCCGATCACCGCGGCGTCGAGGCCGAGCGCGTCGAGCCAGACGGGCATGAACGGCATCGCGATGCCGATCTCGGTGAAGACGACGGCGTAGAGCAGCGACAGGCGCGCCGGGCCGGACGGGCGGAGCAAGGCAGGTCTCGAGAGCGGGCTGAAGCGAGCGGTGCGCCGGGGCGCCCGCGGCGGGCGTGCCGGTAAGCGCCCGTTATCTCACGACCCGTCAAGGGCTTGAGAACTCCAGCGCCCGTTCCGTAACGACGAGACTCCGACAAGGAACTGCGGGCCGAGGGGTCTGGGAACAGGAGCCTGAGGATCCCCATCGTGCTGAGACGCTCCTTGAGGAGCCGCAGCCGGGCTCATCCCTGCCGGTTGCGAGATGCGGCGCGCTTGGCACATTGTGATTGGCACGTTGTGATCTGCGGTGCCCTGTCCCGGGCGGGTCGACCCGGCGCCTGGCCTGATCCGCGACGACGGGTGGCCTTCTGCCGGTCCGCTATCGGGGACGGATGCATCGAAGCGGACGTCGCGACCGTAGCCCCTCACGACCCTTTGCGGACCCCGCGCGGGCACCAAGCGTCCGATCTCACTCGCGCGTGAGCCGAGCGGATACGCAACTTGGGTCGGGGATAGGATGGCTGACCACGATCTAGCGGGCTGTGTCCGCGAGGGGAGGACCGGTATCAAGTGCCGCCGGCAGGGGCCTTCGTGTCGACCAGATGACCACGCCGCGATCGTCCCGGAGTGTCGCGCAGCCAAAACGGCCGGCGAGTAGGAGATCGAACCTGGCTTCAGCCTCGCGAGCAGCCTGTGCGTCGGTCTGCGCATTGATCTGTTCGGCAGCGACCGACAGGCCGCTCGCGCAGCGCCGATGGATGGAGCATTCAAGGTGGAACACAGCCATCCACACTCAAGTGCAATATGCCTGCCAGGGCCCGGCACGAAAAAGCCCGCCCGGGTGAACTGGGCGTATCCCGAGGCTCCGGGTTCGAGGACCGCAGGACAAGCGTGACTCAACGACGGATCCGCTGCAGACGTGACGCAGTGCTAAATTTAATCAACCTTCATATAAAACTGATATAAAACTTGACCATCATTGACTTTAGTCACGTGCTGAAATTACACGCATGGCTACTCGCTACTCAAGAGCGAACACCCTGCGGCGGATGCTACCAGCTTACAGCAGGTGCGATCCAGGCTTGATGAGCGGCCAAAAGATCGATTGCGATCTTGCTGTTTAATGTCAGATGAAACGCGAAAATCGAAGCCATATTCAAGTTTCGTCTTTAGGGCTACTGGTATGAAAATCCTGTCCATATCGGCAGCATTGAAAACGAAATCTGGCACTCGCCCATCTCTTGCGCTCGTCGTTGCATCTGTTGTGGCTAGCGTGGCGATCTGGCTGCCGATTTACCTGCGTGCGGGTCGCCTAATCTGGTTTTGGTGAAGGGTCCTTTTTTATTGATCTTTGCTCTGGTAGCCTAGATAGACGCCTACAAGGTAGCCGGATTGATGCGCCAACAGATATGCGAATGTCAACAGGAGTTCGAGCACGTCAAAATCAGAGATTTCGATAAATAATATTATCGATGCGAAAAATATGAGCGCCGACGACAGGACAAGAGCGAACACATTGTGACCAAGGCCGAGAAAGATTCCGGCGACGAACAACAAAGCCGCAACTATCATCCCACTCGTCCGTCTGTACTTGAATAGATAAAATTTTACACGTAGGTGCTTCGATGGATTGCTGGGCTATCGGCACGTAAACCCGTTCTTCGAACCTTTGGTTTTTTCGCGCAAGAAATTACACTCTGGAAACTATAAATAAAGTTAGCAAGACGTTACCGGACCCTTGGTGATTTGAGGCGACGGCTTATGTCGAGGCTGAGCCTTAATCGGCGGCAAGTGCTCCGAGACGCCGTTGAGCGGTTCGCGGCGGGTGCTCGTTGTGAGCGTCACGGGCCCGGACTGGAAAAAGCCCCGTGTGGCGGTGCCGGCTGAACCGCAGCACGGCTCCGCCCCGATCTGCTCACGGGGCGGGGGAGCGTCCGGACGGGGCGACCGACCGCAAATCGCGGCGTCAGTCGCTCTTGCCATCGTCTGAGCCTCTCCGCTCAGCGGCGCGCATCTCAAGCGCGTTGGCCGCGTCGGCGTACAACTCAAAGCGCCGCCTCAGCAGCGCGCGCTTCTTCGCGCTCGTTTTGGTCTCCATCGTCGATTTGGCTTTGTCCGCCTTGCCGCGGAGCTTCGAGGCCAGCTTCCCATAGGCCTCGTCGATCTTGCCAGCGATCTTCTCGCTCTCTTGGCGCAGAGCGTCGGTGTGATCATCGGCAACCACAGCCCCGAGATCCTCCGGCGTCATGCGGGATTGGACCCTTTGCGTTTCGATGAGGGAGCCATGTCGTGATCCGCTGAGCGCGATCGTGGGAGTAGGTGAGGCCAACACCTGCGGTCGAGGTTAGTCCCGCACTCCTGACACATCAGAGGGCCAGGACGCGCTCACCGCTCGCCGCAGGTTTGGTCGTCCCCCGCAGGCGCAGGTCCGCCGCGTCGCACATGTCGACACAGCCGGCATTACCCGTCGGGCATCCCGGCAGAGCGTCCATGAGGCTCCGGATCAGCCTGACGGCGTGCGCATCGTCGGCTCCGAGAACCGGGCCCAGGATTGCAGTGGGGTTGATGGCAGGGAGTTCGAGCCCTCGCCCCTCCACCCGGATGAAGTCCCAGGCCGCCTGCCGAAAGGCCGCAAGCGGCCGGACCGAGCGTCACCGTCGCGCGTGGCGGCGCTGCCCGCGCGCGGCTGCCAGGATGAGCTCGATCGCGAGATCCGATTTCCGCACACGGATCCCGCGGATGGGCCGCCGGTCAGCGCTGGCGCGCACGAGGCGCGGGCGACGCGCTCCGGACCACGAGGACCGTTCCGACCGAGGCGGCACGCGCGAAGGATCGAATGGTCAAGCCGTCGAGAATTTGGTTTTAGGCGCCCGTTAAAGGCACCCTGGCAGAGTGCGGACTTCCGGATCGCGCCCCGCGCGGGCCGTGCCTGCATTGCGCGTTTCGGGGAAGCTCATGTCCGGTTCCAGCAGCCTGAGCGCAAGCCCCTCGGCCGAGTACGAGGCCATCGCGGCGGCGATCTCCGCCACCGAGCGCGGCCGCTGGTTCCTCACCGAGCACGGCCGCCGCAGCCGGGGCGCGGAGACCGAGGTGCTGCTCGGGGCGATCGCCCGTCTCGAGCGGACCGTCACCGAGGACCGCGGCCACGAGGCTTTCGGCAATCTGCGGGGCAACCTCGTCGACATGGCCGACGCGATCAGCCGCACCAAGGCCGAGATCGCGGCGATCAGCGCCACCAACACCGAACAGACCCGCCTGACGCAGGCGTCCCTGGCCCTCGATGCGATCGTGCGCGAGACCGAGCAGGCGACCTCGGACATCCTCGGCTCGGCCGAGGCGATCCAGGAGGCGGCCTGGACCTTCCGTGAGCGCGGCGCCGACGCGTCGGCCTGCGACGCCCTCGACCGCCACGCCACCGCGATCTACACCGCCTGCTCGTTCCAGGACCTCACCGCGCAGCGGACCGCCCGCATCGTCTACACGCTGCGCTACCTCGAGGACCGGCTCTCGGCGATGATCGCCATCTGGGGCAACGACGCGGAGCGCATCCCGCCCTTGCCCGGCGTCAAGCCGAGCGGCGCGGAGGCCGTGCCGTCCGACCTCAACCAGAGCGACATCGATCGCTACATCAGCATGGATGTCCCGGCTGTCACCGCGGCCGCCCTCGTGGCCCGGCCCGGAAGCCCGGCGCTCCACGAGGATCTCGTGTTCCTGCCGGTGGCCAGCGCGGCGGACGACGAACCGGTCGCCGGAGCCGAACCCGCGACTGAGGACGCGGTCGGCGAGCCCAGACCGGCCCCGGTCACCGAGGCGGTCGCGCCGGCCGAGGACGACGCCGGCCTCGACTGGGCCGCCCTCGTCGCGGCGGCTCCGGAGACGGGCCCGGCTCCGGACGAGCCGGCGCTGAGCCTCGCCGAGATCGAGGCCCTGTCGCCGGATCAGCGGCTCGCCCTGTTCGCCTGACAGGCGCGCCGGGGCGCGGAGCCTGCTATCAGGGCCGCCCCGCCGAGAGACCTGAGAACGCGCGTCCGTGGCCCTGCACCTGATCAAGCTCTGCGTCGGACCTGCCTCCATCGCCGATCTCGAGGCGCGGCAGGCCCGGTTCCTGGCGGAGGCCCTCCGGGACGGCCGGACAGCCGCGCCGTTCCACGTCACCCGGACCCTGCCCAAACGGCATCGCGAGATCACCGGACAGGGCTCGATCTACTGGGTGATCCGTGGGACCCTGTCGTGCCGGCAGGCGATCACCGCAATCGAGCCGCTGACCGACGCGGACGGGATCCCGCGCTGCCGGCTGGTCTTCGATCCGCGCCTCGTCCCGGTGGCGCCCCGGCCTTACCGGCCGTTCCAGGGCTGGCGCTACCTGACGGCGGGCGACGCTCCGGCCGATCTCGGGGCGGAGGCCTCGGGCGATCTCGCCGAGATGCCGGAAGCCCTCCGGCGCGAGCTGGCCGGCCTCGGCCTGCTGTGACCAGGGCCCTCCAGGCCGCCCCCTGACATGCGCGTCCCGCCGGAGCCGTGGCCGGCCCCGGCGGGCGGCGTCCTACGCCCCGTCGAAACGCCCGCTGGCATGAGCCAGCATGGTGTAGACCTTGCCGGTCTCCGAGGTGAGGTAGGCGTCGGTCCGCTTGGCGTCGCTGTCGTTCTTGACCACGTCGCCGAGCAGGCGCTCGAACTCGCTGACGTAGCGGTCGACGCTGCGGCGGAACTCCGCATCCGACCGGTAGCGGCGCTGGATCTCCGCGAAAGTCGCCCGGCCCTGCGGCGTGTAGATCCGCGGGTCGAACAGGTTCGGCTCGCCGCGCCGGTAGCGTTCCCACAGATCGACCGCGGTCCGGTGCTCGATCATCTTGGCGATGTCGGTCGAGATCGTGTCGAGGGCGATCCGTCCGGTCTCCGCGGCGGCCGGCGACGAGGCCCGGCGCCCTGCCGGTGCGGCGGCCGCCGCGTCCGCCGCGGGCGCCGCCTCCTCGTCGTCGTCCAGGGAGGCGCGGGTCAGCAGGTCGGACAGCCAGCCGCGCTTGTCTCCGGCCTGGGCCGGGCCGGCGGTGCGGACCGGGGCCGCCGGGCGCTGCGCCTCGATCCGGGCCGGGGCCGCCGCGGACGCACGCGGTGCAGCCCCGGGGGCCGGCAAAGCCGGCGCGGCGGAGGCCGTCGGCGCGAGGGGCGTCGCGGCGGCCGGGCCGGCCGGCGCAGCCGCGACGGCGCGACCGCCGCCCTCGGCGACCCGGCGTTGGGCCAGCGGCTGGGCGACGTCCACAGTGCGGCCGGAGCGGGAGACCAGGGACGAGAGCTCGTTGAGCGCCTTGATCTGGTCGGCCACGACCCGGCGCATCTCGCCGGTCGCGTCCTGCGTCTCGCGCGGCAGTTCGAGCACGCCCTTGGCAAGCTCGGCGCGGGTGGCGTCGAGCTCACCGCGGATCGAGCCCGTCATCTCGCGCAGGGCCGAGAAGGAGTCGCCGAAGCTGGCCTGAGCCTCCTGGAAGCCGCTGCGCATCTCGCGGGCCGCCTCCTCGATGGCCTGCCGGACGCCCTGGGCGGCCTTCTCGCCCTCGGCGCTGGCGCTGTCCTTGAGGTCGGCAAAGGCGCTCGTCACCGAGGCGCCGGCGCCCTGGGCCGACTGGGCGAGGGATTCGCCGACGCTGCGGGCGCGCTCCTCGGCGGCGCGCAGCGTCTGCTCGATCGTCTGCGCGAGGGCGCTGCCGTTCTGCTCCAGAGCGGCGGCGCGCGCCTCGAAGGCGCTCATGGCCTCGGTCAGGGCGGTTTCGCGGCCCGACAGGGCCGTTCCCAGACGCTCCTCGATCGCGGCCAGCGAGGCCGCGGCCCGGTCGAGCGCCGCCACATGCACGGCGGTCTGCTCGCCCAGGGAGCGGCCGCGGCCGTCGAGGGTCTCGGCCAGCCGGGCGGCCTCGCGCAGAGCCCCGTCGGCGGCACCCCGCAGCGACTCGACCTGGGCCGAGACGCCCGCACTGGCCCGGCCGGTCTCGGCGGCGATGCGCTCCAGAGCGCCCTGGACCTGCTCGATCCGGCCGGCAAGGCCCTGCTCGATCGCACCGAGATTGGTGTCGGCGCCGGCCACCAAGTCTGTGAGGGCCGTGTTGGCGGCCTCGATCCGCTGGAGCAGGGCGCCCAGCTCCTGGCCCATCCGGTCGTTGGTCTCGAACAGCTCCGAGAGGGTGCGGCCTGCGCCGTCCTCGACGGCGGCGCGCAGCAGCTCGGCCGAGGCCCTGGACTGCACGGCCAGCTCCTCGGTCCGCTCCCGCAGGCTCTCGGCCAGGGGCATGCCGGTCTCGGCAAGCGTCCGCTCGATGGCCTCGGCCCGGTCCGCCAGGGCCCGGGACAGGTCCATCATCGGCCCGTCGATGGCGGTGCGCAGGCGCTCGACATGGCCGTCCAGGCTGTCGCCGACCGCGCGGCCGCTGCCCTCGACACTGGCGAGCAATGCGCCGCCGCGCTCCTCGATGGCGCGGACCAGGGTCTCGGCACTCTCCGCGAGGCGGCGCGACAGGGCCTCGCCGCGGGAATCCACCAGGGCGCCGAGCGCCATGGCGCGCCGCTCGAACCCGGCCCCGAGGGCTTCCGTACGGGCATCGATCAAACCCGCCAGGGTGGCCTCGCGGCGGCTGAGCGTCTCGGCCAGCGCCGCGTTGTGGGCGTCGACCTGCTCGGCATGGGCGCGCGCCCGCTCGTCGAGGGCGGCGACCAGGGCTGCCGTGCGCTCGTCCATGAGGCCCGCGAAGGCGTCGTGGCGGTCGTCGAAGGCGGTGGCCAGCGTGTCGGCGCGCTGCGCCACCAGGGTCGCGAACAGCCGCATGCGGCTGTCGATGCGCTGGGTGAAGGCATCGGCGCGGGCGTCGACGCCGCGGGCCAGGGCCTCGCTCTGCGCCTCAACCGCCTGCGCCAGGGCCGCCGTGCGACCCTCCACGACGCCGTCGAGGTCGCGCAGCCGGGTATCGAAGACCTCGACCAGCGCGCCGGTGCGGCCTTCGGCAGCCGCCACCAGGGCCTGGCTGCGGTCCTCCAGAAGCCCCTCGATCGAGGCGCGCGCCTGCTCGAACGTCGACCGCAGAGCCTCGATGCGCGCGTCGACCCGCTCGGACACGTCGCGGCCGGTGCCCTCGACGATCGCGCCGAGGCGGCTCTGCACCCGCTCGAACAGGGCCTGCAGCTCGCCCGAACGCTCCCTGAGGGTCTCAGCGAGACGGGTCTCGCGCTCCTCGAGCAGGCCGGCGATCGCCGGGTTCACCTTCTCGATCGTCGCCTGGAGGGACTGGGTCCGGTGCTCGATCGTCCCGGCGATCTGGCGGCCGCGGCCGTCCACGAGCCGGTCGATCTCGCCTTGCGCCCGCTCGAACAGGCCCTGCAGATCCGCCAGGCGGGTATCCAGCATCTCGGCCATCTGGGCGGGCGCCGCGTCGAGGGTCGTGCGCAGGCTTTCGGTCCGGGCCCCGATGGCGTCGGCGACCTCCTGGCCGCGCCCGTCAACGAGCTCGCGCAGGCCGGTCTGGGCCTCCTCGAACAGGGTCTGAAGACGCTGGGTCCGGGCGTCGAGGGTCGCGGCAAGCTGGCGCTCGCGGGTCTCGACCAGCGCGGAGACGGCGGCAGGCGCCTCCTCCAGCACCGCGCGCAGCGACTGGATGCGCGCATCGACCGTGGCGGCGAAGCGGCCGCCGCCGCCCTCCACCACCGCGTCGAGGGCGGATTGCGCCTCCTCGAACAGGGTGCGCAGGGACTGCGCCCGGGCGCTGAGAGTCTCGGCGAGGCGGTTGCCGCGCCCCTCGACCAGGCCTTCCAGAGTGCCCAGCCGCTCGTCGAACAGGCTGCCGAGCTGCCGGGTCCGGTCCTCGAGGGCTCCGTTCGCGGTGCCGAACGCCCCATCCAGGGCAGCGACCAGCGCCCGGCCGCGGCCGTCGAGCGCCTCGTTGATCGGGCCCATGCGGCCGTCGAGAGTCGCGGCCAGGGTGCCAGCGTGGTCGTCCAGCATCACGCGGATCTGGTTGGTGCGGTCGTCGAGCAGCGTGTGAACCGTGCGCACGCCGTCATCGAGCAGGCCGCTGATATCGGCGGTGCGGCTCGAGAGGGTGTGCCCGAGGCGACCCTCGCCGGCATCGAGCATGCGCTCGGCATCCGCGATGGTCTGCTGGAGCTTGGACAGCACGCTCTCGCCGCGCTGGTCGATCAGCTCGGCGAGCGACGTGCCGCCGCGGTCGAGCAGGCGGGCGAGTTCGGTGATCCGGGTGCCGATCGCCCCGAACACGGCCCGACCCTTCTCGTCGAGCTCGCCCGACATGGCGGCGATGCGCTCGTCGATCAGGCGGCCGAGGAGGTCCGCGCGCTCCGAGAAGGCGGCGCGGACGGCCTCGGTGTGAGCCGTGAGGGCCGCATCGGCGCTCTCGCTGCGCTCGTCGACCTGCCGCACGAGGGCCTCCGTGCGGGCCGTCAGCGACGCCTCCAGGGCGCGGGTGGAGTCCTCGATGGTCGCCGTGAGGGCGCGGACGCGCTCGCCCATGGCGCCGTCGAGGCCGCCGGTACGGTCGGAGATCATCGCCACGAGGTCGCGGGTCCGGCCGGCCAGCTCCTCGTCGACCGCACGGGTGCGGGTCTCGATGAGGCGGATCGCCTCGAAGGCCTGGACGCCGAAGCTCTCGTCGACGAGGCGGGCGCGCTCGTCCAGGGTCTCGGCGATCGCCTGGAGGCGGCCGATCACGCCGGCGTCGAAATGGCCGGCGCTCTCCTCGATCCGGCGGGCGATCTCGCCGGTGTGCCGGGCGATGTCCTGGCCGAGCCCGCTGGTGCGGCCCTCCAGCATCTCGATCAGGCCGCGATGACCCTCGGCCATGATCCGCGCCATCTCGTCGGTGCGGGCGCGCAGCGCCTCGTCGACGGCGCCGACGCGGCTGCCCAGATGCCCGTCGATGTGGCTGACGAGGTCGGTCACGGCCGCCCCGATCTCGGCGGCCCGCTGGGCGGAGCGCGTCTCGAGGCCCCCGAGCTGGGTCTCGATCAGGCTCCCGGCCTCCTGGGCCCTGGCCGTGATCGTCTCGGCCACCGCCTGCCCCTTGCCGGTGAGGAGACGGTCCATCTCTTCCAGGCGGGCGCCGACGGTCTCGCCGAGCGCCGCCGTGTCGCGTCCGATCCGGTCGGCCAGGATGTCGCCGCGGGCGATGGTTTCCTGCAGGGCGGCGAGGCGGTTGCCCAGGGTCTCGTCGATCGCCCGGACGCGGCCGTCGGCGGTCTCGGCGAAGCTCGCACCGGTCTGGCTGAGCGTGTCGGCGATGCGGGCGCCCTGGCTCGCCACCGCGAGCACGATGTCGCGGCCGGTGCCGCTGATGCGGGCCTGGGTCTCGTCGGCGTGGCTGGCGAGCAGCTCGGCGACGCCGCGGCCATGCGCGCCGAAGGCCGCCTCCATCTCGCCGATCCGGGCGGCGAGGTCGGCCGAGACCGCGCGGGCGGCCTCGGCGAGGCTGCCGGTGGCGTCGCCCGTGCGGGCGGCAAGCTCGCGGTTGAGATCGTCGAGGGCCGCCCGCACGGCCGAGACGGCGGCCATGCCGCGCTCGCCGAGTTCCGTGCCGGCGCGGTCGGCGGCGTCGCGGAAGCGGGCCGTCAGGATCGCGGTCTCGGCCTCAACGGCGCCGGTGACCTCGGCGGAGGCGTTCTGCAGGGTCTCCAGCGCACCGGCGAGCCGGGCAGCCGCGTCGCGGGTCTGCGTCTCGGCGGCATTGCCCGCCTGGTCGGCGGCGGCGCGCAGCGCCTCCGCGGCTTCCGCCGTGCGCGCCGCGAGAGCGGCGGCGGATTCCGCCACCCGGTGCTCGAAGATCTGCACGGCCTCGGCGGCGCGGCCGCCGATCGCGCCGGACAGCCCCTCGACGGTGCCCTGCAGGGAGCCGACTGCGGCGGCGGCCCCGGCCTCGAAGCCCTGCCCGAGAGCCGCGAAGGCGGCCTCCAGGCTCGCCGTGGCCTCCTGTGTGCGGTGTGCGAGACGACCGCCCGCGCGCTCGGCCGCGTCGGCGACCCGGGTCTCCAGATCCGCGGCGCGGACCGTGACGGTCTCGTCCAGGCGCGAAGCGATGCCGTCCATGCGGTCCGTGAGGGCACCCCCGCGGTCCGAGAGCGCCTCGGCAATTTGCTCGGCGGTGTCGATCAACGCGTCGCGCACCGTGCCGGCGCGCGCCGTCAGGGTCTCGCCGGCGCCGCTGGCCGCCAGCGCCAGGGCGGCCTGCGCGTCGCGCCCGCGGCCCTCGATCGTCTCGGCGACGGACAGGCCCGCGCTCTCGATCTCGGCGCGGAGGGCGAGACCGCGGCCGGCGATGTCCTCGGTGAGGGCGGAGCCGGTCTCGGCGAAGCGGGCGGTGATCTCGGCGCCCATCGTGCCGAAGCGCTCGGTCAGCTCCGAGCCGCGCGACAGGAACACGGTCTCAAGCCCGGTCACCGAGCGCTCGAAGCTCTCGCGCACCGTTCCGGCCTGACGCTCCAGCGCTTCGCTCACGCGCGCGCCCGTCTCGGCGATGCTCTGCGCGAGGGTGCCGGCATTCTCGGACAGGCGGCCGGCCAGGGTGGTGCCCGCGGCCTCGAAGGCGCCGGTCGCCTCGCCGGCGCGGCTCTCGAAGGCGCGCGTCAGGGTCTCGCCGACCTCCTGGAGGGTGCCGCGCACGTCCTGGCTGGTGGCCGCGAGATTGTCGATCAGGTCGCTGCCGCGGGCCGTCATCAGGCTGACCACCCGGTCGCCCGCGTCGCCCAGGGAGGCGGTGATGGCGGCGCCGCGGGTTTCCAGGGCACCGGTCACCCGCTCGCCCGCGCCGGTCACGGCGGAGACGATCCGGTCGGAGGCGCCCTCCAGGTCCTGGCTCAGGCTCTGGTGCGACCCGGTGATGGCGCTACGCACCCGCTCGGCGTTGGTGACGATCGCCTCGCGTTGCGCCACCAGCTCGTCCACGAGGGAGCGGATGCGGATCTCGTTGTCGGAATAGGCCCGCTCCAGCGTGGCGATCTCGCCGCGGACCAGGGTCTCCAGCTCGCCGGCCCGGGCGAGCGCCCGCTCGACGCCGTCGCCCACCGCCGCCACCTCGCGGCGCACCGTCTGCGACATGGTCAGGACGGCGTCGGTGGAGAAGCTCTCGGGCTCGGCCAGACGCACCGCGACCTCGCCGACCGCACGGGCGACAAGGCGCATCTCCTGGGCCCGCACCGCGAGCATGGCGGCGATCACGAACAGCACCACCGGGCCGAACAGGGCGGCGGCGCCGACGCTCGCCTGCAGGGCGGTCAGGCTCGAGACGACGGCGCGCAGGTCGCCGTCGGACTTCGACCACGCGATCAGCACCAGAGCGCCGATCCAGACGAGGCCGGCGGCGAGCGCGAGCAGGTAGGGCTTGGGCGAGGAGCGCACCCGCAGGGTCTGCTGCAGGATGCCGATGTTGCGCCGGTCGTCGTTGGCCACCAGCGAGCGGTCGGGGGGCAGGAGCCCGCCCTCGCGCCGCGGGCGGTCGAGGCCGGGCGGCGGCAGGTCGGAAACGAGCGGCGCGTCGAGATCGAGGCGCGGCGGCATGGTGCGGCCGGCCTGATCGAGGCCTCCGTCGAGAAGCGGATCGGCGTCGCCGACATCGGGGAGGCGCGGCTCGGCGCGGCCCTCGATGCCGTTCGGCGTCAGGGCGTCGAGGTTCAGCGCCTGCTCGATCGCAGAGAGCGCGGCCTCGGCCGGGTCCTTCAGCTTCTTCTCGGTCGCCATTCAACGCCTCGTTACACGGGTTCACCGGCGCCTGGAGAGGCTCATGCCGGAGACGCAACGCCCCGTTTACCATTACAAGCGTAAACTCGGGCAGCGATTGCCGATACCCGAGCCGCCGACCGGCCCCAGAAAACGTTAACCGAATGGTTACCGGGGCCGCCGCCTTTCGGCCGGGCCATCTTGCAGCAGACGGACCCGTCTGCGCGATCCCCCCGCGGCGAATCGGGGGGTGAATCATGGGGATCGGTTCGACAACCCCCAGAAGAATGCGGAGTTCGGGAGCCGGAGCATGCAGGCCATCGACCGTGCGGCCCTCGCTGCGCAGACCGGCAGCGACGCCGATCTCGCCCGGGAGGTTCTGGACCTGTTCGCCGGCCAGTGCCGGTCGATCCTGCCGCGCCTGACCGATCCTGCCCTGCCGCGGGACCAGCGCGCCGACCTCGCGCATACGCTCAAGGGCTCGGCCGCCGGGGTTGGAGCGGTTCAGGTGCGCACGCTGGCCGACACCGCCGAGACGCAGCTGCGGTCCGGCACCGGACCCGTCTCCCTCGGCGCCCTCACGGACGCGGTCGCGGCGGCGCTATCCGAGATCGCGGTCGCGCGGACCTGACCGCCGCCGCCCCGGGCGCCGCGACGCGCGCGTTCTTGCAATGCGGCGATCGATCCCGGACCGGCGTCAACCGCCGCGCTTGCATTCCGCGTTTCCAGCCGCCAAGCAGGCACGCCGCCCGTCGGACAGATTGCGCTCGACGCGAGCCCGGAGCCCCCAGCATGCCCAAGATCACCTACGTCGACCACGCCGGGACGGAGCGGACCGTCGAAGGCAGTGTCGGCGCGACCGTGATGGAGACGGCGCTGCGCAACAACGTCCCGGGCATCGATGCGGAGTGCGGCGGCGCCTGCGCCTGCGCCACCTGCCACGTCTACGTCGCCGACGCGTGGATCGAGACGGTCGGCAAGGCGCAGGACATGGAGCAGGACATGCTCGACTTCGCCAGCGACGTGCGCGAGAATTCCCGCCTGTCGTGCCAGATCAAGATCACGCCGGCGCTCGACGGCCTCGTGGTGACGACGCCCTCCCAGCAGGGCTGACACGGCAGCCGTTCAGGACGTTCGGTTCTCTCCCGTCAGCGCGAGCGCAGTGAGGCCGTAAACCCACCTGTTATCGCACGAGAGCCCGCGCAGCGGCGTCGAGCCCCTCCAGGGTGAGCGGGAACATCCGGCCGGCGACCAGCCGCTGCACCATGCCGATCGACTGGGTGTAGCCCCAGTGCGTCTGGGGCACCGGGTTCAGCCACGCCGCCTTCGGGAAGTGGTCGAGGAGCCGCTGCATCCAGACGGCGCCGGCCTCCTCGTTCCAATGCTCCACCGAGCCGCCGGGCGTGGCGATCTCGTACGGGCTCATCGAGGCGTCGCCCACGAAGACGAGTCGGTAGTCGCTGCCGTAGGTGCGGACCACGTCGAGCAGCGGCGTCTTCGCCTCGTGCCGACGCCGGTTCTCGGTCCAGACCGCCTCGTAGGGGCAGTTGTGGAAGTAGTAATGCGCGAGGTGTTTGAACTCCGAGCGCGCCGCCGAGAACAGCGCCTCGGCCTGCTCGATGTGCCAATCCATCGAGCCGCCGACATCGAGGAACAGCAGCACCTTCACGGCGTTGCGCCGCTCCGGCCGCAGCTTCACGTCGATATAGCCCTGGCGCGCGCTCGCGCGGATCGTGCCATCGAGGTCGAGCTCCTCGGCCGCCCCGGTCCGGGCGAAACGGCGCAGGCGCCGCAGCGCGAGGCGCATATTGCGGGCGCCGATCTCCCGGTCGTCGTCGAGATCCTTGAACGCACGCTTGTCCCAGACCTTGACCGCCCGGAAGTTGCGGTTGCCGTCCTGGCCAATGCGGATCCCCTCCGGGTTGTAGCCGTAGGCGCCGAAGGGCGAGGTACCGCCGGTGCCGATCCATTTCGAGCCGCCCTGGTGGCGCCCCTTCTGCTCGGCGAGGCGCTGCTTCAGGGTCTCGAACAGCTTGTCCCAGCCGAGCGCCTTGAGCTCGGCCTTCTCGGCCTCGGTCAGGTATTTTTCCGCGAGCTTGCGCAGCCACTCTTCGGGAATGGGCGTGGGCTCCACCGCCTCGCCGAGGGTCTCAAGCCCCTTGAACACCGTGCCGAACACCCGGTCGAACCGGTCGAGATGCGCCTCGTCCTTCACGAGCGCCGTGCGCGACAGGAAGTAGAACGCCTCCACGTCGTGACCAGCGAGGCCTCGGTCGAGGGCACCGAGAAGCGTCAGGTACTCCGTCAGGGAGACGGGCACCTTGGCGTCCCGGAGGGCCGTGAAGAACTGCAGCAGCATCCCCGGAGAACGCGCCACCCGGAGGCGCGGGTCAAGCCCGGCCGAATCGAGGATGGCAGCGCCGAGCTTGGCAAAGATTTCAGACCGTGATTCCGAATCTTCGCCGGTGGTCGACAAGATGCAATGTCATGAACAGCGCTGAATCAGACGCCTGCGGGAGTCTCTCCGCACAAATGGGACTCATAACCTGGGCATAACTCGCCGAATCTGTTGATATGTACCCGGACAACCCTGGCCCGGTCACTCAATCGGTCATGGGAATCGCTCAACTCGGTACATCGAGTGTGTGCGGACGCGGCGACGCGGTTCGTGCAGGGCAAGCGAGGAGACCCGCGATGGCGGTCATCCTGCGGAATCTGGCGGATTTCAAGCGGTTTCTCGGGAAGCCGGGCGCGACGATTCAGCTGGTGCGCAACACCTTCATGGACCGTCAGCCGGACGCGACCCGGGAGGCCTACCGAGACAAGGGCATGTACGCGCCGCGGGCCGTGCAGGCCCTGTCGCGCAAGGCCGCGGTGTTCACCCTGCGCGGCTATCCCGGCACGGTCTGGCTCTACTGGGACAAGGGCGCGCGCGGCTGGCGCTTCTCGGGGGACAGCGTGACGGTGCCCCTGGTCACCGGCCTCGGGCCGCCGGATGAACTGGTCTACCGGTGCAGCTTCGCCGACGGGTTCGAGCCGGCGCCGCGCAGCCGCGTCGCCCGCCGGCCCAAGCACGACGACGCGCATTCCGCCCCGCTCTGAGCGGAGGATCGCGGAGCTTCGGCGGCGCGCGGGCGACCGGCGGTAGCGCTCAGCGCGCACCCGCCGGTGGCCGGCCCGCACCCTGAACTCGGTCGGTATCTGCCCGAAGCGCTCGTGAAGCGGCGGGAGAAGTGCGCCTGACTGGCAAATCCGCACTGATATGCGACGAGCCCGAGCGGCACGACGAGATTGGCCGGATCGGCCAGCTTCGCCTGCGCGCTGCAGGCGGCGCTCCCATATCCGGTCCATGCGCGCGACGTTCTCCGCGCCGGCGACCTCCTGAAGCCGGCGGACCGAGATGTTGAGCGCGGCCGCACATCGCTGGTCGACAGGCCCTCGACGTCGATGTGGTCGGTGATGACGGCCTGGGCCCGGGTGAGGATTGCGGCACCGCTCAGCCACCGGGGCGGATCCGCCTCCAATCGTTCGGCGAGAAGCCCGCCGCGACGATGGGGAAGCTCGTCTGTGCGGCGGTGATCGACGCCCCGACGGCGTGTCGGCTCGGTCCGAGGGCTTGGTCGAGAGCGGCGCGCGGGACGAGGAAACTGATGACGTCGAGGCTCTCGGGATGGGCACTCACGCAGGGCTGGGCCGTGTCGATCAGCGAGATGCCGCCGGACACGGCGTCGTGGTAGCGGCCCTGCGCGGAGTGCCAGGTCCGCCGCGATCCGAGGATGATGGTGTCGTCATCCGTATCCGATGACCGGAGGTGACACTTCCGCCGCTCCATGGTGCGCGCGCCGCCGCAGTGATGGCACACCTTGATCGTACTGACAGCGAACATGTCGAGGCCGGCATGGAACCCCTTACGCTGATAGCCGACGAATTCGAACACGCCGACCGCATCTCGACAGGCGTTCCCCCAATACTCGATGCCCGCATCTTCGGCACGTCGTCCGTGCTCATGCTGAAGGTCGCGTACCGGGCGATGATGCGGCCGGAGCCTCTGCCGTGAACGCGGTCTTGCGGCTCGCTCATCGCCGTTTGCCCGACGCGATCCATCACTCGATCGGGTTCCGCGCCCGAACCGATCCTCTCAAGGACGAGGACGGTCGTTCCCCGCCTCCGAACGGGGCACGACCGGGACGTTTGACATGTCCCTCTGCTCCTCGGCCGCTTCGCCCCCCCCGACCGGTTCGATGCCCGCAGCGGTCGCGATCATGCAATCGATGACCCGAAACATAAAGCACGGACGACAGAATGACTACAGAATTATATAGATAGACGGAACTGTTATCGATAAACAATAATTTGGACGTCGTAAGCATTGTTTTACGTTAGAAATAACATCTAATATTGATAAAACTACGGCTCACCACTTTCAGATATTTGATACGCGGCAGAAATCACGCAACCTTGATCTTGATCGACGCGTCCGTTGTCGCGATATCGCGCAGGCGCCGGAGGCACAGCTGCCGCAGACGGGTCCGGAGGCGCCGATATCGGCGCGCCCTCCCTGGCAGGCCGGGCGCGACGGTGAACCGGCACGCGGCTGCAGCGCCGCGCCCGGCCTCGTTCATTCGGGACGTATCGGAGATTGGGGCAGGCCTTGCACCGGAGGCGGTGGCTCCGGCGGGGAGGTCACGCCTCCTGGCCGGCCGCCACTTCCTGACGCTCCGGTTCCCGCTTGGCCGACGGCTTTCCCAGCGTCTTGCCCACCGTGCGGCGGGCGCGGAAGATCGGCTTCGCCTCGCTCTCGCGCTTCTTCAGCAGGGCGCGATACTCGTCCCGGCGCTCGTGGATCGACGCGATGACGAGTCCCATCGGCACGCCGACATCGACCAGCACCGCCTCCGACAATTGCAGCGAGGCCTCGATCGTTTCCGGCACCGCGTCGTCGACGCCGAGTTCGTAAAGGGACGAGGCATGGCGGGCGTCGCGGGCGCGGGCCACGATGGTCAGGTCCGGCCGCTCCGCGCGGGCCGCCGACACTGCCGCCTCGACGGCACGCGGGTTGTCGAGGGTCACCACCAGGGCCCGGGCCGTGGCGATGTCGCAGCGGCGCAGCATCTCGGTGTTGCCGCTGTCGCCGAAATAGACCGGCGCGCCGGCGCGACGCTGCTCGGCGACCCGGGCGGCGTCGGAATCGAGGGCGAGATACGGGATCTTGTGCCGCTCCAGCATCTCGCCGACCTGCCGGCCGACGCGGCCGAAGCCCGCCACGATCACCCGATTCTCCACCCGCTCCGGCCACGGCTCCGCCTTGACGGCAGCCTGGGCGCTGGCCGTCGCCCGCATCTTGAGCCGCCGGCCGATCGCCGCCAGAGCCGGGATCATGATCATCGTGACGGTGGTGACCACCAGGGCGGCCGCCCCAACCTCCTCCGGCACCAGCCCGGTCGCCATGGCGCCGCCGATCAGCACGTAGGCGAACTCGCCGCCCGGCCCGAGCAGCAGCGCCGTCTCCAGGGCCACGGGCCGGGGGATCTTCAGGACGGGGGCGGCCATCATCACCACGGCGGCCTTGATCAGGACGAGCGCCAGGGACAGGCCGAGGATCGCCCCCGGCGACGCCATGAGCTGGGCCGGGTCCAGGTTCATGCCCACCGAGACGAAGAACACGCCGAGGAGCAGGCCCTTGAACGGGTCGATCGTCGCCTCGATCGCCCGGCGATACTCGGTCTCGGCGAGCAGCAGGCCGGCCACGAAGGCGCCCAGCGTCATCGACAGGCCGCTCGCCGCCGCGGTCAGCGCCGTGCCGACGATGACCAGCAGGCAGGCCGCCATGAACAGCTCCGTAGAGCGCGTGCGCGCCACCAGCTGGAACAGGGGCCGCAGGGCGAGGCGCCCGGCGACCACGATCAGCACCAGCGCGACGGCGGCCTGGCCGAGCGCCATGGCCAGCGCCCAGCCCTTGTCGCCGCCGTCGTCGCGGCCGAGCACCGCGATGGCGAACAGGACCGGCGCCACCGCCAGATCCTGGAACAGCAGGACCGCGAAGCTGGTGCGGCCGGTGGGCGCATTGAGCCGCTTCTGTTCGGCCAGGACCGGCAGCACCACGGCGGTCGACGACAGGGCGAGGCCGATGCCGACGATCGCCGCGCCGGTGAGCGGCACGTTGAGTCCGTAGAGGATCGCGCCGAGGATCAGCGCGGAGCAGCCGACCTGCAGGGAACCGAGGCCGAAAACCAGGCGACGCAGGATCCGCAAGCGTTCCCAGGACAGCTCGATCCCGATCATGAACATCAGGAAGATCACGCCGAACTCGGCGAGGTGCGCGATCTCGGCCCGGTTGCCGATGGTGAAGAGATGCACGTAGGGGTGCGCATCGGCCAGGCGGCCGAGGCCGAAGGGTCCTAGCAGGGCGCCGGCACCGATGAAGCCGAGAACCGGCGAGATCCTCAGGCGGTGGAACAGCGGCACCACGATGCCCGCCGTGACGAGGAATAGGATCGCTTCCTTGTAGGAGCCCGAATGAACTCCTGAGATCTGGACCTCTGGCATCGGCGGCGGATCGAACCTCGTCTCTCGGGGCGGCGGGGATGCCGATCACGGCAGCGCGATCATGGGTCGGGCCTGTCCTGGGAGCAACCTGTTTCGACCCCGGATCGGTCCCGCGCAGGTGCGTTCCGACACAAGCCGGATACACGGCCGGGGTGAGACATTTCGGTCACCGGCACGCGGGATGCAGACGGCCATCCAGAGGATGCGTGCAGTGAAGACGTGCAACGCGGCGCAAAATCGGCACAATGCGCGCATACACGCCTGAGTTAACCGGCGGTTAAGCTCGGCAGGGCCGTGCCCGAGACTGGACCCGATGGACGCGACGAGGCCGATGATCTCCATCAAATCGATATTTAGCGGTCCCGCTTCGCCACCCAACCGCGACCTCAAGCGCGAGCAGCGCGAATGGAAGCTGGAATCAGATCGCTGGCACCACCAGCGCCACGTCGACAAGGGCTACCGCATCAAGTGGGGCTACGTGGCCATCGCGTACCTCGTCGAGTTCATGGTGATCGGCGCCTCGCTCTGGGGCGCGTGGCTATTCGCGGGCGTCTACAGCGACGGCGACTGGCACGCCTTCTACTTCATGCTGCTGGCGCCGCTGGTCTACGCCGCGGTTGAGCTGTGCCGGGTGCCGCTCGGGATCCTGGCCCGCACCCAGCGCTCCTACTTCGTGCGCGGCCTCGCGGTGCTGGGCATCATCTTCGCCGCGGGCGTGACCACCAAGTCGGTGTCGCAGCTCGGCGAGATGATGTTCCATCCCCGCCTGATGGAGGCGGCCCGCACCAAGACCGCCCTGAAGGACGCGCAGGCCGACCGCGCCACGATCGGCGACCGGATCAAGGCGGCGGACGAGCGCGTGGCCCAGTACACGGCCGAGCTCGACCAGATCGAGAAGCGCTCCGCCGACAACGCCCAGCAGCTCGCCGGCCTGCCGGCCCAGCGCTGCGAGCGCGTGTTCGGCACCAACAGCAAGGGCCGCAAGTACCAGAACCTGAAATGCGTGGCCGACCCCCGCGTCGCGGCCCTGTCGCAGGGCGTCGCCAAGGCGTCGGCCGACCGCGCCGGGATGATCAAGGACCTGGAGGAGGCCCGCAAGGCGCGCGCCGCCCTCGATCCGGGCGCCGCCGACCGCCGCGTGGCCGATGCCGAGCAGGGCTACCGGAACGCGGTCAACCGCTCGCAGCTCCACTCGTTCACCGCCATGGTCTACGGCGTCGATCCGATCGACGTGACCGAGAGCCAGGTCCACGCCTTCCTGCGGATCTTCGTGTTCCTGCCGGCGATCTGCGCGGCCTTCGCGTCGACGATCCTGGCGCTCTGCGCGGTCTCGACCCGCCGGACCTTCATGGACGAGGACGATCTCGGCGCCGCCGTGAACCCGGAGGCCGCCCCCTACATGCTGGACGCGATCGCCGACGCCCTGCGCTCGCATCCTGAGCCGATCCTGCCGCGCGCCGCCAACGCCTCGGGCGCGGTGATCCCGATGAACCGACCGGCCCAGGGCCAGCAGCCTCTGCCCAACCAGACCCTGCCGGGCCAGACCCTACCTGCCGCGGGAGCGGGCGCATGAACTACGTCGCGGGCGGAACTCCTGAGAACATCGCCCTCGCCCAGCAGGTAAATTCCCGTCTGCGGGCGGATTCGAGCTACGTCGCCGCCCGGGCGTTCCTGTTCCGGGCCCTGGGCTTCGGCGCCTTCGCGTGCCTCGCCGGCATCGGCGTCGGGGCGGCGGCCTATGGCTGGGCGACCCTGAACCAGTTCGACACCGCGGCGGAGAAGATCGCCGCCGCCATGCAGGCCGCGCTCTCGAACGTGACCCTGAAGACCAAGGGCGAGGTCACGCTCACCGACAACACCCTCAAGCTCGAGGGCCTGCCCAAGGTCGCCGCCTCGCCGACGCCGACCAAGGCGCAGCTCGGCAGCGACGCCGCCCCGGCCTCGAAGGCGGCGGTGAACACCACCTTCACGGTGTTCAAGCAGGTGCCCTATCTCGACGGGCAGATCGTGACCGGCTGGAACTTCAAGGACAGCGCCGACCAGCCCTACCAGCAATATTGCTACTTCTCCCGCCGCTCGAACGAGGCGAAGGGTCAGGTCGAGATCAAGATCGACCTCGCCATGGACGGCAAGACCCTGCCGCAGCCGCAGAAGTCGGACGTCAACCTCGAGATCCTGGCCCGGAACTGCGTCTGGCACGAGAAGGGCTGATCAGGCCCCGAGGTTTAGCGCGGACATCCAATCCTTACCCGCATCCTGAGGTGCCGGAGCGGAGGCCTCGAGGGAGCCTTCCAGATCGCTCCGAGATCCCTGGAGCCCTCCTTCGAGGCTCACTGACGCGGGCATCTCAGGATGACGGCGGGGGAGTCGGATCCAGCGTCGCGCTTGCGACCCTGTGGCGCCCCGCGTTACCCGTTTTCCCCGACCCACCTCATCGAGATCGCGATGCGCTTTTCCGGAACCGAGTCCTACGTCGCGACCCCCGACCTGACGGCAGCCGTCAACGCCGCCGTGGTTCTCGAGCGCCCGCTCCTGGTGAAGGGCGAGCCCGGCACCGGCAAGACCGTGCTGGCCGAGGAGATCGCCAAAGAGCTCGGCGCGCCGCTGATCGTCTGGAACATCAAGTCTACCACCAAGGCGCAGCAGGGCCTCTACGAGTACGACGCGGTCTCGCGCCTGCGCGATTCCCAACTCGGCGATCCCCGGGTCTCGGACATTGCCAACTACATCCGGCGCGGCAAGCTCTGGGAGGCCTTCACGGCGCCCGAGCGCCCGGTCCTGCTCATCGACGAGATCGACAAGGCCGACATCGAGTTCCCCAACGATCTCCTCACCGAACTCGACCGGATGGAGTTCCATGTCTACGAGACCGGCGAGACCGTGAAGGCCGTGCGCCGGCCGATCATGATCATCACGTCCAACAACGAGAAGGAGCTGCCGGACGCGTTCCTGCGCCGCTGCTTCTTCCACTACATCAAGTTCCCCGATGCCGAGACGCTGCAGCGCATCGTCGACGTGCATTATCCGGGCATCAAGCACCGCCTCGTCGAGGAAGCCCTGCGGACCTTCCTGGCGATGCGCGAGGTCCCAGGCCTCAAGAAGAAGCCCTCGACCTCGGAACTGCTCGACTGGCTGAAGCTCCTCGTCTCCGAGGACATCGCCCCTGAGACCCTGCGCGAGCACGACGGCCGCAAGCTGATCCCGCCGCTGCACGGGGCGCTTCTGAAAAACGAGCAGGATGTCAGCCTGTTCGAGAAGCTCGCCTTCATGATGCGGCGCGAGCAGCGCGGCGGCTGAGGTTCAGGCGCCCGCGTCAGCCGGTCTAGCCGGCGTAGATGTCGGTGATTTGTCCCAGAAGCTTCAGGGCCTCCGCCTTCGAGCGCTGGAACGCGTTGCGCCCGACGATCGAGCCGAAGCCGCCGCCGGCCTGGATCGCGCGGATCTCGTCGAGGAACGTGGCCTCCTCTGCGTGGGCGCCGCCGGAGAAGATCACGATCCGCCGGCCGTTGAAGGCGCATTGCACCACGTGGCGGACGCGCTCGGCCGCGGTGCCGATCGGGATGCCGGTGGATTCGTAGACCTTCCGGGCCGCCGGCTGCTCGATATGGGCGGTGGGCAGCTTGACCTTGATGATGTGGGCGCCGAGCTGCGCGGCGATCTGCGCCGCGTAGCCGATCACGTCGATGGCGGTCTCGCCCTCCTTCGACAGGGCCGAGCCCCGTGCGTAGGACCAGATCACCACCGCGAGCCCGACGCTCTTGGCCTCCTCGGCAATGGCGCGGATCTGGCCGTACATGGCGTTGCGGTGGGTCGAGCCCGGATAGATCGTGAAGCCGATGGCGCAGGCGCCGAGCCGCAGCGCGTCCGCCACAGAGCCGGTGATGGCCTGCTCGGGATCCTCCTCGTCGGCGAGCAGATCGTGGTCGTTGAGCTTGAGGATCAGCGGGATGCGCCCGGCATAGTCCCGCGCGCCGGCCTCCAGGAAGCCGAGCGGTGCCGCGTAGGCGTTGCAGCCCGCCGCCAGGGCGAGTTCGAAATGGTAATGCGGATCGTAGGCCGGCGGATTCGGTCCGAAGCTGCGGGCGGGACCGTGCTCGAAACCCTGATCCACCGGCAGGATCAGCATCTTGCCGGTGCCGCCGAGCCTGCCGTGCTCCAGCATGCGGGCGAGGTTGGTGAGCGTCCCGGGGCTGTCGGCCCCGTACCAGGACAGGATCTCGGTGACGCGGGGCGATCGTTCCATCGGGCAGCCTCCTTCGCCAAAGGCCGACGCGCCATCTGCTCGGGCGCCGCGGCCCGCTTTCCGAACCGGGCGAGGAAAGCCGAGGTTCCCGCGCGCCGCCGTTTCGGCTAACCGGGCAGGGGACATCCACGGGGCCGGGCCGGCGACACCCGCGCGCCTCGCCCCGGGACGACGCCAGGAATAGCTTCTTCGAAGGCTCATGGGATGCGCAGGCTGATCCTGTTGCGGCACGCCAAGTCGGACCGCCCGGCGGGCGTCGCCGACCGCGAACGTCCGCTCAATGCCCGCGGCCGCCGGACCGCGCCGGCCGTGGGCGCCCATCTGGCGAAGGCGGGGTTCCGCCCCGACCTCGCTTTGGTCTCGACGGCGCTGCGGACGCGGGAGACCTGGGACGCGATGGCTGCGGCGCTCGGCAATCCGGAGACGCGCTGGCAGCCGGAGATCTACGAGGCCCCGGCCCGCCGGATCCTCGACGTGATCAAGACCGCCCCCGATACGGCGACCACCGTGATCGTCGTCGGCCACAATCCGGGCCTCGGCGACCTTGCGGTCGACCTGGCGGGGGAGGGGCCGCGTGCCGCCCGCGATCACCTGGCCCTGGAGTTCCCGACCGCCGCCTACGCGGTGATCGACTTTGACGCTGCCGTTTGGGCGGAGATCGCGTCGGACCGGGGCCGCCTGGAGCGGTTCGTGCGCCCGCGCGACATCGACCCGGATCTCGCCGGCTGAGATCTCACGCCACCGGGACCGCCGCGGCGTGCGCCTCGACCTCCGCGTGGGACGGCAGGGGCGAGCCCGGCGCGAAGGCCTCGAAGGCCGCCCAGAAATCCTGCCGGATCGCATCGCGCTCGGTCAGGATCTCGTGCCGGGAATTCGGCAGGACCAGGATGTGGCCGGCCTTCAGCCGGGCCGCGAACCGCTCGGCCTCGGGGGTGCCGCAGACCGGGTCGGCGCCCGCCGCGATGATCAGCGTCGGCAACGCGATGCGCGGCGCCGCGCGCGGATCGCGCAGGCGCGCCATGGCCCGGAACGCCTCGGCGAGCCACGCGATCGTCGGATCGCCGACGGCGCCGGCGCCGACCTGCCGGGCCGCCGCGGCGTTGCGGGCGTAGCGGACGGGATCGCGCGAGAGGCGGTTCCCGGCGAAGGGTTTCGTGGCGATCGAGACCGGCTTGCCGAGCGGGATGTAGCGGCTCCCGAGCCCGAGCCGCTGCAATCCCCGTGAGAGCAGAGCGGCGCCGGCCGGCCAGCGGATCATCCGGATCGAGAGCATCGGCGCCAGCGCCACCAGACGCCGGAACGGCAGCCAGCCGTCGAGAGCCCCGAGGAGGGCGACGCATCCGCCCATCGAGTGCGCGAGGCCGATATGCGGTTCCGGCATCAGCGGGACCAGCACCGTCTCGGCCACGGCCTTCAGGTCGAGGCGGTATTCGTCGAAATGGGCAACGTGGCCCTTGTGCGGGTCGTCCACCCGCCGGTCCGACTCGCCCTGGCCGCGCCAGTCGAAGGCGACGACCGCGAAGCCCCGGCTCCGCAGCTCGCGGATCGTCTCGTAGTACTTCTCGATGAACTCGGCCCGGCCCTGGAGCAGGCAGATCGTGCCGCGGCAGCTGCGCGCCGTGGTCTGCCAGTAGGCCGCCCGCAGGGTGCAATCGTCGCGCGTGCCGACCGCGATCAGGGTGCCGCCTGGCGGCACCGGGTTGTCCGGCGTCCCGCGCAGGGTCATGAGCGGCGGCTCCCGCCCGATCTCACCGTCGAACCGTCTCACAGGGCTCACCTCAAGCGTGTCCGTACGCGGTCCGACCGTAGCGAAAAAATCTCGATTCTTGCTATCGACGGGGGGCTTGAACCCGGTTTTTTCGCCCCCGATATCTCGCCTGTGCCGGCCATCAGGCGGCACGAAAGACGGGTCCGGCCCTCTGGGCGGACCGGAATTGCATGTTGCTCACGCGAGGATATGTCATGCGTCAGTTCGATCTTGCGCCCCTCTACCGCTCCACCGTCGGCTTCGACCGGCTGTTCTCCGCGCTCGACCAGTTCGCGAGCGCCGAGGCTGCGCCCACCTACCCGCCCTACAACATCGAGCGGACCGGCGAGAACGCCTACCGCATCACCGTCGCGGTCGCCGGCTTCACCGAGTCCGACCTGTCGATCGAGGTGCGGGAGAACGCGCTCACGCTGAAGGGCGAGCGCAAGCCCGAGGGCAAGGCGGAGTTCCTGCATCAGGGCATCGCGGCCCGCGCCTTCGAGCGCCGTTTCCAGCTCGCCGACCACGTCCAGGTGACGGGCGCCGCGCTCGAGAACGGCCTCCTCCACATCGACCTCGTCCGCGAGGTTCCGGAGGCGAAGAAGCCGCGCCGCATCCAGATCGCCACGGCGGGCCGCGCCAGCGCCCCGGTGATCGAGGGTGACGTCCGCACGGATGCCGTCCAGCAGGCTGCCTGATCCGGCCGGGCTGTCAGCCCTCACCGTCGGAACCCCGGAGTGATCGAGCGCCCCAGCCCACGCTGGGGCGCTTTTCTTGTCGCGGCTGTCATAATGGCGTGTGCGTTCGTGCTCTTAAGTCCCCGGACGGTGCAGGACGCGCACCCGGAGTGATCCCCGACCATGGTCGCCAATCTCGCCCGCGGAGCCTACAGCGCGCTCGGAGCCGGCTGGCACAGGGGCGTGCAATGGGGTGTCGGTGCACCGATCGCCAAGCTGCGTCGACGGCAGATGCAACCGCGCCTGGACGAGGCCGGTCCGGCCGGCATCGCCGATGTCCTCTCGGCCGATCGTGCCATCCGCCTGCCGGATCCGTTCGAGGGGCGTAGCCTCGGCCGCATCGGCAGCCTGGAGGTGCGGCTGGCCACGAAGAAATCCGAGATCCGCCGCGCGCAGCGCCTGCGCTACAAGGTGTTCTACGAGGAGATGTCGGCGGTCCCGACCGGGCTTGCCGCCCTGTCCCGGCGCGACGTCGACAGCTACGACGCGCTCTGCGACCATCTGCTCGTCCTCGACCACACGGCGCCGAAGCGAAAGAAGCCCTTCGTGGAGCCCCGTCCCAAGGTGGTCGGCACCTACCGGCTGCTGCGCAGCGAGGTGGCGGCGCGCCATGCGGGCTTCTATTCCGAGGGCGAGTACGACCTCGGGCCGCTGCTCGCCGCGCAGGGGCACCGGCGGCTGCTGGAGCTCGGCCGGTCCTGCGTGCTGAAGCCCTATCGGGGCAAGCGCATCGTCGAGCTGCTGTGGCAGGGGATCTACGCCTACGTCCTGCACCACCGGATCGACGCGCTGATCGGCTGCGCCAGCCTGGAGGGCACCGATCCGGACCGGCTGGCGCTGCCGCTCGCCTTCCTGCACCACCATGCCCGCGCCCCCGAGGGCTGGCGGGCCCGGGCGCTGCCGGAGCGCGCGGTGGCGATGGACCGGATGCCGCGCGAGGCCGTGGATGCCAAGGCCGCCCTTCAGGCGCTGCCGCCGCTGATCAAGGGCTATCTGCGCCTCGGCGCGACCTTCGGCGACGGTGCGGTGATCGACCGCCAGTTCGGCACGACCGACGTGTTCGTGACGCTGCCGGTCGAGGCGATCGGCGCGCGCTACCGGGGGCATTTCGCGCCGGCCGCGTGAGGACTGATCCGGGCACTCGGAGGGTGTGTCGCTCAGCGTCGTTGCGCGCGGAGCGAAGCAACCCCTTAAAGATCTCCCAGCGCCAGCTGACCCTGATTGCGCGTCTTCGGCGGCGGGGCCTTGCGCTCCTTGGTCCGGCCGGAGGCGGACCGCGCCGCGGCCTGCCTCTTCGGCTTCGGGTCGCCGCGCATCCGGGCGACCGCCTTGTCACGGGCCACCGCCTCGGGGGCGCTCGGATCGTCCGTCAGCCACTTGCCGCGCTTGATCACCTCGTTGACCCGGCCCTGATTCACCCCGACCTTGAAGGCGATCTCCTGCTGGGTCATGCCCGTGGTGGCGTGCAGATCCAGGATCGCCCGGGCGAGTTCCGGGGTCATCTTCTGCCCGGTCAGCCGCCGGGCCGGCTTGACCGTGCGGTTCGCGCGGTCACGCTCGCGCAGGCGCTCCAGCAGCGCCAGCGCCATGTTCATGCCGTGCTCGCGCAGGGCTTCCTCGAATTCCTTCAGGGTCGCCATCGGCGCCATCCTCCGCCGCGCTCTCGAGCCGGTACTAGCCGGGGAACGTGCCGGGAACGAAGCGGTTGCGCAAGCGCTGCGGCCGGGTCCGCGATCCGGTGTCGGTGGACGCGCGATGTCATCCACCGGAAATGGCGCCCCTGGCCTGCACGGGGTGCCTCGGCTACAGGGGCGCACCCACATGGCAGGGCCAGCCCGCGCACGATGATCAGCCCGATCCGCAGAGTCGCTCCCGGCGAGGCGCCCGGCTCCCTGGCGCGAGAGCTGGAAGCCGGGGCGGTGCTGCTGTTCCCGGACCTGCCCTTCCCGTTCAGCGCGTTCGAGCGCCGGTTCACCGAGCGGCCTTTCGCGGATGGCAAGGCCAAGAACGTCAGCATCCGCGGCGAGGCCGCCGAGCTGCGCGGCGCGGCCGGTACGCCGGAGGAGCAGGAGGCCCTGCGCCAGCTCCTGATCCGCTACCGCGCCTTCGCCCGCGACCTGATCGGCACCTACCTGCCCGCGTATCGCGACCGGGTGAGCCTCGCCGGCACCTCCTACCGGCCCTTCGACGTCGACCGGCGCAAGCTGAGCTGGCGGCGCGACGACACGCGGCTGCACGTCGATGCCTTCCCGTCGAACCCGATCGGCGAGAAGCGGATCCTGCGGGTATTCCGCAACATCAACCCCGCGGGCGAGCCGCGCCGCTGGCGGGTCGGCGAGGATTTCGGGTCGATGGCGGAGAAGTTCCTACCGCGGCTGCCCGGCTACGCGCCGCTCTCGGCGCGCCTGCTCGCGGCTCTGCGCATCACCAAGGCCCGGCGCTCGGAATACGACCACCTGATGCTGCACCTGCACGACGCCCTCAAGCAGGACGAGACCTATCAGGCGTCTGCGCCCCAGGCCGACGTGGAGTTCCGCCCGGGCGAGACCTGGGTGACCTTCTCCGACCTCGTGATGCACGGGGCCATGGGCGGCCGCTACATGCTGGAGCAGACCGCCTACCTGCCGGTCGCCGCCCAGGCCGACCCGGCCCTGAGCCCGCAGCGCATCCTCGCAGCCAAGCTCGGCCGCGCCCTTCGCACCTGAGAGAGGAACCGTACCGATGATCCTCGAGATCGCGCAGATCGAGATCAAGCCCGGCCTGGAGGCCGAGTTCGAGACAGGCATCACCGAGGCCTCGGCGATCTTCAAGCAGGCCAAGGGCTGCCGGCACTTCGAGGTGCGGCGCTCCATCGAGCACCCGCAGCGCTACCGGCTGCTGATCCACTGGGACACGCTGGAGGCCCACACCAAGGACTTCACCGGCTCGCAGCCCTGGCAGGATTACCGCGCCCTGGTCGCCCACTGCTTCGCCGGCCCGGTCGCCGTCGAGCACGCCGAGCAGGTGCTGAAGGCGTTCTGAGCCCCGGCGCGAGGCCAGGGCGGGCCCCCGGCGATCCGGAGCGTTGCGAGCCCGACCGCCGGTGCTAGGCTCCCGCGCGACGGGACCCGGGACGAATCATCGGGGTTGCGGCGGGTGGGGAACAGGCTGATGGCGCGGCTCGGACGGCTCGCGGGTGCCCTGGTGCTCCTCGGAGGAATTGCCGGCGGTCCGGCCCTCGCCCAGACCCTGCCCGCCCAGTCCCCACCGGCCCAGTCCCCACCTGCGGCCCGCACCGCGCCGCGGCCAGTCACGGCCGTCGCCGCGCCGTTCGCCAGGACCTTCGTCCGGGCCGACCTCGCCAGCGCGGCGGTCCGCCTGGAGACCGCGCTGAAGGCGGAAGCCGGGGGCCCGCTCCGGCCCGCCGGCCAGTCCCGCGCCGCCGGGCTGGCCCTGCTCGCCGCCGACAAGCCCGACGAGGCGCTGGCGCCACTCGCCGCCGCGGTGGCGGCCGACCCGGCCGACGGGCGCAACTGGCAGGCCTATGCCCGGGGAGCCGCGGCGGCCCTGGGTGCCCTCGAGGACAACGACTACCAGGGCCGGGCGCGCCTGCGCGGGCGGGTGACGGCCGCCGCCTATCGCGCCTACGAGCGCGCCGGCACGGCCGCCGACGCCGCGGCCTCGCTGGCGGCGCTCGGCGCCGCCGAGGCCGAGCAGGAATCCTGGCGACCGGCGCTCGACGCCTACGCGGCGAGCCTCGCCCTGGCCGAGACCGGTCCGGTCCGAGAAACCTACGAGACCGTGCGGGCGCAGCACGGCTTCCGGATCCTCGACTACAAGGTCGATTCCGACGCGGCCGCCCCCCGGGCCTGCTTCACCTTCTCGGAGGCGATCAGGCCCAAGACCGACTACGCGCCCTTCGTCGCCGTCTCGGGCAGCAGCGCGGCCGCCGTGACCGGGGAGGGCTCCCAGGTCTGCGTGGACGGGCTCAAGCACGGCGGCCGCTACGCCATCGTGGTCCGCCAGGGCCTGCCCTCGGCGGTGGGCGAGAGCCTGCTCAAGGCCGCCGATTACGAGATCTACGTCCGCGACCGCGCCCCGCAGGTGCGCTTCACCGGGCGCAACTACGTCCTGCCGCGCACGGGGCAGGCGGGCGTGCCCCTGGTCTCGGTGAACGCGCCCAAGCTCGACGTCGAGGTGCTGCGGATCGGCGACCGCGGCCTGCTGCCGACCCTGCGGTCGGAGGACTTCCTGGGCCAGCTCAGCGGCTCGACCGCCCGGACGATCGCGTCCGAGAAGGGCCAGCGCGTCTGGAAGGGCACCCTCGACACCGCCAAGGCCGAGTTGAACCAGGAGGCCGTCACCGCCTTCCCGGTCCTGCAGGCGGTGGGCAAGCTGGAACCCGGCCTCTACGTGATGCTGGCCCGGCCCTCGGGCGTGGCCGCCTCGGACGAGGAGTACGACACCCAGGCGACTCAGTGGTTCGTGGTCTCCGACCTGGGGCTCACCGCCACCAAGGGCCGGGACGGGGTCACCGTGGTCCTGCGCTCGCTCGCCTCCGCGCAGGTGATGCCGGGCGCCGAGATCCGGCTGGTCGCCCGCAACAACGAGGTGCTGGGCACCCGGACCACGGATTCGCAGGGGCACGTCGCCTTCGACTCGGGGCTCGCCCGCGGGGAGGGCGGTCTGGCCCCGAGCCTCGTGGTGGCGCAGGCCGGCGGCGATTACGGCTTCCTCGACCTCAACCTCGGCGCCTTCGACCTCACCGACCGCGGGGTGAAGGGGCGGCCCGAGACCGGCGGCCTCGACGCCTATCTGTTCCCGGAGCGCGGGGTCTACCGCACCGGCGAGACCGTCCAGCTCACCGCCCTGCTGCGCGATCCCCGCGGCGCCGCCGTGCCGGACCTGCCGCTGACCCTGGTGGTCAAGCGGCCGGACGGCGTCGAGTACCGGCGCGTCTCGGTGCCCGACCAGGGGCTCGGCGGCCGCGCCCTGCCGCTGCCGCTCCTGTCGGGGGCGATGCACGGCACGTGGCGGGTCTCCGCCTACACGGACCCGAAGGCGCCCGCGATCGGCGAGACCAGCTTCCTCGTGGAGGATTACGTCCCCGAGCGGCTGGAGGTGACCCTCAAGGCCCGGCAGGCGGCCCTGAACCGGGGCGAGGCCGCGCAGGTCGACGTCGCCGCCCGCTACCTCTACGGCGCCCCGGGCGCCGATCTCGACGTGTCGGGCAGCGTGACCGTGCAGGCGGCGGCCGCCAGCGGCATCAAGGGGCTCGAGGCCTACGCCATCGGTCTCGACGACGAGGCGGTGGAGCCGGCGACGCAGGAACTGCAGGACCACGCCACCACGAACGCGCAGGGCGGCGCCACCGTCACGGTGCCGGTGCCCCAGGTCGCGGCGCCGCGGGCGCTGGAGGCGAAGATCACGCTGGCGGTCGGCGAGCCCGGCGGCCGGGCGCTGTCGCGCAGCCTGACGCTGCCGATCCTCCCGGCCAACCCGGTCCTCGCCCTGCGCAAGGGCTTCACCGACCTGAAGGAGGGCGGGATCGCGGGCTTCGACGCTGTGTTCGCGCGCCCCGACGGGGCGCTCCTCGCCCGGCCGGGCGTGAGCTGGACCCTGTCGCGGATCGACTCCTCCTACCAGTGGTACAGGGCGGACGGGCGCTGGTCGTTCGAGGCGGTCAAGTCCGCCCGGCGCGTCGCCAGCGGCACCGTCGACCTCACGGCCGCCGGCCCGAGCCGGATCGAGGCGCCGGTCGGCCTCGGCCGATACCGGCTGGAGGTCTCGACCGCGGGCGCCCCGGAGGCGAGTGCGAGCCTTGGCTTCGAGGTGGGCTGGGGCGGCTCCGAGACCGCGGAGGCGCCCGACCTGCTCGACCTGACCCTCGACAAGGCCGCCTACGCGGCCGGCGACACGCTGCGGGCCAAGCTCAGCCCGACGTTCAAGGGTCAGGCCAGCCTGATGGTCGTCAGCGACCGCGTGCACCAGACCCTGGAGGTCAGCGTGCCGGAGGGCGGCACCACGGTCAGCATCCCGGTGAAGGCCGAGTGGGGCGCCGGCGCCTACCTGGTGGCCACCGCCTACCGGCCCCTCGACCAGGCGGCCAGGCGCCTGCCGGGCCGGGCGCTGGGTCTGGCGTGGTTCTCTGTGGACCGCGAGCGGCGCAGCCTCGGGGTCGCCGTGAAGGCGCCGGAGCGGGCGCGCCCGCGCCAGGACCTGACCCTGCCGGTCCAGCTCGCCGGGCTGAAGGCCGGCGAGCCGGCGCGGATCACCGTGGCCCTCGTCGATGTCGGCATCCTCAACCTGACCCGCTACGCGGCGCCGGACCCCACCCAGTACTTCCTCGGCCAGCGGGCGCTCGGGCCGGAGGTCCGCGACCTCTACGGCTACCTGATCGACGGCATGCAGGGCTCGGCCGGGGCGATCCGCTCCGGCGGCGACGCGGGCGGCGGCGAGCTTGCCGATTCCCCGCCGACCCAGGCCCCGCTGGCGCTCTATTCCGGAATCGTGACCGTGGGGCCGGACGGCGCGGCCAGCGTCACCTTCCCGATCCCGGCCTTCAACGGCACCGGCCGCGTCATGGTCACCGCCTGGAGCGGCGACCGGGTCGGGCAGGCCCAGGCCGACGTGATCATCCGCGAACCGGTCGTGCTCAGCGCCACGCTGCCGCGCTTCCTCGACACCGGCGACCGCTCGCGCCTGTTCGTGGCCCTCGACAATGTCGAGGGGCAGGCGGGCGAGTACACGGTCGACCTGAGCCCGACCGGCCCGGTCGTGGTCGGCGCCAGCGCGCTGCGCCAGACGCTGCGGCTGGAGGCCGGCGCCAAGGGCCAGTTCGCGATCCCGCTCACCGCCGCCGGACCGGGCACGGCCCGCCTCGACCTCGCTTTGTCGGGGCCGGGACTTCCGGCCGCCCTGAACCAGAGCTTCGCCCTGGGCATCGCGCCGGGCACCGGCGCCCTGCTGCGCCGCTCGGTGCGCAGCCTCGCCCCCGGGGCGGGGCTGACGCTGACCTCGGACCTCCTCGCCGACCTGCAGCCGGGCACCGGCAGCGTCTCGCTCTCGGCCACGCCCCTGCCGGGGGTCGACGTGGCGGCCCTGCTCCGGGCGCTCGACCGCTACCCCTACGGCTGCTCCGAGCAGGTGGTGAGCCGGGCGATGCCGCTGCTCTACGTCAACAAGCTCGCGGCCCTGGAGAAGCTCGCCCTCGACAACGGCGCCGACGATCGGGTGCGCGAGTCGATCGAGCGCCTGCTCGCCCGCCAGGATTCGAGCGGCGATTTCGGCCTGTGGTCGGCGCAGGGGTCGAGCGACCTCTGGCTCGACGCCTACGTCACCGACTTCCTGACCCGTGCCCGCGAGCGCAACTTCGCGGTGCCGCAGAAGGCCTTCGCCCAGGCCCTCGACTACCTGCGCAACGCGGTGGCCAACGCCACCGAGGTGCGCAACGGCGGCGCCGACCTCGCCTACGCGGCCTACGTGCTCGCCCGGAACGGCCGGCCGGTGATGGGAGACCTGCGCTACCTCGCCGACACCAAGATCGGCGACTTCTCCTCCGCCCTCGGGCGCGCGCAGCTCGCCGCCGCCCTGGCCCTGCTCGGCGACCGCGGCCGGGCCGCCAAGACGATGGACTCGGCGCTCACCCTGCTGCGCGCCGATCGCGACAAGGGTGTCTATCGCGCCGATTACGGCTCCCGCCTGCGCGACGGGGCCGGGCTGATCACGCTCGCCGCCGAGAGCGGGCTGGCGCAGGGGGCGCTGGGCCCCGCCGCTTCCGTGCTCGGCGAGGAGCAGCAGGCCGAGCGGTCGACGAGCACGCAGGAGAATGCCTGGATGGTGCTCGCCGCCGAGAGCCTGTCGAACGAGGCGGGCGCGCTGTCGTTCACCCTGGACGGCGCCCCGCAGACCGGCCTGCTGGCCCGGGTCTACCGGGAGGCGGCCCTGGCCGACAGGAGCGTGCAGCTCACCAATACCGGCCGCGCGCCTGTGCAGGTGGCCGTGACCGTCAACGGCAGCCCCCTGGTGCCGGAGCCGGCGGCGCAGCAGGGCTACACGATCGAGCGGAGCTTCCGCCGCCTCGACGGCAGCACCGTCGACCCGGCGAGCGGCCTGCGCCAGAACGACCGCCTGGTGGTGGTGCTCAAGGTCACGGAGTCCAAGGCGGAGGCGGCGCGGCTCCTGCTGGTCGATCCGCTGCCGGCGGGGCTGGAGATCGACAATCCGAAGCTCCTCGACGCCGACGCGCTCCAGGGGCTCGCCTTCGCCAAGTCCGACGTGCAGCCGGTCCACACCGAGTTCCGGGACGACCGGTTCGTGGCGGCCTACGACCGCGACCCGAGCCAGTCGGCCTTCTTCACGGTGGCCTACACGGTGCGGGCGGTCTCACCCGGGACCTACGTCCATCCGGGCGCCACCGTGGAGGACATGTACCGGCCGGCGCGGTTCGGCCGGACCACCTCGGGCAGCGTGACGGTCGGGGCGGCGAAGTAGGACGGGTGGCGTTCGAGCGCTCCGCTCGACGTCGCCCTCCCGTCATCGCGAGCGCAGCGAAGCGACCCCGGGGCAGCGCGCCATCGGCGGGCGTGGCGCGGCACTGGATTGCTTCGCTGCGCTCGCAAGGACGGGTGTCAGTCGTCGGCGCCCGCGTAGAAGCTCTCCACGCCGATGCCCTCCTCCTGCATCAACCGGGCGCGGGCGCGCAGTTTCTCGGTCTCGCTCTTGAGCTGGCCGCAGGCCGCCAGGATGTCCCGGCCCCGGGGCGTGCGCACCGGCGAGGCGTAGCCGGCGTTGAACACGATCTCGGAGAAGCGCTCGATCCGGTCCCAGTCGGAGCATTCGTAGCGGCTGCCCGGCCAGGGGTTGAACGGGATCAGGTTGATCTTGGCCGGGATGCCCTTGAGCAGGCGGACCAGCTCCCGCGCGTCCGCGTCCGAATCGTTGACCCCCTTCAGCATCACGTACTCGAAGGTGATCCGGCGGGCGTTGCTCAGGCCCGGATAGGTCCGGCAGGCCGCGAGCAGCTCGGCGATCGGGTATTTCCGGTTGAGCGGCACCAGCTCGTTGCGCAGGTCGTCGCGCACGGCGTGGAGCGAGATCGCCAGCATGGCGTTGGCCTGCTCGCCGAGCCGCGGGATCTGCGGCACGACCCCCGAGGTCGAGACCGTGATCCGGCGGCGGGACAGGGCGAGCCCCTCCTGGTCCGACATCACCCCGACCGCGTCGACCACGGCGTCGAGATTGTAGAGGGGCTCGCCCATGCCCATGAACACGATGTTGGTCACGAGCCGGCCGACCTCGCCGGCGCCGCCGGCGTCGCGGCTCGGCATCTGGCCGGGCCAGTCGCCGAGCTCGTCCCGGGCGGTGACGAGCTGCTGCACGATCTCGGCGGCCGAGAGGTTGCGCACGAGGCGCTGCGTGCCGGTATGGCAGAACGAGCAGGTCAGGGTGCAGCCGACCTGGGAGGACACGCACAGCGTGCCCCGGTCCGGGCCGGGAATGTAGACGCACTCGATCTCGGCGCCGCGGTTGTGCTCCTGCCGGTTGGTCGGCGCCATGCGCAGCAGCCACTTGCGGGTGCCGTCGCGGGAGACCTGCCGGCTCGCGACCTCCGGCCGCTCCAGGGTGAAGTGCTCGGCGAGCTGCGCCTTCAGCGCCTTGCCGACATTGGTCATCTCGGCGAAGTCGGACGCGCCGCGGAAATTGACCCAGTGCCAGACCTGGCCGGCGCGCATCCGGCTCTCGCGCTCGGGCACGCCCATGCCGACGAGCTGCGCCTTGAGGGCGTCGCGGGTCAGGCCGACCAGCGACGGGCGGCGGCCGGGCAGCGCCTCGGGGAGGAGATCCGGCGCCTTCTCAATCGCGGCATCGGCCGCGCGGGCGCTGTCGAGCGACGGCGTCGCCATGGCGTTCAAACGATCCATACGTTGGAAAGGGTCTGATATAGGCGATCCCGGCGGCGAAGGCGAATGCGCGCCGCCCACAGGGGCCCTGACGGAGAGCCATGGCGACCGACACCCGAGCCGGGCAGGCGATCTACAATCCGCGGACGCTGCGGATCTACGACCTCGTCGTGCTGCGCCTGTCGAACCCGCTGATCTGGCGCTGCCCCACGGCGCGGATCCTGGACCTCTACGACCGGAACGCGGGCCTGGCGCATCTCGATGTCGGGGTCGGGACCGGGTGGTACCTCGACCGGTGCCGGTTCCCGTCCACCACACCGCGCATCGGCCTGATGGACCTCAACGCCGACAGCCTCGCCTTCGCGGCCGACCGGATCGCGCGCTACCGGCCCGAGACCTACCGGGTCGACGTGCTCGGCGCCCCGGCCACCGGCCTCGCGCCGTTCGACTCGATCGGGATGACCTACCTGCTGCACTGCCTGCCGGGCGACATCGCCGCGAAGGCCAAGGCCTTCGACACTTTGCGCCCGTGCCTGGCCGATGACGGCGTGGTGTTCGGCGCCACGATCCTGTCGGGCGGCGTCCCGACCACGGGTGCGGCGCGGGCGCTGATGCGGGTCTACAACCGCAAGGGGGTGTTCTCGAACGCGGCCGACACCCTGCCGGAGCTGCGGGCGGCGCTGGACCGGCGCTTCCGATCGGTCGAGATCACGGTCGTCGGCTGCGTCGCGCTGTTCGTCGCGCGGGAGCCGCGCTGATCCGGCCAGCGTCTTTGCGAGCGGAGCGAAGCAACCCAGCGGCGCCATGCTTCCCGATGGCGCGCTGCCCTGGGTCGCTTCGCTCCGCTCGCAAAGACGAGCTCCACGAAAAAGGGCACCCGCAGGCGCCCTCATCCACCGTGCCCAGGTGCCAAAAGACTCAGGCGGCGGCGGTCTTCAACGGGATGCCCTTCTCGGCCAGGAAGGTCTGCAGCTCGCCCGACTGGAACATCTCGCGGGTGATGTCGCAGCCGCCGACGAACTCGCCCTTCACGTAGATCTGCGGGATGGTCGGCCAGTTGGAAAAGGCCTTGATGCCCTCGCGGATCTCCTGATCGGCCAGGACGTTCACGCCCTTGAACGGCACGCCGAGGTAGTTGAGGATCTGCACAACCTGCCCGGAGAAGCCACATTGCGGCATCTGCGGCGTGCCCTTCATGAACACCACCACGTCCTGGGAGGCGATCTCGTTCTGGATGGTCGTGTTCGCGTCAGTCATCGCTCTGTCCTTGCTTCTCGCCTGTATGTGAGGCCTGAATCAGCGGCGCGCAACCGATGTGGCGATCGTGCGAAGTGCGCGCTCTATGTCGAAAGTTTCGGTCAGAAGATCTTCAGGACGAATCGGGCAGGCTTCGGGCAGCCCCGGAAGCAGTGTGTTCCCATAGGCGCCGAGACCAGCCTCGGCAGCCGTGACGGCGGATCTCCAGATCCTGTTCCAGTTCAACCTTTGCCGCATCGACGCCTCGTAGGCGTTCCAGGCGGTGATCTGGAAGGTCGTGATCTCCTCCCGCCAGTGCAGGCTTGCCGGCGCGAGCGGGGCAGACGCGCGCTTGAGCAGGTGGGCGAGCGTCTGTATCAACAGACCCTCGACCGCCCGCAGATGCGAACGCCCCACGCTCTCGATCTCTTCGGCAACGTTCTCCCAATCGACTACATTCGACAGGTCGGGCCGCTCGGCAAGCGCGCGCAGGGCCGCCGCCTGCTCCTCGGCCCAAGTCACGATGTCGTCGTCGTAGAGACTCGGTCGGTCCATCGGGAGCGCTCCCGTCAGAAGGCTCAATCCTGCGGCACGCCCGTGGTCAGCGCAAGGGCGTGGAGCACGCCGCCCATCCTACCCTGGAGGGCGCCGTAGACCATCTGGTGCTGCGCAACCCGGGTCTTGCCCTTGAAGGCCGCCGACAGGACGGTGGCGGCGTAATGGTCGCCGTCGCCCGCCAGGTCGCGGATCTCCACCTGCGCGTCCGGCAGGGCCTCGCGGATCATGCGCTCGATCTCGCCCGCATCCATCGGCATCGGGAAACTCCTCGTCAGAACGGGGCTCAGGCGGCCGGCGCGGCCGGCTGGCTCGCCATGTAGGCGGGCAGCCAGCCTTCATGCGCGGCGGTCAGGTCGGCCAGCGGTATGGTCTCGCCGCCCGGCAGGGTCAAACGGTCGGAGCCCGCGACGCCCACCGACGCCGCCGCGATGCCCTGCGCCGCCGCAGCCGCCAGCAGGTCGGTGGCCGCCTCCGGCCGCACCGCCAGCAGGTAGCGAGCCTGATCCTCGCCGAACAGGTAGGCGTGGGGCGGCAGGTCCACCGGCACGTCGGAGAGCGCCGCCCCGATACCGCCCGCCATGGCCATCTCGGCGAGCGCGACGGCGAGGCCGCCATCCGCGAGGTCGTGGACCGTGTCGACGGTGCCGCCCTGGATCAGGCCGCGGACGAAATCGCCGTTGCGGCGCTCCAGCGCGAGGTCGACCGGTGGCGGCGCGCCCTCTTCGCGGCCCTCGATCACCGATAGGTAGGACGACTGGCCGAGCCAGCCCTCGCTCACCCCGATCAGCACCAGCACGTCGCCCGCGCGCTTGAGGGCGATGGTGGCGTGGCGCGCCACGTCGTCGAGCACGCCGACACCGCCGATCGTCGGGGTCGGCAGGATGCCGACGCCGTTGGTCTCGTTGTAGAGCGAGACGTTGCCCGACACGACCGGGAAGTCCAGCGCCCGGCAGGCCTCGCCGATGCCCTGCAGGCAGCCGACGAGCTGGCCCATCACCTCGGGCTTTTCCGGATTGCCGAAATTCAGGTTGTCGGTGATGGCCAGCGGCTTGGCGCCCACCGCCGTGATGTTGCGCCACGCCTCGGCCACGGCCTGCCGGCCGCCCTCGACCGGGTCGGCCTCGCAGTAGCGCGGGGTCACGTCGCAGGTCAGCGCGAGGCCCTTCGGCCCGTCCTCGACCCGCACGATGGCGGCGTCGCCGCCGGGCTTCTGGACGGTGTTGCCCAGGATGAAGTGGTCGTACTGCTCGAAGACCCAGCGCTTCGAGGCGAGGTCGGGGGAGCCGACGAGGCGCTTCAGCGCGTCGGTGAGCGAGGCCGGCGCCGCCACATCGGCGGCCGCGATCACCGGCTGGTGCGTGTTGGCGAGGTGCGGCCGGTCGTAGAGCGGGGCCTCGTCGCCGAGCTCCTTGATCGGCAGGTCGGCCACGGTCTCGCCGTGCCACTTGATGACGAAGCGCAGCGTGTCGGTGGTCCGCCCGATCACCGCGAAGTCGAGGCCCCACTTCACGAAGATCGCCTCGGCCTCGGCTTCCATGCCGGGCTTGAGCACCATGAGCATCCGCTCCTGGCTCTCGGAGAGCATCATCTCGTAGGGGGTCATGCCCGCTTCGCGGGCCGGCACCTTGTCGATGTCGAGCTCGACGCCGAGGTCGCCCTTGGCGCCCATCTCCACCGCCGAGCAGGTCAGGCCGGCCGCGCCCATGTCCTGGATGGCGATGACCGCGCCCGACGCCATCAGCTCCAGGCAGGCCTCCAGGAGCAGCTTCTCGGCGAAGGGATCGCCGACCTGCACGGTCGGGCGCTTCGACTCGGAGGCCTCGTCGAACTCGGCCGACGCCATGGTGGCGCCGTGGATGCCGTCGCGGCCGGTCTTGGAACCGAGATAGACGATCGGGTTCCCGATTCCGGCGGCGGCCGCGTAGAAGATGCCGTCGGTGCGGGCGAGGCCCACCGCCATGGCGTTGACGAGGATGTTGCCGTCGTAGCGCCGGTGGAAGCCGGTCAGGCCGCCGACGGTCGGCACGCCGAAGGAATTGCCGTAGCCGCCGACGCCTGCCACCACGCCGGAGACGAGGCTGCGGGTGCGCGGATGGTCGGGGGAGCCGAAGCGCAGGGCATTGAGCGCCGCGATCGGCCGCGCGCCCATGGTGAAGACGTCGCGCAGGATGCCGCCCACACCGGTCGCCGCGCCCTGATAGGGCTCGATGTAGCTCGGGTGGTTGTGGCTCTCCATCTTGAACACGCAGGCGTGGCCGTCGCCGATGTCGATGACCCCCGCGTTCTCGCCCGGGCCCTGGATCACCCACGGCGCCGAAGTCGGCAGCCCGCGCAGGTGCTTGCGGGAGGACTTGTAGGAACAATGCTCGTTCCACATCGCCGAGACGATGCCGAGCTCGGTCAGCGTCGGATCGCGCCCGATCAGGCCGCGGAAGCGCGCGTACTCGTCCGGCGTCAGGCCGTGCTGGGCCACGAGTTCGGGGGTGATCGGAACGTCGTTGCGGAACATGCGGCGGTCTCGACGAAGGCGGTCCGGGAGCCCCGCAGGACCCGCGACCCGATACGCGACCCGGACCGGGCGGCGTGCGGTGACTGCGACGGATTAGTGCCTTCCACCACCGCGTTGCAATACGCCGGCACTCCCGGCCGTGTACGGATGCCGGTCACGCCGCCGGTGGATGGGCTAGGAACTCGGAGATCGCCGCCACGAACTTATCGCCGTAGGCCTCGCGCTTGCGCTCGCCGACCCCGTGTACGGTGCGCAAGGCCCAGAGATCGACAGGCTTCTGCCGGGCCATCTCGATCAGGGTCCGGTCGGGGAAGACCATGAAGGCCGCGATGCCTTCGGCCCGGGCGATGGTGGCGCGCAGGCCGCGCAGGTGCTGGAACAGCGCCTCGTCGGTCTCCGACAGCGCGATCTCGCCGTCCTCGCGGGGCGCGGAACGGCGGCGCTCGCGCGATTCGGCCTTCGGCTCGGGATCCGGGCGAAGCTGGACCGGCTCACGCCCGAACAGGATCGCCTCACCCTTCTCGGTCATGGACAGGCCGCCGTAGCCGTCGGCATTCTCCGCGATGGCCCCGGCCGCGAAGAGCTGCCGCAGGATCGCCCGCCACGCCGCCACCGGCTTGTCGGCGCCGACCGCGAAGGTCTTCAGCCCGGCATGGCCGTTGCGGCGGATCTGCTCGCTCTCCTTCCCGTGGACCACGTCGCAGATATAGGCCGCGCCGAAGCGCTGGCCGGTGCGCACGATCGCCGAGAGGATCTTCTGGGCCGCGACCGTGCCGTCCACCAGGGTGACGCCGCCGCGGCACAGGTCGCAGCGGCCGCAGGTGCCGCTCGCCTCGCCGAAATAGGCGAGCAGCGACTGGCGCCGGCAATTGGCTCCCTCGCACAGGGTGATCATCGCCTCGAGCTTGCGCCGCTCGACCCGGCGGCGCTCGTCGGAGATCTCCTTCTCGTCGATCTGGCGGCGGCGGAGCGCCATGTCGTCGAGGCCATAGAGGGTGAGCGTGTCGGCCGGCAGCCCGTCGCGGCCGGCGCGGCCGATCTCCTGGTAGTAGCCCTCGACGTTGTTGGGCATGTCGGCGTGGCAGACGAAGCGCACGTCCGGCTTGTTGATGCCCATGCCGAACGCAACGGTGGCGGTCATCACCACCCCGTCCTCCTGCAGGAAGCGGTCCTGGTTCTTCATCCGCGTCGCCTGGTCGAGGCCGGCATGGTAGGGCAGGGCGTCGAACCCGTCCTTCTTGAGGGTCTCGGCGAGCTGCTCGGTGCGCTTGCGCGACGAGCAGTAGATGATCCCGCTCTCCGACCGCCGGTGCTTCAGGAACCGCTCGATCTGCCGGGCCGGGTTGTCCTTGGGCTGGAAGGTCAGCCGGATGTTCGGCCGGTCGAAGGAATGGACGAAGATCTTGGGCGGCCGGCCCTGCGGGAAGAGGCGCTCGGCGATCTCGGCGCGGGTCGCGGCATCGGCGGTGGCGGTGAGCGCCAGGGTCTGGACGTTGCCGAGACTGGTCCGGGCGCGGGCGATCTCCCGGTACTCGGGCCGGAAATCGTGGCCCCATTGCGAGACGCAATGCGCCTCGTCCACCGCGAGCCGGCGGACGCCGGCCCCGCGCAGGGCCTCGATGCAGCCGTCCATCAGCAGGCGCTCGGGGGAGACGAACAGCAGCCGCAGGTCGCCCGAGCGCAGATTGCGCCAGGTCTCGCGGGACTCGGACTCCGCCACCGTCGAATTGAGGGTGGCCGCCAAGATGCCGACGCTCTTCATCTGCTGCACCTGATCGTGCATCAGCGCGATCAGCGGCGAGACCACCACGGTCAGCCCCGGATCGACCAGGGCCGGGAGCTGGTAGGTCATCGACTTGCCCGAGCCCGTGGGCATCACGGCGAACACATCGGCGCCGTCGAGCACCGCGCCGATCACCTCGTCCTGTCCGGGCCGGAAATCCTCGTATCCGAACGTCTTCTTGAGCGCGGCGCGGGCCTCGTCGAGGCGGGTCATCGGGATCCTTGATCGGCGTTCTGGCCGCCCTTGCGGCAGGGGTGTGTAGACACTGGCCTCCCCCCGTCTACACGGGGGCTGCCCTGCCGCTCAACATCCGCAGCGAAGAGGTGAATCAGCGCGCCGAGAAGCTGGCATCGCGGGCGGGCGTGAGCAAGACCGAGGCGGTCCGGCTCGCGCTCACGAACGAGCCGGCGCGGCGCGTGCCGCTCGCGGAACGGCTGAAGCCCCTCCTCGACAGGATGGATGCCGTCCCGCGCACGGGCCTTGAGGCCGACAAGGCGTTCTTCGACAGCCTGAACGACGAGTGATGTTCGTCGACGCCTCGACTCTCGTGGCAATCCTGACCGCGGAGCCGGACAGCCCTGTCCCGCTGGACTGCCTCGACGGCGCGGTGACACCACTCACCTTGGGCCTCGCCGTCTTCGAGACGGTGGTCGCAGTGGCTCGCAAGATGGCGATGTCCGTCGCGGATGCCGAAGCGGAGGTCGCGGAATTCTTCCGCGTCACCGGTCTGCGCATCGTGCCCATCGCCGAGGCCGTGAGCGCCCAGGCTGTCGCGACCCACGCCCGCTACGGCAAGGGCCGCCACCCGACGCGCCTGAACCTCGGCGACTGCTTCGCCTATGCCTGCGCGCAGGTGCACGGCGTGCCGCTGCTCTACGTCGGCGACGATTTTCCGCAGACCGACATCCGCTCGGCCCCCGGCTGAGCCTCAGCCGCCATGGAACTCCGCCACGTGCTGGGCCACGATCGCGTCGAACGACGCGTCCGCCCGGAAGCCCAGGGCCAGCGCCGCTTCCGGCTCGAACGCCTCCGGCCAGGAGCCGACGATCCGCGCGATGGTCGCGTCGGGCGCGCGCCGGATCAGCGCCACCGCCTTGTCGCCCGCCGCGCGGCGAAGGGCCTCGATCTGCTCGGCGACCGTCGCCGAGACTCCCGGCATGGTCAGGCTGATCCGCGGCCCGATCGCCGCGAGGTCGAGCCCGGCGGCGTGGGTGAGGAAGCCCACCGCCGCGGCGGGGCTGGCGAACCAGTGTCGCACCGTGTCGGGCACCGGCAGGATCGCCTCCTGGCCGGCCAGCGGCTCGCGGATGATCCCCGAGAAGAAGCCGGACGCCGCCTTGTTGGGCTTGCCGGGCCGCACGCAGATCGTCGGCAGCCGCAGGCCGATCCCGTCGAGGAAGCCGCGCCGCGCATAGTCGGCGAGCATCAGCTCGCCCATGGCCTTCTGAACCCCGTACGAGGAGGCAGGGCGCAGGATGTGGTCGTCCGGAATGACCTTGGGGAAGGGCGGCCCGAACACGGCCAGCGAGGAGGTGAAGACCAGCTTCGGCCGGTAGCCGTCCGCCGCGTTGGCCGCCCGGATCGCGTCGAGGAGCAAGCGGGTGCCGTCGAGGTTGACCCGGTAGCCGAGTTCGAGGTTCGCCTCGGCCTCGCCGGAGACCACCGCGGCGAGGTGGAAGATCACCCCCGGCCGCTCGGCGATGGCGGCCTCGGCGGCGCCGGGCGCCGTCAGGTCGGCAGCCTCGGCCCGCACCGTGCCGGAGAAGCCCTCCGGCGCCGCGGGCGCCACGACGTCGAGCAGGGTGAGGGTGCTCAGCGTCTGCCCGCCGACCCGGCCGTCCTTCACCAGGGCGTCCACGAGGCGGCGGCCGATCATGCCGGCGGCGCCGAGAATCAGGGCGTGCATGGAGTACCTCCCGTCGGGTTGTGGCGTCAGGCCATCATGTCGAGGGCGCGGCCGAAGAAGTCGGCGCCGCCGAAATTGCCGGATTTGAGGGCGAGCAGCATCGGCTCGGGCCGGCCAGCGGTGCGCAGGACCGGAACGCCGGCGGCGATCTCCGGCCCGAGCAGGAAGGCGGTGAGGCCCAGCCGGTCGACCACCGCACCCGAGGTCTCGCCGCCGGCGACCACAAGCCTTCGCACGCCGCGGGCGACGAGGCCCTCGGCGATGGCCGCCAGCGCCGCCTCGATGGCGTGGCCGGCGGCGTCGACCCCATGCGCGGCCTGGAGCGCGCGCACCGACTCGGGCGGCGCCGAGGTGGCGATCAGCACCGGGCCGGAGGGAAGGCGCTCCTCCGCGAAGGCCAGGGCCTCTTCCACCACGTCGGCGCCAGCAAGCAGCCGCGCCGGATCGAGGCGCAGCACCGGCATGATCGCCTCGGCGGCGGCGACCTGCTGGAGCGTCGCCTGCGAGCAGCTGCCGGCGAGGCAGGCGGCGGCACCGCCCACCGGCTCGCCCAGAGCGGCGCCGGCGGCATCCGTCGTGCCGCACCCGTCGGCGACCAGGGCCCGCGCGAGGCCGAGGCCGAGGCCGGACGCCCCGACCGAGAACTTTTGGGTGACGATCGCCCGGCCGAGCACTACGAGATCGCTGTCGAAGATCGCGTCCGCGATGGCGGCGCCCTTGCCCTCGGCGGCCAATGCATCGAGGCGGGCGGCCACGGCCTCCGGTCCCTTCGCGACCGTGGCGGTGTCGATCAGGCCGACGGGACTGCCGCTCTGGCGCCCGAGCACGCGCACGAGGTTGGCGTCGCGCATCGGGTTGAGCGGGTGGTCCTTGAGCGGGCTCTCGTTCAGCGGCACCGCGCCCACGAACAGGTTGCCCTGGTAGACGCTCCGCCCGGTCTCGGGGAAGGCGGGGGTGACCAGCGCGATGGCCTCGCCGGCCTCCGCCCGCAGGGCGTCCATGACCGGGCCGATATTGCCCGCATCGGTCGAGTCGAAGGTCGAGCAGACCTTGAACATCACGTGGGCCGCGCCCCGGGCCCGCAGCCAGGCTTCCGCCTCGCGGGAGCGCGCCACCGCCTGATCGGCCGGAATCGAGCGGCTTTTCAGCGCCACCACCACCGCGTCCGCTTCCGGCAGGGCGCCGCCCTCCTCAGGCACGCCGATGGTCTGGATCGTGCGCAGGCCCGCCTTGGTCAGCGTGTTGGCGAGGTCCGAGGCACCCGTGTAATCGTCGGCGACGCAGCCCAGTGCGAGGCTCATCGGGTGCTCTCCTTATAGGCGGCGAGCCAGCCGAGTCCCGCGACGGTCTCGGCGGCCGGGATGTACTCGCAGCCGACGAAGCCGGCGTAGCCGAGCCGGTCCAGCTCGTCGAACAGGAAGGCGTCGTTCATCTCGCCGGTTCCGGGCTCGTGCCGCTCGGGCACGCTCGCGGTCTGGACATGGCCGACGATCGGCATCAGGGCGCGCAGCCGCATGGTCACGTCGCCGTGCAGGATCTGGCAATGGTAGAGGTCGAACTGGAGCTTCAGGTTCGGCAAAGCGAGGTCGCGGATCAGGTCCGCGGCGCGGCCGAAATCGTTGAGGAAGTAGCCCGGCATGTTCCGGCCGTTGATCGGCTCCAAGACGAGGTCGAGGCCGGCCGGCGCCAGCCGCTGAGCCGTCCAGGTCACGGCCCTGCGGTACGACTCGGCGGCGCGGGGGTCATCGTGCGAAGCGAGGCCCGCCATCAGGTGGAGCCGGCCGACGCCGGTCGCCTCGGCGTAGCGGAGCGCGGTGTCGACCCCGGCCTTCAGCTCGTCGAAGCGTTCAGGAAACGCCGCCAAGCCGCGCTCGCCCTTGGTGAAATCGCCCGGCGGCAGGTTGAAGAGGGCCTGGGTCAAGCCGTTCGCCCGGAGTCGCTCGCCGATGGCTTCGGGGGGGTGCTCGTAGGGGAACAGGAACTCGACGGCGTCGAACCCGGCCTTGGCGGCGGCCTCGAACCGGTCGAGGAACGGCACCTCGTTGAACATGAGGCTCAGGTTGGCGGCGAAGCGCGGCATTCTTTTGGGACTCCTTGCCCGGTTCTCGACACCTGTTCGATCCGCTCAGCGGACCGTCATCCAACCCGATCCCCTCATCCCGAGGTGCCGGAGCGCAGCGGAGGCCTCGAAGGAGCCCTCCAGCCTGCACCGTGATCCCTGAAGCCCTCCTTCGAGGCGGCTTCGCCGCATCTCAGGATGAGGGAGTGGGTGGGATCGCCGGTCGTCAGGCTTTCCCCGGCAGCTTCGCCCCCGAGACCTGCGCGTAGAGCCGCGCCACGGACGCATCGTCGTCCCGGCCCATGCCGGCGCCGGACGCCATCAGGAACATTTGCAGCGCCGCCGCCGCCACCGGGACCGGATACTTATCGGCCCGGGCCATGTCCTGCACGATGCCGAGATCCTTGACGAAGATGTCGACCGCGCTCTTCGGGCTGTAATCGGCCTCGAGGATGTGCGGCACCCGGTTCTCGAACATCCAGGAATTGCCGGCCGACTTGGTGATCACCTCGTAGACGCGCCGGAGGTCGAGCCCCTGCTTGGCCGCGAAGGCCATCGCCTCGCAAGCGGCGGCGATGTGCACGCCCGCGAGCAGCTGGTTGATCATCTTGAAGGCCGCGCCCTGGCCGGCCGCGTCGCCGAGTTCGTAGAGCGTGCCCGCCATGGCATCGAGGGCAGGGCGCGCCTTTGCGAAGGCCGCGGCCGAGCCCGAGGCCAGGAAGGTCAGGCCGCCATCCGCCGCGCGAGCGGCACCGCCGCTCATCGGGGCGTCGAGATAGTGGCGGCCGGTCGCCTCCAGCCGCGTCGCCAGGGCCCGGGCGATGGCCGGGTCCATGGTGGCGGAGGAGACGAACACCGCGCCCTCGGGCATCGCAGCGGCGGCGCCCTTCTCACCGAACAGCACCGCCTCGGTCTGGGCAGCGTTGACCACCACGCTCACCACCACATCGGCGTCCCGCGCCGCCTCGGCCGGACTGGCAGCGGCGCGCCCGCCGGCGGCCGCGAAACGCGCCACGGCCTCCGGGTTCACGTCGCTGGCGGCGACGGAAAAACCCGCCCGCAGCAGCGAGCCGGCCATGCCGGAGCCCATGGAGCCCAGGCCGATCACCGCAGCGCGGTGTGTGGGGGTGGCGGTGGTCATGGGAGGCCTCTTGAATTCCACAGGCGGTATCTTTGGCGCCCCGTCATCAATCTCGACGCGCTCTCCCCCCTTGCGGGGAGGAGAAAAGCCTCAGCGATTGACCATCCGCGCCGGCGTGACGAACACGCATACGGAGCCGACCACCAGCATCACGGCGAGCGCGTACATGCCGGCAGCGGTGCTGCCGGTGGCGTCGCGCAGCGCCCCGATCACGTAGGGGCTGACGAAGCCGGCGAGGTTCCCCACGGAGTTGATCAGCGCGATGCCGGCCGCCGCGCCAGCGCCGCTCAGGAAGGCGGTCGGCAGCGACCAGAACAGCGGCGAGCAGGTCAGCACGCCGGCCGCCGCCACCGACAGCGCCGCCACCGCGATCGTGGTCGAGCCCGCAGTGGCCGAGACCACAAAACCGACGGCGCCGAGCAGGGCGGGCACGATCAGGTGCCAGCGGCGCTCGCGCATCCGATCGGCGGAGAGGCCGAGCAGGACCATCACGATCGCCGCGCACAGGAACGGGATCGCGCTGATCAGCCCGATGTTGAGATTGCCCTGCACGCCCGACGCCTTGACGATCGTCGGCATCCAGAAGGTCAGGCCGTACTGGCCGGTGACGAAGGCGAAGTAGATCAGGCTCATGAACCACACGCGGCCGTTGCGGAACACGGTTGCGATCGAGTGCGGGCTCGATTCCTTACCCTGATTGTCGGCGGCGATGTCGCGCTCGAGGAGCTGCTTCTCGGAATCGGTCAGCCACTTCGCCTCGGACGGGCGATTGTCGAGGTAGAGGAACACCGCGACGCCGATCAACACCGCCGGCACCGCTTCGATCAGAAACATCCACTGCCAGCCGGACAGGCCGTGCGCGCCGTTAAGCGCATCCATGATCCAGCCCGACAGGGGATTGCCGAAGATGCCGGAGATCGGGATCGCCGCCATGAACACCGCGATCACCTTGGCGCGGCGATGGGCCGGGAACCACGACGTCGTGTAGAGGATCACGCCCGGGTAGAAGCCGGCCTCGGCCAGCCCCAGCAGGAAGCGCATCCCGTAGAAGCTCCACTCGGAGTTAACGAACAGGAACGCGCCGGAGATCATCCCCCAGGTGATCATGATCCGGGCGATCCAGACCCGGGCGCCGACCCGGTGCAGGATCACGTTCGAGGGCACCTCGAACAGGAAGTAGCCGAGGAAGAAGATGCCGGCGCCGAGGCCGTAGACCGTCTCGGAGAACTTCAGCTCCTGGGACATCTGGAGCTTGGCGAAGCCGACATTCACCCGGTCGAGATACGCCACCACGTAGCAGAGCATCAGGAACGGCACGAGGCGCCAGAACACCTTCGCGTAGGTGCGGTCGGCGAAGGATTTCTCGTCCGCGGGCGCGGTGGCGCCCCCCAGCGGAGCGGCTTGGACCGGCATGGGCGTTCTCCCTGTCCGCACGATTCCGCGCCCGGACGAATAGTGGTCGCCGCCGCTCGACGGCGGCATTACGCGGACCGATATCGCAATTTGGCAGCGCTGCCAATTCGGTTGTGCAACATAATGCACGCGGCTATGGCAGATGCTGCGACGCGCGCCCGCTCCCGTGCGGAAGAGGGTGGGGGCGAGGGGCGGCCCTTTCCGGAGAGTTCCCGCCCCTCTCCCGCACGGGAGAGGGGACCCGCGCACAACCGGATCCGTCCGGCTTAGTCGCGCTGTCATCGCCAGAAGAAGCCGCGTCGGGAGAAGCGGGGCCATGGACGACATCCAGCCGCCGGGGCGGCTCGTCACGCTTACCGACGTCGCCCGCGAGGCCGGGGTCGGCGAAAGCACGGTCTCGCGGGTCCTGCGCAACCACGGCTCATATTCTAAGCGCGCCGGCGAGCGGGTGGCGGAAGCCGTGGCCCGTCTCGGCTACGTGCCGAATCGCCTCGCCGGCAGCCTCGCCGGGCAGGGGGCAAGTGCGCGGCTCGTCGGCGTCGTCATCCCGTCGCTCGCCAACGTGGTCTTCCCCGACCTGCTGCGCGGCCTGACCGCCGCCCTCGACGCCGAGGGCATCCCCTGCGTGATCGGCGTCAGCGACTACGATCCGGACCGGGAGGAGGCGCTGGCCGCCGCGCTCCTGTCCTGGCGCCCGGCCGCGCTGCTGCTCACCGGGCTGGAGCACAATCCGGGGACGGTGGTCCTCGCGAAGGCCGGGGGCGTGCGCGTGATCGAGATGATCGATACGGATGGCGATGGAATCGACACCGTGGTCGGCTTCTCCAACCGGGCCGTGGGCGCGGCGAGCGCCCGGCACCTCGTCGCGCGGGGCTACCGCCGGATCGCCTATCTCGGCCACGATTTGCGCGTCGACCTGCGGGCGGGCAAGCGGCTCTCGGGGTTCGAGGACGCCCTGACGGAGGCCGGTTTGTCGCTGCGCGCCAAGGAAGTCCGGCCCGGGCCGTCCTCGCCGGCCTCGGGCCGGGCGGGGCTGGAAGCGCTGCTGGCGCGCGTTCCCGACCTCGACGCGGTCTACTTCTCCAACGACGACATGGCGCTCGGCGGCTACTTCGCCTGCCTGTCGGCGGGGCTGGCGGTCCCGGGGCGGATCGCCCTGTTCGGCTTCAACGGGCTCGACTTCGCGGCCGCGATGCCCCAGCCCCTGTCGACGGTGCGCACGCCGCGCCTGGAGATCGGCCGGCAGGCCGCCGCCTGCCTGACCGGTGACGGCCCGAAAAAAATCGATCTTGGATTCGAGCTGATCGAGGGAGCGACCGCATGAGCGACGAGAGCCGGCTGCGCGAGGAGATCTGCCGCTACGGCCGCTCGCTGTTCGAGCGCGGCCTGACCCCGGGCTCGTCCGGCAACATCTCGCTGCGCCTGCCCGACGGCGGCTGGCTGGTCACGCCGACCAATGCCTCGCTCGGCTTCCTCGACCCGGCGCGGATCTCGCGGCTCGACGGGGCCGGCCGGCTCGTCTCGGGCGACAAGCCCACCAAGGAGATTCCGCTGCACAGCGCGCTCTACGAGAGCCGGAGCGAGGCGAAGGCCATCGTCCATCTGCACTCGACCCACGCGGTGGCGGTGTCGATGCTGCCGGAGATCGATCCGCGGCAGGTGCTGCCGCCGCTGACGCCCTATTACCTGATGCGCACCGGCGGGACGGCGCTGGTGCCCTATTACCGCCCGGGCGATCCGGCCGTGGCGGACGCGATCCGGGGCTTGGCGGGCAAGTACAGCGCGGTGCTGCTCGCCAATCACGGCCCTGTGGTGGCCGGCGACAGCCTGGAGGGTGCGGTCTTCGCCACCGAGGAGCTGGAGGAGACCGCCAAGCTGTACCTGCTCCTGCGCAACCTCAACCCGCGGCAGCTAAGTCCCGGGCAGGTGGCCGATCTGGTGCGCCATTTCGGCCTGACCCTGCCGGAGCCGGACGACCATGCCGGGCACGATCACGGGTGAGGCGCGGACGCCCATAAAAAGGGGCGCACGGCCCCCCAAGCCTACAGCGCGCCCTCGCGCACGGCCCCCGGATCCGCCAGCGCGTGGAGGATGCGGGCGGCGCTGTGGGCGAAGCGCAGCGTCACGGCCTTGCGGCGGGCACCGCTCAGCGGGTGGTCGGGCGGCTCCCGCAGGATCCCCGCACCATAGGCGTCGGCGACGATCAGGCCGCATTCCCCCGGGATCAGCGATTCCGGGACTTCCTCGGGGATCGCGAAGAAGAACCGGTCGCAGAAGTCGCGGTAATCCGGCCATTTCCGGTCGGCGCGGAAATCCGCCACGCTCGACTTGATCTCCACGATGGTGAGCTTGCCCGCCCCGCACAGCGCGATCACGTCGGCCCGGCGCCCGTTCGCCAGGGAGAATTCCGGCAGGGTGACGCAGCCCATCTCGGAGAACAGCCGGCGCACGCCGCGCTGGATGCGCAGGGCCGTGGGCGATTGCCGCCGGTCGACCGGCAGGAGCGCCTCGGCGACCGGGGGCGCGGAATCAGGCAGGCTGAGGGAAGCGGACATCAATCAAGGGGGATGCGTCTGTGCCGAATCGGGACATCCTGCCAAGTCGCGCCCGGTCCGTCACCTGCGGCGCGGGATCACCCCGACGATCGCGACCGCGAAACGCTCATCCGAGGCAGGCCCGGATCGCGTCGAACCCGTCGGTGAGCGCGGCCGGGCCCGGCTGCAGGATCAGCGGCGCCTTGATCTCGTGGATGCGCCCGTCGCGCACCGCCGGGATCGCCGCCCAGCCGGGGCGGGACCGGATGCGCGCGATGTTGACCCGCTTCCCGCACCACGAGGCGAGGATCACCTCGGGCGCCGCCGCGATCACCTGCTCGGACGTGACGATCCGGTCCCTGGCGGCCGCCTGCCGGCTCAGGTCCGGGAAGACGTCCCGGCCCCCCGCGAGGCCGATCAGGTCCGAGACCCAGCCGATGCCGGAGATCATCGGCGTGTCCCATTCCTCGAAGTAAACGCGCACCGGTAGGCGATCCCGCGCCGCATCGGCGGCCTCCGTGAGGCGGGCTTCCAATTCGGCCGCCAGGATGTCGGCCCGCTCGGGCACGCCGACGAGCGCGCCGAGGGTGCGGATCATCGCGAGGCAGCCCGCCACGTCGCGCTGGTTGAACAGGTGGACCGCCACGCCCGCCCGGGCGAGGTCGGCGACGATGTCGGCCTGGAGGTCCGAGAAAGCCAGGACGAGATCCGGCGCCAGCGCCAGAATCTTCGGGAGGTCGGCGCTGGTGAAGGCCGAGACGCGCGGCTTCTCCCGCCGGACCCGGGGCGGCCGGACCGCGTAGCCGGAGACGCCGACGATCCTGTCCTCCTCGCCAAGCAGGTACAGGGTCTCGACCGTCTCCTCGGTGAGGCAGACGATGCGCTCCGGGGGAAAGCGGCGCATCAGCGGTCGATCCCGATCATCGGTCGAGCCAGGTCAGCAGACCGGCCCCTGGCGCGAGGAGCACGAAGGCCCAGACCAGCGCGGAGGCGAGGTTGGCCAGCTGGAACGGCAACCGCGCCAGGCCGAGGATGCCGGCGAAGAGCGGGACCAGAGCCCGGGCCGGCCCGAAGAACCGTCCGAGGGCCACCGCGGCGATCCCCCAGCGGCCGATGAAGGCCTCGGCCTTCGCCATGAGCTCGGGATAGCGCCGCAGCGGCCACTTGGTCTTGGCGCCGGGGCCGAGCCAGCGCCCGGCCTCGTAGGAGATCCAGTCCCCGAGCGCGGCACCCAGCGCGGCGGCGATCACCACCGGCCAGAATGAGATGTCGGCGCCGCCCACCAGCGCACCGATGCCGATCAGGATCACGGTCGCCGGCACGAACAGCGACAGGACCGCGATCGATTCGCAGAAGGCGAGGCCGCCCGCGATCAGCGGCGTCCAGACCTTGTGCGCCTCGACGAAGGCGAGAGTCGAGGTGCGCAGGGCTTCGATGTCCATGGGGCTCAGCGTCTGACCGGAGATCGGTCCCATCTGAGGTGCGCGGGGGAGGCCGGCAAGGGATGGGGGTGCGGGCGGGGCGGGAACCGGCTAACCGTAGCGTGACCACGAGCGAGTCGCGCGTTGAACGTCCTGTCGATCCAGTCCCACGTCGCCTACGGCCATGTCGGCAATGCCTCGGCGGTGTTCCCCATGCAGCGGCTCGGGGTCGAGGTCTGGCCGGTGCACACGGTGCAGTTCTCCAACCACACCGGCTACGGCGCGTGGCGCGGCCCGGTCTTCGACGCGGCGATGATCCGCGCGGTGGTGCAGGGCATCGGCGAGCGCGGCGTGCTCGGCGCCTGCGACGCGGTGCTGTCGGGCTACATGGGCTCGCCCGAGATCGGGGCCGCGATCCTGGAGGCGGCGGCCGCCGTGCGGGCGGCCAACCCCGCGGCGCTCTATTGCTGCGACCCGGTGATCGGCGACGTGGAGGAAGGCGTCTACGTGCGGCCCGGCATCGAGGCGTTCCTGCGCGAGCGCGCGGTGCCGCAGGCCGACATCCTCACCCCCAACCAGTTCGAGCTGGGCCTTCTCACCGGCCTGCCGAGCCGGACGCTCGCCGAGGCCGGAGCCGGGATCGCGGCGCTCCAGGCTTCCGGGCCCCGCGTGGTGCTGGTCACCTCGGCGCTCTGCGCCGACACGCCGCCGGACCGGATCGACCTGCTCGCCGGCGCGGAGGGGCAGTTGTACCGGGTGCGCACCCCGCGGCTCGCGATCGCGGTCAACGGCGCGGGCGACTGCATCGCGGCCCTGTTCCTGGTCCATTACGCCCGCACCGGTTCGGCCGCCGCGGCGCTCGGCGCAGCGGCGGCCTCGGTCTACGGGCTGCTCAAGCGGACCGCCGAGGCGGGGTCCCGGGAGATCCTGACGGTGGCCGCGCAGGACGAGTACGTGAATCCGAGCGAGACCTTCACGGTCGAGGCGGTCTGAGACACGGCCGCGCCGGGCGCAGCCGGAACGGCACAGCCAGAGCAGGAAAGTCCGACACCATGGCGCGCCGCTTCCTCACCCTCGACGTGTTCACCGAGCAGCGGCTCGCGGGCAACCCGCTCGCGGTGGTGCTCGAGTCCGAGGGGCTCGACGACGCGGCCATGCAGGCCATCGCGCGGGAGTTCAACCTGTCCGAGACGGTGTTCGTGTTGCCGCCGACGGAGGCCCGGCACCGGGCGCGTCTGCGCATCTTCACCCCGGGTCGGGAATTGCCGTTTGCCGGCCACCCTACGGTCGGCGCCGCGGTGCTGCTGGCGCTGCAGGATCCGGCCCGGGGCGATGCCCGCGCCTTCGGCCTGGAGGAGGGCATCGGGATCGTCCCCTGCGTGGTCGAGACTCTGGTCGACGGCACCGGCGGCCGGGCGCGGTTCCGTCTTCCGATCCTGCCGGAGTTCCTCGGCCCCGGCCCCGAGCCCGAGACCCTGGCGCCGCTCCTCGGCCTGACGCCCGGCGACATCGGCACCGGCCGGCACGTGCCGAGCCGCCACGGGGTCGGCCCAAGCTTCACCTGCGTGCCGGTCGCCTCGGTGGCGGCCCTCGACGCCGCCCGGCCGGCCCAGGCGCCGGACCCCACGGACGGGCTCTACCTCTACACGCCCGATCCCGAGGGGGCCGGCCAGAGCTGGCGGGTGCGGATGTTCGCGCCGAATTTCGGAGTGCCGGAGGACCCCGCCACCGGTTCGGCGGCCTCCGCCTTCGCGGGAGTCCTGATGCAGTTCGAGACCCTGGGGGAGGGCACCCACGACGTGGCGATCCGCCAGGGACAGGCGATGGGCCGGCCGAGCACGATCGCGCTCCAGCTCACCATCGCGGCGGGTGCTCTGCGGGGCGTCGAGATCGGCGGCGCGGCCGTGATCGTCTCGGACGGCACCCTGCATGTCTGAGGGCTTCCGGATCACGCGCCTGACCGGTGTCACGGCGCGGATCGTAGCCTACGATTGGGCCTTCCCCCGCGAGAACGCCGCCGCCATCGCGGCGCATTGGCAGGACCGGATCCGGCGGAGCCCCGGATTGTTCGACGGCACCGTCCTCCTGAGCTGCGCCCACAGCGTCGCGGACGGGTCCGCCCGGGTCGACCTGTTCGCCGTCCGTTATTCCACCTTCACGGCGTACCGGAACTTCAGGGTCGCGGACCCGCAGGTCGCCAACGCCTTCGCGGCGATCGTGCCCTGGACGGCGGACGGCGCCGTCCTGCTCGGCGAGATGGGTGCCCACACGGCCAATGCCGGCCAGCTCTATTTCCCGTGCGGCACGCCGGACCCGGACGACGTGCGGGGCGACCGCGTCGACCTCGCCGGCAGTGCCGCCCGGGAACTCGCCGAGGAGACCGGCCTCGCGCTGCCCGAGGGCGCCGCCACCGCGTGGGTGCTGCTGGACGGGGAGGGCCAGCTTGCCTTCCTGCGCCCGGTGCGCTTCCCGGATTCGGCCGAGGCGCTCGACGCGCGCATCGGGGCCCATCTCCGCGGCGAGACCGAGCCGGAACTCGCCGGCCTGCACAGCGTGCGGAGCACCGCGGATATCGACGCCGCGCGGATGCCGGGCTTCGTGCGCGCCTATCTCGCGGACGCGTTCGCGTCCCGATCCTGAGGCGCAACCGCGTCGGGCCCGGCGCGGTTGCGCCGACATCGTCCGCAGGCTCCTGCGGGGGAAAGACTGAGATCGTCTTGCGCGCGTCAGCTCGACGCGATGTTGTTGTACGATGCGCGTGCAATACAGAATCCCATTTCATTGATCGCCGCTGGCGCAACCATAAACTCGGCCGTCCCGAAGGGCTCGCGCGTCGCGGGCCGCACACGGCGACAGGCTTCATGCGCACCGGATCTCACGCTCGTCCCGCCGGCCGCCGGCTCGCGGCCGTCCTTCTGGCCGCCGCCGTCACCGGGGCCTCGGCGGCCGCATCGCGCGCGGCCGACACGGTCGTCCTGCGCGTCGGCGATCAGAAGGGCGGGAACCGGTCGCTCCTCGAGATCGCCGGGTATGGGAAGGACCTGCCGTATCGGATCGCGTGGTCGGAATTTCCGGCCGCGGCACCGATCCTCGAGGCGCTTAATGCCGGCGCCCTCGATGTCGGCTATACCGGCGACCTCTCCTTCCTCACAGTTTACGCGGCCGGGGCGCCGATCAAGGCGATCGGCGGCACGAAATCGGATCCACGGACGCAGGCGATCCTGGTCCGCGCGGACTCGCCGATCCGCTCGGCCGCGGATCTCAAGGGCAAGCGGCTCGCCGGCACCCGCGGCGGCTGGGGCCAGTTCCTGATCAGCGCGACCCTCGAGAAGGCCGGGATCGCGCCGTCCGAGGCCACCTTCGCGCCGCTCAACCCGGTCGACGCCAAGGTCGCGCTGATGGCCGGCTCGGTGGATGCCTGGGCGGTCTGGGACCCCTACGTCTCGTTCGCGACGCTCAAGGACAGGGCCCGCCCGGTCGCCGACGGCGCGGGCCTGACGCCGGCCATCACGTTCATCGTCGCGTCGGACGACGCCATCGCCACCAAGCGGGCCGCCCTGCAGGACTTCCTGACCCGCCTGAGCAAGGCGCGGCTCTGGTCGCTGGACCACCTCGATGCGTATGCCCGGACCACGGCCGACATGACCAAGCTGCCCGAGGACGTCCTGCACGCGGCCTACACGGCGCAGCGGACGCGCCCGATCGCGATCGACGACGCCGTCGTGAAGGAGGTCCAGGAGGCTTCGGACCGGGCGACGCGCTACGGCATCCTGTCGAGGCCCCTCGACGTCGGCCGGGCCGTCGACCGGAGCTTCACGGCCGCGGCCTCGAACTGAGCGCGGCGCGGTCGTCACGCACCCGCGATTTTTGCGGCGCTGCGGGAGCTTCGCTGTTTCCGGCACGTTCACCAGGGGCTCCCCGCAGCGGCACGTGGCCCTGCGGGTCGCGTTCCGGAGTGTCCATGCCCGATTCCCGTCGTCCCGCTTCTCAGGCCCGCGCGACCCGCTCGCGCATCCAGGAAGGCCGCCCCTATCCCCTCGGCGCCAACTGGGACGGGCTGGGCGTCAACTTCGCGCTGTTCTCGGCCCACGCCACCAAGGTCGAACTCTGCCTGTTCGACGACCAGGGCGAGCAGGAGATCGAGCGGATCGAGCTGCCCGAGTACACGGACGAGATCTGGCACGGCTACCTGCCCGACGCCCGCCCCGGCACGATCTACGGCTACCGCGTCCACGGCCCCTACGAGCCGAAGGCCGGCCACCGGTTCAACCCCAACAAGCTGCTGATCGACCCCTACGCGAAGGGTCTCGTCGGCTCGATCACCTGGAACCCGGCCCTGTTCGGCTACCAGATGGAGACGGGCGACGACCTGACCTTCGACGAGCGCGACAGCGCCCCCTACACGCGCCGCTCCCGCGTCATCGACCCGGCCTTCACCTGGGGGCGGCACCAGAAGCCGCTGGTCCCGTGGGAGAAGACCATCGTCTACGAGACCCACGTCAAGGGCATGACCAAGCTCGATCCGCGGGTGCCCGAGAAGCTGCGCGGCACCTATGCCGGCCTCGGGACCCGGGACGTCCTCGACTACATCAAGAGCCTCGGCGTCACCTCGGTGGAGCTGCTACCGGTCCACGCCTTCGTGCAGGACGACTACCTCGAGCAGAAGGGGCTGGTGAATTACTGGGGCTACAACACGATCTCGTTCTTCACCCCCGCCCGGCGCTACGCGGCGGTGCCGGACTTTGCCTTCTCCGAGTTCAAGGAGATGGTCTCGCGCTTCCACGGCGCCGGCCTCGAGGTGATCCTCGACGTGGTCTACAACCACACCGCCGAGGGCAACGAGAAGGGCCCGACTCTCTCGTTCAAGGGGATCGACAACGCCTCCTATTACCGGCTGCTCCCCAACGACCCGCGCTACTACATCAACGACACCGGCACCGGGAACACCTTCAACCTGTCGCATCCGCGGGTGCTGCAGCTCGTGACCGATTCGCTGCGCTACTGGGCGCAGGAGATGCAGGTCGACGGGTTCCGCTTCGACCTCGCCACGATCCTGGGCCGCGAGCCCTACGGGTTCGATGAGGGCGGCGGCTTCCTCGACACCTGCCGGCAGGACCCGGTCCTGAATTCGGTGAAGCTGATCGCCGAGCCGTGGGATTGCGGCCCGGGCGGCTACCAGGTCGGCGGCTTCCCGCCGGGCTGGGCCGAGTGGAACGACCGGTTCCGCGACGACGTCCGCGCCTACTGGAAGGGCGATGGCGGCCTGCTGCCGGACCTCGCCGCGCGCATCGCGGGCTCGGCCGACAAGTTCAACAAGCGCGGGCGCAAGCCCTGGGCCTCGGTGAACTTCCTCACCGCCCATGACGGCTTCACCCTGCACGACACGGTCTCGTACAACGACAAGCACAACGAGGCGAACGGCGAGGGCAACCGCGACGGCCACTCGCACAACCTCTCGTACAATTACGGGGTCGAAGGCCCGACCGACGATCCCGAGATCCGGGCGGTGCGGCTGCGCCAGATGCGCAACATGCTGGCGACCCTGTTCCTGTCCCGCGGCACGCCGATGCTGCTCGCCGGCGACGAGTTCGCCCGGACCCAGCAGGGCAACAACAACGCCTATTGCCAGGACAACGAGGTCTCCTGGCTGGATTGGGGGGCGATCGGGGAGCAGGAACGGGACCTCGCCGAGTTCACCCAGCGCCTCATCATCCTGCGCAACGCCCTGCCGATCCTGAGCCGCGGACGGTTCCTCACCGGGCAGTACGACGAGGAGTTCGGCGTCAAGGACGTGGCGTGGCTGCGCCCGGACGGGAGCGAGATGACGGCCGAGAGCTGGACCGATGGCGGCGCGCGCGCCTTCGCGGTTCAGCTCGACGGCCGCGCCCAGGCCACCGGCCTGCACCGGCGCGGCGGCGACGCGACCCTGCTGATCATGTTCAACGCCTACCACGACCTCGTGACGTTCAGTCTGCCCGAATCCGTGGGCGGCGTAGCCTGGACGCGGCTCCTCGACACCAACCTGCCCGACAGCCAGGATGTGGAGAGCTTCAAGTTCGGGACCGGCTACGACGTGACCGGGCGCTCGTTGCTGATGTTCGTGCTGAAGCCCGAGGACAGCCCGGGCGACGACGACAACGCCATGGAGCGCTCGTACCAGCACGTGATGCAGGCCTTCGAGCGGGCGAACGTGGAGCATGTCCGGTTCCACCTCGACGCGAAGGGCTGAAACCGGCGGCCGGGCGGTTTTCGCATCGCCCGGCCGTCTTCGCCTTGCGCGCGGCGGCGCACCCGGCTAACAGCACGGCACCGCGCAGCCCTGGCTGCGCCCGGCGCCCCGCTTGTGCGCCCGGGTGCCCGGTCCGCGGACGGAGGGGTGGCCGAGTGGTTGAAGGCGCACGCCTGGAAAGTGTGTATACCGGAAACGGTATCGCGGGTTCGAATCCCGCTCCCTCCGCCAGCGCTTCGCTAAGTGGCTGATCCACTACGAAGCTCACCAAGATCAATGGCTTACGGCTAGGCGACTGCTACCCCGCGGTGCTATCCGGGAGCATGAGCGACGTGAGCCGCCACACCTACCTCGCGCAGCGCAAGGGCAGCGCGAATTGGTACTTTAAGGCCAAGGTTCCCCGCGATCTCGTTGTCGCTTTCGGGCGAGAGCAGGTCTGGAAGACGCTCGGAACCTCCGACCTCGCGGAGGCCAAGAGACGAGTACGCGACGAGGCGGATGCCTTCGATAAGCAGTGCAGGGCGTTGCGTGACCGAGCGGCAACACATGGCCTGGACACCATCGGCACCGTGGCCCTCACGTCGCTGAGCAAGGCGGCCATCCAGGAGATGGTACTCGCGTGGTTCGACACCCTGAACGTGGAGCGCGAGCACCGGCACGCGAGTACGCTGCCACACGACCGGGACGAAGCTCTCATAATCTTGGACCAGGACGAGAGCGCTCTAACCGACCCCGGGGATCTCGGTCTCGACGCAGCATACCAAACCGCGGTCCGCCTGCTTCGGGCAAACGATGTACGCCTCGTGCGGCGCCAGCTCGATCCAATCCGCGCTGCCGGATCGCGGATGCCGTTCGTGGTGGCTCGCGATGATGCAGCGTCGGTCCAGTTCCGCCAGTTGCTGGCGCTGCTACGTCGGGGCCAGTTGGAAGACATCCACCGCAGCCGGGCACGCCTGACGGGCGACTACCAGGATCGGTCGTTCGATCCGGTGTTCAAGGCCAAGGTGGAGCCGAACGGCAAGACCCTCGCACAGGCTATCGCCGCCTTCCGCGCCGAGCCACAGCGGGCCACCCTCATCGCCAAGTCCCAACAGACATACGACGTAGTCTTCCGCCTCGCGGGTGAGCTGTTTGGCACCGAGCGGCCCATCCGCGAAATCGGCCGTGAGGACTGCAAGGCGTTCCGCGCGACCGTGCAGGCGCTGCCGCCGAACGCAGCCAAGCGTTTCCCGGGGCGGGCACTTGTGGAGGTCGCGGGGTTGAACCTGCCAGCCACAGATCGGCTGCACGCCACCACCGTCAACCACTACGTCCACGGCCTGTCGGCGCTGATGAACTACGCGCACAACGAGGGCTGGATCGTTCAGAACCCTGGCAAGGGCCTCGCGATCAAGGGCGTAAAAAAGCGCCATCGCCGCGACCCGTTCAACGCCGCGGAACTCACCGCCATCTTCCAGACGCCGCTCTACACGGGCTGCCAGGATGACGAGAACGGGTATGCGAAGCTGGGACTAAACCGGCCGCGGCGGGGGCGGTTCTGGATCCCGCTGGTAGGGCTCTACACCGGCATGCGACAGGGCGAGATCGCGCAGCTCCGCACGGAGGACGTGCGTCTGTTTCAGGGCGTCCTTTGCATCTTCATCGCGGCGGACAGTGAAGATGTTGACGAAGCCGATCGCAAGAGAGTGAAGACGGAAGCTGGCGAACGCTATGTGCCCGTTCACCCGATGCTGGCGCAGATCGGCTTCGCCCAGCACGTGGAGCAGATGCGTAAGGCGGGCTCCGAGCGGCTTTTTCCGGACATCGTACGCGGTGCTGATGGCTACTTCAGCCCGTTCTCGAAGTGGTTCTCGCGCTTCCTCGCGGATGCCGGGGTGAAGCGCGATCGCAACGCCTTCCACTCGTTTCGGCATACCTTCAGGGATGCGATGCGCGAGGCCAGCGTGCCGCCCGACGTGGTGACTGCCTTGGGCGGATGGGTCCGCGGTGGGATGGAGGAGCATTACGGGAGCGGGCGGATCACCGCATCCGTCCTACAAGAACACATGCAACGCATCCGGTATGACGGGCTCGACCTTTCTCACCTCACCTATCGCTGATGCGCGGTGCCGCGCACAAGGAGCGGAGGCACCGTACTGCCCGATCCAGTGCAACCGGTTTCACTGAAATCGGACTACTTGATCCGGTAGGCACGCGGTTACTTGCTGTACCTGAACAGCCAACCACGCCTCGCCGCAGGCAGCGTAAACGCATGCCCCTTCGGCGGCTGCTTCCGACCGATCTCGGACGCTCAGAATGTCCGCTTCCAGGTGCATAGCCACTTCCAGAAGTCTGCCGCGCGTCAATCGCGAGCTGGACTTAACCCGGCGAGCAGGGGAGCGTGGGTCACAAGCCTGCGGAACAGGAAATCGGTGAACAGCCGCACGCGCTTCGTCTTCCGCGCTTCTCCCTGAGTGAGGAGCCAGAGCGTCCCGTACATGTGCAGGTCGGTCCCCGGCACCCTGACCAGGAGGGGGTCGGCATCCCCAACGAAACACGGCAGCGTCGTGATCCCGAGCCCTTGCCGGACCGCCGCGACCTGAGATCCGCCATCCGTGACCCTGAACGGGACCTCGGCGGCGCGAACCTCTCCCTCGTTGGCCCAGTGCGGGACCCCATGGGCGCTGATGACGATCCAGCGGATGGGATCGGGCGCGCCTGCACGCTGCGCGGCGATGCAGTCGCGGGAGACGTAAACGCCCCCGAACAGGCCGGGCCCCTTCAGGCCGTGGAGATTGAGCGGCAGGCTCTTGCGGTCGTAGACGACCCGGATCGCGACGTCGGCTTCCCGGTTCGTCAGGTTCGCCAGCTCGCCGGATGACGAGATGTCCATCTCGATGTCCGGATGCAGGCGCGCGAATTCGGCGAGGTCAGGCATTAGGAGGTGGGTCGAGAGGGGCGGCGCGAGTGTCACCCGCAGGAGCCCGCGCACGCTCTGGTCCCGACCGAAGACACGGCCCTCCAGCAAGTTCGAGGTCGCCTCCATCCGGTCCGCGAGTTCGAGGACCTCCTCGCCCGCGCTCGTGATGCGGTAGCCTGACGGCAGCTTCTCGAACATCTGCACGCCGAGGCGGTCCTCAAGCTGGCCGACACGCCGGAGCACGGTCGCGTGGTTCACGCCGAGGCGATGGGCGGCCGCCCGCACCGAGCCGGCGCGCGCCACGGCCAGAAAATAGCGGACGTCGTCCCAGTCGATCATGGTGCGTCCTGGCACCAGGGGGCACCCCGTTCAAGGCTCGTATGCCGAGGTCCCGGACGGCAACGCATCTGCGTCATCTGGATGGTAGCGTTGAGGGGAGCATAGACCTGCCGGTTCTAGCGGGCGTCACCCGTCTCCGCTACCCGGCTTACGCGCCGGGTGGATCGATTTCGCACCACCGATGTGCGCGCCTTCGCACTCAACATCCGGAAGCGACGGATGCATTTCGAGGCTCTCGGGGACATCCCCGGACGTCAGGCACGGAGCACCGAAGTGGCAGTCATGAAGAGGCTCGAAGGCAAGGTCGCGGTCATCACCGGCGGAAACAGCGGGATCGGATTGGCCACGGCCAAGCGCTTCGTCGACGAAGGCGCCCACGTCGTGATCACCGGGCGGCGAGAGAAGGAGTTACAGGAGGCGGCGGCCTCGATCCGGAACAACGTCACGACGGTCGCGGGCGACGTCACCCGGCTAGAGGACCTGGACCGGCTCTATGCGGTCGTGAAGGAGAAGCACGGTCACATCGACGTGCTCTTCGCGAACGCCGGCTGGGGTGAGATCGCACCGCTCGCAGCGGCCACCGAAGCTCACTTCGACAAAACCTTCGACCTGAACGCGAAGGGGACGTTCTTCACCGTGCAGAAGGCCCTTCCCCTGTTCAGGGACGGGGGCTCGATCATCCTGACCTCCTCGGTCGCGAACGTCAGAGGAGACGCGGCCTTCACGGCCTACGCCGCCGCCAAGGCAGCCGTGCGCTGCTTCGCCCGCGGCTGGACGATGGAGCTGAAGGATCAAAGGATCCGCGTGAATTCCATGAGCCCCGGCCCCATCGAAACTCCGGCCCTGGAAAAGGTGGGCCTCACCGCCGAGCAGGTGGAGCAGGCGGTCGCCCATTTCGCCTCGCAGGTTCCGCTCGGCCGCAGGGGCAAGCCTGAGGAGATCGCGGCCGCCGTCCTGTTCCTCGCCTCGGACGAAAGCTCCTTCGTCACCGGCGTGGATCTCGCCGTCGACGGCGGCATGGCCCAGGTCTGAACTGACGCCGTACTGGATCGGGGCAAGCCACCATGAGCATCGAGCGGAACGTCCGGACCGTGAAGAACTTCTTCGCCGCGATGGGCAAGGGCGACGGGGAGGCTCTGCGGGCGCTGGTCGCCGAGGACATCGAGTGGATCATCCCGGGCAAGGACTGGCCGCTGGCGGGAACGCACCGCGGGCACGCGGGCTTGGCGAGGCTGCTCAAGACAGCGTCCGGGTCGATAGAGACGTCGACGGAGCCCCGAGAGTTCGTCGCCCAGGGCGACCGGGTGCTGGTGGTCGGCTTCGCCAGAGGGAAGGTCAAGGCCACGAACAACCCGTTCGAGGATGACTGGGTCTTCGCCATCACGGTCCGGGACGGCAAGCTGACCAGCATCCGGGAGTATGTCGACACCCAGGCCTTGGCGCGGGCCGCCGAGACGGAGACGGCCTTGGTGCCCTCGTCCACTGGGTCCTGAGCCGTAGGGCAAGCCTCACGAGGCTTGCTCCAACACCGCGCGAGCCGCGGAGCGACGTCCCGACGCCGCGCGCTTGCCGCATGTCCGACCCTGAAGGAGATCCCGATGTACGACCAAGCCACGCAATCCGAATTGGTCCGGTTCGCACGCGTCGACGCGGGCGCCACGGTCATCGACGTCTACCCGGGAGGCGGTGACTGGACCCGTGTCCTCTCGGACGTCGTCGGACCCGAAGGTCGGGTCTACAGCTTCGTGCCGGCCGAGGTCGCGCACTTCAAGAACGATCCTGTCGGCCTCATGCGGACGCTGGCGAAGGAGCCGGGCCGGGAAAACGTCGACGCCGTCTCCGCGGACCTCGTCGCGTTGGCGGAGGTCACGCAGCCCGCGGACGTCCTGTGGCTCCACCTGTTCTACCACGATCTCCACACCGCGCTGATCCAGGGCAAGGGCGCGACGGCGGACGCCTTCAATCGGGCCGTCCATGACCGGCTGAGGCCCGGCGGGCGCTACGTCGTCGTCGACCACGCCGCCGCCGCCGGGTCGGGCACGAGCGACACCCAATCCCTCCATCGGATCGATCCAGCGTTGGTCCGCGAGGAGGTCAAGGCGGCCGGCTTCGTGCTGGATGCCGTGAGCACCTTGCTTGCGAACGAGGAAGATCCGCACTCGATCAAGGTGTTCGATCCGTCGATCAAGGGTCGGACGGATCGTTTCGCCTACCGGTTCATGAAACCCTGAGTGGCTTGGCCGGTCCGCCTCCCCATTTCCCGTAGGAACCGATTGCACTGCAATACGAGCGCACTTCTTAAGTTTCTTTCGGGCCACACGGGGGTGTCCGTTTCGGGGCAGGTCGACAGATCTACCGAATGACCAAGTTGGGCGCTAAGCCGAAGGTCTGCTTCCAGGCGCTGATCCAACTTCCGTTCGCCACCCTAAGCGTCTGTTCGTCGCTTGCCGAACCGGACCAGTGCAACCGGTTTCACTCAGGCAGCCCATCGCGCAACCGCAGCCTCCGCCTCGACCCGGTTGTCCCGGATGCGATAGACCGTCTGCCGCGAGAGCCCGGTGGCCTTGGCGACGGCCCCTACTGCGTCGCCACGATCGAGGCCGGTGTCAGGCGACAGGGCAAACTGCCCCCCTGACGCCATGAGGACCTGACCCCCTCGATGAGCGAGGAGGTCGAGATGATCAGGAACGAGGATCAGGCTCTTCAGCGGACGGACGATCCGCGGAGGACCGAGATGAAGACGCCGGACGACGTGTCGGCGATGGTGCGGCTGAAGGCGCTGGGCTGGGGCGCCAAGCGGATCGCGACCGAGCTCGGCTGTTCGAAGAATACGGTCAAGCACTGGCTCCGTCAGGGCGATTGGCGCCCCTCTAAAACGCCCTCACGGTCGAAGCGGCTCGACGGCTTGACGGACTGGTTGGCCGAACGGTTCCGGCAGCATGCGGGCAACGCCGACGTCGTGCGCCAGGACCTCGCCAACGAGAAGAACATCCACGTCAGCCTGCGCACCGTGGAACGGGCCGTGGCGCCGTTGCGGCGGGACTTGGTGATCGCCGCGCGGGCGAGCGTGCGGTTCGAGACGCGGCCAGGTGAGCAGATGCAGATCGACTTCGGCGAGCGGCGGATCGAGATCGGCGGCGTGCCGACCCGGGTTTCGCTGTTCGTGGCGACGCTCGGCTACTCGCGCCGCCTGCACGTGCGCGCCTTCGGCCACGAGCGGCAGGAGGACTGGTTCGCCGGATTGGAGAGCGCCTTCCAGGCGTTCGGCGGCGTGCCGCGCGAGGTGCTGCTCGACAATGCCCGCGCCCTGGTCCTGCACCATGACCCGGTCAGCCGCGAGGTCATCCTGCATCCGCGCTTGCACGCCTTCTCCCGGCATTGGGGCTTCCGGGTGCGAGCCTGCGCCCCGTACCGGGCGCGCACGAAGGGCAAGGACGAGCGCGGCGTTGGCTACGTCAAGAAGAACGCAGTGGCCGGTCGCCGCTTTGCGAGCTTTGCCGCCCTGGAGGCGCATCTCGACGCCTGGACACGGGACGTGGCCGACCGGCGCGCGCACGGCACGACCGGTGAGGCGCCGCACGCGCGGTTCGCCCGGGACGAGGCCCGGGCGCTGCGGCCGCTGGCGGGCGTGCCGCCATTCTCCGCCGCGCGCGACCTCGTGCGCCGGGTCGGGGCAGACTGCGCGGTCAGCGTCGACGGCAACGCTTACTCGGTGCCTTGGCGGCTGATCGGCGAGCGGGTTCGCGTCACCGTGAGCGGAGCGGTGGTGCGCGTCCACCACGGCGGACGGGAGGTCGCCGTGCACGCCGCGTTGAAGGGACGCCACGGCCGTGTCGTCGACGATGCCCATCTGGCCGGGCTTGTCGGCAGCCGAGAGCGACCGGCTCACCGGCTCGACCCGTCTTCTGCCATGCCACCGGCGCTGTTGCGGCCGCTCGCCGAGTACGAGGCAGTCGCCGGGGGAGGCTTCTGATGGGCGAAGATCACCTCACCATACTGCTCGATCGCCTGAAGCTGACGGCTATGCGCGATCAGCTCGATAGCTTGATCGACGAGGCCGGCCGGGGCGAGCTGACGATCCGCGAGGCGCTGACCCTGTTCTGCGAGCGCGAGATTGCTCGGCGTGACCAGCGCCGCATTGACATGGCCTTCGGTCTGGCTCGCTTCCCCTTCGTGCGGGATCTGACCGGCTTCGACTTCGGCGCCCAGCCCTCGCTGGACAAGGCACAGATCCGTGAACTCGCCACCGGCCGCTTCATCGCCAATGGCGAGGCGGTGCTGCTCCTCGGCCCACCGGGTGTGGGCAAGACGCACTTAGCGGTGGCGATCGGGCGCGCGGCGATCGTGGCCGGCTATGGCGTGCTGTTCACCCCGGCCACGACGCTCGTGGCGCAGTTGGCCAAGGCGCATGCTGAAGGCCGGTTGGAGGAGCGACTGACGCACTACGCCAAGCCGAAGCTGCTGATTATCGACGAGCTCGGCTATCTGCCGTTCGAGCCGGATGCCGCGCATCTGTTCTTCCAGCTCGTCAGCCGCCGCTACGAGCGGGGCGCGATGCTGGTGACCTCGAACCGGGCGGTGGGCGAGTGGGGTAGCGTGTTCGGCGACGCGGTGGTGGCTACCGCGATCCTCGATCGGCTGCTGCACCACAGCCACGTCGTCACCATCCGCGGCGACAGCTACCGGCTTCGTGAGAAGCGTCGCAGCGGCCTTCTGCAAAAGGCGGCTGCGGTCCCCCAACCCACACCCGTCTAGGCGAGGGGAAATCGGCGTGGGGGTCAGATCCTCATGACGCGAAGGGGTCAGTTCCGGATGTCGCTTGAAAGCCGGCGACCACGTCGGCAAGCTGCGCTGCGCTATATGACGGTTTCCGACCGAGATAGGCATCATACCGCTCCTTCGCGTGATCGATCCCAGCCCGCTGCACCTCCTTTGTCGCCTCGGCCTGAGCCTGGGCAGTCGCCGCCATGAACCCGATCAGCGCGTCCCGCACCGCTATCTGTATCGGGTCGATGGTCGCACCGTCGAAGGTCATGCCATTGATCACGGTCCAGACGATCACGCCGCGGCGCATCAGCTCGCGGATGGTCTCTGTCACGTCGGCATAGTTGCGGCCCAGGCGGTCCACCCACCTCACCACAAGCACGTCGCCGGCCCGCAACATATCGAATAGGCGCCGGCCCTGTGGACGCTTCGCCAGGATGGTGGACACCCACGATACCCCCTCATCCGCCACAACCGCATCGATCTTGAACCCTGCCGCCTCCGCCTGCTTCTGTTGATGGGCGATGGTCTGATCCGTGGTGGACACGCGGGCATAGAGGATGGTTTGCACGGAGGTCTTTCGTCCGTTGAGTTGGCATCCGTATAGTCGCGTGTCCGAAACACGGAAGTAACCCTATCGGACGCAATTTCGACCATCTTCCCCAATGTCTGTATGGGCATGCCTCAACGGACAGCTGCTCTCATGCACCCGGTGCAAGGTCACGAGTTGATGCTTTGCGAGCGTCTGCTTCCGACCCCTTTCGGACCTTGAGCCCAGACTTTTTGAAGGTCCGGTTCGAAACAGATGTAGACGCCGTTCAGGCGGCCATCACGCGAGCACGTCGTGACCCAACAAGCGGGCCTCGCGCCCATCGGGCTGGCATCCTACTTGTCTCCAATACCTGCAGAGAGCAGCCTGTCCCAAGGTGTTGGGGACGGAAACACCTCCTCAAGGAAAGCCAGGAAGGCTTTCACGTTCGGGTTGCTGCGCCGGCTCTCCGGCCATAGCGCCGTGATGACGGAACGCTCGACAGCGAATTCCTGCAGGACGGGCACCAGCACGCCCCGCTCGACGTACGGGGCTGCGATGTAGGTTGGCGAGATGCCGATGCCGCCGCCGGCCACTAGGACGGCCGCCACGGCGTCGCTGAAGTCCGTGACAATGCTGGCGTTCGGCGTGATCTCGACCGTGCGGCCGCCGATCCGGAACGGCCAGCGCAGAGCCTGGCCCGTGCTCTGGAAGCGAAAGTTCACGCAGTCGTGGCCGACCAGCTCATCCGGATGCACCGGAGTGCCGCGCCGCTGCAGGTAGCCCGGGGAGGCGAAGGCGCCGAGCCGGTGCGGCGCAAGGCGCCGGGAGATCAGGCGCGTGTCCGCTAGCTCGCCTACCCGGATCGCGACATCGATGCCCTCCTCGTGTGTAGGGCGGTGACAAAACCATCCACTGGAGCGTCGGCGTCGTGCTGATGCGGGCGGCGTAAAAGCCGGCCAGTGGAGAAGCTTCTCTTTCGAGAGGAGCTGGGGATGTTTGCCGTGGAAGTCTACGCGGCCGTTCGGCAGTTCGTGTTTATCGAGGGCAACTCTCGGCGTGAGGCGGCTCGAGTGTTCGGGCTGAGCCGAGAGACGATCGCCAAGATGTGCCGGTTCTCCCTGCCGCCGGGCTATACGCGCTCGAAGCCGGTCGAGAAGCCGAAGCTTGGGCCTCTTCTGCCGGTGATCACGGCCATCCTGGAAACGGACCGAAGCGCGCCGATCAAGCAGCGGCACACGGCCAAGCGGATCTTCGAGCGTTTACGCGACGAGCACGGCTATGCCGGCGGCTACACGGTGGTGAAGGACCACGTGCGGATCTGCCGATCGCAGGGGCGGGAGACCTTCGTGCCGCTGGCCCACCCGCCTGGCCATGCCCAGGTTGACTTCGGCGAGGCGGTGGCCACGATCGGCGGCGTGCGTCGCAAGATCCATTTCTTCTGCATGGACCTGCCGCACTCCGACGCCTGCTTCGTGAAGGCATATCCGCGGGAGACCACCGAGGCGTTCCTCGACGGGCACGTCGCCGCCTTCGCCTTCTTCACGGGCGTGCCGCTGTCGATCCTGTACGACAACACGAAGATCGCGGTCGCCAAGATCTGCGGTGACGGGCAGCGCGAGCGCACGCGCGCCTTCACCGAGTTGGTGAGCCACTACCTGTTCCGCGACCGCTTCGGCCGTCCGGGCAGGGGCAACGACAAGGGCAAAGTCGAAGGGCTGGTCAAGTTCGCCCGGTCCAACTTCATGACCCCGGCTCCGGAGGCAGCTTCGTTCGAGGCGCTGAACGCTGATCTGGAGCGACGCTGCCGAGTCCGGCAGGATGAGTGTGCCGGTCGGTCTGCCGAGCTCATCGGTACGCGGCTCGTGGCCGACCGTGCGGTCCTGCGCGCCCTGCCGGCGGTCCCGCTGGAGCCGTGCGAGAAGCGGGCTGGTCGTGTCTCCTCGACCGCGCTGGTGCGCTATCACGGCAACGACTACTCGGTGCCCACCGCCTACGGCTTCCGGGACGTGCTGGTGAAGGGCTTCGTCGACGAGGTCGTGATCCTGTGCGGCGGGATCGAGATCGCCCGGCACGAACGCAGCTACGGCACCGGCGTGTTCGTCTCCGAGCCGCTGCACTACCTCGCGCTGATCGAGACCAAGCCGAACGCCCTCGACCAAGCGGCGGCCCTCCAGGACTGGGATCTGCCCGAGGCGTTCCAGCACCTGCGCCATCTCCTGGAGGCGCGCATGGGCAACCGGGGCAAGCGCGAGTTCATCCAGGTGCTGCGCCTGATGGAGGCGATGCCCAAGGACGTGGTGGCCGCAGCCGTCGCGGAGGCGATCCGGCTCGGGGCGATCGGCTTCGATGCGGTCAAGCTGATTGCGCTGGCCCGACTCGAGCACCGACCGCCCCGGCTCGACCTGGCAGCCTATCCGCACCTGCCCAGAACCACGGTGCGGACCACCGTGGCTGCCGACTATGCCGTGCTGGTGCCGGAGGTGGCCGCATGAGCCTGGCGCGCGACGAGACCACGCCGGGCGTCCTGCTGGCTCACCACCTCAAGCAGCTCAAGCTGCCCACGGTGCTGCGCGAGTACGACAAGGTTGCCCGCGAGTGCGCTCAGAGCGGCCTGGACCACTCGCGCTACCTGTTGCGGCTGGTTGAACTGGAGCTGATCGACCGTGAGCGGCGCATGGTCGAGCGCCGCATCCGGGCGGCGCGCTTCCCGGCGGTGAAGAGCCTCGACACGTTCGACTTTGCCGCGATCCCGAGCCTGAACAAGATGCTCGTGCTGGAACTGGCCCGCTGTGGCTACATCCTCGGCCGGGAGAACGTCATCGCACTTGGCAACTCGGGCACTGGCAAGACCCACATCGCCTTGGCTCTCGGCTTGGCGGCTTGCCAGAAGGGCTTCTCGGTCACGTTCACCACCGCGGCCTCGCTGGTCAACCAACTCCTGGAGGCGCGCGACGAGCGTCGTCTGCTCCGGCTTCAGCGCGAACTAGCCGCGGTCAAGCTCCTGATCGTCGACGAACTCGGCTACGTGCCGCTGTCGTCGACGGGGGCGGAGTTGCTGTTTGAGGTCTTCTCGCAGCGCTACGAGCGTGGCTCGACCGTGGTGACCTCGAACCTCCCGTTTGAGGACTGGACGTCAGTTCTGGGCTCGGAACGGCTCACGGGCGCGCTGCTCGACCGGCTGACCCACCACGTCAGCATCCTGAGCCTGAACGGCAACAGCTACCGCCTCAAAACTTCCCGCAGCCGGCGCGGCCGGGCCGAAGGGGCGGAGCAAAACCAGGCCACCGCCGATCCTCACGACCCCGAGACGGGCGAGATCCCGCCGGCCTGACCCTTACGATCGGCGACGAACGAAGAAGGGGCCCGATCGGGCCCCTTCTTCGTTCGAGCTGCACGTTGCCAGTGGCCTGATTTTGCTCCGACACGGCGGCCTGGAATTGGTCCGCCCTTTACACTGCCGGTCGCGCGGGATCGCCAGCTCAATCCGGCCTGTCTCGGTCGTGACCGTCTTGCGGCCATAGCCGTTGCGCGTGTTGCCGGCGTCCTCGCCCGCCAGATGGTGGTCCATCTCGGCGTTGAGCGCCCGCTCGGCCAGGGCCTTCTTCAGCTCGTCCAGCAGGCCATCGGCCTCGAAGGCCGTCTTGGGATCGGCCCCAGCCAGGAGCTGGTCCAGGATCGCGTCAGGGATACGGGGTGCTTTGCGTCGTGCCATCGGGAACCTCCATCGGATCCACTATGGCCGCCCGAACACGAAATTCCTGACAGTCCCGCACGGCCCGGCGCAGCGTGGCGTTCAGGGCCTCGATGGCGTTCGTGGTGTACAGGATCCGGCGAACCTCGCCGGGGAAGCCGTAGAACGGGATCACCTCGCCCCAGGCCCGCCGCCAGCTCTGGGCGATGGCCGGGTAGCGCCGGCCCCACTCACTCGCCTCGAAGACCGCCAGCGCCGCCTCGCCAGCGGCGGCATCGAGCGCGCGGTAGATGTCCTTCAGCGCCGCCGCCACGGCCTTGCGGTCCTTGTAGGAGACGAAGTCGAGGCTGTGGCGCAGCAGGTGCACGATGCAGGTCTGGACCAGCGCCTCGGGGAACACCGCTCGGATCGCATCGGGGAAGCCCTTCAAGCCATCGACCACGGCAAGCAGCACGTCCTCGACGCCGCGGTTCCTGAGCTCGTTCATGACCCGCAGCCAGAACTTGGCGCCCTCGTTCTGCTCCAGCCACAGGCCGAGGATCTCCTTGGAGCAGTCGGCGCGCACGCCGAGCGCGATGTGGACGGCCTTGTTGCGGACCACACCCTCGTCGCGCACCTTGATCCGCAGGGCATCGAAGAACACGATCGGGTAGACCGGCTCCAGCGGCCGGGCCTGCCAGGCGGCGACCTCCTCCAGGACCGCGTCGGTCACAGCGCTGATCAGGTCGGGTGAGACCTCGATGCCGTAAAGCTCGCGCAGGTGCGCGACGATCTCCCGGGTGCTCATGCCGCGGGCGTACATCGACACGATCTTGTCGTCGAAGCCGGGAAAGCGGCGCTGATAGCGAGCGATCAGCTGCGGATCGAACGTCGCCTGCCGGTCGCGCGGGATCGCCAGCTCAATCCGGCCTGTCTCGGTCGTGACCGTCTTGCGGCCATAGCCGTTGCGCGTGTTGCCGGCGTCCTCGCCCGCCAGATGGTGGTCCATCTCGGCGTTGAGCGCCCGCTCGGCCAGGGCCTTCTTCAACTCGTCCAGCAGGCCATCGGCCTCGAACGCCGTCTTCGGATCGGCCCCGGCCAGGAGCTGATCCAGGATCGCGTCAGGGATACGGGGAGCTTTGCGTCGTGCCATCGGGAACCTCCATCGGATCCACTATGGCCGCCCGCACACGAAATTCCTGACAGTCCCGTCTCGCCCAGCTAACAGTCCCCTTGGTGCATTTGCTCCAAAGGCCGCCCTACTCCGCTATGAGGTACTGAAGCCTCGGACGATCCAGGCAACCAGGAGACCCAGCAGGAGGAAGACCGTGGGAGGTGTGACGGCGAGGGTCGTCCCCATGCCGATGTAGCGAACGATGCACCTTCGCTCAGCGGCATTTGCAGCATCCACGAAGGTGATCAGGTCCTCGTCACTCCACCTTCAACCGGACGGGTGCTGGCCGCCGGGATCTTGAGGTCCGGGCAGTTGTCGAGGAAATCCCTGTGCGCCATCGGCCCGGCGAGGACGAAGGCGGCCAGCAGCAGAACAATCACGACCCAAAGCCCAGAGCTCCCGACCCAGAGCCTCCGGAGGCCCCTTCGCATGTTAGTCATGCGCCTACATTCATCACGCCAGCTCGAACCTTACCTGTCGCCCCAGATCAGCCTCGACCCGAATGAGAGGTCGCTCACCGTGTTTGAGGCGGCTACCTTCACGCAGCCCGAGCTGGTCGGACAACTCGGCCCCGATGGACACCTGCATCAAGCCTAAGCCTTCGGAAGCGCAACGATCCACGATGGCGGCGATGACCAAGGCAGCGCCGTCCGCATCATGGTTCATGAGGGTCAGGGATGCGGCCCTCAGGTCGGCTAGAAGCTTGGCATAAGCCTCCGCAAGCTGCTCCGTGCTGGCCACGACTATACTCCTGCTCAAAGGCCCAGATGATCCCGCCTGAACCTGCTCTCAGCCTAGGCCGCACCATCCAGCTCTACCTGGTTGATGGCACACCCAACGGCTTGATCCTGGCCACCTTAAAAGGCTGGACCGGCAGCGTGCTACTCGCTCGCAACAGCACGTTGTCCAGGCTTCTACAGCGGCCCGAGGCCGCTCGGACCGGAGTATACATCCTGTACGGACCGGACCCGAACGATGAGCTTCTACCTCGCGCCTACGTCGGCGAGGCTGAAGAAATCGCCAGTCGCCTGCCTGACAGTGCTCGTAAGCGTGCGTTCTGGGAGCTGGCGGCCGTGGTGACCACCAGCGATGAGAGCCTGACCAAGGGCCACGTTCGCTATCTTGAGGCGCGGCTCATTCAGCGCGCCCGCGAAGTGACCTGACCGATATTTTGGACCGAGCCGATTGGGAGGCTACTGCATGGTAGCGGCCATGGGTAGCCGGAAGGCCAGATCCGGGTAGCTGACGGGCGCGGGCGGCCGATAGCCCAGGGACGAATGCGGCCGGACGCGGTTGTAGGTAGTTTGCCAAAGACCGATCACGATCTGCGCCTCCTTCAGCGAGTAGAAGATCTCTTGTCTCAGGCACTCATCCTGAAGCTTGCCATTGAAGCTCTCACAGTACCCGTTCTCCCACGGCGAGCCCGGCGCGATGTACTGGATCTGTGTTCCGGCTTTGGCGACCCATTTGCGCAACGCCTTGGAGATCATCTCAGGACCATTATCGCAGCGGATGTGCTCCGGGATGCCGTGCAGGCACATGGCGTCGGCCAGCGCTTCGATCACGCCGACGCTGTTGATGCGCCGCGCCACCTTCAGCGCCAGACAAGCCCGGCTATGCTCGTCGATCAGCGTCAGGACCCGAAGCGAGCGTCCGTCGTGGGTCCGCGCCTGGACGAAGTCGAAGCTCCAGACGTGATTGCGGTGGAGCGGACGCAGCCGCACGCTGGATCCGTCGTTCAGCCACAGGCGGCTGCGCGGTCGGTGCTTCTGTGGGACCTTGAGCCCCTCGCGACGCCAGATGCGTTGAACCCGATCCTTGCCCACCTGCCAGCCGTCTGCCTGCAGCAGCGCGGTGACACGGCGGTAGCCGTAGCGTCCGTACTCGGACGCCAGGGCGACGATGGCGCGGGTCAGCGCATCCTCGTCGGCCGGCAGCGTGGACACGTAGCGCTGCGTGCCCCGATGCTGGCCGACGATCCGGCAGGCGTGACGTTCCGAGAGGCCGTACTTCTCCCGGATGCCAGCAACCGTCTGCCGGCGTCGCTCGGGGGCTACAAGTTTCCCGAGGCGACGTCCGCCAGCACCTGCTTCTCCAAGGATAGATCGGCTACCAGCCGCCGCAGCCGCGCGTTCTCGCGCTCCAGGTCCTTCATCTTCCTGGCCTGGTCGACCTGGAGGCCGCCGTACTCCCTGCGCCAGCGGTAATAGCTCTGCTCGGAGATCTCCGCCTCCTTGCATGCCAGCGCTAAACTCTTGCCCTGGGCCGTCTGCACCTCGATCTGGCGCAGCTTCAGCACAATCTGCTCCGCGCTCGTCTTCTGACCTCGCCGCATGTCCGACTCCTTCGGTCCTGGCTGATCCTCTCAATCAGCCCGGTCCAAAGCCAGCCGGTCAGGTCACTGTCCCTCGCCGAAGTAGCGAAATATGCCTTCTGGCGACCAGCCATCGGTGTAACCGTGTTGCTCACCGCTTGAACCGGTGAACAGCACTATGAGCGGGTGTTGGCTGGGAGTGCAGATACCGCCTTGCTGTTGCCCCCCGTAGACGGCGTGAATGTCGCGGCGGCGGTTGTAAATCTGCTGTTGGTGGAAGGGTTCCCAGGGCATCATTCATCACCAAGCCAAGTCGGATGAGCATCTGCGCGTATTCGATCAAGCCGGCTGATCCTAGTGAAACCGGTTGCACTGCGTCCCGGAAGACCGAATGGCACCGCATCCTGGAGGCTGATGTCAGCCCCTGGCCATCTCTGTGAGCCAATGCTCCATCTCGGAGGCGACAGAACGGGGGTATCACGGGGCTTCTTACGAGGAGAGGACACTGCCGGAGCAAGATGGGATAGATCGCTGCATCAGACCCACCCCCAGTTCAGCCGGGCCGCGCCCTTGCTGTCTAGCGTAAGCAGCTCTCCGATTTCGACAAGGTGTGCCCTTGCCTTTGCGCGACGGCCTACGACCGCATTGCGCGTTTCGCGTTTAGGTTGTTGACCTGTGCCACAAAACAAGGCTCCACCCGGCACCGGATTACCAAGGGAGCTGACGGAGTGAGCCAGTCGATTTTCGTGATCGGGGCGGACAACCAACTGAGTGAGGTAAGCCCTTCCACGTTCGTGGCTGAGGCGGAATTCCAGAAGCTTCTGGCCGACTACCCTGCGCTCCTGCGCTTGGCGGCGGGCAGTGATGGTGACCTGCTCCTGGTCGAGCAGGAGTTCGGCATTGCTGATGAGGAGGGCGGCTCCAACCGCTGGCGGCTCGATCACCTGTTTCTTAATCGGGATGGCGTGCCGGTCCTCGTAGAGGTCAAGCGTGCGAGCGACACTCGCGCCCGCCGCGAGGTCGTGGCGCAGATGCTCGACTACGCCGCTCACGCGCCCAAAACTCTCAAGGCCAGCGTCATCTCAGAGGCTTTTCGAGTGGCTGCAGAGGACGCCGAGCTCACTCCAAACTCACGACTGCTGGAATTTCTAGGCGACCGCGATCCCGAAGAATTTTGGAAGCAGGTAGACGCGAACCTAAGTGCAGGCCGTCTGCGTATGGTGATAGTCGCGGACAAGGTTGGCGCAGAATTGGCGCGGATAGTTGAATTCCTGAATGAGCAAATGCGTTCAGCCGAGATGCTCGCGGTTGAATTTTCACTTTTCACAAATCCGAACGGCACCCGAACATTAGTGCCTCGCCTCATTGGTGCAACCACACGCGCCGAGGCGGTCAAATCAGTCACAGGCAGCGGCCCTGGTGGGCCAGGCCTCAACTTCGCTGGCACGCTCAAGCTCGCCGAGATGATGAAGCTTTGCGCGGAGCGCGGCGACGGCATCGTTGTTGGCTTCCTGGGCGGCTTGTCAAAACTGCGCGCGATGAGTTTTGCGGAGCTCCAGGCAAAACGTGCCTTCAAATGGGACGACACAGCAGCCGGGATTGGCAACAAAATCTCGACCAATTGGATATCGGGGAGCGTCTTCATGGCGGAAGTGAAAGCAAAAGAGCAGGCCGGATAGGCTGCAGCTGGATTGATGCTGCTTTTGGAAGCGGAGAGGGCAGTGCAACCGGTTTCACTGGGGATCGCAGTTCTACCCGGCACCTTATGCGGACTGGCCGCCCTCAACCACGCGAAGGCGGCTCCGATCGCACTAGGTCCTTCCGCGCGGAACCGATGAATTTTTACTGGAGATGGTCACAAGCGGAGCCTCGCTCACGTCAATCGATCGAGGCCCAGGGCGCTTCGCACCTCTAAGGTTGACGAAAGCGGACGAAAATCTTCGCGTATAAAACGGGCTGCTTCCGCCTCTCAAAGTCGGAGAAAGACCGGAACGGCCATCGCGAGATGGACCCCAATTATTGGCGGATGGGGCACCTTCAGAGGCTCCGGCATCTCCAGACACGCACGAGCTGAGCCGCCTTAGCGTGCCGAATGAGCCTTTCCCCTCTCTAAAGATGCGGAAAGATCCGGAAAGAGTTTCGGGGATGGACAGGCTCCAGCGCGGGTTCCAACCTCGTGCAATCGATTGCACGCCAGGTCGTTGTTCCAAGCGCTGAATGAGGTGTCCACCTCCTCACAGTGCGGCCAGACCCGGACACGCCTCCCGCAACTCATGGTGGGAAGCGCGGCGATCCCATCGCCGGATCTACCTCCTCAAGCGCCCTGATTGAGCGCACGATCGCCGCGTAATCTCGCCATAGCCGGTAGTGGACGACGTTCCGCGCTCGACCTGACCGGACCCGAACGATCAGGCGATGCTTGATCATCTGGGGGATCAGCGGATCGATGTCGGTGTGCCCCGTGCGGATAATCCCCCCGTGTGCCAGCAGGATAGCCAGCACCTTAGTCAGGAGGGGCCCGTTCCCACACACAGTGGATAGCTTCGCGATGAGCACCACGAGCTTGTGGGTCGGCCGTCCCCGCGGAATGCTCTCGTGGAACTCGGACACCCATTGCGCCAGGCGCCGCGCAGCATCCGCAGAGGTCCCCCGGAGGAGATTGGCCATCCCGTTTGGGGAGCCAGCGTACTCGGTGGATCGCAGGCCGGCGATGGCAGCCGGCTCCTGCTGGAACCGGACCTCCACCCGTACGCGCTCAAGGGTCTTGGCGTACAGGACCAGGTAGGCTCCCTTTCGTTCCAGTCCCATGGACAAGGATCGCGCGTTGTCCTGGCGGACGGCCTCAGTGCGCACGTGGCGCTCGTACGTGCGGACCCCAACCTCGCGACTGAGGCTCAAGGCGTAGGGCTCGACGCGTCGGATAGCTTCGATAGCGTTGTCGGTCGTGTACTCGTGGTAGTGCTCGACCTGCTGTAGGCTCCAGGCCTCGGGTGAGGGGAGGTCCAGCAACGGCTCGAACCTATCTAGGCCACTCTCTCCCTCAGCCCCGACTTCGTAGGGGGTGCCGATCGCTATGGACATACACGCGGCGATCCGGTGGGCGTAGTCCTGGCAGAACCTCGGCCAATCTAGAGCGATCGCCGCCTGGATCAGGTCGTCGGGAATGACGTTGTCCGAGCCGTCAAGGGTTCGGCCCCGCAGCACCTCGGCACGATCACTCCAGGATCTCAGATCGTAGGAGTGCAGGGCAGGGACGGCCTTAGCCACGACTTCGGGCGCCATGTGAGCAAACAGGCGCGTCGGGTTCAACGTGATTTCAGCGTGCCCTCGATACGGGTGAACACTAGCCTGAGCGCGCCGCCGGGTGCCGCCTGACGTTGCACGAACCGGCCAGAATGACAGCTTCGCACTGAAGAGCCATTGGCTCGGCCTGAACTCGATGGTGTGCAGGCCAGCCGGCGTCCGACCATACCGGAATGGTCCTACCCCCTTTCGCTCTTGCAGATACGCGTAGAGGTCCCCCGCGGTGCGGCGGATGCCGATGGTGGGCACGTGGAAGCGGACGCGGTCGATCCAGAGGGGGTCACGCTCGGCGTTTTGGCCGGTGCAACCGGTTTCACTGGCGGAGAATGAGCGGAGGGCTTGGGCACGCTCGCGATACCGTGGGGGCGGGCTCTTCGGTTCAGGCATGCGGAATGGCGATACCAGTGGGCTTCTGTAGAGGGGGGAGCGACTGACGAAGCGGACATAGCTGTGGGGACCGCCAGCGATCCTTAACAGACCCTCGGAAGGTCCGCTTCGCGGCGGTTTGATGGACGTCGACCAAAGACCGGGTCGGGTGGAAAGCCGCCGGTCCGCTCTTCGCCTCGTATCGCTCAAAGCGGACCTCGCAGCCGAAGTTCAGGACCCGGAATACTCCCCGTCGGCGACCTGCTCCATCCACGTCACGGCCTTGCCGTCGAGCCGCTCCTGGATCGCGATGTGGGTCATCGCTGTCGACGCGGTGGCCCCGTGCCAATGCCGCTCGTTCGGCTCGAACCAGACCACGTCGCCCGGCGCAATTTCCTCGATCGGGCCGCCCTCACGCTGGACCCAGCCGCGCCCGAACGTGACGATCAGCGTCTGGCCGAGCGGGTGCGTATGCCACGCCGTGCGTGCGCCGGGCTCGAAGGTGACGCTCGCCATCGCGACGCGGGCTGGATCGGGAGCGCTGTGAAGTGGATCGATCCGCACCGTGCCGGTGAACCAATCGGACGGTCCTGCGCCCGAGGGCTGACTACCGCTGCGCTTGATGTCCATGGGATCCATCCTCTGTCCGGTTCAGAAACGCGCGTCAGAGCGACCAGCCGCCGTCGACCGAGATCGCCGCACCCGTGACGAACGCCCCGAGGTCGGAACACATCCACAGGACGGCTTCGGCGATCTCCTCGGGCTTGCCGAGCCGCCCGACGGGCTCAAGGTCGATCGCCTTCTGGATGTCGCCGCCGGTAAAGCGGTCCATCATCGGCGTCTCGATGTTTCCGGGCAGGACGGCATTTACCCGGATGTTCGCCTTCGCATAATCGAGGGCGGCCGACTTGGTCAGGCCGATGAGGGCGTGCTTGGAGGCGGCGTAGCTCGCGCCGCCCGCTACGCCCCTGATGCCAGCGCCGGAGGAAGTGTTAACCAACACGCCGCCGCCCTGGCGCAGCATCTGCGCGATCTCGTGCTTCATGCACACGAATGTGCCGCGCAGGTTGATGTCGAGGATGCGGTCCCACTCGTCGAGGGTGATCTCGTGGACGGGAGCGGCCTTGTTCTCAACGCCGGCATTGTTGAAGGCGCAGTCGATGCGGCCGAACCGCTCGGCGGTTTTGGCAACCGCCGCCTCGACATCCTCCGGCACCGACACGTCGCACCGGATCGCGAGCACCTCGCCGCTCGCCGCTTCGATCTCGGCGCGAAGCTGATCGAGCGCTGCCTCTGTCCGGTCGGTGATCGCGACCTGCGCGCCTTCCCGCGCGAAGGCGAGCGCGGCGGCGCGGCCGATACCGCTGGCCGCGCCCGTGATGAAAGCGACTTTTCCGGTGAAGCGATGCATGTCTCGATCTCTCAGCTGACCTCGATGGGCCAGACGTAGACATCGAGCGGGCTGACGATCAGCCGCTTGATCCTCATCGGAACGATGAGCCCCGCTCAACGCCGGAGTACGACCGCTACAGGTTGAGCGGCCTGACCTCACGGATCAGATCGATGAGGAACCGCAATCCGGTCGGCAGTTGGCGTCGTCCGGGGAAATAGACATGAAAGCCGGGCCCCATCGGAGCCCAGTCCGCCAGCGCGACGCGGAGTTCGCCGCGCTCGACCGAAGGCGCGACGCACGGCTCAGGCAGGTAGGCCAGACCGCCGCCGGCCACCGCGAGCGCCAAGCCGAATTGCGTGTTGTCGATCGTTACCGCCCCGGGGACGTCGAGCGCGATGGCCTCGTCCGCCCTCTCGAATTCCCAGCGGTAGAGGCTCTCGTCGCCGAGCCGAATGCGCATGCAGCGGTGGGCTGCGAGGTCGCGCGGATGATCCGGCGTCCCATGCCGATCGAAATAGGCCGGCGCGCCGACCACGACCCAGCGCAGGTCGGCCGACAGACGTTGAGCGACCATGTCCTGAGGGACCGAGCCCCCGTAGCGGATGCCGGCATCGGCTCCGGTCTCCACGACGTCGAGCAGGTCGTTAGACACCCGGACGTCGACCTCGATCTTTGGATGACGCTCGTGGAAGAGCGGGAGCACGGGGGCGAGCAGCAGCGTGCTCGCGTGCTCCAGCACGTTGAGCCGGATCCGCCCTATGGCCTTGGTTGGCTCCCGGTGCTGGTTGAGCACGTCGAGCGCGGAGCCGATCGCCGCGAACGGAGCCTCCAGCGAAGCGAGCAGATCTTCCCCTGCCGCCGTAAGTGTGACGCTGCGGCTGGTGCGGTTGATAAAGCGGACGCCGTGGCGCGCCTCCATCGCCTTGAGCGCATGGCTTAAGGCGGAGGCGCTAACGCCAAGCTCCAGACCCGCCCGCCGGAAGCTGCGGTGGCGCGCGATGGCGAGAAAGGTCCCGAGGTCGGCCAGATCGGTTCGATTGATCCGCATAGGGCCAGTGGAGTGTCTGCTAGCGGGAAAGCAATCCGTATCGCGGCGTGACCGCGTTGGGTCGGAATGGGACCGTCCGCTTTTGCGATCAGCCTGTTCCGAGGCAGACATCCTCCGCAAAGCCAGGGGCAGCTGACCTTGCCCCCTGGATTGCCCTCGATCTGAAGCTAGGGTCCGTCGATCAGGAGACGGACGATGAAGAAGAGCCGGTTCAGTGAAGAGCAGATTATCGGCATCCTGAAGGAGCAGCAGGCTGGCCTGCCGGTCGCCGATATCTGTCGCCGCCACGGCATCAGCGACGCGACGTTCTACACATGGCGTTCGCGCTACGGTGGCATGGAGGTCTCGGATGCGCGGCGTCTGAAGGCGCTCGATGAGGAGAACCGCAAGCTCAAGAAGCTCCTGGCCGAGGCGATGCTCGACGTGGCCACGCTGCGCGAGGCACTGGGAAAAAACTTCTAACGCCTGGAGCACGGAGAACAGCCGTGAGCTGGGCCATCGAGGAGAAGGGCTATTCGCAGCGTCGCGCCTGTGGGCTGATCGGCCTGGAGCCGAAGACATACCGCTACGCCCCGACCCGTGATGATGATGCGGCCGTGCGGGTACGCCTGCGCAGCCTGGCCGGCGAGCGTCGTCGCTTTGGCTATCGGCGCCTGCTTATCCTGCTGCGGCGGGAGGGCCTTAAGCTGAATCACAAGAAGCTGTTCCGGCTCTACCGGGAGGAGCGGCTGTCGGTGCGCAGGCGGGGTGGGCGCAAACGAGCCCTAGGGACGCGGGCACCGGCCGCCGTGCCGCAGGAGCCGAACCAGCGCTGGAGCCTCGACTTCGTCTCCGACACGCTCGACGACGGACGGCGCTTCCGCATCCTCGTCGTGGTCGACGACTGCACGCGGGAGTGCCTGGCGCTCGTGGTCGACACGTCGCTGTCCGGCCAGCGGGTCGCGCGCGAACTCGACCGGATCATCGCGGATCGGGGCAAGCCGGTTATGATCGTCTCGGACAACGGCACCGAGCTGACCTCGCACGCCATTCTTCGCTGGCAGGAGGAGCGTGCGGTCGCGTGGCACTACATCGCTCCCGGCAAGCCGCAGCAGAACGGCTTCGTTGAAAGCTTGAACGGGCGCTTGCGCGACGAGTGCTTGAACGAGCATCTCTTCCGGAGCCTGTCGGCGGCTCGGACCATCATCGAGGCGTGGCGGGTGGACTACAACACCTGCCGCCCTCACACGAGCCTCGGCGGACTCACCCCGAACGCGTTTGCAACCCGGTCCAAACAGGACCAGAACCAGAACGGACTCTGGTTATGAACGGGGGCAAACAGGGGGCAAGGTCAGTTCAATCCGGCTCCTGGCGGCCTCGCCGCCCCGGAGACGAGCCTGGACACCAACCCGAACGGGACGCAGCTCGGAACACCGAGCCAGCTCTCGGGCAGCGTCGGATCGAGCCTTTCGGGGCGGTAGCCGGTCCTGGTCGACCCATAGGCCCGTTTCCAGAGCCGTCCCCGACCCGGTAGCCGCGCAAGCGGCAGCCGGAACATGCGGCCTTCGGCCGGTCGCGGAGGCCACCGCCTCCGCTTCCACAGGGTGAGATCCGGATCAGACCGAAACCGCCTTGGAGCGGCGACGACCAGGCCGGGTCCGTTTCCCGCGGCCTCATCCTGAGATGCCCGCGGGAGCGGGCCGCGAAGGTGGTCTCCGGGATCGCGCGGCTGGCTGGAGCCCTCCTTCGAGGCAGCCGCTGCGCGGCCGCACCTCAGGATGAGGTCGTTGAGGGGATGATCCAAGTCCACACCACGTCCCGCGTCCCGTCATCGGCCGGCACACCGTGATCGGGACCAGCTCTAGCGCCCCCCGAGGCCCGGCCGACCGCCGACAGGGCCGATTGCGTTGGGGCCGGTGTTCGGGGCGGGCGTCGCGGCCTCGTTCCGCTGGCTGTTCATCCGGAGCGTGTCGCTCTGGGTCGTCTGCTGCTGCTGCAGGGTGCGCATTTGGCTGTCCCGGCCCATCGACTGGTTGGCGGCGTTGGGATTGTTCTGCTGCACCTGGGCGAGGACGGGGGTGGTGACGGCCGACGACAGGCAGAGGCCAGCCAGGAGAAGCGCGCGCATGAGGGAACTCCCGTGGTGAAGGGTCTCGCAGATCCGACACTTTCGGGGCCCACCAAGTTCCATCCGCGATCGCCTGCCCGGTTGCCGAACCCGGCTCCTGCGCGGGACCGACGCACGGGCATCGCGCGTCGCGCGCCAGTTCTGCGCGTCCCCGACGGTGCGATAGGTTAGCCGAGTCTTGCATTGCGCCGGCCGTCTTCACCTCTTGTTAACGGGTCCGGGCGACGCTGCCGGCAGTTGGGTTGAGAGGCGTGACATGCGGGCACTGGCGGCGGAGGACGAGCAGGCAGTCGAGCGGTTGACGCTCCGGCTTCTTCACGACGCCTATTGCGACCTCGCGGCGGTGCTGCGCGGCGCGCAACCGCAGGCGGCCGCGGCGATCCTCGGCGTGATGGAGCAACGCGTGACCGACGTCCTCGCCCGGATCTGCCGGCAGGGCTTGGAAGGGCCGGCCTCGGTGGCGATCGCGGTCGCGGTCGGCGAGCGGATCGGCGAGATCATGGACCAAGCGCACGGCCGGGACGGTCAGGCGGCGCTCGCGGCCTGAGCGACGCGGCTGGATGGCAGCCGCGGCCGCTTCAGGATCCGCAACGACCCATCCCCGCGCGTCGCACACGGGCTGGTGCCGCGACTGACATCGGCATGCGAACGCGGGCCTCGTCTTGACGACGTTCGCGTCCGGCGGCGTGTCCGCACGCCGAGCGTTGTGGCGGCGTGCGATTTTGGGCATGGGTCACGCGCATGTCGCAGCGTCAGCATCGGTAGGAATGCCGTGAGCAGTCTGAAATTCGGGACGAGCGGGCTGCGGGGTCTCGTGACGGACCTCGTGGGCGGCCCGTGCTACGCCTATGCCGGCGCCTTCTTCCGATCGGTTCCGGCCGGGAACAGCAGGCGCGAGGTCGTGATCGGGCGGGACCTTCGGGCAAGCAGCCCCGGCCTCGCCGCGACAGTGGCGCATGCTGCTGCGGCGGCCGGCTTCACGGCGGTCGATTGTGGTGCCCTCCCCACCCCGGCCCTCGCCCTCGAGG